>CALAXT010000059.1 GCA_937895435.1 uncultured Paracoccaceae bacterium | reverse complement strand
TATGCGTCGTTTATTGATGATCCGCGGCCCTTGGGGATGTTATTAGAGGAAACCAGCTATCGTGTGTTTCGCGTTTCGCTAAATATCTCGATGGGCGCGCGCACAGGGGCTTTGATGTTGGCTTTGCCTGCCAAAGGCCGTGGCACGCCGCCACTGCCTTCTTTGCCCGCCCCTGCCAAGCAGGCCAACCCAGGGTGGAGTATGGCGCTTGAAAAATCTGTTTTGGCGGCCTCGGTTCAGATTGACGCTGTGCTGCATCGTCAGTCTTTAACCTTGGCGCATTTGGCTGCTTTAAAGCCAGGCGATCTGTTGGCACTGCCAAACGCACAACTCGATAGAATTCGGCTGGAAGGCGCGAACCAAAAGTTGATTGGGCATGGTCGTTTGGGTCAAAGCAAGCACCAAAAAGCCGTGCGTTTGTCCGAGGCCAGCGGAGAGACGGCAGATGCCAAGATGGACGCCGCCCCTCTCACCAAACTGCCGTCGCAGACCGCAGTGGCCTGACCCACTGTCAAAGGATCCCCGTTGGGGGATTTAGGCGTTTCGTGCGGCGAGCGCCTCAATCTGAGGGCGGAGGCCTTCCAACATATATCCCCAACGGGCTCCTGCGCTGATCAGATCATCGGCACTTGCTTTGCCAGCCTGGCTCAGCGCCCAAACGATTGACGAGCGGTTGCCCGAGGCGCAATAGGCCAGCACCGGACCGGTTGAGTGGGCTTGGGCATCAGCCTGGGCTGTCACGTTTTCCATCGTCAGCGCGCCACCTATGACCGGGTTGATCACAAAGGCCAATCCAGCAGCAGAGGCCACTGCGCCAATGGCTGCAGCCTGAAACGCGGGGGGGACCTCAGCATCGGGGCGGTTACAGATGATGGTGGTAAAACCCGCCGCTTTGATCGCGTCGACGTCTTCTGGCGTGATCTGCGGGGAAACGGCGTAAGCGTCGGTCAGCGTGCGGATATCCATCTTTTGTCCTTGTTCTATCCATCGACAACATTTTGGCATGGTATACTGCATTTGCCACAGTGAGAAAAGAGCCCGCCCGACAAAGTCTGTTATGAAAAGCTTGACTTTCATCAAAGCAGCTCGCCCGATGTCGGTGTAAATTAAAGCTGCAACACATCGGCAAGGAGGGCCGGAACATGACCCCAATTTCAACGCGCAAAACCCAACTGGAAGCCCGGCACGCTTTTTTGAATGCCCGTCTGCACCATATTGAAACTGAGTTGGAGGACCACGATACCAAAGATTGGGATGATCTGGCCGCCGAGCGTGAAGGCGACGAAGTGTTAGAGGGGATGGGCCAATCCGGGCAATCTGAAATGCGCCAGATTGAGGCGGCGCTTGGCCGGATTGCAGATGGCAGCTATGGCATTTGTGTGACCTGCGGACAAAAGGTTTCGGACGAACGTCTTGACACACTGCCCGCCACGCCTTTTTGCCGTGATTGCGCTGTCTGACGGTTGTGTTTCGCGTGTGTGGCGCATTCTGTTGGCCTGTCGTGGGCGCGTGCTAAAAAGACGCTTTCACAGCCAAGCGAATTTTGCGATGCAGTGCCCAAGCGATAGCTTGCGCCCTGAAAGATTATGATATGAATTTGATGAACGCGCAGCTGCGCATGCTTGCGCGCAGGTCTCTTCCGATTCTGATCGGAATTTTGCTGTTTTCTTTGGGCCTTTATGCGTTGTTTCATCTGATGCAATCGGTGAATGCGGCGGATGTTTTTGCACAAATGCGTGCGACACCGCTGAGCAATCTGGTGTGGGCGATTTGTGCGACGGCGATCGGTTATGTGGCCCTGATGGGTTATGATTGGTCGGCGTTGCAGTTTTTGGAAAAGCCGATGCCCGGGCGTGTGGTGGCGCTTGGCAGTTTTTTGGGCTGTGCCTTTGGCAATACGATCGGGATCAGTGTGATTTCTGGCGGTGCCGTGCGCTATCGCATTTATGCTGCTTTTGGATTGAACGGGTTCGAAGTGGCGGCGTTGTCCTCATATATCGCGATCGCGATGGGGGTTGGGTTGACCTGGATCGGGATCACGGCTCTGGCGGTTTACCCGTCGGCGTTGCAAGGGCTTATTCCGCTGGCCGCTGATGTGGTGCGGCTTTGGGCCATTGCGGGCAGCGTTGGGATGTTTGTGCTGGTGTTTGGCATATCGGCGTTTGGTGGCGTGTTGCGGTTTTGGCGCTTTGAATTTGCGATGCCACCGGTGCGGATTTTAATTGTGCAACTAGTTGCCAATTTCGCCGATGTCGTGATGGCGGCCCTGACGCTTTATCTGTTGCTGCCCGCAGGCATCCCAGATTTTCCCGCTTTCATAGCGATTTATGCCGCTGCCACCATGGTGGGGGTTCTCAGCCATGTGCCTGGTGGGGTGGGTGTTTTTGAAACTGTGATTATGGCGGCAATGCCCGAGGGAAGTGCTGTTGGCGATGTGGCGGCGGGGCTGCTGATGTTTCGTATCGTCTATTACCTGCTGCCTTTTGCGGTCGCGTTCTTGATGGTGTCGTTTAACGAAGCGCGGCATGCGGGTGGGTTTATCACCCGGCGCTTTGGCGATGTCCCTGCGGCCCTGCGTCCGGCGTTTGCAGCCATCAGTGGGATTGTGCCAGGGCTGGTGGGCTTTCTTGTGCTTTGTCTTGGGGCGTATCTTTTGCTGGTGTCGGTTTGGCCCACAGCACGCGCCAGCACGGTGCATGAGGGCGAGCTGATTGCGGCCATTCTCCGAGAGGGCGGTACACTGTTGTCATCGGTGGCGGGTGTGGTGCTGTTGATTTTGTCACATGGTTTGGTGCGCCGGGTGTCTGGGGCCTATTGGCTGACGTTGATCACCCTGGCAGGCGGGATATTGGCTGCAGTTTCCAATGATCTTGATCTAGAAAGTGCAGCTATTTTGGCGATAAGTGCTGTGGCGCTTGTGCCATTTTCAGGTGCGTTTCACAGGCATACGAAATTGACCGAGGGCGTGTTTGGCCCGGCGTGGTTTGCGCTGGTGTTGGCCATTATGGCAGCGGTTGGGGCGTTCTTTTTCTTTGTGCATGAAACCACACCTTATTCGCATGATCTTTGGGTAGATTTTTCGGCCCGCGCTGATACCCCCCGCGCGCTTCGTGCTGGGATTTTGGGATCGGCGGTGTTTTTGTTTTTTGCTGTTTATACCGCATTGCAGCCCACGCGCAGGCAAATGCCGCCGCTGCAAGGGGGGGGCGCGCGCGCGATGTCGCTGGTGCGCCAGCAGTCTGATCCGCAGGCCTGTTTGGTTTTTTCGGGCGATAAGGCTGTGCATTTTGATGAGAATGGCATGGGTTTTGTGATGTTTGGCCGACGTGGGCGGTTGTTGATTGCCTATGGCGATCCGATCATGGTTGAGGATACGGGCGTGCCGGCTTTGGTGGGGTTGGCGCAAGATTTCATCGAGATGGCTGAGGCGCAGGGCGGTGCGGCGATTTTTTATGCAATCAGCGCGGCCCATCTGCCTGTCTGGACAGAAATAGGGCTAACGGTGCATGAAATCGGCGCAGAGGCTGTCATCGCACTGCAAAAATTTTCTTGGGAAAATACCAACGCTCAGGCAATGCGTCCGGCGTTTCGCCAAAAGCAGCACGCAGGCTTTCGTGTTGAGGTGGTGCCAGCGCCGCATTCCCCTGCGCTGATCGCAGAATTGGCCATGTTTTCAGCACAAGCGGGGGCAGCAAAGACAGGCCGCGAAAACGGGTTTTCGGTTGGGCGATTTAGCCCGGAATACCTGAATGAAACTGATATCGCTTTGATACGTCATGCTGGGCAGGTGGTGGGCTTTGCCAACATTCTGCTCCCAGGGCGGGGTGGGCGCTATGGTGTTGATATGGTGCGTTTTCGGAGCCAACAGGGGCCCGAGCTTATGGAGTTTTTGTTTTTGTCGTTGATCGAACATTACCGCGCCTTGGGTGGGCAAGAGCTAAGCTTGGGCATGGCACCATTGGCTGGGTTATCACCGCGTCGCACGGGACGGCTTTGGAACCGGGTGGGGGTAGTTTTGTTTCCACATGCTGGTTTGTTTGACAACTTTGAAGCATTGCGTGCGTTCAAACAGTCGTTTCAACCCGAATGGCGCGCGCGTTATCTGGCAGTGCCGCCGGGACTGTCGCCGATGGTTGCGCTGGCCGATGTTGCTTTGCTGGTTTCGGGGGGCAAAAGCAGGGCGTTGGGCAAGTAAGGCGCATTTGGTCTGGGCCGCCGCCACAAAAAAGGCGCCACCCGTTGGGGAAGCGCCAATCTTATTTAAAACTGCAGTTTGATTAGAAACCAGCTTTAACCTTTTCAAACTCTTCTTGCATATGCCCGCGCACATCGCCCGGGATCGGCAATTGGTTTAGAACCGGCACAGCCAAATCGCCCAACCCACTGCCAGTCAGCGTTGCGGCATCAAACTGCCCCATCGCCTTGGCGTTGGCATGGCCATAGCCAAAGTTGTTCAAAAGTGCTGCGGCACTGCGATCTTCATACCAAGCATTCATGAAATCATAGGCTTTGTCTTCGCTGCCTGGCCCATCTTTGATGTTGATATAGCCGCAAAGAAACGCTGATGACCCTTCGGCCGCTTCGCGCTGAAAGCCGATTGGATAGCCATCGGATTGCAGCTGCGTCACACTGTCGGGCCATGACCACGCCACCAAAACCTCACCGCTGGCCATCAACTGTGCCAATTCAGCGGGATCTTGCCAATAGACCCGCACATTGGCATGGGCTTTGCGCATCCATTCGGCTGCGGCGGCAAATTGCGCGTCTGATACCGATGTCCAATCGGACACACCCGTGGCCAGCAGTGCCAGCGCCCAAGCATCATCCGTGTTATCGGCAATTGACACCCGGCCTGCATATTTGGGATCGAGAAACACGTTCAGCGATGCAACGTCAGCAGCAGGCACTTTTTCGGTGTTCCAAGCGATTGCGGTCGAGGCCCAATCGGTGGGCAGGAACCATGTGCCGCTGGTGTCTTGGAACACGGATGAGTTCAGGAAAGCCGGATTCAGGTTGCCAAATTCAGCAATGCGGCTGGTATCCCAAGGCTCAATCAACCCCGCGTCACGGTATTTGCCGATCATCTGGCTGCAAGGGTGCGCCACGTCGGTTTTAAATCCCGATGCAATCTTTTGGAACGCCTCGTCATCATCGGCAAAAAAGCTGAAGCTGGGGCTGCTGCCATATTTTTCGGTATAGGCTTGGTGCAGTTCTGGATCTTCGAAACCTGACCAGTCAAACACCATAAGATCGGCGTCTTGTGCCAAGGTCGGCAGAGCAAACAGGGTGAGCGTGGCCGTGCCAAGCAGGGTCTTGCGGAGGGTCATGCGGTCTTTCCCTTTGTTGGTTTAGGTGTTGAATTCTGTGTCGATGGTGGCGGCAAAAACGTGCGCGTTGTTATGTTTAGGCACAAGGGGCTATCCGCTCAAGTCCGAAGCGGTGATTCTTTGCGTGAAAGAGCCAAAGATTTCCAATGCCGCCACGATCTTTGGCCGCGTGCCTATGCGCCCTTGTTTCGGTCCGCGTCATGGCTAGGATAGAGGTCACAAACCTGACCCGCGCGGGGTGCGCGGGCAATGATTGATTGGATATGCGATGCCCCAGCTTGACAGTGCTTTTGTGCGCGCCCAGTTTCCTGCGTTTCAGGTGCCATCCCTGCAGGGGCAGGCCTTTTTTGAAAACGCGGGTGGGTCTTATCCTTGTGGTCAGGTGGTTGCCCGTCTGACCCGCTTTTACACCGAGCGCAAAGTGCAGCCCTATGCGCCCTATGCTGCATCTGAATTGGGCGGTGCTGAAATGGATGAGGCGCGCAGCCGTCTGTCGGCGCTGATGGGTGTTGCGGGGGATGAACTGTCTTTTGGCCCGTCAACCAGTGCCAATACCTATGTGCTGGCGCAAGCGTTTCGAACATGGATGAAACCCGGTCAGGCCATTATTGTCACCAATCAGGATCACGAAGCAAATTCAGGCGTTTGGCGGCGTTTGGCCGATGATGGCATCGAGGTGCGCGAGTGGCAGATCGACCCTGACACCGGGCGGTTAGATCTGGCAGATTTGGCCAGTATTTTAGATGAGAATGTCAAACTGGTTTGTTTTCCGCATTGCTCAAATGTGGTGGCCGACATCAATCCAGTGGCGCAAATTGTGACAATGGCGCACGCGGTCGGGGCGGTGTGTTGCGTGGATGGTGTCAGCTATGCCCCACACGGCCTGCCCGATGTGGGGGCATTGGGGGCCGATATTTATTTGTTTTCTGCTTATAAAACCTATGGGCCGCATCAGGGCATCATGGTCATTCGGCGTGAATTGGGAATGAAACTGCCCTATCAGGGGCATTTTTTCAACGCCGACACGCTTTACAAGCGCTTTACGCCCGCTGGTCCTGATCATGCGCAGGTGGCTGCCTGTGCTGGTATGGCTGATTATATCGAGGCACTTTATGCCCATCATTTTGCTGGGGCGGCGCAGAATGCCTCAGCGGTGCAGCGTGGTGCAGCGGTTCACGATTTGATGCGTTCTGCAGAAGAGACGCTGTTGCAACCGCTGCTGGATTATCTGGCGGCGCGCAACGATCTGCGGCTGCTGGGGTCGCGGCACGCGGCGGATCGTGCGCCGACGGTTGCAATCGCACTGGATCGCGCGGCTGAACCTGTGGCGCAGGCATTGGCCAGCCACGGTGTTATGGCGGGGGGGGGCGATTTCTATGCTGTGCGTCCGTTGCGCGCGATGGGCATTGATCTTGATCGGGGCGTGCTGCGGATGAGCTTTGTGCATTATACCACCAAGTCTGAGGTTGACCAATTGATCCGCGCGCTAGATCAGGTGTTGTAATTCCAGCGCCTTGGCGGCGCGATCCCCCGCTGAAAGGCAACAATGTCATCCCAAGCTTCAACGATATGGTGGGTCCGCCGCGATCTGCGGCTGTCTGATAATCCCGCGCTTGTGGCCGCGGCCGCACAGGGTGCGGTTTTGCCTGTGTTTATTTTGGACGCAGAAACCCAAGATTTGGGCGCAGCCGCAAAATGGCGTCTGGGCTTGGGGTTGGCTGAATTTTCCGAGATACTTGCGGCGCGTGGATCGCGGCTGATTTTGCGCCTTGGGCCAGCCCTTGATGTGATACGTGACCTGATTGCACAGACCGGTGCGCAGTCGGTGCATTGGGGCCGGCTTTACAACCCGCAGTCTAATGCGCGCGATCAGGCGGTGAAGGCTGCGCTAAAGGCAGAGGGCATCGCAGCCGTCAGTCATCCAGGCCATTTGCTGCACGAACCTTGGCAGGTCGAGACGGGTTCGGGCGGGTTTTACCGCGTTTACACCCCGTTTTGGAACGCCGTGCGGGGCCGCGATATTGCGCCCTGTTTGCCCGCGCCCCAAACCCTGAGCAGCCCCTTGGTGTGGCCCGTGTCCGACCGTTTGGCTGATTGGAATATGGGGCAGGCCATGAACCGGGGGGCGGCTGTCGTTCAGGGGCACGTGGCTGTCGGTGCCGCGCGGGCGCAGGCCCGGTTGCAACAGTTTTTGGCCGGTGCTGTCGGCACTTACAAAACCGCGCGCGATTTTCCCAGCCAGCCCGCAACATCGCGTCTTTCAGAAAATTTGACTTATGGCGAAATTGGCCCGCGTGAAATCTGGCATGCTGGTTTTGCCGCAATGCAAGGTGGTCAGGCTGGGGCTGAGCATTTCTTAAAAGAATTGGTCTGGCGGGAATTTTCGTATCATTTGCTGCATCACACCCCGCAAATCGCCACACGCAATTGGCGCCCTGAATGGGACAGCTTTCCGTGGGCTGGGGATGGCCCAAAGGCAGAGGCTTGGCGGCAAGGGCGCACTGGCGTGCCCTTTGTTGATGCCGGCATGCGTGAGATGTATGTGACTGGAACCATGCACAACCGGGCTCGGATGATCGTTGGGTCTTATTTGACGAAACATTTGCTGACGGATTGGCGCATTGGCCAGCAGTGGTTTGCCGAGTGCCTGATAGATTGGGATCCCGCAGCCAATGCGCTGGGTTGGCAGTGGGTGGCAGGCTGTGGACCGGATGCAGCCCCCTATTTTCGGGTGTTCAACCCTGAAACACAGGCTGAGAAATTTGATGCCAACGCCGCCTATCGCCGCCGTTTTATCGCTGAAATTGCACCGCGCCCAGGCCATGATGCACTGGCATTTTTTGATGCGGTGCCGCGCGCGTGGCGGCTGTATCCAACGGCCCCCTATCCCAAGCCGCTCATTGGTTTGGCCGACGGCCGCGCGGCCGCTTTGGCGGCCTATGCCGCGCGTGACAGAACCGCTTGAGCGTGACACAGGCTTTGCGCTAGTAACCACAAAAATAACAGGAACAGATCTCGCATGACGCCACTTACGACGACCGCCGGGCAGAAGAATTTGCCGCGTTATTTTCCGCAGGTTATGACAGTCTTGGGCCATATGAACAGTGGTCGGTTGGATTTCATTTTGCCGGATGGCCGCCGCTTCCGCGCCGAAGGCCCAAACCCTGGCGCCGTGGCCGAGGTCCATATCCATGATGATGATATTTTTGCCCGCTTGATCCGCGAAGGCGATCTGGGCTTTTGCGAGGCCTATCTTGAGGGTGGCTGGTCCAGCCCTGACCTGCAGAGGTTCATGGATTTGGTGCACATCGACAACGAAAAGCTTTATGACGGGTTTCCCGGCATGGCTTTCGTGCGTGCGTTTGAACGGCTGCGCCATTGGTGGCGGTCAAACAGCCGAACCCAAGCCCGTCGTAACATCAGCTATCACTATGATTTGGGCAATGCGTTTTATGGAATGTGGTTGGATGGCTCGATGACCTATTCATCGGCTTTATTTCGCACCGGCCAAGAAACGCTGGAAAAAGCGCAAGAGCAGAAATACGCCAGTATGGTTGATCAGATGGGCGTGAAGCCCGGCGATCATGTGTTGGAAATTGGCTGTGGCTGGGGTGGGTTTGCCGAATACGCAGCGCGTGAACGTGGGCTGCGGGTGACGGGTTTAACCATCAGCCAAGCCCAACATGATTACGCAGTGGACCGCATTCGCGCAGCAGGCCTGTCAGATTTGGTTGAGATAAAGATGCAAGACTATCGCGATGAAACCGGCAGCTTTGACGGTATCGCCAGCATTGAGATGTTCGAGGCGGTTGGCGAAAAATACTGGCCAGTTTATTTTGATGTGTTGCGCGCGCGTCTTAAACCCGGCGCACAGGCGACATTGCAAATTATCACCGTTCCCGATCGCCGCTACGCCGCCTATCGCCGCGGTGTCGATTTTATTCAAAAATATATCTTCCCCGGTGGGATGTTGCCCAGCCCTGGCGCGTTACGCAAAGAAATTGATCGCGCTGGTTTGTCCTTTAGCCATTCCATCGAATTTGGAGAAAGCTACAGCCAAACTCTGCGCCGTTGGCATGACGTGTTTAATGCGCGTTGGGATCAAATCGCACCGATGGGTTTTGATGCGCGGTTTCAGCGGATGTGGAACCTGTATCTTACTTCGTGCGCAGCAACGTTTGTCAGTGGCAATTGCGATGTGACCCAAATCACGGTGCGCCGCCCAGCCTGATCGGGGGCAAAGGTTTGTGGCTGACTGGACAGGTTTTCCATTTGTGATTTTGCAATCAGCGCACTATGCGCTAAAGACGGCGCACCGTCATGGTTGTTATTGCAAGGGAAAGTGAAATGCCCACAGCTGCCAAGTTTGTCGCTGCGCTGTCCTTTGCTTTGCTGGGGTTCTTGGCGGGAGAAATGCTTAAACCTCATGTCGCGCTGGCCACTTGGTTGGGTGTTCCATCGATGATTTCGGATGGATCGATTAAAATATCGCTGGAGACCTTGTCAATTTTTATAGGCGGATTGGGGCTTTTGACGGGCTGGTTTGTGCTGGGACCGCGCGTGGGGCAGGGGATGTTGGCCGCAGCGCTTGCAGGGATCAGTGCTATGGTGACGATGGTTGTGGGCGCTTTGATGAGCCTTGCAGCCTATCAAACAATTCAGGCGGCTTTGCGTAAAAAATTTGATACGATTTCGGAATCGATGGTGGGATATTTCCAATATGTCGTGGATGATGCATCGCTGCTGAATGCGCCCGATGTGCTCGTGACGCTTTTTGTTGGCGGCATACTGGCGGGTTTGCTGTGTGAATGGGCGAATCGGCGGTGGCGGTGATACGGTTCTGACACAGCCGTTGGTTCTGAATCGGATAAAAAATGACGCATTTGTTTCTCTGTGGCCCGCTCAGTGCGGATGTGCCCGATTTGGCGTGGCGTTTGGGGCTGGTGCCTGATTTGGCGGTGGGGCAGACGGCGGTGTTGGCGGGCTATGGGCTTAGGGCCTGTGCGGGTGCTGCGTTTTGGCCGCATGTGGCGGCGGCAGAAAATAGCCAGGTTGAGGGCTGCGTTTACTGCGATGTTTCTGATGACATCACGGCCCGCTTTTTGGGATTTGCGCAAGCATTGGGGCAGCGGGTGGCAAAACTTCCTGTGTCATGCGGGGTGGATGTGTTTCATGCACTGACACTTTTGCCAGATGAACCCGCTATGGCTGCGATAGGTCAGGCTGCAGCCCTTTGGGACGAGCGGGATTGGTCGGACCGTTTTGCCCCGGCCGCCAGTCTGGCCGCATCACGTTGGGCCGACGCATGGGACGCGGCCCCAAAGGCCCAAAGGCCTGGCCATTTTGCGCTGTTGATGCTGCGTGCTGCGGCCCGCCTGCGGGCAGAGCGCGAAGTGCAGGAAGGTGCGCGGCCAACCACAGTGCGCCACCAGACGGCGCCGGGTGATGTGACGCTTGCCGATCTTCGCCGCCCGTATGATCAGTTTTTCGCAATTGAGGAATATGACCTGCGGCTGCGCCGTTTTGCGGGTGGGCAATCGCGGCTGATGTCGCGGGCGGCATTTGTGTCGGCCGATGCGGTAACGGTCTTGCCCTATGATGTGGTGCGTGACCGCGTGCTGGTGGTCGAACAGTTCCGCCCCGGCGCCTTGGGCCGTGGCGATCCCCAACCCTTCACGCTAGAGGCCATCGCCGGGCGAATCGATCTGGGGGAAACCCCGACAGACGCCGCACGGCGCGAGGCGGCCGAAGAGGCGTGCATAGCGCTGAACCGCTTGATACCTGTTGCCAGCTATTATCCATCGCCGGGGGCAAAAAGCGAATTTGTCTATTCCTTTGTCGGGCTTGCTGATTTGCCAGATGGTGCGGGTGGAATTGCGGGCATCGCGGCCGAAGATGAAGATATTCGCGCCCATGTTTTGGCGTTTGATGATTTGATGGCGCTGATCCGTTCTGGAGAGGGTGCGACTGGTCCACTGATCTTGACCGCCTTTTGGTTGGAATCTCGGCGCGGCACGTTGCACGATGCGCCTTAGCCTAGACCTCGGCTGGCTTGAGTTCAGCGACTGGGCGGCTTAGGTAGAAACATGGGTTTATAAAAAGGGCATGCCATGGCACTTTACCGCGATCTGGCCGAGGCTGTCGGCAACACTCCTTTGATCCGTTTGCGCAAAGCCAGCGAAATCACCGGCTGCGATATTTATGGCAAGGCCGAATTCATGAACCCCGGCCAATCGGTCAAGGATCGCGCTGCTCTCTTTATCATTCGGGATGCGATTGCCCGCGGCACGTTGCAGCCCGGTGGCACAATCGTTGAGGGCACCGCTGGCAACACAGGTATTGGCTTGGCGCTTGTCGGCGCATCCATGGGATTTCGCACCGTCATCGTAATTCCTGAGACGCAGAGCCAAGAGAAAAAAGACATGCTGCGGTTGGCAGGTGCGCAATTGGTTGAGGTGCCAGCCGTCCCTTATCGAGATCAAAACAACTATATCCGCTATTCTGGCCGTCTGGCTGAGGCGCTGGCTAAGACAGAACCAAATGGCGCTGTCTGGGCGAACCAATTTGACAATATCGCCAACCGCCAAGCCCATATCGACATGACCGGGCCTGAGGTTTGGCGCCAGACCGACGGCAAAGTTGATGGTTTTGTTTGCGCTGTGGGTACGGGGGGCACGCTGGCGGGTATGGGTATGGCGTTGCAGCCCAAGGGCGTGAAAGTCGCGTTGGCCGACCCGGAGGGTGCCGCGCTGCATGCCTATTACACCACAGGCGCCTTTGATGCGCCTGGGTCTTCAATCACTGAGGGCATCGGGCAGGGCCGCATTACTGCCAACCTTGAAGGGTTCCGCCCTGATATGTCCTGGCGCATTTCTGACCAAGAGGCGCTGCCGATCGTCTTTGACTTGTTGCAGCACGAGGGGCTTTGCATGGGCGGCTCGTCTGGGGTGAATGTGGCGGGTGCCATTCGGATGGCGCGTGAAATGGGGCCGGGGCACACGATTGTCACCATTCTGTGCGACTATGGCACGCGCTATCAGTCAAAGCTGTATAACCCGGCGTTCTTGCGCGAAAAGAACTTGCCGGTGCCGCACTGGCTTGATTCGTCTGTGCAGGCGGGGCCGGCATTACCATCTGTATTTGAAGGGTAGAGCGTATGGGTTTGCGGTGGGTGCGATTGTCGTTGCGGTTTTGGCTGTTTGCTTTGGTGATCGGGAGCGGTGGGCTGTCTGTTGCTGTGGCACCGCTTTCTGGGCAATGGGCGGTGTTCAGTGCTGTGGCGCAGGCCCAAACCTCTACCGCGCCTGATTTTCAGAAATGGGAAACATTTGCCCGCGCGGCTGAGCGCGAAATAGCAGATCCGCGCACCTCAAATCTGGCGCTAGAGCAGCTCCGCGCGGGTCTTGCTACGTGGCGCAGCCGATTTTTTGATTTTCAAAATGCCGTCCGTCCGGATATCGAAGCGGTGCGCAGTCAGATTGCGGCACTTGGGCCAGAGCCCACGGATGGCACCGCGGAGCCGTCAGATATAGCTGACCGGCGCAAGGCGTTGTCAAAGACGTTGAGTTTGGCGCAAGCCCCCAGCCTCGCCGCTGATGAGGCCTATCGGCGCGCCGAGACGATGATCCGCGAAATTGACCGCACACTGCGCGACCGCACAGCGCGTGAGCTGATGCAGCTGATGCCCAGCCCGCTTAATCCCGCCAATTGGCCCGCCGCATTGGGGACGTTCAGTCAAACCATGCTGTCGTTCGGTCAAGAGGTCGCAAATGCTTGGGGCACGCCCGCACAACAAGATGAACTGCGTGGAAATCTGCCGCTGATCTTGGCCTATCTGGTGTTTGCGATTGCGGTTTTGACCCAAGGTCGGGCTTGGGTGCAGGGTGTGTCGCAGCGGGTGTGTCAGGGCGCTTCGGTACGGATGCGCAGCATTGCCGCGCTTGGGCTGTCATTTGGTTTGATTTTGTTGCCGCTTTTGGGCCTGTTTGCGCTGATTGAGGCGGTGAAGCTGAGCGGCATGGTGGGGTTGGTGGGGGCCAATTTATTGGCGGCTTTGCCCGCGGCTGGGGTGTCGGTTGTTTTGGCGCGCTGGTTGGGCATGCAGATCTTTCCCTCTGACGCTGCAACAGACCCGAATGAGGCGCTTTTGATGCTGTCGGCGGAACGCCGGGCCGAGGGGCGGTTTCATGCGACATTTCTGGGGCTGACCTATGGGTTAGAACAGATACGTTTGGCGCTGTTCCCGCCCGCAGACCTTTCTGAGCAGGCTTTGTCTGTGATGAGCTTGCCATTGTTGACACTGGCGGGTTTGATGGTGTTCCGGCTTGGGCAATTGCTGCGCCGCCATGTGCAAAACTCTGAGCAATCAGGTGATCCGGTCAGCTATCCGACCCGAATGATCCGTCTGATTGGGTTAGGGGCTGTGGTGATTGGTGCTTTGGGGCCATTGCTTGCGGTGGCGGGTTATATTGCGGCTGGGCTTGCGATGGTCTTTCCGGCGGCGCTGACACTGGGGGTGATTGCGGGCGTTATCGTGCTGCAATATCTGGCTGCTGAACTTTATGCGCTTTTGCTGCGCCATGAAGAGCGCAAGCAAGATGCATTGTTGCCGCTGTTGGTGGGTTTTGGGCTGGCGATTGCGGCGCTGCCTGTGTTGGCGCTGATCTGGGGCGCCCGTCCTGCAGATTTGGTTGAAATTTGGGTGCGGTTCAATGCGGGATTTTCCTTTGGGGAAACCCGCATTTCACCCACGAATTTTGCGGTGTTTGGCCTGTTGTTCGCGGCAGGCTATGGCATTACGCGGCTACTACAAGGGGCGCTGCGCAGCTCTATTTTGCCGCGCACGACGTTGGATAATGGTGGTCAGAATGCCGTTGTCGCAGGTGTGGGCTATGCTGGGATATTTTTGGCGGGGCTGATCGCGATAAACGCGGCTGGGATTGATTTATCGGGCTTGGCGATCGTGGCGGGCGCATTGTCGGTGGGTATCGGTTTTGGTTTGCAAAATATCGTGTCAAACTTTGTGTCTGGCATCATTTTGTTAATTGAACGTCCGATTGGTGAGGGCGATTGGATCGAGGTGGGAGGCGTGATGGGGAATGTGCGCTCGATCTCGGTACGCTCAACCCGGATTGAGACCTTTGATCGTACGAATGTAATCGTGCCAAACGCTGATCTGGTGTCGGGCGCCGTGACCAACTGGACCCGCTTT
This sequence comes from uncultured Paracoccaceae bacterium, assembly GCA_937895435.1. Classification (GTDB taxonomy): domain Bacteria; phylum Pseudomonadota; class Alphaproteobacteria; order Rhodobacterales; family Rhodobacteraceae; genus CALAXT01. Next base: position 20,731 of record CALAXT010000059.1, on the reverse strand, counting down.
AACATGCGTGGCCGATTGATCGTGCCAGTGGGCGTGGCCTATGGCAGCGATACCCGGCATGTCGAACGCGTGCTGTTGGAAATCGCCCGCGCCCATCCGATGGTGTCGCCCGACCCGTTGCCTGCGGTTTATCTGAACGGGCTGGGGGCGGATTCGCTGAACTTTGAAATTCGTGTAATTTTGCGCGATGTGAATTACATGCTGAATGTGCGCTCGGACATGCACCATGAAATCATCGCGCGTTTCGCCCAAGAGGGGATCGAAATTCCCTTTGCCCAACGTGATGTCTGGTTGCGCAATCCCGAAGCGTTGCAGGGTTTGACCGATAAACCTACAGCCCCAAGTGTTACAGTGACCCCCGAGGCGACTTAGGGCGCGGCTCTAGCGCAGCTGCGCGGGCGCGGGCAAAACCTCAACCCTGCGGTTTTTGATCCGCCCCAGGGGGGTGGCATTGCTGTCACGTGGGGCGAGAGGGCCGACACCCTCGGCTGTCACTTGGCTTGGGACAATGCCCGGCTGGCGTGCCAGCCACGCGGCTACCGATTGTGCGCGGGCTTTTGACAGTGCCATATTGCTGGCAAGTTCGCCCGATGAATCGGTGTGACCGACAATAATGACCGCGCGCGTGGGATCTTGGGCCAGATATTCACCCAAGGCCGCCAGACCTGCGGGGGCATCTGCAGCCAGTTCCGCAGAATTTGGCGTGAAACGCACGTCTTCCAACACGGCAAACCCTGCACGGGCAAGGTGCTGGGCCATTGTTTGTGTGGATGGGCTGTGGGGCATGGCTGGGCTTGGGGCTTTTACTTTGGCGGGTCGTGCAGCGTTTTGCAGGGGTGGCAAGCTCTGTGGGCCCAGTTCGTTCAGTTGCACATATCCGGCATCAGAGCTTGCGCTGACGATAAGCATTAACAGATGGCCCTGTTGATTTTGCGCAAAAATGTATTGATATCTTCCCAAATCAACATGCATCTGCGGTTCAGACAACAGCGGCAGCGCAAAGCGAAAATCGAAGCCACCGCATTGCGCCGCACCACATTCAAAACCAATCTGATAGCCCGCTTTTATGATTTGGTCGCGCAAAGGCCCCAATATGGCCAAGGGCTGCAGGTCAGGGGCAGAGATGCGATAGGCGCGCTGGCGCATCTGCCCTGTTGCCAAAAGCTGGGGTGCGCCTTTAGGCCAGACCCAAGGGCCGGTCAAAAACTGCACTTGTGCCAAGTCATCTGTCTGATTGGCCGTGCGCACGTGCGCATGTGCAAATGTCAAATCAAGGGCTGCAGCCGTTTGAGCGCCGCCACCCAGCACCATGAGCCCTGCGCACAGCTGGGCTATGAAACCACTGATGCTGGCGGGTTTAGCCACCACTAGCCCCCCACATCCGATAGTGATAACGCGTCACCACCTGCATCCCTAAGCTTTCGTAAAGCCTGCGGGCCGGGATGTTGGCTGTGGTGACGGCCAGCGCCAGCCATTGCGCGCCTGCTTCAGTGGCCCAGTTGGCCGCGCCGATGCACAGGTTGCAACCACCGGCCTGACGGCGCAAATCAGGGCGCATTTCCAGTGCATGCAGCATCGCAACCTCACCTGCCATCGCCAAAAAACATCCCCCCGCTGGCGTATTGCCAATGCGTGACATTAGCGTGGTCTTGGGGCCGATCGCGCGCACCATCACGTTCACCCGATCAGGGCCAATGCCCGCATCGTCCCAAAGCGCTTTTGTGACGGCCAAAGGGGGCCATGCCGCAATGACTGCCAGCGGCGCCAGTGGGGCTGCCAAATCTGCCACTGGAATAGCATAGATCAGGGTCTCATCAATAAGGCGATAACCGGCATTAGCCAGCATCTGATCCAGTTTTGGCTCATCTGGGCGCAGGACAAACAGCGGGTTTTGCCCCAATCCCTGCATCGCCGCTTCAGCTTGGCTGAGATCGGTTGGGTGCAGTTGCTCAAAGCGCGATTGATAGGGCAGATCGGTTGCGCTATCGCCAACGCGTCGTTGCGATGCTGCTGAAACCCGTTTGCCCCCCCCTAAACCCGTGCGCACCCACCAAGGGCCAATCGGCGTTGTGCTGGCGGCGGGCCAACTGGCCTCAAGCGCAAAAAAAACGTCGTTGGCGGTCAGAATCATGTCATCCCGTCCGGAAACAGCGCGCAGAGCGCCAGCATCGCGGCTTCAAGCCGGGGGGCATCGGTGCCGCGCACCACCAGATTGGTGCCATGTGCGCCATTGCGATTGAACGGATAGGACCCAAAGCTCAGGTCTGGGAATTCCTGCGCCAGCGCGCCCAGCGGTGCGGCCACATCGCCCTCGCCACGCTCGACCCGCAGCGATTGGCTAAGCAGTGGTGCACCACCTGTCAGATTTGGCAACAAACCAGCCAGCATCGCTTGAAACACATTTGGCACACCCGCCATAACATGCGTGTTGCCCAGTGAGAATCCAGGCGCAGTTGACACCGGGTTTTCGATCAACCGCGCACCCTCGGGAATACGCGCCATGCGCAGCCGTGCGGCGTTTAGCTCTTGACCCGAGCGGGCATAGTGTGTGGCCAGCAAAGCGCGCGCATCATCGCGTATGTCGATTGTCACCCCAAAGGCAGCGGCAATCGCATCGGCTGTAATGTCATCATGTGTCGGCCCAATCCCACCTGACGTGAACAGATGATCATGCGTCCCCCGCAATGTATTTACGGCCGCCACGATTGTTTCGTGATCATCGGCGATCATCCGCGCCTCTTGCAAAATGATGCCATGGCGCGTCAACTCGCCCGCCAGATGGTGCATGTTGGAATCGCGTGTGCGCCCCGACAGGATTTCATCGCCAATCACAAGCATCGCGGCGGTTGGATTTGTCATTTGTTCCTCATCATGTTTTTTGTAAGCTATAAACCTGTTGCCCTACAGGATCAAATGGCCATAGGCACGCAGGCACTGGCCAAGCAAGGAAATCTTGGGTAGTTTTCACATTATGGTGAAAAGGCACAGCGACGGGATGGTGCATTGAAAGAATTGCGTGGACGCATGACCAAAGAGGGTATTCGTATCTATGAAGATGCGGATTTTGCGGGAATGCACAAGGCTGGCCGCGTTGCGGCCGAGATTTTAGATGCCATGGCGCCGCTGGTGTTTCCTGGCACAACGACCGAAGAAATTGACCGCGTCATCACGCAGATGGTCGATGATATGGGCGCGATTTCGGCCACTATTGGCTATCGCGGCTATCAGCATGCGTCGTGTATTTCGGTTAATCATGTCGTCTGTCATGGCATTCCCAGCCGCAAGATCTTGCAGCAGGGTGATATTTTGAACATCGACGTGACCGTGATCGTGGATGGCTGGTTTGGCGATACATCGCGGATGTATGTTGCCGGCCCACCTGCGCGAAAGGCCGAGCGGCTCATTCAGGTCACCCATGATGCGTTGATGCGTGGCATTGAAATGGCCCGTCCTGGCAATACCTTTGGCGATATCGGTCATGCCATCCAGTCTTATGTTGAGGCCGAGCGTATGTCGGTTGTGCGGGATTTCTGCGGGCATGGTCTGGGGCGGGTGTTTCATGCGCCCCCCAACGTCTTGCATTATGGCCGTCCCGGTTCAGGGCCTGTGCTGGAAGAGGGGATGTTTTTTACGATTGAACCGATGGTCAATCTGGGGCGGCCCGAGACCAAGGTTTTGGCTGATGATTGGACAGCCGTGACCCGCGATAAATCGCTGTCGGCGCAGTTTGAACACTCAATTGGGGTGACAGCGTCGGAACCTGAAATTTTCACCCTGTCGCCCAAGGGTGCTTTTTACCCAAGCTGGCATTAGGCACCCAACCCCACGGGGGCGTTTTGGTTGGGTTTAGCGGTTTGGCGGCATAACAGGAGACGGCAGATGTCTGAGCTTTTGACCAAAACACAACGAGACACGCTGTTGCCTGCTTTGGGCGAAAGCGGATGGGGCGCCGTGCCAGGACGCGATGCGCTGCGTAAAATTTGGAAGTTTCGTAACTTTTCCGAGGCGTGGGCCTTTATGAGCCGCGCCGCACTTCAGGCTGAAAAGAGTGATCACCACCCAGAATGGCGCAACGCCTATAACGTCGTTGATGTGACATTGATCACCCACCATTGCGATGGGCTGAGCCTGCTGGACATTGATCTGGCGCTTAAAATGGATGGTTACGCGGGCGCAGCCACCGTGCAGGTAGACCACTCTGAGCCAATCATGTGCCTGTGCCAGACACCGGGGGCGTCACCCAACGATGTCTGACACAGATTATTTGGGCTTAGATCGCGGCCAAAAGCGCCTCACCGCCTGAAATGTCGCATGTGCCGGGGCTTTCCTCGGCATGCAGCACGCGGACCACACCGTCCTCAACCAGCATCGCGTAGCGTTTTGAGCGTTTGATCAGGCCGACGGGTGGTGCGGTGAAATCCATGCCGACCGCGCAGGTAAATGCGCTATCCGCATCGGCCAAAAACGTGATCCCGGCGGCGACGGCCCCGGTTGATGTGCCCCAAGCGCCCATCACGAACGGGTCATTGACCGACAGGCAAATGACCTCATCAACGCCTTTGGCGGTGAAATCTGCGCGGGTGCGCATAAAGCTTGGGACATGTGCGCTGGAACAGTCACCCGTAAAGGCACCGGGCAGGGCGAAAATCACCACTTTGCGGTCTTTGGTCAGATCTGACAGTTGTACGGTTTCGGGCCCGTTTTCGCCCATTTTACACAAAGTTGCCTCGGGCAACCGATCGCCAATGGAAAGTGTCATGCGTATCCCCTGCTTGTGTTTAGACATATCGTGGATATAGGGTCGCCCCCGATAAGCGCCAGTGAAATAACGCGCAAACCATATGAATTTGTATGAGGGATGTGATGGGGGCGGAGGGAATTGTTGTTGTGGGTGCGGGCCAAGCCGCAGCATCGCTGGTTGCCAAGCTGCGTGGGTTGGGGTGTGACGCTGCCATAACGCTGATCGGCGAAGAACCGGTGCCGCCCTATCAACGTCCACCGCTCTCAAAGGCCTATCTTTTGGGTGAAATGGAGCAAGAGCGGTTGTTTTTGCGGCCTGCAGCTTGGTACCGCGATATGAATATCACGCTGCGGTTGGGTATGCGCGCTGTTGCGATTGATCCGGGGCAGAAGCAGCTGCGCCTGCAAGATGGCACAAGCCTTTCTTATGGTGCGTTGGTCTTGGCGACGGGGTCCACGGCCAACCGCTTGCCCGCAGCACTGGGGGGGGATTTGCGCGGGGTGCATGTTGTGCGCGACTTGGCCGATGTTGATCATATGGCCCCCGCGTTTCAGCCCGGACGCCGCGTGGTGATTATTGGTGGTGGTTATATCGGGCTTGAGGCGGCCGCCGTCGCGGCCAAGCGTGGGCTGGATGTCTGTGTCGTGGAACAAAGCGCACGCATTTTGCAGCGTGTAGCGGCCCCGCAAACCTCTGATTTCTTTCGTGCGCTGCATCAGGGCCATGGCGTGCGTGTGATAGAGGGTGTGGGTGTGCACAAAATTGCCGGATGTGATGGACAGGTCTCGGATGTTCACTTGGCTGATGGTCGTGTGCTGCCGGCTGATTTTGTGATTGTGGGGGTGGGTATCAAACCCGCCACCGCTTTGGCAGAAGCAGCCGGGCTTGCCGTAGAAAATGGGATTTTGGTTGATGAATTTGGCCGGTGTTCAAACCCTGATATTTGGGCCGTGGGTGATTGTGCGGCTTTCCCGCATGCAGGGGGACAGTTGCGTTTGGAATCAGTGCCACATGCCATCGCCCACGGCGAATGCGTTGCGGCCAATCTGATGGGGGCGATGGTCGCATATCGGGCGCAACCGTGGTTTTGGTCAGATCAATATGACGTCAAGCTGCAAATTGCAGGACTAAACACCGGCTATGATAAAATCGTCACCCGCATTAGCGCAACCGTGGCGGACGCTTCCGTCTTGCCGCAGACGCCGGTGTCGTTTTGGTATTACAGGGATGATCAGTTATTGGCCGTGGATGCGATGAATGATCCGCGCGCATTTATGATTGCCAAACGGTTGATTGAGGCAGGGCGCAGTGCCCCCGCCAATGCTGTAGCCGATTCCAGCATAGATCTTAAGACGTTGTTGGGCTGATGCGGATCATTGGTGGGCGGTTTCGCGGGCTGGCGCTGGCGCCGGTGGGGGCGGGCGACGCGGCGGCGCACCTGCGCCCGACCACAGACCGGGTGCGCGAATCGATGTTTAACTTGTTGGTCAATGGGACGATGGGCAATTGTGTAGCGGGGGCGCGGGTTTTGGATTTATTCGCGGGGACGGGCGCGCTGGGACTAGAGGCGCTGTCGCGGGGGGCGGCCTCGGTTTCCTTTGTGGAAAATGGGGCCAAGGCGCTGGCGCTTTTACGCCGTAATATTGCCCTGACCCGGTCCGAGGCTGACACACAGATCATCCGGGTGGATGCAACCTGTCTGGGGCAAAACCCCGGCGCGCCCTTTGATTTGGTGCTGCTTGATCCCCCTTATGATCAAGCGATGGGGGAACGTGCCTTGGGCGCGGCGCGGGCGGGTGGCTTTATAGCGCTGGGGGCTTGTGTCATGTGGGAAGAGCGGCTGGCACCGCCACGGGTGCCTGGGCTGGTGCAGCGCGACCAACGGCGCTACGGCGACACCGTTTTGACCCTGTTAGAGGCTGCCCCTGATGCATGATACCCCACAGATTGCCAAGCCAGAGCCTTTGGCAGAACGCCCCGATGCGGTGATTTTTGACTGTGATGGTGTGTTGGTTGACAGTGAGCCTGCGTGTTTTGAAATGTTGGCTGCTGATCTGACCGCCCATGGTTTGGCCCTGAGCGCGCACCAGGTTGAACATGAATTTATCGGCGGCACGATGCAGGGGCTTTGGACGCGCGCGCGCGCCATGGGGGCCAATCTCCCCGATGATTGGGTTGCGACGTTTTATGACCGGCTTTACGCCCGGCTTGCGCTGGGCACACCATTGGTGGCGGGGGTTGAGCAGGTGATGGATGCGCTGGATCGGTGCGATATTCCTTATGGCGTTGGGTCAAACGGGTCTGAAGAAAAGATGCACGTCACGCTGGGCCAACACCCAGCGGTAAAAGCGCGGCTGGCCGGGCGACTTTTTTCGGGGCAAACCCTTGCCATGCCAAAGCCTGAACCGGGGTTATTTTTGCATGTGGCCGCCGCTTTGGGGGCCATGCCCGCCCGCGCTGTAGTGATTGAAGACAGCCCCCCCGGGGCGCGGGCTGCACGGGCTGCGGGAATGGTGTGTTTTGGCTATGCTCCGCAGGGGGATGGCGCGCGCCTTGCGGCCGAAGGCGCGCGGGTTTTTCGCAGCATGGCTGATCTGCCGGGTCTGCTGGCGCTCTGATCGCGCGGGCTTTGCAATAAGGTTGGCCCTTGACTGGCCCGCGCTTATTCAAGCCGGGCCGGAAAGCCTTGGGCCCGCAGATCAGTGCCCAAAACATCTTCCAGTAATTTTACAATCTGGGTCGATTGCGCCTGCCCGCCATAGGCGGCGCGCCCACGCAGGAAGGTTTGCAGCGTTTGGCCCGCCAGATCCAGTGGCACCTCAAATTCGCGGCCAAAGCCCATGGCAAAGCCCAGATCTTTCAACGCCAGATCCATGGTAAAGGCGATGTCATAGCTTCCGTTCAAAATCAGCTGGCCTTCGGTTTCATGCACAAAGCTGCTGCCTGAACTGGCGGCGATCGCTTTCCATGCCTGCCCTAGGTCCAAACCGCCACGTTTGGCCAGCATCAATGCCTCGCCATCGGCAACCAGATGAATAAAGGCCAGCATATTGGTGATGACTTTGATGATTGCGGCAGAACCCAGCAGGCCCATGTGAAAGACCTTGTTGCCCATCGCCGAAATCGCCGGCTCATGGGTGGCAAAAAGATCACCATCACCCCCAACCAGCATGGTGATTTCACCGCGTGCGGCCAAATGCACACCACCTGTGACGGGCAATTCCAGGGTTTGCACGCCATGTTCCGCTGCTTTGGCCGCCAAACGGACGATTTCATCGCGGCCCAGAGTTGACATCTCGATCCAGCACTGGCCGGGTTTGGCCACGGATAAAATCCGCTCAAGCACCGCCTCGGAAACTTGTGGCGACGGCAGGCAGGTGATCACGGTATCCACCGCCCGGGTCAGATCTTCGGGGGTTTCGGCCCAATGCGCGCCCGTGGCGATCAGCCGATCAGCCAGATCACGGTTAAGATCATTGACCGAAACGTTAAAGCCCGCGCGCAGCAGACTGGCGGCCAAATGGCCACCCAGATTGCCAAGACCGATAAACCCATAGTGCATTGTCCGTCTCTCCCATGAGGGGGGGCCGATGCGGTGTAAAACCCGGCCCCCGATATGATTTGCGGGGCATTTCTAGCCGCAGCCAAGCGGGGCGAAAATAGTTGATTACAAGGTGGGCTGGTGCTGATGCGCAGCACCGATCAGGGCTGATCCGCTTGAGTTGGGGTTGGCTGCGGATGCGGGCTCGGGGAAATGTTTCGGGGCTGGAAAATTTTGCCGCATAAGTGCGAGAACGCGCCGATGGGTGGCAACATGACGTCTGCGGACATGCACCAATGAATGCACCGGCTGCATCAAGATCGGTGCGTCTGAAACAAAATGGGCCACGCCTTCGTCGACAAGGGCATCGGCGGCGCGTGACAAGACATAGGCGCTGCCCCCCGTGCTGCGCAGCAAGCTGCACACTGCAGCCGACAAGCCAGATGCCACGGGGGCAAGCCCGTGCTGGGGCAATACCGCAGCCTGTTGTGCGGCAAAGGCGGGTGAATAATTGGCCAACACCAGCCGGTCAGGTACAACTTGGGCCAAAGTCTGCGCCTCGGTTGAAATCAAGTGATAGCCAACTTCGCCCAGCTTTTCATAATGCAAATCAGGATGGGGATGCGGCGTAAACAAGATCGCCAGATCATGCGTGCCAGCCAGCACATCTTCGCTCATCTGTGCTGAAAAATCGGCCTCAATATAAAATCGCAGGCCGGGTAGGGCGCGCCGAAACGCCCCCATCCAATCCCCAATATGCGTGGTGGCCAAATCACTTTGCAGACCAATCCGCAGCCGTGGTGCGGCGCCATCGCCCTCAGACAGGGCACGGCGGGCCTCATTCCACTCATGGCGCAACGCACGAGCATGGGCGACAAAGTTCAGGCCGGACGGGGTTGGCCGGGTGCCGGCCCGGCTGCGTTCAAAAAGTGGCGCACCCAGCTGCGCCTCGAGGCTTTGAATGCGGGTTGAAACGGTAGATTGTTTTACCCCCAAACGTTCGGCGGTTCGGTTGAAACTGTTTGTTTCCATCAGGTCAAGAAAGGTGTCGATCAGATCAATTTGCATCATGGCTGCCTTTCGCCGCGGTCAGGTATTAATCTAATCGAATTTGTCGATCAATAAAGCCAAATCATTGCGATTGATGGGCGCAGAAATCCATCCTACGGATTGATTGTTCGGGCACGGCGAAGACCGTGTATTTTTGTCTGTTGGCAGACAGTTAAAGAGAGGCAGGCAGATGGCAGATTTTCCAACGCAGGCGCGCGTGGTCATCATTGGTGGCGGATCGGTTGGGGTGTCGGCGCTTTATCATTTGGCCAAAGCCGGTTGGCGCGATTGTGTGCTGTTGGAAAAAAATGAACTGACTGCCGGCTCAACGTGGCATGCGGCCGGCAATGTGCCGACGTTTTCGACAAGCTGGTCGATTATGAACATGCAGCGCTATTCAACCGAGCTTTATCGTGGCCTTGGCCAAGCTGTCGATTATCCGATGAATTATCACGTCACGGGCTCGATCCGGCTAGCCCATTCGGCCGAACGCATGCAAGAATTTGCCCGCGCCAAAGGCATGGGCCGCTATCAAGGCATGGATTTGGATGTTTTGGGCGTGGATGAGATCCGTGGCAAATATCCGTTTGTGGAAACCCATGATTTGGCAGGGGCGCTTTATGACCCGGCCGATGGCGATATTGACCCCGCACAGCTAACGCAGGCACTGGCTAAGGGCGCGCGCGATCTGGGCGCTACGATTTTGCGCTTTACCCCGGCCACCGGCGTGCGCCGCGAAAATGGTGAATGGATCGTTGAGACCGAAAAGGGCGAAATTCGCTGTGAGATCGTTGTGAACGCGGCGGGCTATTACGCACAGCGTGTGGGCGAATGGTTCCGCCCCTATGGTGGGCGCCGGGTGCCGATGATGGTCATGAGCCACCAGTATCTTTTGACCGAGCCGATCGCCGAAATCGAAGCCTGGAGCCAGCAAGCAGGCCATAAACTGCCACTTTTGCGCGACGTCGACAGTTCATATTATCTCCGGCAGGAAAAAACGGGCTTTAATCTTGGCCCCTATGAACGCAATGGCCGCGCGCATTGGGCCAGCCCCGATGACCCGATGCCCGAAGATTTTAGCTTTCAGCTGTATCCCGACGATCTGGAACGGTTAGAGTGGTATATTGAGGATGCGATGGCCCGCGTGCCGCTGCTGGGTTCTGTGGGCGTGTCCAAAGTGATCAACGGTCCCATTCCCTATACACCAGACGGTAACCCGCTGATCGGCCCAATGCCCGGCGTGCCCAATGCGTTTGAGGCCTGTGTCTTTACCTTTGGCATCGCGCAGGGTGGGGGGGCTGGCAAGGTTTTGGCCGAATGGGTGACCGAGGGACAGACCGAATGGGATATGTGGTCGTGTGATCCGCGCCGCTTTACCAATTATACCGACCCACAATATTGTCTGGAAAAGGGCAAAGAGGTCTATGGTCACGAATATGCTATGCATTTTCCATGGCATCGCTGGCCCGCCGCCCCAGAACGTAAACTGTCGCCCAACCACGATCGGCTTAAGGCGTTGGGTGCCCAGTTTGGTGCCTATGCCGGTTGGGAACGTGCGAATTGGTTTGCCAAACCCGGTGATGATATTTCCGAGGCCAGCACTCAGACATGGGCGCGCTCTGGCCCTTGGGAGCCGCGCATTCGTGCGGAATGTGAATCGGTGCGAGACGGGGTTGGCGTATTGGATCTGGCCGGGTTTTCGCGGTTTGATCTCTCAGGGCCGGGGGCAGCGGAATGGCTGCGGGGCATGATTACGGGTGCGCTGCCCAAGATTGAGCGCATGAACTTGGGTTATTTTACGGATACACGGGGCAGGATTGTGACTGAAATGTCCATTCTGCGCCATGCCGAGGATCTGTTCACCCTGATTACGGCCGCAACAGCGCAGTGGCATGATTTTGAACATTTGCAAAAGCATCTGGCGCCAGGTCTCAGCCTGACCGATCACAGCAAAGAGTATTCGACGTTGATTGTTACCGGGCCAAAATCGCGCGATCTTTTTGCCACCATCGCCAAGGCCGATCTGACGGCGCCATGGTTAAGCCTGCAAGGTGCGGAGGTGGCAGGGTTGCCTGCTGCACTGGCGCGGGTGTCATTTGCGGGTGAGTTGGGTTGGGAAATTCATGCGGCCAACGCCAATATGCCGGCGATCTATGATGCCGTGTTGGCGGCAGGGGCTGTTCCCTTTGGGATGTGGGCGCTCAATAGCCTGCGGATGGAAAAGGGCTATCGCGCGTGGAAGGGTGATCTGTCGACCGATTACACCGCGCTGCAAGGTGGGTTGGAGCGGTTTATCAAGTTTGACAAGCCCCAAGATTTCCCCGGTAAGGCTGCACTTTTGTCCGAGCAGCAGCGCGGAACTGATAAGCGCTTTGTCACGCTGATCGTTGATGCTGGTGATTGTGACGCGCCTTATATGTCAACGCTTTGGCACGATGGCCAAGTGGTGGGCGAAACTACGTCGGGTGCTTGGGGCTATCGAATTGGGGCATCGGTGGCACTTGGTATGCTGCGCACAGATCTTGTGGTGCCCGGCACGGAAATTGAGGTGGAGATTTATGGCGAACGCTATCGCGCCGTGGTGCAACCTGATGGGCCCCTGTGGGATCCGGAAAACCTGAGGATTCGCGCATGAGCCAGATCACTCTTTTGGATGGTGGCATGGGCCAAGAACTGGTGCATCGCGCCGGGGATCGCCCGACGCCGCTTTGGTCAACCCAAGTGATGATCGATCACCCCGGCCTTGTGCAGGCGGTGCATGCTGATTATTTCGCTGCGGGTGCAACGATTGCCACGACAAACACCTATGCCATCCATCGTGACCGGCTGATAAAGGCCGGAATTGAGGATCGGTTTGCTGCGTTGCATGGCGCAGCTTTGGCTGAGGCCGCCGCCGCAATCGCCGCACATCGTGCAACCAAAGATGATAACGCCAAACAGGGGCGGGTGGGTCGCATCGCAGGCAGTATTGGCCCACTTGTCGCAAGCTATCGCCCCGACGTGCACCCGCCCCATGACACTGCCGTGGCGCTTTACAGCGAAGCCGCGCAGTTGTTGGCGCCGGGCGTTGATTTGATTTTATGTGAAACGGTTTCATCATTGGCGCATGCCCGCGCCATATTGCAAGGCGCACAGGCGGCAGGGCTGCCGGTTTGGCTGTCGGTGACCGTTGATGATGCCGATGGCACCTGCTTGCGCTCTGGCGAGCGGGTCGCAGATCTGGCGCAGATTTTGGAATTGGGTGCTGGCACCCCGACGGCCATTCTCGCCAATTGTTCCTCACCCGAGGCGATTGGGGCGACTTTGGCGATTTTGGCGGGCTTTGGGCTGCCGTTTGGCGCCTATGCCAACGGGTTTCAGCAAATCACCCCGGCCTTTCTTCAAGAAAATCCAACCGTTGATGCGCTCAGTGCGCGCCATGACCTTACGCCTGCAGCCTATGCCGATTTTGCGCTGTCTTGGGTGGCGCAGGGCGCCACGATTGTGGGCGGCTGTTGCGAGGTCGGGCCTGCCCATATCGCCGCCATTGCCACAGCGTTACGCGCTGCTGGCCATGAGCTGGTCTGACATGAGCTGCGCCCCGTTGATGCCCATGATCGGCCGTTCGCGTGCGGGTTCTGTTTGCGTGACCAGACGCCCGTCGCGTTTTTTGCATCTGATTTCCTCTCTTTCGGAGTTTCATCCATGACAGAGCTTCCCACATCGGCCCGTGTGGTCATTATTGGTGGTGGCATTTCAGGCTGTTCGGTCGCCTATCATCTGACGGCTCTTGGCTGGCAGGATGTGGTGTTGCTGGAACGCAAGCAGTTGACATCGGGCACAACATGGCACGCGGCCGGGTTGATCGGCCAGTTGCGTGGCAGCCAGAATATGACGCGTCTGGCGCGCTATTCGGCTGAACTTTACCGTAATTTGGAAGCGGAGACCGGTGTTGCCACAGGCATGAAGCGTAACGGCTCAATTTCCGTGGCGCTGACCGAGGCGCGCCATATTGAGCTGCGCCGCCAAGCGTCGCTTGCCCGCGCCTTTGATGTTGAGGTGGATGAAATCTCGCCCACAGAAGTGCTGGCGATGTATCCGCATCTCAATATCTCAGATGTGGTGGGGGCGGTGCATTTGCCCGGCGATGGTCAATGTGACCCGGCCAATATCGCTATGGCACTGGCTAAGGGTGCAAGAATGCGTGGCGCCGAGATCGCTGAGGGCGTCAAGGTTACGCGGGTTTTGCACTCGGGTGGGCGTGTCAGCGGTGTTGAATGGGAAGATGCCAGTGGTGCCACGGGTCAGATTTCGTGCGATCTGGTGGTGAATTGCGGCGGGATGTGGGGGCGGGAGCTGGCGCGCTCGGTCGGGGTGACGCTGCCACTGCATGCTTGCGAGCATTTTTATATCGTAACGGAACCCGTGGTGGGTTTGTCGACCCTGCCGGTGCTGCGGGTTCCTGATGAATGCGCTTACTACAAGGAAGACGCCGGTAAGATGATGCTGGGCGCGTTTGAGCCGCGCGCCAAACCGTGGGGGATGAACGGTATTTCTGAAAGCTTCTGTTTTGATCAGTTGCCTGAAGATTTTGACCATTTCGAACCGATTTTGGCCGCTGCTGTCAATCGCCTGCCCATGTTGGCCGATGCGGGTATTCACACGTTTTTTAATGGGCCAGAAAGCTTTACCCCAGATAACCGCTATTACTTGGGCGAAGCCCCGGAACTGGGCGGCTATTGGATGGCGGCGGGCTATAACTCGATTGGCATTGTGTCGTCTGGTGGCGCGGGGATGGCGCTGGCCTCATGGATGGATAAGGGCACGCCGCCCTTTGATCTGTGGGAGGTTGATATTCGCCGTGCGCAGCCTTTTCAGCGCAATCGCAGTTATTTGCGTGAACGTGTCACGGAAACCTTAGGCCTGCTTTACGCTGACCACTTTCCCTATCGTCAGGTCGAAACTGCGCGGGGGGTACGCCGGTCACCCTTGCATGAACATCTCAAGGCCCGCGGTGCGGTCTTTGGTGAGGTGGCAGGGTGGGAGCGCGCCAATTGGTTTGCCCGCCCCGATCAGGTGGCCGAATATCGCTATGATTGGGGGCGGCAAAACTGGTTTGACAATCAGCACGCCGAACATATGGCGGTGCGCACAGGTGTTGGCCTGTTTGACATGACCAGTTTTGGCAAAATTCGGGTTGAAGGCCGCGATGCTTTGGCGTTTTTACAGCGGGTCTGCGCCGCCGATCTGAATGTCGCGGTGGGGCGGATTGTATATGCCCAAATGTTGAACGATCATGGTGGGATCGAATGTGATTTGACGGTGACGCGCCTGTCGGAAACCGCATTTTTGTTGGTGGTGCCGGGGGCCACGTTGCAGCGTGATCTGGCGTGGCTGCGCCGCCATCTGGGGCAGGCCTTTGCGGTGATCACCGATATGACGGCGTCTGAATCGGTTCTTTGTCTTATGGGGCCAAAAGCGCGCGATGTTTTGGCCGCCATCAGTCCAGATGATTTAAGCAATGATGGCTTTGCCTTTGGCACGGCGCGCGAGATTGAAATTGGTATGGGGCTCGCGCGGGCGCATCGTGTGACTTATGTGGGCGAACTGGGCTGGGAACTTTATGTTTCTGCCGATCAGACCGCGCATGTTTTTGAAACCTTGGAAGATGCGGGCGCGGCCTACGGGTTAAAGCTTTGCGGGCTGCACACATTGGACAGTTGCCGCATTGAAAAGGGCTTTCGCCACTTTGGCCATGACATCACGGACGAAGACCACGTGCTTGAGGCTGGTTTGGGCTTTGCGGTGAAAACCGCCAAGGGCGATTTTATTGGCCGCGATGCGGTGCTGCGCAAACGTGAAACCGGGTTAGAGCGGCGCATGGTGCAACTGCGCGTCACTGATCCGGATGTCATGCTGTTTCACAACGAGGCTTTGCTGCGTGATGGCAAGATTGTGTCGATCATCACATCGGCAAATTATGGCCATCATCTGGGGGGGGCGATTGGCATGGCCTATGTGCCCTGCGCCGGTGAGACAGCCGAAGATGTGCTGCAATCAAGCTATGAAATTGAGGTGGCCGGGCAGCGTGTTGCGGCCGAGGTATCTTTGAAACCCATGTATGACCCCACCGCCGCTCGCGTGCGGATGTAGGCGCTATCGTTCACGAAAGGAACGCGGAAATGACACTTGATCTGCCAGAAGACGGTGGTGTGGGCGCAAGCTGCGGGGCGCGGCGGGTGGGGCGCAGTGGTGGGCGCGCCGCGCGTGTGGCGGTGCGATCTGCGCCGCTGGCCGAGGGGCTGCGCCCCTTACGCCCAGGCATGCCGGGCGGCCAATACAGCCCCCTGACCGAGGCCAATGTGCTGCGTATCCATCAGGCGGCGTTGCAAGCTTTGGAAGAAATCGGGCTGTCGGATGCGCCACAATCGGGTGTCGAAATTCTGACCGGGGCTGGGGCGGTGCAAGGGGCGGATGGCCGCATTCGCTTTCCGCGCGCTTTGGTCGAAGATATGCTGGCTGTGGCTGCCAAGGATATCACGCTGTTTGGGCGTGACCCGAAATATGACCTGCATCTTACCGGCAGTAACGTGCATTTTGGCACAGCCGGCGCTGCGGTCCATGTTGTTGACCCTGTTGAGCGGACGTATCGCGATGCGACCGCGGCCGATCTTTATATGGCCTCAAAGCTGACCCATGCGCTGGACAATGTGCATTTCTTTCAGCGTGCGATGGTGTGCCGTGATGTGCTTGATAATTTTGATATGGATATCAACACGCTTTACGCCTGTTGTTCGGGCACAACCAAACACGTTGGCACCTCATTTTCTGAACCGGGACATGTCGAGGGTTGCTTTGATCTGTTGCACATGATCGCGGGCAGCGAAGAGGCTTGGCGCGCACGGCCCTTTGTCAGCAATTCGAACTGTTTTGTTGTGCCCCCAATGAAGTTTGCCGAAGAAAGCTGCCGCAGCATGGAAATGTGCGTGCGCAACGGCATGCCGGTCTTGTTGCTGTCTGCTGGGCAGGCGGGGGCCACAGCGCCCGCACCGCTGGCAACAGCCATCGTGCAGGCGGTGGCAGAATGTCTGGCCGGGGTGGTTTATGTTAATGCGATCACACCCGGTTTTCCGGCGATCTTTGGCACCTGGCCCTTTGTCTCGGACCTGCGGACCGGTGCGATGTCAGGCGGCTCGGGCGAACAGGCGTTGCTGACGGCGGGCTGCGCGCAGATGCACCGGTTTTATGGTTTGCCGGGGGGGGCTGCCGCTGGAATTGCCGATGCCAAACTGCCCGATATGCAGGCCGGTTGGGAACAGGCGATATCAAACGTCATGGCCGGGCTTTCAGGGCTGAATATGGTCTACGAATCTGTGGGCATGCATGCCAGCCTGATGGGGTTCTGCATGGAAAGCCTGGTGCTGGGCGATGATATGCTGGGCCAAGTGTTGCGCTGCGTCAAAGGCATTGATGTCAGCGAAGATCTGGTCAGCATTGACGCGATGAAATCGGTCTGTCTTGAGGGGCCGGGGCATTATCTGGGCCACCAACAAACGCTGTCGTTGATGCAGAGCGAATATATTTATCCCGAAGTGGCTGACCGCAGCACGCCGAAGCTTTGGATCGAAAACGGCTCGCCCGATCTGGTCCAACAGGCCATTGCCCGTAAAAACCGCATTTTGGCCGAGGGCAGCTGGCCAAAGATTGATCCAACCATCGATGCCGCTGTGCGCGCCAAATACCGCATCCATTTCTAAAACGCTGATGGGGGGCCAGATGGCCCCCCGTAAAGCTTTCAGCAAAAGCAGGTTTGCCGCCCCTTATTGACTTGCAGAGCGTCGCCCGCTGCGCCCATTATTTCATTTTGTCACGCCAGTCTTATGGGGCAGTAACAAGGCCTTTTAAGATCTGTGCTGGTCTTGCTTTGGAATACCCAAGTGTGGAAATTCCCCTGCCATAGGGCTGGCAGGTTTCTTGGGCTTTGATAAACTGCGCGCCATGCAAACCCGGAGAGTCTGATGCCCCATCCTGATCTCGTCATCACCCATGCCCGTATTCTGACAATGGATGCCGACGCGCCACGGGCGGGAGCTGTGGCGGTGCAGGGGGGACGGATTTTGGCGGTGGGGACGGATGCGCAGATTTTGGCGCTGGTTGGGCCCCAAACGCGGGTGATCAATGCGCAGGGGCGCAGCCTTTTGCCCGGCTTTGTCGAAAGCCATATGCATCTTTTTGCGGGTGGAGCTGAGCTGTCGCATTTGCAACTGGCCGGGGTGCGCGGTGAGCGGGATCTGACCGCGCGCGTGCGGGCCTATGCGGGCGGGCGGACGGAGGCTGTGATTTTGTGCCAGGCGGTGGATTATGCGATCTTGGGGGATGCGCCGCTGACCCGTCATGTCTTGGATCGTGTGTTGGCTGATCGTCCTTTGCTGCTCACGGCGCAGGATCATCACACGATGTGGGCCAATACCGCCGCGCTGCGGGCCGCTGGTATTTTGGGCGGCCATGCTACACCGCCGGGGTCTGAGGTGGTGATGGGCGATGATGGTCTGGCCACGGGCGAGCTGCGCGAGGCCCCGGCCTTTGGCCCGGTGTTGCGGTTTGCTGGGGCAGATCGCTCACGCTTGGGTCTGGACACAGGGGGCGAGCCTGATCCCGCACCAGATGCGGCGGCACGGGCGCTGGATTGTGCAGCGATCAAGGCAGGTCTAGATCATGCTGTGCGTCACGGCATTACATCCATCACCAATATGGATGGCAATCTTTACACGTTGCAGTTGCTTGATGCGCTGCGTGAGCAGGGAGCGCTGAGTGCGCGGGTCAAGGTGCCTTTTCATTTCAAGAACTTCATGGAGATTGAGCGGCTGGAAATGGCCAGCCAGATGGCGCGTGATTGGCAAGATGACTGGTTGAGTGCCGGGTTTGTCAAACTGTTCATGGATGGGGTAATCGACAGCGGCACGGCGGTGATGATTGACGACTATCCCGACCAGCCCGGTTGGCGCGGTGAGCCGCTGTTTGCGCCCGCGCATTTTGCCGAAATCGCCACTGAAATTGATCGTCGAGGCTTGCAGATTGCTGTCCATGCGATTGGCGATGGCGCAGTGCGTACGGTTTTGGATGGCTATGCGGCGGCGCGTGCGGCCAATGGTGTGCGTGATTCCCGCCACCGCATTGAACATATCGAAGTGATCCACCCCGATGATATCGCCCGGTTCAAGGCGCTTGGGGTGATGGCGTCGATGCAGCCGCCGCATCCGCCAGGTGCCATGGATTTCCCGCTTGAGCCCACGATAAGCCGGATCGGGCAAGCGCGCTGGAGCTATGCCTATCCTTGGGCCGCGTTGCAGCGGGCCGGGGCGGTGTTGGCCTTTGCTTCAGATTGGCCTGTGTCAGATATCAACCCACTGCGCGGGATTCAGGCTGCGTTGACACGCCAGCCTTGGGCTTTGGCAGACCCGGATCAGCGCATTGGGCTGATGGCGACACTTGCGGCCTATACTTTGGGGGGCGCTTATGGCGAGCATGCCGAAGATCACAAAGGCATGGTGCGTGCGGGTTATCTGGCTGACCTGGTGCTGTTGTCGGGCGACATTGAGGCGGTAGCGCATGACGAAATTGGGGCGATGGCGGTCGATCTGACGATCTGTGGTGGCCAGATCACCTTTGATCGATTGGGTCAGTTGTGACCCCCGCCGCCCGTCTGCAAGCCGCGATTGAGGTGCTGGATGCCTGTTTGGCGGGGCGCGCTGCCGAACAGGCGCTGACCAATTGGGCCCGTGCCAGCCGATTTGCCGGATCGGGCGACCGTGCGGCGGTGCGTGATCTGGTGTTTGACGCGCTGCGCTGTCAACGATCTTTTGCGCAGGCTGGCGGGGTCCTAACCGGGCGTGGGCTGATCTTGGGTGGTTTGGTGTGCGGTGGTGCGGACATTGCCGCGCTTTTCACAGGTATCGGCCACGCGCCAGCGCCGCTTTGTGACCAAGAGTTTGCGCATCTTTCCGCTGATCGGCGTGATACGTGGTCTCAGGCTGTGGCCCTTGATTGCCCAGACTGGTTGATGCCAGATTTAAAGACCAGTTTGGATGGTAATTTTGCGCAGGTGATGGGGCTTTTGCAGACCCGCGCGCCCGTTTTTCTCCGTGTCAACACAGCACGAATTTCTCGACCAGCAGCGCAGGAATTGTTGGCCGATCAGGGGATTGAGTGTCAGGTGCACGCACTGGCCCCGACGGCGCTTGAGATCACCCAAGGCGCGAAAAAGCTGCGCAGTTCGCAGGCGTTTGCCGAAGGTTTGATTGAGCTGCAAGATGTGGCATCGCAGGCGGTATGCGCAGCGATAAGTTTGGGGCAGGGCGCGCGCGCCCTCGATTATTGCGCAGGCGGTGGCGGCAAGGCATTGGCGCTGGCGGCCAGCGGGGCAACGATCGGGGTGCAGATTTTTGCACATGATGCTGACCCGCGCCGGATGCACGATATCGCCGCGCGTGCGGCGCGGGCAGGTGTAAAGATTGCGCAGCTGGCGACCGCCGATCTGGCGCATGCCGCACCGTTTGATTTGGTGCTGGCCGATGTGCCGTGTTCTGGCAGCGGCAGTTGGCGTCGTGCCCCCGAGGCGAAATGGCGCTTGACCCCGGCGCGTTTGGCCGAGCTTTTGGCAATTCAATCCCAGATACTTGTGGATGCGGCGCAGCTTGTTGGCCCGCAGGGGCGGTTGGTCTATGTGACGTGCTCGTTGCTTCAAGCCGAAAATGCAGATCAGATTTCGGCATTTTGCACGCGCTATTCTGACTGGCAATTGGAACATGCGCGCCGTTTGACGCCATTGGATGGCGGGGATGGGTTTTACGTGGCCGTGTTAAAGCGTCGTGGCTAAGTTGATTGCACAGTTTGACAAAACTTTGGCAAAATTGCGGGTAGGATTTAAGAACTGCTTAACTGATGCCATGCTTAATGGGCTGAACGAATCGCAAAAGGGTCTTGTGCGAGATGAAGCCCTCTCATTCTGGCGAACTGTTAACGCGTATGGCTGTGGCGTTGTCTCCACGTGTTTGGCTGCTTTTGCTTATGGCCTGTATCGTGCTGGCAGCGTCGTCGCTGACATCGCAACAGCCTGTCAAAATTATGTTTTATTCGGTGGCAGCCACATTAGTGTGTTTGGCGCTGATCACCCGCTGGATTGCGTTTGAACATCAAAGTGCGGTGCATCGGATGCAGCGCCAGATGGCGCAGTTTGTTGAAAATGATCCAGCACCCAGTTTTTCAACCAGTCATGAAGGCTTGATTGGGTATCAAAATCAGGCAGCGGTTGAACGTTTTGGCGTGCAGCCGGGGCAGTCGCTGGTGCGCGCCTTGGGGGATTTATTCGCCAACCCACCAGAGGTTTTACACCGCTTGCAAGGCCGGGCTGGCAAGCATGG
>CALAXT010000058.1 GCA_937895435.1 uncultured Paracoccaceae bacterium | reverse complement strand
CCCACAGGCTTTACAGTGAAGACGCCGTGCAGGGCAGCATTCGCATCACCGTTGCGGAACCACTCAGCCAACGCGCCGAAGTCTCTCATGAGATTGAGATGGTTCTGGGTTTGCCAATCTTACTGGTGATGCCTGTGACACTTTTGGTGATCTTTTGGGGGGTGCGCGCAATGCTTGCACCACTGCGCCAGTTTCGCAAACGTTTGTCGGCACGCACGGCGCAGGATTTATCAGCGGTGTCAACCGAGGGCCTGCCCAGCGAAATCCAGCCCTTGGCGGGCGCGCTGAACCGTGTTCTTGGCCGCTTGAAGGCAACGTTTGAGGCCGAGCGCAGTTTTGCCGCGAATGCCGCGCATGAAATGCGCACGCCCCTGGCTGGCGCTATTGCACAGGCCCAGAGGTTGCGCAGCGAAACCACCGACACGGCCGCAGCCGCCCGCGCAGGCGAAATTGAAACCACACTGAAACGGCTAAGCCGCCTGTCGGAACGGCTGATGCAACTGGCCCGCGCTGAGGGCGGGCGGCTGCGGGTCGACCAGCCCGCCGACCTGCGGCCCGTGGCGCGTATTTTGGTGGATGATTTTACACGCGCAGCACACGCGGGGCCCATCCGCCTGACCCTGCCCGAAACGCCCCTGATGTCTGATCTTGACCCCGACGCCTTTGGTATTTTATGCCGCAATCTGATTGAAAACGCACAGCGCCATGGCGCACCGGGGCGCTGCATTGATGTCACGCTGACATCTGATGGTGAGTTAATCGTGGCAAATGACGGGCCCATTGTGCAGGCCACGATATTGGCGCGACTGACCACACGTTTTGAACGGGGCGATGGGCGGGCCGATGGCAGCGGGCTGGGCCTGGCCATCGTGGCCGCCATTGCTGAACGCATTGACAGCACGCTGGTGCTGCACTCCCCCCGCAGCAATGCGACCACAGGGTTTGAGGCAAGAATGACCCTGCCAACAGATCACCCTTAGATCACCCCCAAAAGGCGCCACCACAGATAGCATAACGGCACGCCGAAAGCTGCGATTGCCAGCGCCAGCACCGCGCAAATGCGCATCAATGGGCGCACCGGAATTTGCGCCAAACCAATAGCCACGATCAAGGGGGGCGCCTGATAGGGCAAAAGTGGCGTGGAAATACCCACCATCTGTGCCATCGCAACCGTTTTGGTGCCCCATCCCACAGCCTCGGCCATGGATTGCGCCAATGGCGCCAACAAAACCGGGGCCGCTGGCGCCGTTGTCAGATGGCTGATTAACACCGAAAATCCGGTGATCGCATACAGGTTTTGCAGATCACCCCAAAGACTTTCGCTGCGGGCTAAACCCAATTTCGGGATCACAGCCCCAGCCAGATTATCGGCAAGCCCGGTGTGTGCCGCCACAGAACTGATGGCAAACACGCCTGCCAAAAAGATCATCGGTGACAAATCAACGCTGGTTTTCATCGCCAAGCGGTCCAACATTCCAGCCGCAGGCAACAGCACCACCGTGGCGGCCGTCAGCCCAATCCATGCAGGGGGAATGGCATGCCAAAAATCACTCGCCCAGAATGCAATCGCACAAATCAAAACCGCCAAAAGCCGCCATTGGGCAGGGTTCAGTGGTTCGGGTTGGGGCAAATGGTCGGGCGGTTGCGCCGCATCGGTGGCAAAAGGTAACAACAAGGCCAGCAACACCCCAAAGCGCACCAAATTTACGGGCAATTGCTGCACAAAATAATCGGCATAAGACACATGAAACCCAAACAGCGCCTCAATCGCGCCAAACTGCACGATGGTCGGTAAGTTGGCCGTTAAAATCGTATAGGTCGGCAACAGTGTCATCGTGGCTGCGGTGATCGTCAGCCCAGCATGGCCCCGGCTGCCCGCACGATAGCCCATCGCCTCGGCCAAAGATAATGCAATGGGCACAATGACAATCACCCGGGGAATGGTTGAGGGCACCAAAAGCCCAAGCCCCACCCCGCTGAGCGACAGCAAAATCACCGCCCGCCGATAAGACGCCCCCGTGCGCGCAAATATGCGCAGCGCCAACTGCCGGCCAAGACCACTGGTCGATATCGCCGTGCCGATGATCAACCCCGAAAAGGTCAGCCACAGCCCACCCGTGGTAAAGCCTGAAAAGATTACCTCGGCTGGGGCGGCGTTAATGGCCAGCAGCGCCAAAATCGTCAAAAGTGCTGTCACAACTTCGGGCAGGGCACGGGTGGCAAAAAGCACAATCGCCCATCCACAAACCGCCGAGACCCGCACACTCAGCCCGTCATGCCCAGCCCCCAGCAAAGCCCCCAACATCGCCAATGAGGCAAACCAAGCAATCGCTGTAGAAATAGACAAAGAACGCAAGATCGGCACCCTCGCCAACGAGTGCGCATCAAAGCGCAGGGGCATGCATCAGCCCTCTAACATCACAATTTCAACCTCACCTGCGCCATTTTCACGGCGGTGGTGGGCGGCAGCTTGATATTCAGCTGAGGCAAAACAGGCCACACCATCATCAAAACTTGGAAATTCAATCACAACGAAGCGCTTGAACCTTTCGGTGCCTTCCATGATCTGAAATTTTCCACCGCGCGCCAGAACCTTGCCACCAAATTTCGCCAAAATGGCAGGCACCTGGTCGGCATAGCGCTTATAAGCGACGGGTTCGTTGATCAGCGCACGGGCAAGCCAATAAGCGGGCATTTCATTCTCCTGATCATCCGGGGCAGGCTATAAACGCGCCATCACGCGGCTTTTACAAGACCCCAAACGCACAAAACAAGGATTTCATCATCCTGCCATCACCGCCCCACCTGCGCGCGGCAGTCGGATTGTAAAGCGGCTGCCCTGTCCCAGATCGGAAACAACCAGAATTTGCCCCTGCGCGCGATTGACCAAGGTTTGACTGATCGACAGGCCAAGCCCTGTGCCCTGTGCCCGTTTGGTGGTAAAAAACGGATCAAAAATCCGCTTTAACACATCGGGCGCGATGCCAGTGCCGCTGTCTTTTACAAAAATTTCAACCTTGTTGCCTGTCTCAGCCACGGCAAGCTCTAACCGCCCACCTGCGGGCATGGCATGCAGCGCATTTAAGATCAGGTTCACCACCACCTGTTGCAATTCGGTCTGCTCCATCAACACCACCGCCGGACAGGAAAGATCGGTGACAATCTCAATATGTGCAGCCTCCAATTGTCGTCGGGTCAACACCAGACAATCGCGCACCACTTGGGCCGGTGCAATCAGATCCGCCCCCCCCGAATATTCTGAGGGCCGGGCAAATTGCAAAAGCTTCGCCACAATAGCACCAATCCGGTACACCTGATCGTCAATCAGCCGAAACTCTGTACTGACCTGATCAGCTTGTGCGCCCAACAAACTGCGCGCTACATCCAGATTGCCTTGGATCACTGCAATTGGGTTGTTAATTTCATGCGCAACACCGGCCGTAATCTCGCCCACGGCCGCCAGTTTTTCAGACATGATCAACCGTTCGGTCGTGCGGGCCAATTGCTGGTTGGCGGCGTGCAAATCCCGCGTGCGCTCAGCCACCTTTTGGTTCAACTGTTCTGCCCAATCGCGCAGCTGGCGGTCACGCTCCTGCACCTGATCTAACAGCGTATCAAGATGGATCGCCACATGGCTGATTTCATTGCCATCGTCGGGCAACCTGTTGCGCGCCTCTAGCGCGCCAGCCTCAACCCGGGCGATCGTGTCGTTCATGCGTTCCAGTGGCAAAAAAATTCGCCCAGCCCAATACAAAAAGATCGGCACAGACAGCGCGGCAATCGCCACAAAGATCAGCCCCAGCGTGAGCGCCGACGTCCGCTTGGCGGTTTGAAAGGGCGCCTCTAGAAATCCCACATACAGCATGCCGACACGTTGGCCAAAGCTGTCAACGATGGGCTCATAGGCAGAAATATACCAATCATTCACCACAAACGCACGGTCAAGCCAGGGTTGGCCCTGCTCCAGCACGCGTGTCCGCACGGCAGCAGACACACGCGTGCCCAGCGCCCGCACATTTTCAAAAAGCCGGACATTTGTGGATATGCGCACATCATCCAAAAACAGGGTCGCCGTGCCCTGACTGCCTTCGGGCAGGCTGCGCGGACGATAAACCAGCGCGTTTATGGTATCAATGAACCCCAGATTTCGGTTCAGCAAAACCCCACCCACCAACACACCGCGCCCACCCGACGCCAACTGAACTGGGGCCGCGGAATGGATCACCATACCACGATCTTCGGTCATACGCGTGCTGGGGCGCGCCGCAGATGTGGCGACAATGGGGATAGCGGCGCGGGCAGGCAGCCCCGGCATCAGACGAGCCAGAGCCTCAGACGAAAAGATATCAACCGCACTTTGTCCCCGCCCAGAAAGCGCCCGCACCACCACAGGCCAGCCGCTCGGGTCAAACCCACCCGGCCCGCTCTGCCCATCACTGAGGTACAAAAAATCCAAGCCCAGCGCCTGACGCTGGGTTTCCAAAAATGCGGCCGGATCGGGGCTGGCTTGCGCGCGGGCCAACGCCACGGATTGGGCCAGCGCCTCTAACCGCTCACCCGAATTTTCCATCAATCGGGTCAGGTATTGCTGGGCGATGGTCATGTCACCGTTGACCTTAACCAACAGCAAATCGTCAATTTTGTCCGACCACCGATTGACCGTGGTACCAAGCAGCAGCGGCAACAACACAAGCATCGGCAACAAAGCAATCAGCAACAGCCGAATGCGAACAGAGCGTTGCACTGCAGACGCCCAACGACTGAAGCCAAAATATCTGCGTGGATTTGTGGGAGCGTGGGATGTCATCGCTTGCAATCATAATCTGGATGAGGCGCTCAGGCTAAAACAGCCGCGATCCGATAGCCAGCGTGAATCACGCCCAACGCACACGCCCCATGATCCCAAAACCGGCAGACCAACCCAACACAATACGCCACAGTGGCCTGCCCAAATTTCGAGACACCCTGCCCAAACACCCACAAGCCTTCAAACGGCCCAAGCGGGGAATGAATCAGCCCTTTTTCAAGATACGATTGCCCAGAACTTCGGCAATCTGCACAGCATTCAGCGCCGCGCCTTTGCGCAGATTGTCAGACACACACCAAAGATTGATGCCATTGTCCAAGGTGCTGTCTTGGCGGATACGGCTGATATAGGTGGCATAATCGCCCACACATTCAATCGGTGTGATATATCCACCCGGCTCACGCTTATCGACAACCAAGACCCCCGGTGCCTCGCGCAAGATATCGCGGGCCTCGGCCTCATCTAGATGGTCATGGAATTCGATATTGATCGCTTCTGAATGGCCCACAAACACGGGAACACGCACGCAGGTTGCGGTGACCTTGATACTTTTATCCAATATCTTTTTGGTTTCCGCGACCATTTTCCATTCTTCTTTGGTCTGGCCATCTTCCAAAAACACATCGATCTGTGGGATCACGTTAAACGCAATCTGTTTTTGAAACTTGGCTGGGGCCACCCCTTGGCCGGGAACATAAAGACCTTTGGTCTGGTTCCACAGCTCGTCAATGCCCTCTTTGCCCGCCCCCGAGACAGATTGATAGGTTGACACCACAACCCGCTTGATCCGGGCGCGATCGTGCAGCGGCTTTAGCGCCACAACCATCTGCGCGGTTGAACAGTTAGGGTTTGCAATGATGTTGCGGTTTTTTACCATTTCAATCGCGTCCGCATTTACCTCGGGCACGATCAACGGGATCGCCGGATCATAGCGGTAAAGCGACGAATTATCGATCACCACGCAGCCTGCGGCCGCGGCGCGTGGGGCGTGAATTTTTGTGGCATCAGAGCCCACGGCGAATAACGCCATATCCCAGCCGGTGAAATCAAAGGTTTCCAGATCTTTGGTGCGGACGGTCGCATCGCCAAAGCTGATTTCGGTGCCAAGCGATTTGCGGCTGGCCAAAGCGGCCAGTTCATCCACGGGAAACTGGCGTTCGGCCAGGATATTGAGCATTTCGCGGCCCACATTGCCAGTGGCCCCAACGACAACAACCCTGTAGCCCATCGGGGCCTCCTTTGGTTTTCGGTTCGGCCCCGAGCTTTAACGTAACCATGGCGCGGGGAAAAGGTGCGAATTCAATGGCGGCATTACGCAGGGGCGCAGGGCATCAGCTGCGCGCATCGCGCGCAAAGGCGTAAACCGCACAGCCCAACAGGCCCAAAACCGCAAACGCGCCAAACAGCCCGCCATAACCCGCCGAAACGCTGGCGGCGCGCTGTGACATCGCCAGATAAAGCGGCCCACTTGCCAATTGCACCACCCCCGCACCACCAATGGCAAACAGGTTGATCATCGTGACCCCACGCCCGGTCAAATGCGCTGGCAAAAACGCACGGCCATGCGCCATGATCGCAGGATAGCACGCCCCCAAGAACCCAACCGCCGTCAACAGCCCCCCCACCTGCCACAGCCCCGCCCCCGGCGCGGCCCATAGCGCCAGCAAACAGGCCATCGCCCCAAGACTGCCACCCAAAATCGGCCATTTGCGCGACCCAACCCAGCGATCAATAGGCCCATAGAGAAAGTTGCCACAAATCATCGCAGCCCCCATCGCCAGCCCAACCCGCCCGATGCCCTGCGCATCTGCACCGTAAACATCCGCAACAAAGGGCCCCAACCAAAGCCCACGAATGGCTGCAACCGGGCCAAAAACGCAGGCCATCATCACCGCAATCCGCCAAAAGCGCGGAATGGCCCACAAATCGCGCATGCGCCCCTGCGGCGGGTTGGCCGGGTCTTTCACCGGATCGCGCAAAAACAGCGCAAGTGCGACAGCACAAAAAACCGCAGCTGCCGCCAACGCCAACAGACTGGCGCGCCAGCCAATCCAACCAATCGCCCAAGCAAGAGGCACAGACCCCGCCAGATTTCCCAACGACCC
The DNA here is from genome assembly GCA_937895435.1 of uncultured Paracoccaceae bacterium. Classification (GTDB taxonomy): domain Bacteria; phylum Pseudomonadota; class Alphaproteobacteria; order Rhodobacterales; family Rhodobacteraceae; genus CALAXT01. The sequence continues at coordinate 28,138 of CALAXT010000058.1, read as the reverse complement.
CATACCCAAAATCAAACCTGCCAATGTGCCAAACATCTGCGGCGGATAGCTGCGCGCAATCAGGTAATAGGCCGCCATCAAAATTGGCGCACAGCCCGCCCCAATCAGCACCATTGCTACATTAAGTGCCGCAGGACCTTGGGCCGTGGCAAAAATCACAGCTCCCCCCCCAGCCCCGCCGCCCAACAACGCAGCGGTTGTCCATTTTGCGCCAAATCTGTCCAGCGCCCAACCAATCGGCAATTGCGCGGCGGCAAATGTTAAAAACCAAAGCCCTGAAGCATGCGCCAAGTCTTGGGGGCTAGCCCCGATATCTTCGGCCAACACCCCCGCCAACACCGGCAAAAACCCACGGTAAAACTGGCTAAGCGTGTAGCACAGCATCAACAACAAAAGCCCCAACCGCATGCCCACGCCCCACCATCACTTGTTGCCGGCGACCCTGTCGATTTCCCCCCACCAGCGCAAGGCCCTGCCCACAGGCATACCGCACAGATTGTTCTGTTTCATTTCGAAAGCCCCCGCGATAGAACGCAAACAGCCATAACAAAGCACACAGACCATGCAGCCTGTTCGGGGAATTTTGTTCAAGATTGGGTCGGTAACGATCTTCATCATCATGTCATCGATGATCAAAGCCGCATCATCCGAGGTGCCCCCAGGACAGATGGTATTTTTTCGATCATTCTTTGCCATTCCGGTCATTCTGGCTTGGGTGCGGTGGCAGGGCGACCTGAGGGGCGGCATTCGCGTGCAAAATCCGTTGGGCCATTTTTGGCGCGGACTGATGGGCACAAGTGCCATGGCACTTGGCTTTACAGGTCTGGGCCTTCTGCCCCTGCCCGAGGTTACGGCCATCGGCTATGCTGCGCCGCTTTTGACGGTTGTTTTTGCCGCAATGTTTCTGGGCGAAGCAGTGCGCGCCTTTCGCCTGACTGCGGTGGCATTGGGGCTGGTAGGGGTGATGATTGTCTTATCACCCCGGCTCAGCGTTTTGTCACAGGGTGGCATGCAGGTTTTGGAAACGCTGGGCGCAGTGGTCGTTTTGATGGGGGCGGTCTGCAGTGCACTGGCCCAAGTATTTTTACGCCGGCTTGTGCAGACAGAACGCACCTCGGCGGTGGTGTTTTGGTTTTCGGTCACCTCATCTACGCTGGCTCTTTTTACGGTGCCATTTGGCTGGGTCTGGCCATCACCACAGGCGGCCACTTTGCTGGTGTGCGCAGGATTGATTGGCGGGTTAGGCCAGATTTTACTGACCTCAAGTTATCGCCACGCCGATGCATCGGTCGTGGCACCTTTTGAATATGTCTCTATGATCTTTGCACTGACGATTGGCTATTTCATTTTCGATGAGATCCCAACGCTGGCCATGCTGGGGGGGGCGGGGTTGATCATTCTGGCGGGCGTGCTGATCATTTGGCGGGAACGCCAACTGGGATTAGAGCGCACGCGGCAACGCAAAGCTATGACCCCCTAGCCTTGCAAGACAAGCATTGGCCAAAACTATTCCCGAAACACCACATCTGACGATCAAATATGGGCGCAATCGTCTTTTATAAGATCCATGCTTTGCAACATTTTAGAGTTGCCATTTGCGGCTTGAAACACATTGACAGTCAAAAATTAAGCTGTTTTGACGAAAAGCCCCACCTTTAAGTGCGTAAAAACACACTCAAGCTTGCGAAATTGCTTGCGCGAAGCCACAAAAGCTTGTGTATGGACGCGATAAGCCGACCGAACGAAAAAAGCCCCATAAACGTGGGCACTGAATGAGAGGAGACAGCAAATGTCGAAAGCAATGACCAAAACTGCACTTGTGGCCGCTCTGGCTGAAGCCATGGGTTCAGACAAGAAAACCGCCAACGCCGCGCTCGACGCAATGAGCAGCGTCGTAACAGCTGAAATCGTAGCTGGTGGTGCCGTAACCTTGCCAGGTCTTGGCAAACTGTCGTGCCGCACCCGCCCCGCGCGGATGGTGCGCAACCCAGCCACCGGCGAGCAGATCGCAAAGCCAGCGGACAAGGCAGTGAAATTCACCATCGCCAAAGCCCTGAAAGACAGCGTCGTCTGATCATGGCTTGATGGGGCCACATATGTGGTCTGATTGTCTTTAAGGGTTCGCCCCACGGCCTTGGCCGGGGCGGCCCTTTTCATTTCTGGGGGCACCCGATGGATCTGCGGGCGATGGCAATGGGTTTGGGCTTTGCGCTGATGTGGTCATCAGCTTTTGCCACGGCGCGCGTGATCGTGGCAGCGGCCCCACCGCTGCACGCGCTTGCACTGCGGTTTGTTATTTCAGGGATATTGGCGTTGTTGTTGGCGCGGCTCTTTGGCCAAAGCTTGCGGCTGACGCGGGCGCAGTGGCGGGCGACGGCGCTTTTTGGCCTCTGCCAAAATGGGCTGTATCTGGGGCTGAATTTCATTGCGATGCAAACGATTGAGGCCTCATTAGCGGCCATCATCGCCTCGACCATGCCACTTTTGGTGGCGCTGCTGGGGTGGCTTTTTTTGGGCGCGCGGTTGCGCCCACTGGGAATTTTGGGGTTGGTGCTGGGGTTTTCAGGGGTGGCTGTGATTATGGGGGCCCGGATCAGTGGCGGGGTTGATATGGCGGGCCTTGGGCTTTGCGCCATTGCAGCTTTTGCGCTGGCAGGGGCCACGCTTTCGGTGCGCGGGGCTTCCAGCGGTGGCAATTTGTTAACTGTGGTCGGCTGGCAGATGTTGGTCGGGGCTGGGCTTTTAAGCGTGGCAGCCCTTGGGTTCGAAACCTTAGAGGTACAATGGTCTTGGCAGTTGGGGGCAGCCTTTGCCTATCAGGTGATTGTGCCCGGACTGATGGCCACTGGCTTGTGGTTTGCCCTTGTGCAGCGCATCGGCGCGGTGCGTGGTGCGGCGTTTCACTTTTTAAACCCGTTTTTTGGTGTGGCCATCGCTGCGATGCTGCTGGGCGAGCATATCAACGGGCTGGATTACTTGGGCGTTGCTATCATTATGGCAGGTATTCTGGCCGTGCAGATGTCACGCGCCGAAGGGAGCTGAGCGGGCGTCAGACCACCTGCGGCCCAATTTTGCCGCGTGGTCCGGGGCCAACTTGGGCGCGGTGCAACATCAACTGATCCACCAAAACGCAGGCCATCATTGCCTCGCCCACAGGCACCGCCCGGATCCCGACGCACGGATCGTGACGCCCTTTGGTGATCAAATCAATGTCTTCGCCGGTCACAGTCACACTGCGACGCGGTGTCAGAATTGACGATGTCGGTTTCACCGCAAAACGAACCACAACATCTTGGCCTGTCGAAATACCACCTAAAATGCCACCTGCATGGTTTGACAAAAACTCGGGTCCGTTTGAACCCATCCGGATTTCATCGGCATTGTCTACACCCGTCAGCGCGGCACTTTCCATGCCGCAACCGATTTCCACGCCTTTTACCGCGTTGATCGACATCATCGCCGCCGCCAGATCACCATCAAGCTTGGCATAGATGGGCGCACCCAAACCAGCTGGCACCCCACGGGCGACCACCTCAATCACGGCACCCACTGAATTGCCAGATTTGCGCAAATCATCCAAAAACACAGCCCAATCTTGGGCAGCTTGGGCATCTGGGGTCCAAAACGGGTTGGCCGCGATCTGATCCCAGTCAAACCGCGCACGATCAATTTTATGTGGCCCCATCTGAACCATATAGCCGGTGATCACAACGCTGGGTGCCAATTGCGCCAAAACCGCACGCGCCACACCACCGGCGGCCACCCGCGCAGCCGTTTCGCGCGCCGATGAACGCCCACCCCCCCGCGGATCACGAATGCCATATTTCTGCCAATAAGTGATGTCGGCATGGCCAGGGCGAAAGGATTTAGCGATATCGCCATAGTCTTTTGAACGCTGATCGGTATTGCGGATCATCAGCTGCAATGGGGTGCCCGTGGTCTGCCCCTCATAGACCCCTGACAATATTTCAACCTGATCGGGTTCCTGACGCTGGGTGGTGTATTTGTTCTGACCCGGCTTGCGCAGATCAAGCCAGCGCTGCAACATCTCTGGCTCTAACGCGATTCCCGGCGGGCAGCCATCAACCGTGGCCCCCAAAGCAGGCCCATGGCTTTCACCCCAAGTGGTGACACGAAACAGATGACCAAAGGTGTTCAGGCTCATGTGCGGGCTCCTTTGACCAAGGGCAATAACGGGCGCGGGCGCATGGCTCAAGCGGATTGTTCTTGCAGCGCCCCCTTGTGGTCGATATCACTAGTCCCACCTCGGGGTGCTCTTTTATGGGCTGAGATGCGCAAGCGGACCCGTTGAACCTGAACCGGTTAAGACCGGCGGAGGGAAGGTGAAGATGTCCTCCACCCAACCCCGCCCGTCGCTTTTGGAGGATGATATGCGATTTCCAACGATAGCCGCGGGATGCCTGATAGCCATGGCGGCACAGGCAGAAACCCCCGTATTGAAAGTGCTGACCTATGACAGCTTTGTCTCTGAGTGGGGCCCCGGCCCTGCCGTTGAACAAGCGTTTGAGGCCAGATGCGGATGCGATTTGCAATGGGATGCCCCAGGCGACGGTGCGGCCCTTTTGGCCCGGCTCAAGCTTGAGGGTGCACGCAGCGACGCCGACGTTGTGCTTGGCCTTGATACCAGCCTAACCGGCGCGGCCGCTGCCACAGGGCTTTTTGTCCCACATGGCACGACGCCCAAACTGGATCTGCCGATAGCATGGGATGATCCACTTTTCCTGCCCTTTGACTGGGGTTGGTTTGCGTTTGTTTATGATAAAACACGGCTTCCAGTCGCACCAGACAGCCTGCGTGCCTTAGCGCAATCTGACGTGAAAATTGTCATTCAAGATCCACGCTCATCCACGCCAGGGCTTGGGCTGTTGCTTTGGGTCAAAGCCGCCTATGGCGATCAAGCAGCCCAAATTTGGGCGGATCTGGCCGATAACATCATCACTGTCACCCCCGGCTGGTCTGAAGCCTATGGGCTGTTTTTGGAAGGCGAAGCCGACATGGTGCTGAGCTACACCACATCGCCCGCCTATCACTTGATCGCTGAAGAAGACGCCAGCAAAGCCGCCGCCGCCTTTGACGAAGGCCATTACTTGCAGGTCGAGGTGGCCGGTAAGTTGGCCAATTCAGATCAGCCCGCACTGGCCGATCAATTTCTGGATTTCATGTTAGGGGCCGAATTTCAGGGCGTAATTCCTGTGACCAACTGGATGTATCCTGCCGCCACCGCCCCAGAGGGCCTGCCCAAAGGCTATGAAACCCTGATGCAGCCCAAAAAATCACTGCTGATGAGCGCACAAGATGCGATGATGGTCCGCGATGGGGCCTTGGCCGAATGGCTGACCGCGCTCGCCCGCTAGGGCGCGCAGGCAGGCTGGGGGTTGGCGCGGGCGCATTGGTGCTGGCGGCAACCCTTGGGCCGCTGGCGGCTGTGTTGGCCCAAGCTGGTGCGTTTTCGGCGCTTGGCCCAGCTGATTGGGCAGCGCTAAGGTTCACCGTTTTGCAAGCGCTGATATCGGCTTGTCTGTCAGTGGCGCTGGCCGTGCCTTTGGCCCGCGCGCTGGCCCGGCGGCGTTTTTTTGGGCGTGGAGCGCTGATCACGCTGCTGGGGGCCCCGTTTATTTTACCAGTAATCGTGGCCGTTCTGGGACTGATTGCTGTCTTTGGCAGGGCGGGGATTGTGAATATGGCACTGGCAGCGGTTGGCCTGCCAGGGGTGTCAATCTATGGGATGCATGGCGTTATTCTGGCGCATGTTTTTTTGAACTTGCCATTAGCAACGCGGTTGATTTTGCAGGGCTGGCTGGCCATTCCCAGCGAAAGGTTTCGCTTGGCCGCATCACTTGGCATGGGCCCCGCCGATGTTCAAAGACGGCTTGAATGGCCAATGCTGCGCGATGTCGGGCCGGGCGTGTTGATGGCGATTTTCTTGATTTGCCTGACAAGTTTTGCGGTGGCACTGACGCTGGGCGGCGGGCCTCGGGCAACGACGCTGGAACTGGCGATATATCAGGCATTTCGGTTTGATTTTGATCTGGGCCGTGCAGCAGCCCTTGGCGTGGCGCAATTTGCGCTTTGCGCTCTGGCGGCAGGGGTGGCGCTGGGGTTGTCTGCGCCAGCGGGTCTCGGCGCAGGGCTGGACCGGGTGCCCATGCGCTGGGATTCAGGCGGGGCTTTGTTGCGCGTGCAAGACGGGATGCTGCTTGTGCTTTCCGCACTGTTTTTGATGGCACCTTTGGCAATGGTCATTGCGCGCGGGGTGCCCATGATCTGGGATCTGCCAACACCTGTCTGGTGGGCCGCGCTGCGCTCAGTGGTGCTGGCAGTGGCCGTGTCGGTGCTGACACTGGGGCTGGCACTTGTATTGGCGACGGCGATTGTCAGGCTGGGCCCACGCACGCTGGGGCGTGGGCTTGAAACGGCAGGGATGCTGACGCTGGCGGCCTCACCTTTAGTGATGGGCACAGGGCTTTTTTTGATGTTGCAGCCATGGGTCGCCCCGCCACGCTTGGCATTGCCTGTGACAGGGTTGGTAAACGCGCTGATGTCACTGCCCTTTGTGCTGCGAATCATTCTGCCCGCACTGCGCGACAGCGAGCGCGATTTTGGCCGTCTGGCCGATAGTTTGGGGCTGACTGGTCTGGCGCGCCTGCGGTGGCTGACACTTCCGCGTCTTCGTCGCCCGCTGGGGTTTGCCGCCGGATTAACGGCGGCGCTCTCCATCGGGGATCTGGGCGTGATTGCGCTTTTTGCCGACACAGATGCCGCAACATTGCCAATGCAGGTCTTGCGGCTGATGGGGGCCTATCGCACTGATCAGGCAGCGGGGGCAGCGGTGGTTTTGATGGCCCTGGCCCTGGCGCTGTTTTGGATATGTGACCAAAGGGGGCGGGCCGGTGCTGAGCTTTGACAACGCAGAAATCAGACAAGACGGCTTTCGCCTGTCAGCCCATTTTGACATCGCGCACGGGGCACGTGTGGCCATCATGGGTCCATCGGGCGCGGGGAAATCAACGCTGCTGTCCACAATTGCGGGGTTCGTTCCGCTGCGGGCGGGACGAATTTTGTGGCAGGGTCAAGATCTTACATCATTAACGCCCGGCGCACGCCCGCTGAGCATCTTGTTTCAAGATGGCAATTTGTTTCCCCATCTAAGCGTGGCACAAAATATTGGGCTGGGCCTGCGGCCAGATTTGCGGCTGAATGACAATGACCGGGCCCGTGTGCAAGATGCATTGGATCAGGTTGGGCTGACGGGCATGGGCAAACGGTTGCCCGGCGCACTGTCGGGCGGGCAGCAAAGTCGGGTGGCGCTGGCCCGCGTGCTGCTGCGCGCCCGCCCTCTGCTGTTATTGGATGAACCCTTCTCAGCGTTGGGTCCGGCCCTGAAGTCAGAAATGCTGGGATTGGTTGCACGGCTGCAAGCGCAGGCCAACACAACTATTTTGATGGTAACCCATGATCCGGCAGATGCTCGCGCACTGGCTGATCAAATTGTGCTGGTGGCCGATGGTCAGGCCAGCCCCCCCGCACCCACTGCCGCGCTGTTGTCTGACCCACCAGCGGCATTGCGCGCCTATCTGGGCGATGGTCTGAACGCTGAAATCAAATGAAAAACGCGCCCCAAACTGGGGCGCGTTTCAAGCCTTTATCAGTTTTAGCCGCTGGCGCTTATTCCGCAGGATGACCCTTGCGACCGTTGACGCCCGCCCAAATCCGCTTGTTGGTAAGATAAAGCAGCGAAGACAACAGCGTCAGCAACACAACAGCCAAAAAGCCTGTGTGCTTGCGGGCCATCATCTTTGGCTCAGCCGTCCACATCAAAAACGCCGAAACGTCTTCTGACAACTGACGCGCATCGTTGGGGTGGCCATCGGCGTATTCCACCAAACCATCGGACAGCGGCGGCGGCATAGCAATCCAGCCTGTCGAAAACGCTGTGTTTTCATAGAACGTGGTACCAGCTTCTTCTTTTTCCTCGCCAGTGTAGCCGATCAGGATCGAGGCAATATGCTCGGGCCCACCCATGCCTTTGACGAACTGGTTGATCCCGAGGCCATAGGGGCCATGAAACCCTGCGCGTGCCTTAGCCATCAGACTAAGATCTGGCGCACCCTCATATTGGCTGGATGGAAAGTGATCGGTGGGCACGCGTGAACGCGTGTCACCAGTTTCCGGATCGTCAATATCAAACTGCCCGGCGTAAGCCCGGATTTCGCGATCGCTATAGCCCAATCCGCCCTCTTCGCCCAACGCGCGATAGGTGACATATTTCAGGCCGTGGCACGAAGCGCATACCTCGGTGTAGACTTGCAGACCACGTTGCAATTGCGCCTGATCATAGGTGCCGAATGGCCCCTCAAACGAAAAGGCGAAATCTTCGACAATCGGCGTATGCCCCGTTTCCGCCGCCATTGCCCCCCCTGCCAACGCGAACGCGGCAAGGGCTGAGAAAGTGATGTTCCTGATCATCTGGTTTCGTCCTTTTCTCACTCAGCCGGGGTGGTGTTGGCCGCACCGTAGTGGGCTGCAAAGTCGTCTTCGATGGTGGCGGGCTGCTGCAGCGGCTTTTCGATCACACCCAAAAGCGGCAGGATGATCAGGAAATAGCCGAACCAATAGGCCGATGCGATCAACGAAATCCACGCATAGATCCCGCCGGCAGGCATCGCCCCCACCCACATCAACACCATAAAGTCGACACAAAGCAGGGCAAACCACCATTTGAACATTGGGCGGTAGCGACCCGAGCGTACTGATGACGTATCCAGCCAAGGCGCCAGCGCCATAACGGCAATCGCCCCAAACATCGCCAGCACACCGAAAAACTTGGCATCAATCAGACCGAAAGACACAAAGTTTGCCAGCTGCACCACCCAAACGTCAGCAGTAAAAGCGCGCAAAATTGCGTAGAATGGCAAGAAATACCACTCCGGCACGATATGGGCGGGCGTCGCAAGCGCGTTTGCCTCAAGGTAGTTATCTGGATGGCCCAGATAGTTCGGCATAAAGCCCACAACGGCAAAGAACACCAATAAGATGACCGCCAGCGCGAACAAATCCTTCATCACGAAATAGGGCCAGAACGGCAGTGTGTCGCGCTCAGCTTCCTCTTTCGACGTGCGGCGAACCTCAACCCCGGTAGGGTTGTTGTTGCCGGTGGTGTGGAACGCCCAGATGTGCACGCCAACCAATCCTGCAATCACGAAAGGCAGCAAATAGTGCAGGCTGAAAAAGCGGTTCAGCGTGGCGTTATCCACCGCAGGCCCACCAAGCAACCATGTCTGGATCGGTTCGCCAATTCCTGGGATCGCACCAAATAGGCCGGTGATAACCGTGGCACCCCAAAACGACATCTGCCCCCATGGCAACACATAGCCCATAAAGGCCGTGGCCATCATCGCCAGATAGATCAGCATACCGATGATCCATGTCACCTCGCGTGGTGCTTTGTAAGAGCCATAGAACAAGCCGCGGAAGATATGCAGATAAACCGCAATAAAGAACAGCGATGCGCCATTGGCATGCAAATAGCGCAACATATAGCCGCCATTCACATCCCGCATGATGTGTTCAACGCTAGCAAAGGCCAGATCGACATGCGGCGTGTAATGCATAACCAACACGATACCAGTGATGATTTGCAGCAAAAGGCAAAATGTCAAAACGATGCCCCAGATCCACATCCAGTTCAGGTTCTTGGGCGTGGGGAGCATAATCGTATCGTACATCAGCCCAACGATCGGAAGGCGGCTGTGAAGCCACTTTTGTCCGCCCGTACGGGGCTCGTAATGGTCATGCGGGATTCCAGACATTTTTGAACTCCTCAGCCCAGCTTGATCGTGGTTTCATCAACAAAAGCAGCCACAGGCACTGGCAGATTGCGCGGTGCGGGCCCTTTGCGAATACGGCCAGCACTATCGTAATGCGACCCATGGCAGGGGCAGAACCAGCCACCAAACTCGCCCGCTCCATCCCCCAGCGGCACACATCCCAGATGGGTACAAACCCCCATCATCACCAACCATTCGCCAGCTTCGTCCAGCGTGCGGTTTTGATCTTCGGCAGATGCGCTGGCATCAATATTCGCGTTTTCCGCGGCTTGATCGGCCAGATCGGCCAGCGGAGTTTCGCGGGCGGCGGTGATCTCTTCTTCCGTGCGACGGCGGATGAACACGGGCTTACCGCGCCATTTCACAGTCAACTGTGTGCCAACATCAACATCGCTGACATCGACTTGGATCGATGACAACGCCTGAACATCAGCAGATGGATTCATCTGGTTTACCAGCGGCCAAACGGCCGCACCGGTGGCAATCGCACCAGTTCCCGCGGTGGCATAATACAGGAAATCCCTGCGGGTGCCTGCGGTATCGTCTGCGTGGGACACGAGGTTCACTCCCTTCCGTGCCGGAAGACCGGCAAAAAACAAAGACGCGTGGCCAAAAGGCGCATATCGCGCCCCTTGCCCACTCTGCGGAGTTCTTTAGCCGCAGAAATCCGGGGCGTCCAGCGGACAATCTGGCGCACCCTTTGTTGGTTCATCACGACAACCGGCACGCGCGGATATCGATTAGCCCGGCGGCTGGCTGGCCAGCATGCTGGGCCGGGCAGAAAAATCGGCAACCCATGCCGCAAGCGCCGGGCGCGTTTCCCGCCAACCGCGTGCATTATGGCGCAAATCCAGATAACCCAGTGCACAGCACACCGCGATAGCCCCCATATCAATCGGACCATTCAGATGCGGCATCCAGCGGCTTTCCAGCATATCAAGCGCACGCGTCACCTTTGACCACTGGCCCTCAAGCCAGCCATCAAAGCGTTTGTCTTCGGGACGCACCCGCGATTCGTAGACCATCAGAAGGGCGGCATCCATGATACCATCGGCGGTGGCCTCAATCGTTAACGTATCCCACAGGCGCGGCGCTGCTGGATAAAGCACCCCCCCGGCACGGGAATCAACATAGCGGCAGATCACCCGGCTGTCATAAAGCGCCGCGCCGTCGGCACGTTCCAGCGCAGGGATCTTGCCCAACGGGTTCAAGGTGGCAGGCATCGCCTGTGCATTCAAAGGGCCAGTAGAGGCCTCAACAATTTCGACATCATTCGTTTGGCCAGTTTCAGCCAAAGCAACGACGACCTTACGGGCATAGGGTGAATTGGGGCTGTAATGCAGACGCATGCGGCAGACCTTTGTGTTGCGGTGTGATTGCGCCGAAACGCACGGCACGCCCGCACCCTAGCCGCGACGATGCCGGGGGGCAATATGCGCCTAACCGCCCTTTAGGCCGGATGATTGGGGGCCTGCCCAGAGAGGGCAATATAGGGGCGGGTGACATCAACCAAGCTGATGTTTAAACATTCAACCTGCAACGCTACCAAGCCATCACCCGCCAACGTCAAAAGAATTTCACCCATGCCATCGTCCTGCGCGTCGAATTGGATGCTGAGCACCGACAACACCAGATCTTGCGCGCTGCGGGCAAAGCCTTGGCTGCGCACATGGGTGACATCGTTGATTTCCAACACCGACCGCACCCGTTCAAACTTGCGGCCTGCCTGCGCGGCGGCATCACGATCTTCCCACCGGAAACGGTTAAGCAAAATCGCAAAACGGCGCTGGCGGGGATGCCAAGCCATTTCTACACTGGGGAAAATGGCATCTTGGACCAGCGCTGAAATCACCACCAGATCATCAGTATCATGGGCAAAAAGGCGCAGCGGTTGTTCGGCGCCATCTTCAAACCGTGCATCGGTCATCGTTCGCTGATCCGTTCAATATGCGCACCACAGGCCCGCAGCTTTTGTTCGACCCTCTCATAGCCACGATCCAGATGATAGACCCGGCTGACAACAGTTTCTCCCTGCGCAGCCAGCCCTGCCAAAATTAAACTGACCGAGGCGCGCAGGTCCGTGGCCATTACCGGTGCACCTTTCAGCTGTTTAACCCCCGTGACCGTTGCCGTGCCGCCCTGCACATTGATCTGTGCACCCATCCGCAGCAGTTCGGGTGCGTGCATAAAGCGGTTTTCAAAAATCCGTTCTTCCAGCACGCTGACTCCATCGGCGGTGCAAAGCAGCGCCATAATCTGGGCCTGTAAATCGGTCGGAAAGCCGGGAAAAGGCGCCGTGGTTACATTGACCGCCCGCACGGCCTGACCCGAGTGACGGACCAAAACACCACTCTTGGTTTGGCTAATCTCAACCCCGGTCTCAGCCAATGTGTCAGCAAAAGCCGTCACCAAATCCAATCGCCCACCCAGACATTCAACCTGCCCACCGGTAAAGGCCGGGGCCAGCATATAGGTGCCAAGCTCAATTCGGTCGACCACAACCGGATGGGTTGCACCGTGCAGCGCGGTGACACCCTCAATCGTGATGGTGTCGCTGCCCTCGCCGATGATCTGCGCACCCATTTTGCGCAGGCACTGCGCCAGATCGACAATCTCAGGCTCGCGCGCGGCGTTGCGTATAACGGTTGTGCCACGGGCCAGCGTTGCGGCCATCAGCGCATTTTCCGTGGCCCCAACAGAGACAATTGGAAAATCAATCACCGCACCGCGCAGCCCGCCCAATGGGGCCTTAGCGTGCACATAACCCTCACGCAGGTCCAGATCGGCCCCCATAGCCCCCAACGCATATAGATGCAGATCCACCGGGCGCGCACCGATGGCACACCCACCCGGCAAAGACACAACCGCCTGACCATCCCGCGCCAGCAGCGGGCCAAGAACCAAAATCGATGCTCGCATTTTGCGCACAATATCATAATCAGCCCGGTGGCTGGTCAGATCATGGCTGGAAAGGGTCAACACCTGCCCCCCCTGAAGCGCCATCACCTCGGTCCCCAGCGATTGCAACAGGGTTGTCATCGTGCGGATGTCAGACAGGCGCGGCGCATTGGTGAGGGTTAGCGGCTCATGCATCAGCAACGTGGCAGGCATCAGCGTCAGACAGGCATTTTTTGCCCCGGCGATGGGAATAGTGCCATTTAGCGCAGCACCCCCAGTGATGACGATGGAATCCATTTGGCCCCTTTATGTCTGCTCATCATCGGCGGCATCGCGTTGACGCGCCTGGGCTTTGCGACGTTGCAGATTGGCCCGCAATGCCGCTTTTAATCGTGCATCCCTGTCGTTCTCGACCGGTGCGGGGCTTTTGGGCGGCGGTATCTGTCCAAGGGCCACAGGAGGAAAAGGAGGTTTGCTCATATCGTCGATGTAACCGATGCCCCTGCCTTGGTCCAGACTGTCTGAACACATCACGCCCTCAGGTTCAGCGCCCCATCCCAGCCCGCGATGTCGCAAACCCGCTGCCATTCAAGCGCAGTGACGGGCTGCACAGACAGTCGCATTTGCCGCACAAGCGCCATATCAGCCAAAGCGGGCTCAGATTTGCAATCTGTAAGCGTAACCGAGCGTGGCAATGCGGCAATCGCGCGAAAGTCAACACAATCCCAGCGCGGATCATCGGTGGTCGGGTCCCGATGGGACAACGCGCAGACCTCTACAACCCCGACGATTTCTTTACCCATGTTTGAATGGTAAAAAAACGCCCTGTCGCCCAGCGCCATCGCACGCATGTTGTTGCGGGCTTGATAGTTGCGGATGCCATCCCATGGCCCACCTGCAGCCCCCAGCGCCACCTGATCGTCCCAACTGAAACTATCAGGTTCAGATTTCACCAGCCAAAACCGCATCAGCCCAGAACCTTGTTCCATTCCTGAACCATAACCGATTGAAACAGGCCCGCCTTGCCATAGGGGTCGGCGGCGACCCATGCCTCTGCTTCAGCGCGCGAGGCAACATTTAGCACCAACAGCGTGCCACACATCTGTCCTTCGGGGCTGACAAATGGCCCTGCCATTTCAACCACACCGCTTGATTTCAAATAGTCCAAATGCGCTGGACGATTTTCAAGCCGAATCGGCAACGCATCAGGTTTATCCAGACAGATCAGGGCAAAACGCATCGGTTATTCCTCTTTTAACGGGCGGCGCATCAGCGCCTGTGTGGCATCAGAAATTGTGATCTTCTCAGCCAAAACGGCTGCGACCATCGCAATGATCGGCGCATCTATTTTGTGGCTTGCCGCCAATCGGGCGGCAGCTTTGGCAGTGGCAACCCCTTCGACCGTGGCCCCAGCCGTGATCGGTTGCCCTGCACCCAGCGCCATGCCGTGGCGAAAATTGCGACTTTGGGCTGAGGTGCATGTCAGCACCAAATCCCCAAAGCCTGACAGGCCTGCCAAAGTTTCGGGGCGCCCACCCAAGGCCAGTGCAAGCCGCTGCATTTCAGCGTGCCCTCGTGTCATGAGCGCTGCACGGGCGCTTTCGCCCAAACCCGCGCCCATTACCATGCCAGCCGCAATTGCCACCACATTTTTCAATGCGCCCCCCAGTGCAGCCCCCGTGACATCAACGCTGCGATAAAGTCGCAATACGGGTGTCGACAGCCGTTCTTGCAGGGCATGGCCCGCCTGTGGATCGGTGCAGGCAAGTGTCAGCGCGGTCGGCAGACCATGCGCGATGTCATGGGCAAAGCTGGGCCCCGTCAAAAGGGCAACTGGGCTGGCCGCCTCTGGCGGAACCATCTGCGCAATCAGCGCAGGCGCCGTCAGCCCTGAACTGGGATCAACACCTTTGGCACAAGCCACCAGCATCCGCCCAGCCAAGCGTGGCTTATGAGCCCGCAAAAATTCGGGCAAGGCACGCATGGGCATCGCCAGCAGCCAAACATCATCTTGATCCAAATCGGCCAGATCTGCGGTAGGCTGCAGGGCACCGGGAAAAGCGGCACCGGGCAGGCGGCGGATATTTTCACGACACAGGCCCATTTCGCGGGCATGATCCAGATCGCGCGCCCACAGCCGCACCGTGCCCGCCTGTTGCGCAAGTGCAATGGCCAGCGCCGTGCCAAATGCCCCCGCCCCCAACACAGCAATGCGACTGGAACGCGCAGATGCAATCATGCCTTGGCCCCTTTTTTGCCATAGCCAAGCAACGGCGCACTGGTGCGATCCAGCGGCCAGCGCGGACGAGCCGCCAGCGTCAGGTCATCCACCAATCCAAGCCGCAGCCGCTCCATCCCAGCCCAAGCAATCATCGCAGCGTTATCGGTGCAAAGCATCAACGGCGGGGCCACAAAGGCGGCACCAACCTCAGCTGCCACCGCCTGCAAGGCCGCCCGAATTGACCCATTCGCCGCAACCCCACCGGCGACGGCAAAGCTAAGATGTTGGGGGGTGCGCGCCTTATGTAGCGCCAAAGCGCGGCGCGATTTTTCGGCCAAAACATCGACAACCGCTGCCTGAAACCCGGCACACAAATCAGCCCGCGCGCCCTGCGGCAGGCCGCCATGCGTGGCAATCACGCCGTCACGGGCGCGCAAAAGGGCGGTTTTCAGGCCCGAAAATGACAGATCACACCCAGCACGATCCAAAAGCGGGCGCGGCAGGGCAAAGGCCGTGGGGTCGCCCGCACGGGCGCAGGCCTCAACCGCAGGGCCACCGGGCTGTGGCAAGCCCAGCAGTTTTGCCACTTTGTCAAAAGCCTCGCCGGGGGCATCATCAATCGTGCCGCCCAGCCGCAAAAACGCATCAGGGCCCAACACTTCCAAAAACTGGCAATGCCCGCCAGAAACAAGCAGCATCAAATAAGGAAACGCCAGATCATCGGTCAGTCGCGGGGTCAGCGCATGGCCAGCCAAATGGTTCACGCCCACCAATGGCAAACCAGAACCCGCAGCCAGACCTTTGGCGCACATGACACCAGCCAACACACCGCCAATCAGCCCCGGGCCCGCAGTCACCGCGATGGCATCAAGCTCGGACAGGCGCAGCCCTGCCGTGGCCAGCGCCTCTTCCACACAAATATCCAGCCGCTCAACATGGGCGCGGGCCGCAATTTCGGGCACCACACCACCAAAGGCTGCGTGCAGCGCAACCTGCCCTGATACAACCGAGGACAAAATCTGACAGGGCTGGCCCGGCACATGTCGCAGCACGGCGGCGGCGGTATCATCGCAGCTGCTTTCAAGGCCCAGAACGGTCAGCGTTTGCGGCATTATGTATCTTTCATTCCCATCGTCATGCGCGCAGCCGGGCAAAGGTTGCGTGCAGCCCTTGGTTTAGCTATCATCGGTGTTGGTCTCAGACAATCCCAGCAGGTGCGGCGTGCCCCCAATCAAACCCACGCTTTTGCTGACCCGACCGGCCCCACAGGCCCAGCGTTTTGCAAAGTTATGCGCCAACCACCTTGGCCCTAATATGCCAGCGCTGCTGATCTCGCCCCTTCAGACCATTGTGCCTTTGCCCTTGCCCGATGACTGGGATGCTGATGCACCAGGGGGGGTAATCTTTACATCTGAAAATGGGGTGCGGGCCTTTGCCCAGGGCAGCGCTCGCCGCAATTTGCGGGCGTTTTGTGTCGGCACGCGCACCGCAGATGTCGCGCGCAGTTTGGGATTTGACACTTGGGCGGGGCGCGGCGATGGCAAGGCCCTGTTGGCTGATTTGCAGGACATACGCGCCCAACTACCCCCGGGCGGGTTGTTGCATGTGCATGGCGCACATCAAGCAGGCCATGTGGCGCAAGATTTGACCGACAGCGGCATCAAAACCCGCTCTTTGACGCTGTACAAACAAGACAGCGTAGCTTTGTCCGATGACGCGCTGACTTTGATTGCGGGCAACGCCCCAGTGGTGGCCCCTTTGTTTTCGCCGCGCTCGGCCCAAATCTTTGCGCAGGCCGCATCCCATGCACGGGCGCCTCTTTGGTTGGTTGCGCTCAGCCCCGCGGTGGATGCCGCCTGCGCGCTGCCCGCCGCCCATCGCCACATAGCCGCCAACCCCAATGCCACAGCAATGTGCGATGCTTTGGCTGATCTGTTGTGCCAGTCTTCGCCCACACCCGCGCCCGCGCCCCTCTAGCCCCCGATCAGCGATGCTTGAGGCGGGCGGCAGGGCAGGCTAAGGTTGCCACCACGTCTGTGGGCATGGCGCACGACTTACAAAGGAATCAGGGGGCAGGATGGCACAGGATCAGGACGCAAAGACGGGTGATCTGTCAAATGTTTCGGCCGCAACATCGCCAGAAGCAACGCACCCACCAGCCGCTGATCCCGTCACAGATCTTAGTGCAGATGCAGCGCAAGGGGCATCTGACGAACCTGACCAACCCCCCAGCGCACAAATGCAAAGCCCAGCGCAGGCCACGCCTGCTGCAAAATCGGGGGCAACCTTCCTCGCGCTGGCACTGGGCGGTGCAGTAGCTGCAACCCTGGGCTTTGGTGCAGCGCAGTTTTTTCCAAAGGGCTGGCCCTTGGCCACAGGGGCACCCCCTGCTGAATTGACCACTGCCTTGGCCGCAAACGCGACGCTTGCCGCAGATTTGGGCACGGCGCGCCAAGATATCGATACGCTACAAAATCGCCTGCAGGCCGTGACAGATCAGCTGGCAGCCCAAGCCGAAAGCCTAGCCCAGGCCAGCAAACGACTGAGCGCCGCCGAGACCGCAGCCACCCAAATGCCTGACCTCGCAGCGCTGACCACACTGCAGGCTGAATTTGACATGCTGCGCCAAACCGTGGCTGACCAAAACGCGCAAACCAACCCCGGCATCGATATTGCCGCGCTGATTGCCAGCACCCAGACCAGCCTACAAGAAACAGAAAACCGGATGCGCATGCTGCAAGACAGCGCCGAACAAAGCGCCCGCTCTGCAGCGATCCGCACCGCACTGATGGAATTGCGCACCGCGCTTGATGCCGGGGGCGCGTTTGATCTGCCGCTGGCCACGCTGGCGGCACTGTCGGTGGATGTGCCACCAGCACTGGCAGACACTGCCCAAGGCGTGCCAAGCACAGCCGATCTGCAAAACATGTTTTCCGCCCCCGCACGTGCAGCGCTTGCGGCCGACCGTCGGGCCAATGTAGCACAAGATCAAAGCGTTTGGGATCGCGCCACAGACTTTGTTCAGATGCAGTTGGGCCTGCGTTCGTTGTCAGCACGGGCCGGCGATGATGCCGATGCCGTTTTATCACGCGCAACAGCATCTGTCGGGCGTGGGGATTTATCCGCCACACTGACCGAATTGGCTGCACTGTCCAAGGCGGGCCGAGCACCCCTGTCAGATTGGATAACAAGCGCCCAACGCCGCTTGGCCGCTGAAACGGCTTTGGTGGCGCTAACCGCCACCGTCGCGCGCTAGGGGGTGGGTATGCTTTGGTCGCTGATCAAAATCGTTTTGTTCGTGGCACTTGTGGCAGCTGTGGCCTTTGGCGCTGCCGTTTTGCTGGAGATTGAGGGCGGTCTGCGCCTTGTTGTGTCTGACATCGAACTGACATTGGCCCCGCTGCAACTGGCGATACTGGCCGGGCTGACGCTGTTGACCGTTTGGTTGGTGCTAAAATTGCTGGGTTTGGTGTTGACATTGCTGCGCTTTATTTCAGGCGATGAAACCGCTGTAAGCCGCTATTTCAGTCGCAGCCGGGAACGGCGAGGCTATCGCGCCTTGGCTGATGGGATGGTGGCACTGGCCTCGGGCGAGGGGCGATTGGCATTAAACCGTGCTGCACGCGCCGAAAAATATCTGGGGCAACCCGGCCTGACCGACTTATTGGTGGCCCAAGCGGCCGAACTGGCCGGTGATGGCCCCCGCGCGACACAGGCCTATAAGCGCCTGCTGTCCGACGACAAAACCCGCTTTGTCGGGTTGCGTGGGCTGATGCGGCAAAAAATTGCCGCTGGTGACCGGGAAACGGCTTTGAAACTGGCTGAAAAGGCGCTGATGTTGAACCCGCGCCATGCTGAAACCCAGGATGTGCTGCTGGAGTTGCAGGCAGGACAAGCCGATTGGGCCGGAGCGCGTAAAACACTGCTGGCCAAGATGCGTGCAGGCAGCCTGCCGCGTGATGTGCATCGCCGCCGCGATGCCGTATTGGCGCTGCAAGAGGCGCGCGGCCTGCTCGACGAGGGGGCAGACATCGAAGCCCGAGAAGCGGTGATTGCCGCCAACAAGCAATCCCCAGATCTGATTCCAGCAGCCACCATGGCCGCGCGCAGCTATACGGACCGGGGCGACACCAAACACGCCACGCGCCTGCTGCGCAAAGCGTGGGAGGCCCAGCCCCACCCTGATCTGGCCGCAGCTTTTGCCGAAATTGTGCCCGAAGAAACCCCAACCCAGCGCCTGCGCCGGTTTGAGCCACTGTTTCGTGCCCAACCAGACCATCCTGAAACACAGCTGCTGCGCGCCGAACTTGAGATCTCAGCCGAAGATTTCCCCGCAGCGCGCAAAGCGATGGGCGATCTGGCAGAACGCCATCCCACCCAACGCGCTTTGACCATTATGGCTGCAATTGATCGCGGAATGGGCGCCCCAGATGCCGTGGTGCGTGGTTGGCTGACCCGTGCCCTGGGCGCCAGCAGAGGGCCGCAATGGGTTTGTGACAAATGCCAACTTCCTCATGCGCATTGGGCCCCTGTATGCGAAGGTTGCGGTGGGTTTGATACGCTAAGCTGGCGCGAACCCAGCCCCCGTACAACCGAAACTGGCCCCACGGGTACCGAACTGTTACCGCTGATCGTGGGCGCGCCAGATGCAGAACCTGACGTTTCAGACGAAACGCCCAACACAGCATCCAATCGTCAGAGCGTCTTGTAGCCCGCACCCAGCACTTGTCTTTCAGCGCAGCCAAAGCGTAACGGCAATAAGCACCAAATAACGGCCGACCTTGGCCACACTGACCAAAAGCAAAAATACTGGTAATGGCTCGCGCAAGACACCTGCGACAACGGTCAATGGATCGCCAATGATCGGCATCCATGACAACAGCAATGACCAACGGCCATACCGACGGTACCAGCGCTCCGCCCGCGCCAAAGCTGCAGGGCTAACGGGAAACCAACGCCTATTGCGCAAATGCTCAATTCCGCGGCCCAGCGCCCAATTTACCACTGATCCCAAAACATTACCGACGCTGGCCACCCCCAACAGCAACCATGGAGCATAGCCCGCCAGCAACAAACCGACCAAGACAGCCTCTGATTGCGCAGGCAAAAGCGTGGCGGCCAGCAGGGCAGCCATAAAAAGACCGCCCAAGGCAGCAAGATCCCCCATCCTTCACCCATTCGCTTGGCGCACAAACGTCTGAAAAACGATCATAGGATCGTGCGCGCCCCCTGCAAGGGCCAACCGCCTTTAAACAGCAGACGCTATTTGGTTTTTATACAAATCACATCAGCTTGTTTTGTCGGATCTAAGCCAGGCATAAAACACTGACCACTATCGGGAATAAACGATTTCACCTGCCCAATATCTGTCACCGCGAAGGACCGACTGCCATCAATTTTGACACCTGAAACATAAGGGCCAATATTATAGGCCATCAGCAGCTCAATTTTTGTGGGCAACCTTGCACCAAAGGCCTGACAGTATTCCGCAGCCTCAGACAGGCGCATAAAACTTGGCCCACCACTTTGCTTTCCGCCCAGCCATTCAGCTTCGGACAGTGGATTAAAAATGCCCTGCTTGCCCGGAAACTGCAGTGCATCAAAAATTTTAAGCGCAAGGCGCTTGGTTGCTGCAAGCGGCTCACCCGTCGCAATAAAGGTACGGGTTTCACCATCTGACAAACGGATCAGTTTCAACGAAATCGAAATACTGGATTCGCCGACATATGCATAGGTACCATAGGCTGAATAATCGATAGCAGAAGGCTTACCCTGGGTGATGTCAGCAACAAACCGAATACGGCGGTCGTTGGTATTGTTGTTGAAATACAAAGCATCAATTTCACCGGTCAACCGCTCTGAAATTAATACACCAATGTTTTCTGACGACGATTTCAACATATAGCTGTAGAAATCATTCAAACCAAACAGGAACTCTTGGATTTGTTTCAGACTTGAGTCAGTTGCTGCCCCCAGCGACTCTGAGGCAACCAACAGATCCTCTAACGTTGCGATCCGGCTTTGTTTATTGGTCTGTAAGTAATCTTGCAAATTGCCAGTACTGGTCACCGGAATTTTTGCAAAAATATTGACCTTGTCGCCACCAACAGCACAAAAATCATCAGAGGCAAGCGCTTTTTGACCACCAAAGGTCAATGCAAACACAAAAATCGCAAAATATCGGAAAACACTTTGGAATGTCATACGCAATTTCCATTTTTTGATCTGCGGCCTGACAATACAAGGTATCTAATAAGTTTCATCAAAGACACGCATCATAAACTTAACGGAACGCTATGGACAAAGCCTATGCCTGTCAATCTGTCCCAAAACATCTGCCATTTGAGGGCCATGCTAAAATCGGTTAGGCCAAGAAGGCCAACACCCAAACAGCAAAACCATATCCTGCCGACCCTGCCAACGTTGCCGCAACGACCGAGCGACTGGCCACATAACCCCCTAAGATGGCCACAGTGCCAAACACCATTGGCACCACCTGACCGCCCTGCAACCATGGCATCACAGAAGCAACAAAAAGCGTCGTAATCGCCGCGGGCCCCGTCGCTGCCAGAAATCGCGCCAAAATACCATCTGGCGGCAAAGTTGACAGATCGGCTCGTGTTGGAAACACGCGAAACGCCCAATTACACAGGCCGACCAAGAGCGCCAGCGTCAAAATTTCACTGCGCATGCGCCCCCCTCCGCATCAGCCCGCTAACAGCCCCGGCCAGCATTCCCGCCAAGATCCCCACAGTGCCCGACCCAAGCAGTGTCACCAAAACCGTTGTGACAGCCGCGACCCCAATCACCGGCAATTGCGCCCGTGACAAAATCGACAACAGCAATGCCAAAAACAGCGACGGCAGCATAAAACCAAGCGCTGCATCCAGAATTGGCCAGCCCTCCAATGCGCCTCCTCCTGCATAGGCCCCCAAAACGGTGCCAAAAACCCATGCAGCATACGCTCCGATCCCAATGCCCAGCATATAGCTTTCCGAAAACACTCGCCCACGGGCAAGCGCGCCCAGCGCCGCACCAAACACCTCATCCGTCAGCCCAAATGCCCAAATAAGCGCCCAGCGCTTGCGCGCCCCCCGCCCTGCCCGTTTCATCAGTGCGGGCCCATAGAGCACATGGCGCAAATTCATTGCAATCAGCGTGAAGGCCGCAACCAAGACCGGCGCCCCCCCAGAAATTAGCGCAAGCGCCAAGAACTGCGAAGCCCCAGCATAAATAATCACCGACATCGCCACAGCCTCAGTCGGGCTGAGCCCCGAACGCACCGCCCCCACCCCAAAAGAAAAGGCGATTGGGAAATAGCCCAGCATGATCGGCACCGCCCCAACCAGCCCCATCCGAAACGTCGACTTTTCATGTGCATGTATCATGATTGCGTGACCTATCGGCCACCTCCAAACCTGTCAATCTTCGTTCGATATTTGGCAGGTCAGCGGTGCCCCATGCCCATGAACCCTCGTGAGACACGCACGATCAGGCACGCACGCGCTGACAAGCTGCGAGAGCTGCGCCACATTTGGCAGACGATGCAAAAGATGGGAATGATAGGCTGACAGCACCACCCGATACCCGTGACGGGAGCACCCGAGAACCGCTACACTTAAGATTTAAAAAACGATCAATTTCCCCACACAAATTTGGCGCGGCATGGGCGACCGCTCTCAGTCAGAGAAAAAATCTTCATCAAATTTTCGGACATAAAGCGTTTCCTCAACGCGGCAGCCGACGTTGTATCTGACCATCAGCTTCGTCAGAGTTTCGCTGTCTATTAGAACAATGCGTTTGCTTAGTAGTTGTGCCGTTTCAACCGCTTCACTCGTAAATCTGGATGTTGTGACAAACAGGCCCTTGCTCGCCTTGAAACGATCCAAGCTTCCGAAAAAATCTCTGATTGCTCCGGACCCAACATTGTTGCCGTCGGCATATCGTTTGGCTTGCACATAAACTCGGTCGAGGCCTAACGCATCTTGATCGATAACACCGTCAATACCGCCATCGCTCGAACGCCCAATTGCCCTGCCGGCATCCGTGACTGAGCCTCCATACCCCATTGCTACAAGCAAATTGACAACGAGGCCCTCAAAAAACGCTGGCGGCGATGACCTAATTTTATCCAGCATCTCGCTTCGCAGGGTATTCTCAATGGTTCGGTGTGCTGCCCGCATTAGTTCGTCGGGGGTCTGTGAAGCAGTGAAGCCCAAGCCGTCAGATACGATCGCCGACTGATTTGAGCCATCTTCTTCTTTTTGTCTGTTTTTGAACGCTTTGAACTCATCAAAACTTTCAAGCATGCGGTTGTCGATCGACGCCGGATTCTTCGCAAGAACGGCCCGTCCACGTTCTGAAATAACAAAGTGTCCTCTCTTCGTCGCCATAATTAATTAATTAATCAATCAATCAAACGAACCGATGCCTCCAGTGCTCAAACCGCTCTGATGCCCCATTTTATTGAACGACGGACACAGAGAGCCAGCTCCTTGCCCTTTTGCGGGTATCGCACTCCAATATCGATGTTGCTCAACGCTCAGAAAATAAAACTGGATTCCAAGATAGGCGCACCAACCAAGTCAATGGCAAAGTCAGCTATTCCGTTTCCGTTTGTGTCCCCGAGCACATGCCCGCCCTCATACCAAAGCGCGCCAGCACCCTTACTGTACCAGTTAAAGGCCTGGTTGCCGTCGAGCGTGATGTCAGCGTCAATTCGGCTGAGATCAATGATGTCTATGCCGCTGGTAAAATCAGTGATCGTGTCGACAGCACCCAGCTTGCTTTCTTCGGTCCTATAGAAGCGAAAGGTGTCACTACCCGCCCCCCCGGTCAGGATATCTGCGCCACCACCGCCATGCAGCACATCGTCGCCGCCGCCACCGTTAATTTTGTCATTGCCACTTCCTCCGAACACCAGATCGTCGCCACCTCGGGCCCAGATCCGGTCATCCCCGCCATTGCCTTTGATGATGTTGCGTCCATTGTTTCCAAGGACGGTGTCGGCCGTCTCGCTGCCAGTTGCATTGATGGCGGCCGTGCCCATCAGTTCCAGCTTCTCGACATCATCGTTCATCACAAAGTCGACAGTAGATTTGACCTCATCCCAATTACCGTAGCCGAAAACTGTCGTATCTTCTTGGGTGACGGTGAAAGTATCCTTGCCATCGCTGCCGTGCAGGACAGGACCACTCACTATTTGCTGTGTAGGTTCATCGGGGGTCGGATCGGTTTCTGGTTTATCTGTTTGAGGTAGTTCCTCTGCTGGGACCGACTCAGGCGACATGTCGTCTGCGTTGAAGTCTATGCTCAGCGGGTCGTAAGTACTGTGGCCGGTAAAAATACCTGCCGCCGCCAAGCGATCAAGAAAGGCCATGTCTGACACGCGCACCGCGCCGTCATCGAACACGATCCACTCCACCTCAACCGTATCGCGTGCTTGTGCTCCAACACGATCATTTACTTCAAGCTGATCGTTTCCAACTTTGGTGATGTCGAAATTGCCATAATTGCCCGTATAGATCGCCATGTCCTCACCCACGCCACCGATGAGAATATCGCGCCCCTCCCCGCCAATCAGGATATCATTGCCCGAGCCGCCCGTCAGGATATCGTTGCCTCCACGCCCTTCAAGCCACGCACCACCGTCATAGCCCTGCACCACATCAGCTAGCCGTGTGCCGACCACTTTGCCAAATCGCACGTCATTGGCGTCCGCATCAGTAACAGAGCCATAATGCGTGCCTTCGGTATTCACGAATAAAGTTGGTGCGATAATATCGGAATTTGCATCGCGGATCGACTGATCCACCATGACGACATTCCCGTGATCCCGACCACCATGAAAGTTGATGTCACGATCTGTCTGCGTGATGTGAACCTCGTTGTTCACCGCAGACCGCCATGACGCGAACACGACGGAATGCCGCATGTCCATGTCCGTCAGGTTCACGAATGAACTGTCATAGACGTCACGGATCTGCACCGCGTACCCATTACCACCGCTACCCTTGTTATGGGCACCTGTCATCTCCAGCGCATTTACTGCCACGCCGGTGCTGAGCGCAAAATTGACGCCCAGCGATGGCACGTCATTGGACTTGATATCGAACAGATTCAGCCCTGATGTCCCTTCGACCTGAATAACTGCGTCCCGGTCATACCCTGAAAGGGTGTTGCTGAACTCAGAAGGATCAGCTTTGCCAAGACCGTAGTCTATCTCGAACCCGCCAAGCGTTACGTTCTTGACCATGTCGATTTCTTGAACCTTTGTTTCGGAGGTCGTGAAATCGAAGTGAACGCCGCTTTTTAGTGTCACGATATTGCCATCAACCGACAGGACTTCGGCAATGGATGTTCGCAGCGGCACATCCGTATTGCGCCAAGTCTTGTCGCCAATGGAATCGTAGAACGCTTCAGTACTGTCGCGCACAAGATAGACGAAATCACCTGCTTCGAAACTGTGGGGCCCATTCAACACCAGTTCAGTGGTGCCTTCCTTGATGTCAGATTGAAGCGTAAAGTCCCCCGACCGTCTGCCATCACCGATGGAAAACGCTTCCTGGTTCAGGTTTAACGGAACCTTGATTGTCGTGCTGGATGATCCAGAGCCGATAAGGGCAACATCGTTGCGGTCGATATTGATCGTCTGGTTGAAACGATAGGTGCCTGCCTGCAGCTGGAAGATCGTTCCTGGATCGGCATCCTGGATCATATGCTCCAGAACAGCCGCTGATATTCCGGTCGCAACAGAAACTACATTCCCGTCAAGCTCTGGTGCCGGGTTGACTGGTTCTGGATCCGTTGGCGTCGGACCAACGGGATCAGGGTCAGCCGGATCTAGGACGACCGGCTCTTGCAAAGAAAGACCCTCTGCTATCCTGAAATCTGGCTGCCCATCGGCCTTGAGCCCGAGTTGGACAGTCTCGCCCGGTGCGACCGTCACACCATCAAAGTGAATTCGGATAATGCCATTGTCGAGTGAAGTAAAAGTGCCGCCCCACATTTTGACGATATCAGCTGAACCGACGATGTCGACAAACATGCCTTCGAGCGGCTCGGACTGTGTATTCGTTAGGGCTACATCCATGATGAAGCCGCCGTCCCAGACCTTCCTGGCAGACATACTGATATTGAGGTCAGACATCGATATTTCCTCCGGACAAATGCCAGCTAAAGTGGTTTCTGGTCATAACTGCGGTGTGTTTTTCTTACTTAGACACGTCACAAGGGGTGGACGGGCCTATCCCAAACGGCACCACTGAGAGCGTGAAGAGTTTTTGGGCAACAGCTTTATTCGTGCAAATTGGCCATTTGGTTGTGAGGGCCATCCCGTAATGGTGGCGAATTCTCAATTTCTGGATGGACTGCCGATGTTCGATCATGTCTTGCAATCCTTGTTTTCCGAGGTATGCGGCTGCGATGTTCGCCAAATCCACGTTGAGGATAAATTTGCATCGCATTCAGACGCCAATCACGATTGATACGGATTTTGTGACTTTTGTCTGTTGCTTGCCCAACATAAGGCTCGGAAAAATACGAAGTTTGGCACGTTCTCATTAGGCGCCTGAAAAAATACTCGCATGCAAAAGCCCGTTGGTGACACGAACCCATTTTAGAATGCGTTACTCGGCTCGTTTTCGTGCGATGTGTTCGACAGGATTGTGCCCATCTTGGAGCCCGTCGTGTTGACGGTTAGTGACCCGCCCCCCCGACGTTTCCTTATTCTAATGTAGAGACGGCCCAACCCTTGAAGGAGCAGACGACATGAGAAAAAGTCGTTTCGCCAAAGCGCAGATTATCAGCATGATCCAGAGCCAGAAGACTTGGATGCCGACGGTATTGCCAAGTTGTTGAGGATCAGTTGTGAAGGGCGGGCAAAGGCTTTCTCATGCCGCCATTTCAACGATACAGTCGGCCCGGAGGCTGAATACATCGTCACGGGCGCAACGGTATTAAGTTGCAGTGATTTGGTAACGGCGGGGGCCAAAGCCCTTTAGGCGGTGGATATGGTTCGGTGTTTTCACAACGTTGGCACAGTGCCGTCACGCCGTGTAAACAACTTGGCAATACCTGAATGACATGATCTTCAATGTTCTTCTTGAGATCCGACCGTATCTGCGGCAATGCTTGGCTTCTTTGCGTGGTCCAACAAATCCATTTGCTGGATAGGCAATAGAGCGAGGCAACACACCACCCGCAGCGGCGTTATCATACGCTGGAGTTGCGCAAGCTCTCAGTGAAAGCAACAAGTGCAGAATCCTCAGGTTGGCGGCAAAATCTACAAGAACCAGTTGATTTGTGCATTTGCATCGGATTATCGCGCCCGGCTCGCGCCATTCAT
This sequence comes from uncultured Paracoccaceae bacterium, assembly GCA_937895435.1. GTDB lineage: Bacteria > Pseudomonadota > Alphaproteobacteria > Rhodobacterales > Rhodobacteraceae > CALAXT01. The sequence goes on along the minus strand of CALAXT010000058.1, from coordinate 825 downwards.
GGAGCGTGTTAATCTGAAGCTAGGCAGCACGGTGTGCGAGGCAGGCGGAATGCTCAACCACGCGTATTTTCCAGAGGGCTGTGTTCTTTCATTGCTGACAGTGCTTGAAAACGGTTCCGAGATCGAATGCGCAAACATCGGCCGGGAGGGTGCCTTCGGGCTGTTCGCCGCGATGTACAGTGGGGTGTCCTTCAACAGGTGCACGGTTCAGCTTGAAGGTCAAATGCTACGGTGTGACATCAAGTACTTGCGGGAGGAATTCAAGCAAAGCCCGCATTTGCAGGGCCTTCTTGTGAGCTATTCTGAAACGTTGCTCTCTCAGGTCATGCAGACAGTCGCCTGCAACTCTCTGCATTCCGTGGAGGAACGGTTGTCGCGCTGGCTCCTCATGATGCATGATCGGGCAGAGGGCGAGAAGCTCACCTACACGCACGAATTTCTTGCGCGCATCATGGGGGCAAACCGGACGTCGATCACGCTGGCAGCGCAATCTTTGCAGAATGACGGCCTCATTCAATACCGCCGCGGAATGATGCAGGTTGAGGACCGTGCTGGGCTGGAGGCGGCAGCCTGTGAATGCTATGGCATCGTCAAGGCCCGATTTGATGCATTCCTGATGCACCTGTCACCCGCGTTTCAGGCAACGAAGAACGGCAAGGTCCAGAAGTAGACTGGTCTTGTCACTGAGAACGGCAATGCAAAAGTGAGCCACGGAAGTGGCGAGATAATTTCGCTGCGGGCAGAGTAAAACTTTGCCACTTTGGCCCTTTGTGTTTGCAGGGAGGGCGGGGGTATTTTCAGCGTGGAACTTTACAGGAAGGTCCG
>CALAXT010000057.1 GCA_937895435.1 uncultured Paracoccaceae bacterium | reverse complement strand
CTGAGATAATGCTGCGGCAGCATCCATTCGGAAATTTTACACTCAACCTCAAACCCGGCCTGAAATGCTGTCACCAGCGCCGGGCCGTCAACACCACCCAGCATCTGTGCAACGCAAAGCGCTGCTGTAAGTGGTGGCATGGTCGGGTGTGTCAGCAGCCCGTAGACATGCGCAGGGTCAACACTAACTTGGGTGTCATCCCAATCATGGGCATGGCCCGCGGTGCCCAGAACACGGGCCGCGGTGGCCACCGGCACCCGAAAGTCGCCAGCCCCAAGCAGACGTGCATCACCCCGCCCACCAATCTCGCGCGCGTCATCGATCAGCATGTGCACCGAATGTTCTTCCGATCCAGCGACATACAATCCAAAGGCATCCATCATACAGCGCTGCCCGATGTGTCGGGCGTCGGCTGGAATATCCTCATAGCGCAGCGTTTCAACGAAACGCGCAGCATCTTCGGTGATGGACATCTGCTCTGGCACTTGTGCGAAATCATTGCTGGTAAAAGCCATGGGGGTCTCCTGATTTTTTCGTTTTATCAATGGGCTGGGGCCAAGTGCCGGCATTCTTGGCCATTATAGTGTGGCCCTATCACAGGCAGGGCGCAGGGTTACAGATCAAAAAGCCCCGCACGCCCCTGCGACAAAAGGCCCGGGCTGGCGCTGACCGTCAGCCCCATCAGCCCACCCGCGGAAAGATGCGCTGTGGCACGGGCTTGGGCCAGAAAGCGATTGATTTCCGCATCTGACAAAATGTCTTTGCTCAGCGTGCGAAACTTGGCCTCATATTCGGCGGGGCCCCAGGGCGCATGACCCCGAGGGTGCGCATCGGCCACGGCCAATTCCTGAGTGATGATCTGGCCATCGCGCAATGTAATCACAGCGGCCGCGCCATGATCCTTGTCAAGCGGCCCCCGATCATCAAAGCGGGCGTTCCACTCTGGGTCATCCGCCGTTTGCACCTTGGCCCATAGCGCAACAAAATCCGGATCGGCAATGGTCACAGGGTCATAGCTGCGATCATGGTCCCAAAAGCCGTCCACCAGCGCACGCGCAAATTGAAAGGGCGCACTGTGATCAAGCGTCTCGCGTGAGGCGTTGGGGTCCCATTTGTCGGGGTCACCCGAACCTGAGCCCATCACCACATGCGTCATACGTTTGGTGCGCAACACGATACTGTCAATCTGATCCAAATTGGGCAAGCGCCCACGCAGCCGCAGCGCCAGATCAATGATCGCCTGACCATGATAGCCGGCAGAATGCGCCTTGGGAAAGGTTTCCAAAATAGCCGTGCAGGGTGTGCCCGGCTCGGGCAAGGGAACATGCCCGGCGTGATCATTCAGCAAAACCGCCAAAATGCCATAATCGCCTTCCCAAATCGGGGCTGGCGCCGTTTCACCACGCATCGCGCGATCAACCGCCAAAATAGCCGAAGCACCAATATGTCCCGGTGCGCTGGCCTTCCACGATGAAATCCGCCCTTTGCGGATCTGGCGGGTGGCCAGCGACAAATGCGCGGCCAAATTGACCGCTTCATAGATCACAGACGGTGTCAGCCCCAGCATCGCTCCCAGACCGGCTGCCACAGCCGGCCCGAGATGGGCCATGTGGTCGATACGATGGCGTTGCAGCGGAATGCCCTGCACAAGCGCAGTCTGCACCTGATAGGCCACCAAGACACCACGTAAAAATGCAGCCCCCGACATACCAGTTTGCTGTGCAACCGACAGGATCGGCATGATTGCATCACCGGGATGACTGGAATCCAGCGCAAAAAAACTATCGTGAAAGTCCAGCTCGCGCACGGCGGTGGCATTGGCAAAGGCGGCCCAACTGCAATCCACCAGCTGATCTGGCGCCGCCCCGATCACGGGGGCCCCGCCGGCGCGCGGGTGGCAAAGGGCCTGCGCGCGCGCCGCAGAGACTGGCGGCCGGTTCAGTGACGCAACAGCCACAGCCATATTATCAATCAGCCGGCAAACCGCCATATCGCTTGCCGCGGCATCCAAAGGGGCCGGGTCAGATGCCAGGCACGCAATCTGCCAGGCCAGCTGATCTTGCACCGCCGGACGTGCAGCAGCGGGATAAGAGCGAACCGGGTGCAGCCTCATTCTGCGTTGGCCTCCATCGCTTGGGTCGCAGCACGCAACTTGCGGCGCGCCATCTGCGCATCCCGAACGGCCGACGCCAGAATAAAGACTGCCGCCGCAATCAAGAGCCCAAGCGAAATCGAGCTTTCCCAAAACACCCGATGATCGCCACCCGTCAGTTCCAGCGCACGGCGATAGTTCGCCTCAATCAAATAACCAAGCACAAGGCCCAGCACCAACGGCAAGAACGGAAAGCCAAACAGCCGCATCAGATAGCCGATCAAACCACTGGCCAAAACCACGTAAAGATCAAACATCGAATGGTTGATCGAGTAGATCCCCGAAAAGACCAACGCCAAAATACAGGCCATAAGATATGGCTTTGGTCGGTTTACCAACCAGATCGCCGGCGTCAGCATCAGCATGCCAATGGCAAAAAGCGCCACATTGGCTACGGCCAAACCACCAAACAAACCATAGACAAATTCAGGCTCTTGCTGAAACAGCAAGGGGCCGGGATGCAGACCATGAATGAGCAAGCCACCCAACAAAATAGCGGTTGAATTTGACCCCGGGATCCCAAAGCTGAGCACAGGCACCAACGCTGTACAAGCGACTGCATTGTTGGCTGTTTCGGGCGCGGCGATCCCTTCGGGTGAACCTTTGCCAAACAATTCGGGCTCTTTAGACCAGCGGCGCGCCTCATTATACGACATAAACGCTGCAATAGATCCGCCGGCCCCCGGCATTACGCCCTCAAAAATGCCAATCCCGCTGCCAATCCCCTGTGATTTCCAAAGTTTGCGCCAGTTGCGAAAGCTGGGCAGCTTGATCCGGGTCTGCGCATCATCGGCTTTGCGCCATTCGGGTTTTCCAGCCTGTGACATCAATTCGCTTACCGCGAAGACACCGACCATCACCAAAATAAACGGAACACCGCCCAGAAGTTCAGCATTATCAAACGTGAACCGACCAACACCTGATAAGGGGTCTGTGCCGATTGTGGCAACCATCAGCCCAATCACACCCGCCATCAGACCTTTGATAACGGACCCGCTGGACAGCGACGCAATCACACTCAGCCCCAAAACACCCAAAGCAAAATAAGCAGGAAACGTAAACGACAGTGCCAATTTCGCCAGCGGTTCAGTGAATGACACCAGAAAAATCAGCCCAATCATCCCCCCCGTCACGCCCGAAACAAGCGAGATACCAAGCGCCTCTCCTCCCCGGCCCTGTTTGTGCATCTCATAGCCATCGATTGAGGTGGCAGCAGCCGCATTTGTGCCCGGTGTCCGGATCAAAATGGCTGGGATAGATCCGCCATATTCCGCGCCGACATACGTTGCCGCCAAAAGGACAATCGCCGAAATCGGCTCCATGTCATAGGTGAATGGCAACAGCAGCGCCATCGCGATGGATGGCGAAATGCCCGGAAGCGCGCCCCCCACAATGCCCCAGGCAACACCAGCCACGGCAGCAAAGGCGGCGGGCGTTGTTGTCAAAACGCTCCATGCGGTTGCGAAACCTTCCATCGAATCCTCCAAAGCGTCGCTGACGCGGTTGTTCTCGCCCCCACCTGCCCAGATCAAAGGCGCTGAAAACCGTCAGAGCCGGGGGCGGACCAGACGCAGAAATCTTGATAATGCGGGGTGTTCAACCGCAGTGTGACGTCCCCAAAGGGTCAGCGCATCAAAGACGGCCAGAACCCTGCAGGCAGCGGGATCGACAACAACTGCACGAACAACAAATAAAACGTGATCGAAGCAATCAGCGCCACCGCCAAATGCCGCCATCCAAGCTTGGCTCCCATGTAAAGCGACACCGCCCCAACCAGCAGCGCCACGCTGAGCACATAACCCAATTTCGGCAAGATCAGCAAAAAGCCAAGCCCAAGCGCCAACATTCCCACCGCGCGCATGTTTTCGCGCGCAGTGGGCATTTTTTCACCACCATCAGTGGCCGCAGCAATTGCCTGCGGTGCCGCCTGCCCGGCCAAAGCCGCGCGCGCAACCGCCCGCTCAGCCAAGGCCCGGATCATCAGCGCACGCAGGGCCAGCAACGCCCCCAGACCGGCCAGCACCATCGCATACATCTTGGGAAGAACAGCCGCGTTGATCACGCCATCCAACGGACTGATTGAGATATGGGTGGCCGCACGCCAGTAAATCCCGGCCCCCAGCACCGCCACAAGCCCAATCCAAACATCCAATGGCAAACGTTTTAACATGATTGCTCTCCCCAAAGAGGCTAAATTACTTGATGATGCCGTATTCGATCAGGAAGGCCTTTTGATCGACCGCAAAATCGTTCAGGAACTGATCATATTCTGCAGCAGGCATGAATGCCGGCACCAAAGATTGCGCGGAATACCAAGCTTTGAAATCTGGGTCTTCCAACACTTTCTGAATGCCGGTGGACCAAGCGGCTTTGATCTCATCAGACACACCACGTGGGCCTGCAATACCGCGAAACTTATTCACAACCATGTCGATGCCCTGCTCACGCGCTGTTGGCACGTCAGGAAGGGTTGCCAGACGTTCAGCGGTATAGGTCGTGATGATCCGGATCTCACCAGCAGCAATCTGGGGCGACAGTTCCTGCAATTCACCAATGGCGGCAGATACAGTTCCATTCAGAACGCTGATCAGCAGATCGCCACCACCGTCGTGGGTAATCACGCGCGAGGTAACGCCCGTCATCTTTTTGAATTTTTCCATCACCTGACGGTCAAGTGAGCCGGGCGTGGTCACACCAAACAGCACTGAATCTGGATTGGCCTTGGATGCGGCCACAACATCGCTAATCGATTGAAATGGGCTGTCAGCGCGCACAAACACCGTCTGCGGATCCATAAACACGTTGGCCACACCTTCTAACGAGGTGTAATCAGCATCCAGCTTCGACAGAAGCGATGTGTTGATATAGGTCGGCGTGGTGCCATAGAAAATGCTGCCATCGGTGGGCGAAGAGGCCAATTTAGCCATCGCCTTTGCGCCGGAACCACCTTTGACGTTTTCTACGATAAACGTCGGGCCCATGGCCTTGCCAAGAAAGCCAACCATTTCACGCAAGAACACATCTGTGCCGCCACCGGGCGACGAATGGGTTACCAGCGTAACGGTGGAATGTGGATATTCTTGTGCTGCAACTGGGGCGTTCGTGCTGGCCAAAAAGCCCGCTGCCACAGCCGCCGCAAGTGTGATCTTTCCAAAACCAAAGCGCATTGTTTCCTCCCATGCAGCTTCCCCAACCCTGCGTGGTCAAAACGCATCGCGCTTGCGCCAAGCGGGTTGTTGGTGCAACTGTTAAACCTGTCAGCCCAAATGTCAATCGTAGACAATTTGCACATTCGACACCGGAGACCCTTATGGATTGTCAACAGACATCAGACCTTAGTCACTATTGCGCCGGTGCATTGGCCGCGCCCCTGCCCGAAATGGTTCAGCAAAAAACCAAGCTGCATGTGCTCGATACACTGGCGGCCATTATATCGGGCGCACATCTGCCCGGTGGGCGTGCGGGCGCGCGCGCCGCAGCCCGGATGGGTGGCCCAAAAGAGGCGCTGAGTTTGGCAGATGGAACGCTGATTGGGGCGCCCCAAGCCGCCTTGGCCAATGCGATGTGTGCCCATGCTGATGAAACAGATGACAGCCATGTCGGCGGACGCTTTCATCCCGGGTGCGCGATTGTTCCCGCCGCCCTTGCGATGGCCGAAGTTGGTGCAGCGACGGGGGCTGAATTTCTGCGGGCAGTTGCACTTGGCTATGATGTCGGCGCCCGAGCAGTGATGGCCTTGGGGGTATCGGGGGCCAATACCGCCCGGTTTTCCACCCACAGCATCGGCAGCAACTTTGGCGCTACCGCGGCGGCTGCGGCACTTGCGCGTTGTGATTCCCGCCAGATGGCGCATGCGTTGTCTTATGCCGTGCAGCAGACATCAGGTGTTCCCTATTGGCGCCGCGATTCGGACCATATTGAAAAAGCATTCGACTTTGCCGGTATGGGGGCGCGCAATGGCGTGATGGCGGCCATCTTTGTGCAATCAGGGTGGAGCGGGGTTGAGGGCGTTTTGACAGGCAGCCCATCGTATCTCAGCGCATTTGCAGAAAACGCCCAACCAAACGCTTTGACAGATGGGTTGGGATCACGGTTCGAAATCATGCAAGCCGCCATTAAAAAATGGTGTGTCGGATCGCCCATTCAGGCGCCACTGGATGCGCTGATGGTCTTTGTGACAACAAATGGGCTGACGGCCGACAACACCGCCCGCCTGACCGCCACCATGCCCGATGACCGCCTGCACATCGTTGATGATCGCGATATGCCCGACGTCTGTTTGCAACATCTGTTGGCAATTACCCTGCTCGATGGCGGTCTTAGCTTTGCATCCGCGCATGATCATGCGCGGATGAAAGACCCCGCCGTTTTAGCACTGCGCAAAAGAATTTTTGCAGAGCCAAGCGCAGAACTGACCGCTGCCAAACCGCCACGCCAGGCAATTTTGACCGCAGTGACGACCGACGGCCAAACACTGCGCCATCATACGCGCGCAGTGTTGGGCACACCCGAAAACCCGATGTCCACAGCCGAAGTGGCGGCAAAAGCGCATGATTTGATTGCACCAAGCTTAGGTGACACAGCAACCAATGCACTGATTTCGGCAGTATTGGCGATGGACTCTATGACAGATATCCGGGCGTTGCGCGGGCTGGTCTGCCCTGCAAAATCGGCCCCGACCGCGTGATCGCGGTGGGGGCGCAAACCGTGTGCTGATCTGCGGTTGACCGCAGATCAGGCCGCCTTAGGGCATGTAAAGCCCGCCGCTGACATGAACAGTCTGGCCGGTCATAAACGCGGCCTCGGGCATACACATGGCCAAAATCATATGTGCGGCCTCGTCTACATGGCCCTCACGGCCCACCAAAATACCATCGCCACCCGGCATTTCGGGTGAAGCGCCAGATGTGGCGGACCGCTCACCACCGATTTTACCGGGTGCCACACAGTTCACCGTAACGCCCTGAGCCGCAAATTCGACAGCCAGCGCTTTGGTCAGGCCAATCAGACCGGTTTTGGCCGCCGCCACATGCGCGCGCGCCACGGCCCCAATGTGGCCAGAAACACCACCCAAATTGACGATTCGTCCACCACCCCGGGTAACCATGCTGCGCAGCGCCTCGCGGCTGCACAAAAACGCACCATCCAAAATAACTGACAATGTGTTGCGCCATTCGGCCAAAGTCATCTCCAAAAATGGCTTTTGCCCACGAATTGCAGCATTGTTCACCAAGATATCAACACCACCAAACGTGGCGTTGATGCTGTCAAACATCGCCAACACATCAGCCTCAACCGCCACATCGCCCATGACAACATGCGCCCGGCGCCCCATCGCGCGAATTTCGGCGGCGACAGCCTCAATCTCATCGCGCGACTGCCGAGCATGGACAACCACATCGGCCCCCGCATGCGCCAAACCCAACGCAACTGCGCGCCCAATGCGGCGCGACGCGCCCGTCACCAGCGCCACTTTTCCTGCAAGCGGGGTGTCCGATCTGTACATCATCTTTGCTTCCCTGAATTGGACCGACCAAAATGGCCACTTAACCCAGATAGGCCAAATTGTAGATCGTTGACAATATTTATCGTGTGATGGAAGAAAGGACATGGATCACGCGTCCCCCCTTGGTGGCCCCACTGGGCCCAACGCTCTTGAGGTGCTGCGCACCTCATCGATGTCGCGTGTCGTTCAGGGCGAAATTGAAAAGATCATTCTGAGTGGGGTTTACGGCCCCGGCGAAAAACTGAACGAAAAGGCGCTTGCCGACCGGCTGGGCGTCAGCCGCGGCCCAGTGCGCGAAGCGTTTCAGGCCTTAAACGCCCGCGGATTGGTTGAAATGATCCCAAATCGCGGTGTCTTCGTGCAACAAATTACGCGTCACGATGCGGTTGCGATTTATGACGTGCGCGCAGGCCTTTTTGGCACGGCTTGCCGGTTGCTGGCTGAACGGATCACTGCCGATCAGATGGCCAATCTTAAAGTGCTGTTGGCGCAGATGGATGCTGTTGGCGCGCGCCGCGATCTTGAGGCCTATTTTCCACTGAACCTTGCTTTTCATACGGCGATTGTCGGGGGGGTGGGCAACCGCTATCTGGCGGATGCCTACAGCGCACTGGTCAGCCGGTTGCAGCTTTTTCGTGCACGCGGGCTTGTGCATGGTGGTGGTTTTGAAAGCTCAAACATTGAACATCGGGCAATTGTGGCAGCCCTTGATGCCCGCGCCCCCTTGGGTGCATTCGAAGCAGGATATGCCCATGTTCAATCCGGCAAGCACCGGGTGATGAGCAGCGGCGATGGACCAGAGGCACAGATATGAGCACCGTTGAAAAAATAGCCCCCGGCCAGGCCGTGGCAGAGACCTATGCCCATTGGCTGGCAACACTGCGGTTGGATGATATTCCATCGCAGATGCAGCGGGTGGCTTTGCTGGATTTGGTGGATGCTGCCGGGCTTTGTGTGGCCGCGCGCGAAACACCTTATATGCAGCAGATCGTTGGCGGCTGGGACAGCGAGGGGCCCTGTACCGTCATTGGCCATACCCGCAGACTGGATGCCGCTGGGGCGGCGCTGGCGAATGGAACTGGCACGCATGGTGAAGATTTCGACGACACACTAGAGGGCGCCCCCATTCGTGTGGCCGCAATGACCATCCCCGCAGCCCTTGCTGCGGCCGAGCGCTTTGGCCAAAGCGGTTCACGGGCAACCTTGGGCATCATCGCAGGTCTTGAAACAATTTGTCGGCTGAACCATGTCGCCCCCGGCGCCATTCACAAGGCCGGATTTCATCCGGTGGGCGTGGTGGGGGCAATGGGGGCTGCGGCCGCGGCTGGTGTGGCTTTGGGGCTGAACGCACAGCAGCAAACGATGGCCTTTGGCATAGCGGGCAGTTTTGCCTCAGGTATCTTGGAATATCTGACCGAGGGCGCTTGGACCAAGCGCATTCACCCCGGCTGGGCTGCACAATCAGGTCTGCGCGCCGCCGTGCTGGCACGCACCGGATTTTTTGGCCCACGCACTGTTCTGGATGGGCCACACGGGTTCTTTCATGCCTTTGCCCCCAGCATTGACGCCCCCGATTTCACCCATTTGCAGCAAGATCTGGGGACGCGCTGGTATGCCCAACAGATTGCATTCAAACCCTATGCCTGCGGCACGATGATTCACCCCTATATTGACTGCACGATACGGCTGGCAGCCATGGGAATTGCGGCCGATGATATCGTGCAAATCGTCTGCCCAACTGGTGCGGGTCTGGTGCACCGGTTGTGGGAACCCCTCGCTGACAAACACACGCCCCCCTCGGGCTATGCCGCCAAGTTTTCGATGCCGTTCTGCATGGCGGTTGGTTTTTTTGACGGTGATGCCGGTCTGTCGCAGTTCAGTGATGCCCGCGCCAGTGATCCCGAGGTGCTGCGACTGGCGTCAAAGATTTCATATGTCATTGACCCTGAAAACGAATATCCACGCAATTATTCTGGGCATATTCGTGTCACCCTGCGCGATGGCCGCAAAATTGCGCTCGATCAGCCGCACATGCGCGGCGGTGTCCGCGCGCCACTGAGCCATGATGACATCATGGCAAAAGCTCGGGCCAACTGCAGCTATGGTGGCTGGAATTCAGATCAGGCGGACGCACTGATTGGCTGGCTGCAAGCCCTGCCCCAGCATGACACACTCGCCGGTTTTGCAGCCGTTGGCAGCGGCCAGCCACTGCGCGCCACAACTTGACCCTTTAACACCCCCCCCTTTTTTGACACGATCACCCAAGGATCTTTTGACATGACCACAGCACCGACCGTCTCTGAAATTCTCGCCGATTGGATCGTAGAGATGGATTTGGCCAATGTGCCAAACGACGCGATTGCAGGCTGTGCCAATACGATCATCGACACCATTGGGCTGTCAGTCGCAGCGCTTGATACCGATTATGGCCAATCCGTGCGCCAAGCCTTTGATGACCGCGGCACAGCCACTGTATTTGGCATCGGCCAAGGCTTTGCCCCAGAATCAGCCGCAGCGATTAACGGCACCTGTGGCCATGGCGAAGATTACGACAACACGTTTGAGGGCTGCCCCGTGCATTCAGGCGTGGTGATTGTGCCAGCCCTCATGGCGGCAGGCCAACGCTACAACCTGCCCGCAGCCGCAGTTGCCAAAGGAATTGTTGTGGGCATCGAGGTGATGTGCCGACTGGGCCTGGTGGCTGACAAATATGTGCACAAGGCAGGGTTTCACCCCACGGGAATTCTGGGGGCGATGGCGGCTGCGGCCGGTGTTGGGGCTGCCATGGGCCAAACACGGGCGCAGCTGCGTGATACGATGGGTGTCGCAGGTTCGACCGCATCGGGCATTATTGAATATCTGGCAGATGGCTCTTCGACCAAGCGCCTACACCCCGGTTGGGCTGCACAAGCAGGCATGCGGGCGGCAGCCTTGGGGGCTGCCGGATTTTCCGGGCCCTCTACCGTTTTTGAAGGTGTGCATGGGCTATTTCACGGCTTTGCCAACAGCAAACCTGATTTCACGCCGCTGATCAGCGATTTGGGTGGCATGTGGCAATCAGGGCGGCTGGCCTTTAAGCCCTTTGCATGCGGCACCATGACCCAGCCCTATGTCGATTGTGCCATTGCGCTGAAGCGGCGCGGGGTGACGCCCGATCAGATAACCGCCATCACCTGCGAAGTGGGCGAGGGCACAGTGCATCGGTTGTGGGCGCCGCTGGCGCTTAAACAAAACCCACCCACCGCTTATGCCGCAAAATTCAGTGGGCCCTATTGCGTGGCCGCTGGTTTGGTTTTTGGCGATGCTGGCTTGGCCGAATTTACCGACACAGCGCTGGCCAACCCCGCGCTGCGCGCGCTGTGCCCCAAAATCGACTTTGTCGTTGATCCGGACAACCCCTATCCGTCAAATTATACAGGCCATGTCAAAGCCACGTTGACAGATGGCCAAGTGGTTGAGGCCCGTGCCGCCTGTCTGCGCGGTGGAGCGCAAGAACCACTGAGCCGGGATGATATATTGGCCAAATGTGCCGCCAACCTGACGTTTGCCGGCCGCAACGGCGCTGGTGCGCAGCGATTGGCGGAATTTGCCGATGCGCTGATGGCCGGGCACGGCGGCTTTGCACCCGAGGCAGTGGATCTGGCATGATCAACCCATCTGCGGCTTTGGCGCATTTGGATCTGAGCCATCTTGATCTGGCAACCGCAATGGCGGGCATGGCTGTTTGCTTTTTTGCGGGCATTCTTGGCGGCATGTCAGGCTATGGCGCCGGGTTGTTAGTGACGCTTTTTATCGCGCCCATCATTGGCCCAAAGGCGCTGATGCCTGTCATTTCAGTGTTGATGCTGATCAACAATGCAAGCCGGGTGTGGTTTTATCGCCATGAGGTCGATCGCCGCACCGTGATGCGGGTGGCGGGGGCGGCCATTCCGATGGCGTGGATTGGGGCAGAACTTTACGTACGGATGGATTCGGCTTTGGTTCAAAGCATGCTGGGGGCCGTGCTGGTGGGGTCTGTGCCACTGCGGCGGATCGTGGCCGGAAAGAAACTGACACCGGGGCCTATCAGCATCTATGGCATTGGCGCAACTTATGGATTTTTATCATCACTGATCGTGGGGGCAGGCATGTTGGTTGTGCCACTGCTGATGGGTATTGGCTTTGCGGGCCCTGCCCTGCTGGGAACAGATGCAGCCATTGCGGTGATTGTTAACTTGGCAAAAACTGTGATTTTCGGCTCACTCGACGCGCTGAGTTTGGCCTATTTCCTTTTGGCGGTGATGATGGGGCTGTGCACTGTGCCGGGCACATGGGTGGCAGCCTTTGTGGTGCGGCGCACAAGCCTGCGGCTGCACAGCCTGATGATTGAGGGGCTAATTTTGCTGGGCGGGGCGGGGATGCTGTTGCATTTGTTTTAACCCGCCCCAATCATCAGTGGCCATCAGCGGCCACCGCATTTCAAGATTGCGCCCGCCAGTCACGCAAAGCCAGATTTTCATCCCCCCCAGCGACGGTGTGCTGATCGCCCAAGAATGGCCCGGGGCCGTTTTGTGCCGGCCCATTGCGTTGGCGGATATAATGCGCCTCACGCGCGCCAAAATAAAACGAGACAATCGCCCCCAACAGCCACCAAAGCGGTTCAGGCACCAATGCCAACCCCTGCATCCGCACACCAAACCCGGTGGGATCAACCATCGCATAGAAAAACAGCGACAGTGTGCCCAGCGCCAATGCCGGACGGGGCAATCTGTTCAACCCGTTCACAATCTCATCAAACCATCCACTGGGGTGTCGTGGGACAAATTCGGCGATGAATTGGTCGCGGGCCTCGGTGGTGCCCAGGGCCGCCAGTTCCAACTTGCGCGTCGCATTGGGCACAAACACTTCGGCCAAACCACGCGCAGCATTCCCCGCCGCCTGCATGCCTGTTGGCGCAAAAAGACGTGAGATCAAGCCCATGCCGCCACCCGTGCACGATGCTGCTCCAAACTCAGCCGATAGCGTGCATCGATGAACGCTTCAGCCCGGGTAATCCAGCCCCCCTTGCCACCATCCCGGCGCCGGGCATATTTTCGGCTGGCCGGGCGGGCATCGCCCAAGTCATAGTAATAGTTACGCCGCGCAATGCCATAGGCATCTGCCAGATGATCGGGTGCGGCGGTTTGCGCCCAATGAGCCGCACGCAGGGTTTGCGGGCCCAAATGCCCATCCACCACCAAATCTTGCCCCATATCATTCAGCAAACGTTGCAAAATTCGGATCGCATTGCCCCCTGAATTGACAAACATGTCAAAAACGGGCGCTTGCAGCGGTTCGGGCAAACCATCCAGCCCAGGTTCGGTGAAAAAATGGCGCACAAAAATATCAACCGCCTGATCGCGGCTGAGCGCTTCTATATCTTTGGCATCAACCCTGCCATCACCCGTGATATCGCAACCCAGCCGACGCAACGTGGCCAGAGTCACCCCATGGTTGGTCAGGCCACCCAGATCATCGGGGTCATTCACAAACCCACCTTCGCGGGCGACGATTTCCAGTGCAATTTTGCGGATACGATCCATCAAATACCCCCTTGGCTGACGATGCGGCCAAGAGTGCGATGGGGGGGTTAAAAAAGTGCTCAGCTATCGTTCGCAGCCGAGGCCTGATAGACACCCTGTTCTTTCAGGGCATCAATAACCTCTTTTGGCATATAGGTTTCATCGTGTTTTGCCAAAATTTCGCTGGCCACAAAGGCTCCAGCTTCCAGCCGGCCAGTGCCAACCATACCTTGGCCCTCGCCAAAGAGATCGGGCAGAACACCGGTAAAGCGCACCGGCACTGTTGCACCACCATCGGTCACATCAAAATGCACGGTCTCGCCGGAATCGCGCACCAGCGATCCTTCTGCCACCAAACCACCAATCCGAAACACCTCAGAGGGTGGCGGCGGGCTTTCGACCACCTGACTGGGTGAACGAAAATAGTTGATACCATCACGCATGGCATAGCCAATCAACGCGGTTGACAGCACCAACGCCCCCCCCGCCAAAGCAATCACCTGTACCCGACGCTTTTTTCGCAAGCTTTTCATCGTTCCCCCTATGGAAAGACCGGCGCCATCAAAAGCCCCGTCGTCTCTTCAAGCCCCAACATCAGATTGGCGTTTTGCAAGGCCTGCCCCGATGATCCTTTGGTCAGGTTGTCCAGAACCGCCACCACAACCGCGCGGCCCGCGATCCGATCCCCCACAACCCCGATATGCACATAGTTGGAGCCGCGCACGTCTCTTGTCGAGGGCAAGCCACCAAAAGGCAGCACCTTTAAGAACGGCTCAGAACCATAGCGGCGCGCAAGACTGGCGTGAATATCCTCTGGCGTGCCACGAACATAGACGGTTGCCAGAATCCCACGGTTCATCGGCAACAGATGAGGCGTGAACTGCACCTGAACCCGCCGCCCCGCAAGTGCCGAGAATTCTTGATCAAATTCGCCCAAATGGCGATGTTTCCCACCGGCCGAATAGCTGTGTGTGCCTTCAGACAATTCGGCATGCAGCAGATTTTCTTTCAACGCCCGGCCGGCGCCTGATACCCCAGCCTTGAGATCAATCACAATTTCGTCAAGATCAATCACCCCGTCAGCAATCAGCGGACAAAGCGCATACTGCCCAGTGGCGGCATTGCACCCAGTGCCCGCCACAAGCCGCGCACTGCGGATCTGGTCACGATAAAATTCAGTCAGCCCATAGACAGCCTCCGCCTGCAACTGTGGGGCAGCATGGGGCTGGCCATACCATTTTTCATAAGCAGCCAGATCGCGCAGTCGAAAATCAGCCGACAGATCCACCACCCGCAACCCAGTGGGCAGCGCAGCAATCACCGCCTGAGATGTTGCATGTGGCAATGCACAAAACACCAAATCCACACCCGCAAAATTAATTTCTTCAATTTTTTGCAAAACTGGCAACGAGAGGTGGCGCAGGTGCGGAAAGACATCGCCATAGGCCATGCCAGCCTTCCGTTCCCCCGAAAGCGCGTGGATGCGCAGACTTGGGTGGGTGGAAATCAACCGCACCAGTTCGGCCCCAGTATAGCCGCTGGCCCCCAGAATAACCACATTGTGCACGATCATGTCCCTTTCTTGCAGCCCTGCATTGGGCTGTTTATGCCGCCTCAAACGGCATCGGGCGCCGCAGAAATTGCATCGCTTTGTCAGACACCGCCTGCGGATCGCCGGTCGTCAGATTGACCGAGCGCAGACCCGGCCCACGCATCTCAGGGTGGCGCGCCAGATAATCGGCCAGACTTTCGGCCACCAGCGATGCTTGCGAAAATACTTTTACATCAGGACCAAGCGCATTGGCAAATGTCTCTTCCATCAACGGGTAATGCGTGCAGCCCAAAATCGCCGCCTGCGGCGCGGGCATGCGGCGTTTCAATGCTTCGACATGACCACGCACCAAAACCTCAGCCAAAATCATATCACCATGTTCAATGGCATCGACCAAACCGCCACAGGGCTGCGCTTCAACGTCGACCCCAATCGCGCGAAACGCCAATTCGCGCTGAAAGGCACGACTGGCCACAGTCGCCGGGGTAGCAAACAGCGCCACATTGCGGGTTTCGACCTGTCGGGGTGGTGAATTATCGCCCCAATTGCGTTCGGTCAGCGCCTCAATCAACGGAACAAACACGCCCAAGACCCGCTTATCCTTGGGCACCCAAGTTTCTTGCATCCGCTTAAGCGCGGCAGCGCTGGCGGTGTTACAGGCCAAGATCACCAGATCACAACCCTCGGCCCAAAGCCGCTCAACCCCCGCGCAGGTCAGCCGAAAAATATCCTCAGCGTCACGCACACCATAGGGGGCATGCGCATTATCGCCGTAATAGACAAATGGCACATCTGGCAAACGCCGGGCAACTGCACCCAGAACCGTCAGACCACCCAAACCCGAATCAAATACCCCGACCGCCATAGTTTCGCACCTGCGCTTTTTCGCGGTACTTGTCCTCGAACTCTTTGCCATAGTCGAGAGATTTCAGCGGATTGGGCGACAAAGCATAAGTTTGTGCCCGCAAAAACTCCATCAACTGGCTGGGGTCGCCACTCAGCCTGGCCATTTGTGCAGGTTCAATCGGCTTGCCGATAACCAAATCAACCGGGCCACCCACACGGGCGCGGAACTCTTTAATCAGCAGCGCCATGCGCAACGTATAGTGCAGGTGGCTGGCCAATTGAAAAAGCCGGCTGTTGTGGCCATCAAAAAACACCGGCACCACCGTTGCCCCTGACTTCAAGATCATCCGGGCTGTGAAGTTACGCCAAACCGGATCCATCGGGCGACCAAAAGGCTTGGCCGATGTGGACACTGTTCCCCCCGGAAAAATCCCGATCGCACCACCCGAATGCAAATAGCTCAGCGCATCGGCGCGGGTTTTCAGGTTTTGCCGCACCGCCTCTTTGGTTTCATCAAAAGAAATCGGCAAAATGATCTTGTTCAACTCTTCTGCGCGGCGAAAAACGGAATGCGCCAAAATACGAAAATCACCGCGTGACCGGCTGAGCAGATGGCCCATCACCAAACCATCCAAAATGCCGTAAGGGTGGTTGGAAATCAGCACCAAAGGCCCGGTGGTCGGAATGTTTTGTAAACTGCCACCAACGACATTCAACGACAGGCCGTAGCGCTCAACAATCACATCCCAAAATGGCCGACCGTTTGCGACCTCATGTTCATAGCCAGCCGCGCGGCGGATCAGCCCGATCCGGCCCGTGGCATTTT
Source organism: uncultured Paracoccaceae bacterium (assembly GCA_937895435.1). GTDB lineage: Bacteria > Pseudomonadota > Alphaproteobacteria > Rhodobacterales > Rhodobacteraceae > CALAXT01. Next base: position 11,139 of record CALAXT010000057.1, on the reverse strand, counting down.
CCACCACCCGGATCAGGGTGCGCGCACCGCGCGATGACACCGAAGTGGCATAGCTGATCTCACGGGCGATTTCATTCTTTTGCATCCTATCGCTCCTGTTTGGGCGTCAACTCTGGGCCGGGCTTTCTGAGCGCACACTATGCAATGTGCTTACCCTGCCCTGCTGCGGCAGTCTTATGACGGCTGTGCGACAGTTGTGCGACAAAGGCCGTCCATTCGCCCTAATTTTTGCCCAAGGCCCAAAAAAATCACATCAAAGAGTAGAAATTTGAAAGACTTAGCGTATTGTTACGTTGCGTTTACAGCATTCGTGCCTATTTAGAGAGAACACGCACAGACAGGATTTCAGGATGGACTGGGACAAGCTGAGGATATTTCACGCAGTGGCGGATGCCGGCAGCCTGACCCATGCTGGCGAATCTCTGCATTTGTCGCAATCTGCCGTCAGCCGCCAAATCCGCGCGCTGGAAGAAAGCCTGAACACCACACTTTTCCACCGCCACGCCCGTGGGCTGATTCTGACCGAACAGGGCGAGCTGCTGTTTGATGCCACATCCGGCATGGCAAAGCGGCTTGATACTGCATCAGCACGCATTCGCGACAGTAAGGATGAAGTGTTTGGCGAGCTGCGTGTTACCACCACCACCGCCTTTGGCACGCTGTGGTTGGCACCGCGTTTGTCGGCGCTTTATGCGAAATATCCCGATCTTAAACTGGATCTGATGTTAGAGGAACGCGTGTTGGATTTGCCGATGCGCGAGGCAGATGTGGCTATTCGAATGAAAGAGCCAAGTCAGGCCGACCTGATCCGCCGAAGGCTGATGAATATTCGGATGCGGCTTTATGCGACCTCTGAATATTTGGCCGATCGCGGTGTGCCGCTGTCGATGGAAGATCTCAGCCATCATCGCCTGATTAGCCAAAGCCCAAGCGCGCCCCAAGTCAGCGCGGGCGCCACACTTGTGCAGCAATTGCTCGATTACCACATCCCCTCGACCCTGACGGTGAACAACTATTTTGGCGTTTTGCAGGCGGTTCTAAGCCATTTGGGCGTAGGGGTCTTGCCCGATTATTTGACCGAAGATTTCCCCAATCTTGTGCGGGTGCTTGATCCGGTCGAAAGTATCGAAGTGCCGGTGTTTCTGGCCTATCCACAAGAGCTGCGCCATTCAAAACGTGTGTCGGCTTTTCGCGACTTTGTGACCGAAGAAATTATTGCTCATCGCAAAGGCCGCGCCGCCTGAAATGATTATAAAATTTGGCATGTTTCGAGAGAAATAGCCCCGCTCCCTATCTCATGACGAAAACGCATGGCAGCTATGCTGCGGCCGCGGCAATTTATCTCTTGAACGCAGCAAAAAGCGCGCCTATCTGCACGCCATGAGCAGAGACGTTTTCGTTTTTGTTTCATACCTCCCTGTTGGACTTGGGCCGAGCTTATGCTCGGCCTTTTTTTTATTTTTCACGTCATTGGTGCAAAACACGGCAGATTTAGCCACTCATGGCGAAAAATCAGGCAAGCTGTGATTAGACATCACGAGCAAGCAGCCTGGGGTCGCCCCAAATGCGGCCCAGCATGGCCCTTTTCCTGCGCGGTCAATTCGCCTAAGAACACCACAGATCTATGGGCCTTGGGGAATAGCATGCAAGAACCAACCATCACCGCCGAGCTGATTGCAGCCCATGGGCTTAAGCCCGATGAGTACGGCCGTATTCTGGGCATCATTGGGCGCACACCCACCTTTACCGAACTTGGTATTTTTTCGGCAATGTGGAACGAACACTGTTCTTACAAATCCTCAAAAAAATGGCTGCGGACCCTGCCCACGACCGGGCCACAGGTGATTTGCGGGCCAGGTGAAAACGCGGGCGTCGTGGACATCGGCGATGGCCAAGCTGTCGTCTTTAAAATGGAAAGCCACAACCACCCCAGCTATATTGAACCCCATCAGGGCGCGGCCACTGGGGTGGGTGGAATTTTGCGCGATGTCTTTACCATGGGTGCGCGCCCCATTGCCGCGATGAACTCACTGTCTTTCGGCGCACCCAGCCACCCGCGCACAGCGCATCTGGTCAAAGGCGTGGTCGAAGGAATCGGCAGCTATGGCAATGCGTTTGGTGTGCCAACCATCGCAGGCGAAGTTCGGTTTCATCCAGCCTATAACGGAAACTGTTTGGTAAATGCCTTTGCCGCAGGTCTGGCCGATGTTGATGCAATTTTTTACTCAGCAGCGTCGGGTGTCGGGATGCCAGTGGTTTATCTGGGCGCCAAAACTGGCCGTGACGGGGTGGGCGGGGCCACGATGGCCAGCGCGGAATTTGACGATACGATTGAGGAAAAACGCCCCACTGTGCAGGTGGGCGACCCATTCACCGAAAAGCGCCTGCTTGAGGCCTGTCTTGAGCTGATGGCGTCAGGTGCCGTGATTTCCATTCAGGACATGGGTGCGGCCGGGTTGACATGTTCAGCGGTTGAAATGGGTGACAAGGGCGAATTGGGGATCCGGCTTGATCTTGATCGCGTGCCCGTGCGCGAAAACGCCATGACCGCCTATGAAATGATGCTGTCCGAAAGCCAAGAACGCATGCTGATGGTGCTGCGGCCAGAAAAAGAGGCCGAAGCCCGCGCCATTTTTGACAAATGGGATCTTGATTTCGCGATTGTTGGCGAAACTATCGCCGAAGACCGCTTTTTGGTGATGCATGGCAATCAAGTAAAGGCTGATCTGCCGCTGCGTGCCCTGTCGGGCAATGCGCCAGAATATGACCGGCCGTGGGTCGAGACCCCACCAGCGCCCCCCCTGCCCGCTTTGCCGCATATCAGCCCGCTTGATGCTTTGCGCGCACTGATTTCCAGCCCCTCTTATGGCCATAAGTCTTGGGTGTGGGAACAATATGACAGCATGGTGATGGCCGATACGGTGCGCGCGCCGGGTTTGGGGGCGGGCGTTGTGCGCGTGCATGGCACGCCCAAGGCACTTGCCTTTACCTCTGACGTTACACCGCGCTATGTCCGCGCAAATCCGTTCGAAGGCGGCAAGCAAGCGGTGGCCGAGGCCTATCGCAACCTTTGCGCCGTCGGGGCGCGCCCCTTGGCCACGACCGATAACCTAAACTTTGGCAATCCTGAAAAGCCCGAAATCATGGGGCAGTTGGTGGGTGCACTGCGGGGCATTGGTGCAGCCTGTATTGCGCTCGATATGCCCATCGTTTCGGGCAATGTATCGCTTTACAACGAAACCGATGGCGCGCCAATCTTGCCCACGCCTACAATTGGTGCAGTGGGGTTGTTGGCCACATTGGATGAGATGATTGCAGGTTTGCCAGTGGCGGGGGATCTGGCGGTTTTGATCGGCCAGACCAACGGCCATCTGGGCCAATCAGCGCTGCTGGTTGAAGCCTTTGGGATCGAGGCAGGCGATGCACCGGCTGTTGATCTAGAAGCCGAGCGGGCGCATGGTGAATTTTTGCGGGCGCACCGCGCCTTGATCGGTGCAGCCTGTGATTTGTCGGATGGTGGGCTGGCACTTGCCGCGTTTGAAATGGCCGATGCAGCTGGGATCGGGTTGTCGCTTGAAGCCGATGACATCGGACAGCTTTTTGGCGAAGATCAGGCCCGCTATCTGATTGCAGCCTCACCCGCAAATGCCCAAGATTTGCTGCAAGCAGCCCAAACAGCAGGGATCCCTGCAGCCATTGTGGGCTGGTTTGGTGGCACGCGCGTACATTTGGGGGCTGAGGGCACAGCGATTGCACCGCTGAGCGCGCTGTACCGTGGCGCGTTTGCCGCAGCCATTGAAACACCCGCCGCCCCGGGGGTGGTCTGATCCCCCTTGCGGCACCAGACTTCGCGACCTACATTTGACCCAAGCGACATGAGGACAACCATGGCCATTCAGGCACAAGAAATCGAAGATCTGATCCGCGCCAGCTTTCCTTTGGCCAAGATCACAATCACCGATCTAGCCGGCGACGGAAACCACTATGCTGCCGAAGTTATTGATGAAAGCTTTCGCGGCAAAAACCGCGTTCAACAACAACGCGCGGTCTATGCCGCGCTGAAAGGCAAGATGGATGGCGCAAATGGCCAACTCCATGCCCTTGCCCTGACCACAAAAGCACCGGAGTGAAAAATGAGCGACGCTGAAAATCAGATCCGCGAAACCCTGTCCAGCAACGCGGTCGTGTTGTTCATGAAGGGTACGAAATCGATGCCGCAATGCGGCTTTTCCAGCCGGGTGGCGGGTGTGCTGAATTACATGGGCGTAGAATTCGCCGATGTGAACGTGCTCGCAGATGAAGGTATCCGCCAAGGCATCAAAGATTTCTCAGATTGGCCCACGATCCCTCAGCTCTATGTCAAAGGTGAATTTGTTGGTGGGTGCGATATCATCACCGAAATGACCCTGTCGGGTGAGCTGGATCAGCTGTTTGAAACCGAAGGTGTCGCCTTTGACAAAGACGCTGCCGCGAAAATCCGCGAAGCCAATGGCTAAGCACAGCTGCTTGGCCTAACACACAAACCAAGATCGAAAAAAGCCCAGTCACAGACTGGGCTTTTTGTTTTTTGGCGCCCGTCCACCCAAAATGGCCAGCAAAATGGGCGATGCCCGCGCCTAGCCTACACGCTCTTCCAAATGATCGGCCAATGCCTCGGCCCGGGCTGCGATATCGGCCAGCGCTTCGGCCAAACCTGCAGGCAAGACCGCCACCTGAACCTGTTGCGGCGCGGGGGCTGGCGCATGGCGCAGGCGGCTGATTTCAGCCCGCAGGGCATCCATCTCGGCCTCAGCCTCGGTCAGTCGTTCAGTCAGGCCGGTTGTTTTATCAGCCAGCAAAAGCCCCGCCATGAGCAACATCCGCGCTTCGGGCAAGCGCTGCATATCGGCCAGAACACTCTGCGCCTCAGTGTCGAGCATTTTGGCAGCGGCCTGCAAATAGGGTTCTTCACCCGTTTGACAGGCCACCTGAAATTGGCGCGCACCGATGGTTATCGTCAGCTCAGGCATCCATCTGATCCTCTATCAACGGGCGTAATTGCGACAAAAGCGCAGCCAACTCGGCACGTTCAGCCGCATGCGTGGCCCGCATGGCTGCCACTTCGGCGCGCAAACTTTCATTGGCCAAATGTAAGTCGGCCAGACGACGCTCCATGCTGCGCCCATCGGCGTTATTGACGGGTTCCGCACCATCTTGGTCAGCACCCGCACGCAAGGCACGATTGCTTTCAGCAAGCGCTTCCAGAGTTGCCCGAGCCTCTAGCAGCGCGGCACCCTGGGCATCATAGTCATGGCTAAGCTGGGCTAAACGCTCTTTCAACTCTTCCGACAACGGATCGGGATGAACGCCCATATCGCCATCGGTGGGTGTATGATTCACCACCCGGTCTGCCGATCTGGCAATCCGTTCCAGCGCATAGCTAATGCGCCGCTCTAGCTCGGAAATATCAGTCATTCCGCCTGCGTCTCCTTTGCCATGACAGGGGCAGCCTGTTCAAAGCCGCCCAATTCTGGCGATTCTTGCATTTAGCCTGCCACTTTGCGCGGAATTGGGCAAATTGGCAACGCAGCGGCGCTTGATCTTCGACATGGGGGTGCTATCAACCGCGCAAAGATATCAACCAAGGAGTGACCCCGTGGATATTGCAAGCCTGCGCGCCGCGCATCCGGATCATTGGCAAAAGGCCTGCGCGATCCGCGCGCTGACCATGGATGCCGTTCAGGCCGCAAACTCGGGCCACCCCGGCATGCCGATGGGCATGGCCGATGTGGCAACAGTGTTGTTTGAAAAGCATCTGAAGTTTGACGCAAGCGCGCCAAACTGGGCCGACCGCGATCGGTTCATTCTGTCGGCAGGCCACGGATCTATGCTGCTTTACGCGCTGCTGCACTTGACCGGCTATAGCGACATGACGTTGGATCAGATCCGCAATTTCCGCCAGTGGGGTGCAATCACCGCAGGCCATCCCGAATATGGCCATGCCCAGGGCATCGAAACCACCACGGGCCCGCTGGGCCAAGGAATTGCCAATGCGGTGGGCTTTGCCATCGCAGAAGCATCGATGCGCGCACGATTTGGCGCCAAGATCGTTGACCACTACACCTATGTCATCGCCGGCGATGGCTGCCTGATGGAAGGCATCAGCCATGAGGCAATCGGGCTGGCTGGCATGCAAAAGCTCAACCACCTGATCGTGATGTGGGACAATAACGATATCTCAATCGATGGCAAAATCAGCCTCTCTGATATCACAGACCAGCGCGCCCGGTTTGCTGCGGCTGGTTGGAACGTGCTGCACTGCGATGGCCATGATCCCGAAGATATCGACCGAGCCCTGAGCGCGGCGCGCAACTCTGACAAACCCGTTCTGATTGATTGCAAAACCCATATCGGCTTTGGCTCACCCAAGAAACAAGACACAGCCGGGGCACATGGCGCGCCACTGGGTGCTGAGGAAATTGCCGCGACCCGCGCCGTCTATGGCTGGCCGCATGCAGCCTTTGTGATTCCAGCCGACATCAAAGCAGCATGGGAAGCAATCGGGGCCCGCGGCGGTGCTGCCCGCCAAGAATGGGAAACGCGCTTGGCCGCGATGCCCGTTGCGCGTCAGGCCAATTTTACGCGCGAAATGTCAGGCGCGGCACCCAAACGCCTGATCCCTGCCATCCGCGCGCACAAAAAGCACCTTTCCGAAACAGCCCCCAAGATCGCCACCCGCAAAGCGTCAGAATTGGCGCTGGCCGCGATTAACCCTGTGATGCCGGAAACCATTGGTGGCTCGGCAGATCTGTCGGGTTCAAACCTGACAAAAACCGCCGATCTGGGAATTTTTTCGCCTGAAAACCGCAAGGGGCGCTATATTCACTACGGGATTCGCGAACACGGTATGGCAGCAGCCATGAACGGCATGGCGCTGCATGGCGGCGTGCGCCCCTATGGTGGCACGTTTATGTGCTTTACCGACTATGCCCGCGGCGCGATGCGGCTGTCGGCCCTGATGAAAGTGCCGACCGTCTATGTAATGACGCATGATTCCATCGGCTTGGGCGAAGATGGGCCAACCCATCAGCCAGTTGAACATCTGGCAATCTGCCGCGCCACCCCCAATACATGGGTCTTCCGCCCCGCCGATGCGGTGGAAACCGCCGAAGCGTGGGAACTGGCGCTGAGCACGCAAGAAACACCGTCGGTTCTGGCACTCAGCCGGCAAAACCTGCCCACGTTGCGCACCACACATGTTGCGCGCAACCTGAGTGCACAGGGCGCATATATCCTGGCCGAGGCCACCGGAAAGCGTCAGGCGATTTTGATGGCGACCGGGTCTGAGGTTGAAATCGCGATGGCTGCCCGCGCCCTGCTTGAGGCGCAGGGTATCGGCACGCGTGTTGTTTCAATGCCATGCTGGGAACTGTTTGAGGCCCAGCCAGACGCCTATCGCAAACGCGTTCTGCCCGCAGGCCCGGTGCGGGTTGCGATCGAAGCTGGGCTGCGTTTTGGTTGGGATAAATGGCTGTGCGCTGAGGGTGGCCGGTCGGCCAAATCTGGCTTTATCGGGATGCAGGATTTTGGCGCATCGGCCCCGGCTGAGCGGCTTTATGCTGAAATGGGCATCACAGCCGAAGCAACCGCAGAAAAGGTGCGCAGCCTGCTGGGCTGACACCTGCCCACCTATCCTTTTGAGAACGATGCCCCCAAGCCTGCCTTGGGGACATTTTCTTTTGAGTTATGGCGAATATTGCAAAAATTCGACGATTTTCTAGTAAAATACGCCGTAAATCCAACTTTACTGACGCGAACAACGAAAACACAATGTGACATATTTATGACGCATTATATACGAAAGATCATATACGGCTATTTCGAACTAAATTGTCGACTTTATCTGTGAAATCTATTAGCGTTAGTGTTAGAAAGAACTTTATGATCATCATATTAATTAATATGCACGTTCATAAAGGTTAAAATATGATCTGAATATGGAAGAAACCATCTTATGCAGACCTACCTGTCAAAATGACTGAGAAGATCTCACTTTTGGTCGCAGATGAGCATCAATTGCTGCGTGATGCGATCTCGGTTGCGCTGATGTGTGACCCTGACTTTACTGTTTCAACAGCGGGAACGTTAGAGGAACTCAACACCAAAGCCGGCGAAGCAGACCCGATTGATATCATTCTGCTGAATCTGAATATCTCTGGGGTGGATGGGCTGACAACCCTGCAAGATCTGGTCGAACGGCACCCAAACAGCGCAATCGTGTTGCTATCTGCCGAGGCCGATCCAGAATTTGTTGCCAAAGCAATTGATTTGGGTGTGCGGGGTTTGGTGCCCAAATCATTGCCGTTCAAATCGCTGTCAAATACCTTGCGTTTGATCAAAACTGGCGAGGTCTTCTTGCCAATTTCGTTCCTGAACCGCAGCAATATGCTCAGCTATTCTGAAAAAACGACAGGGGCGGAACGTAAATCAAAACTCAGCACAAAAGAGCTGGGCGTGTTGCGTTATGTGACCAGTGGAAAAACCAACAAAGAAATCGCATGGGAGGTTGGCCTGAGCGAGGTCACCATTAAAATGCACATGCGCTCAATCTGCATGAAGCTGAACGCCCGTAACCGCACCCACGCAGCAATGCTGGCCAGACAAATGCAGCTGTTATAACCAAACCTTTAAATCAACCTCATTGGGGGGCGTTTGGCCTATTGCGGCGCAACAATCTGGGCCAAACGTTTGGTAATGATGGCCTCGGCATCAGCCATGATCTGATTGATCAGGGTGGCGCAATCGGGCACATCATCAATCAGTCCTGCCACCATTCCACAAGACCACGCACCAGCCGTCATATCGCCCTCTATCATCACGCGCGGATAAACCCCCGCGACCTCAGCTGCGATGTCATCAAACCCAAGCGCCGCCCCCAAACGCTGCTCAGTTTCTAAAATGCGTGCAACAGATGCGTTTTTCAGCACACGTTCGGTGTTGCGCAGCGGGCGCATGATCAGCGCCGTGTCGCGCTCTGACGCGGCTAGAATGGCCGCTTTGACATTGGCATGGGCCGGCGACTGCTGGGTCATCAAAAAGCGTGTCCCCATACTGATCCCTTCGGCCCCCAGCGCCAGTGCCGCCACAAGGCTGCGCCCATCCGCCATGCCACCCGAAGCCACAAAGGGCACCCGCAGTGCCCGCGCCGCCAGCGGCAACAAAATAAAATTGGGCACGTCATCTTCACCCGGATGACCCGCACATTCAAAGCCATCCATGCTGACTGCCACACATCCGATATCCTGCGCTTTTTTGGCGTGCCGGATTGATGTGCATTTGTGAATAACCTTGACGCCAGCAGCCAAGAGCGCGGGCATATGCGCGGCCGGGTTGCGCCCTGCGGTTTCCACAATCCGAACGCCGCCCGCAATGATCGCTTGGACAAAGCCCGGATAATCGGGCGCACCAAGTGTCGGCAGAAAGGTAAGGTTCACGCCAAAGGGCCGATCCGTCAATCGGCGGGCACGGGTAATTTCAGCCGCAAGTCCTTTGGGCGTGCCCTGACTGAGCGCGGTAATAATGCCCAGCCCACCGGCATTTGACACAGCCGCCGCCAGATCGGCCTGCCCAACATGGTGCATCCCACCCTGCAAAATTGGATGCGCGATATCGAAAAGTTCGGTAATCCGTGTTTTCAAACGCGGCACCCTTTGCCCCTGAACCCGTAAATGGCGACCCCGGGAGGACTTGAACCCCCAACCCCAGACTTAGAAGGTCCGTGCTCTATCCAGTTGAGCTACGGGGCCATGTCCCGCTTATGGACCAAAGAACATCCGGCGATCAAGCGGTGATCGGCGCACCTGCGGCCAAGGGGATCAATGCGTCCAGGCACCACGGCGATGGGTGGCAAAGTTATCCCCATAACCGCCTGGGCGCACATTGGCACTGCGGGGTTTTGGCTGGACCACAACATACGCAATACCCTGCGCCGTGGCATAGGCTTCGGCTGCGGCCTGGCTTTCAAAACGCAGCCGCACCTGCGACTGGGTATCGGTTGAACTGGTCCACCCCATCAACGGGTCAATGCCGCGCCGGGCGGCGGGGTCAAACTCTAAAACCCATGTATGGGTTTTAGCGGTGCCAGATTGCGTGGCGGTGCGGGCAGGCTGAAAGATGCGTGCAGACAAGGGAACCTCCGTGGAACCTTCGTGGAACCTTCGATATTTGCAACGCTTATCGCCAAAATCGACGACGATCGCAAGCCATTGTGGCCCTGCACCAAGGCCAATCCCGAACGTCCCCTTGCCTATGGCGTTGGCCGCCCCATCTTGGCAAGATAAGCACCTTGGGCAGACTGCAAGGAATCAGCAATGCCGCATAATGCCACCAACGCCCTGACCACCCGCCCCGAGGTCTTGACCCGTCCCAAACTGGAAGGCGGGCGGGCCTTTCGGTTGGCCAGTCCCTTTGAGCCGGCCGGTGATCAGCCCAATGCGATCGCTGAACTTACTGCGGGCCTAAGGGGGGGCGAGCATAATCAAGTTCTGCTGGGGGCTACCGGCACCGGCAAAACTTACACGATGGCGAAAATCATCGAACAGACCCAACGCCCTGCTATCATTCTGGCGCCCAACAAAACGTTGGCCGCCCAGCTTTATGGCGAATTCAAAAGCTTTTTTCCTGATAATGCGGTCGAATATTTCGTATCTTACTATGACTATTATCAGCCCGAGGCCTATGTCGCACGCTCAGACACCTATATTGAAAAAGAAAGCCAAATCAACGAACAGATTGACCGGATGCGCCACTCGGCCACCCGCGCGCTGTTAGAGCGCGATGACGTTATTATCGTGGCCTCTGTTTCGTGCATCTATGGCATTGGGTCAGTCGAAACATATTCGGCCATGACCCAAGACCTGATCGCCGGTCAGCCCTATGATATCCGTCAGATGATGGCCGAGCTGATCGCCCAGCAATATCGCAGAAATGATCAGGGCTTTCAGCGTGGCAGCTTTCGGGTGCGCGGCGACAGTTTGGAACTGTGGCCAGCGCATTTGGAAGACCGGGCATGGCGGTTTTCGTTTTTTGGCGACGAGCTAGAGGCAATTTTGGAAATTGATCCGCTGACCGGCGCGAAAACCGATAGTTTTGACAAAATCC
>CALAXT010000056.1 GCA_937895435.1 uncultured Paracoccaceae bacterium | reverse complement strand
TGATGATGATGGCGGGCTTGGCCTTGACGCATCTCTGACATTTTCGGTGTCTATGACGGGCGTCTATTACCTGTCGGTCAGTTCAGCACAATATTTGATGTATGGCACCGGCAGCTATACGCTGTCGCTGATCGAGTGGACCGACGTGGAGCCAGACCCAGGCACCCCAACCGATCCAAATACGCCGACGGATCCGATCGATACCCCTGACGTTGCCATTTCTTATGATGAGATTGCCGAAGTCTTGACGCGGTCGGACTTGGCATTTGATGCCCGTGCTGGTGATACGCTGACGGTTAATCTGACGGGCTTGACGGTGCAAGGCCAGCAATTGGCGCGTTGGGCACTGGAAGCTTGGACCAATGTGGCGGGCCTGCATTTTGAAGAAGTGCAATGGGGTGGACAGATCAGCTTTGATGACGATGACGCTGGCGCTTATGCGGTGACGCCCATTTATGGCGAAATCTTTAGTGCTGAAGTGAACATCAGCACGTATTGGCTTGCCGATTATGGCACTTCGATCGACAGTTATTCCTTTCAAACGTATATCCATGAAATCGGCCATGCGCTGGGCTTGGACCATGCAGGCTATTATGATGGCAATGCCATTTATGGATATGATCAATCCTATGCCAACGACAGTTGGCAGGCGACGATTATGTCATATTTTTCTCAAACCGATAATACGTTTATCGATGCCAGCTACGCCCTTGTCGTTACCCCTATGCCGGCTGATATTTTGGCCATTCAGTCGATCTATGGCGCGAGTGAGGCCTTTGGCGGCAATTCGGTGTGGGGGGCTGGTTCGAATGTTGGGGGATATATGGGGCTGCTCTGTGGCCAAATCTTTGACGAAGATCCCCGCAATTTTTCTATTTACGAGGGTGGGCCTGTCACCTTGACGATCCACGATACCGGCGGGCGCGATTTGTTGAACCTGTCACCTGATGTATTAAATCAGAATATCGACCTGCGCCCTGAGGGCATATCTGATGTTCTTGGGTTGCGTGGCAATCTGGTAATTTCGGGTGCAACGATTCTTGAAAACCTGATTGCGGGCAGTGGCAATGACAGCGTTGTTGGCAATGATGCTGGCAACAGGGTTTGGGGCAATATGGGCGATGACACGCTGTTGGGTGGTCGGGGGGCTGACCGGTTGGACGGTGGGGCGGGCGATGACAAGCTGGTGGGTGGGGCAGGGGTTGATACCGCCATCTTCAGTGGAAAAGGTGCCATTCAGGTCACTTTGGCCAATTCAGGCGTGCAAGACACTGGGCAGGGCCGCGATATCTTGATGGGAATTGAAAATATTGTCTCTGGCAATGGGCGTGACAGTTTGTGGGGCAATGCTGCGGCCAATGTGCTGAATGGGAACGGTGGAAAAGATCAGCTTTATGGCAATGGTGGCAATGACCGTTTGTTGGGGGGGAATGGTGCGGATCAGCTGCGTGGCGGGTCTGGCGAGGACCGTCTGTTGGGGGGGCAGGGCAATGACACGTTGCTGGGGGGCAATGGCAGTGACCGCCTCGAAGGCGCGCTGGGGCGTGACATTTTGACCGGTGGACGTGGGGCAGATGTATTTGTGTTTGTTGCGCTGGCAGACAGTGGCACGGCACGTGGCGCAGATCGCATCACCGATTTCCGGGCCGGCCAAGGCGACCAGATTGATTTGTCTGGCCTTGATGGCAATACCAATCTGGCTGGGAAGCAAGCGCTGAGTTTCATCGGATCTGATGAATTTAGTGCAGCGGGGCAGCTGCGGTTTGTCCAAGGTTGGTTATCGGCGGATACCGATGGGGATGGGCTGGCCGATTTTGAAATTGCCATTGACGCAGGTGCGACAATTGCCGCGCAGCATCTGATCCTCTAACCGCTGCGGCCAGTGCGGCCATAATTGGCCCCCGCTGCGACCAAAAAAGGGGATGAATATCGCGCCATCTTCCGCTAGCGATGGGATATGAGCAAACCCCGATTCATCCACCTGCGTGTCCATTCTGAATATTCGCTTTTGGAAGGTGCGGTTCCGATCAAGAAATTGGCGGGTCTGTGCCAGACGCATGCCATGCCTGCTGTGGCGCTGACAGATACCAACAACATGTTTGCGGCGTTAGAGTTTTCGGTCACGCTGAGCGGTGCAGGGGTGCAACCGATTGTGGGGTGCCAAATCACGCTTGCGGCCCCGAACGCGGTTGTGGGTGATAAGCCGCAACCAGGGGCACCATTGGTTCTTCTGGCGCAATCTGAGGCCGGATATGATGCGTTGATGCGACTAAATTCATGTCTTTATCTGCGGCCAGGCAGCGCCTTGCCCTTTGTCAGTATGGACGATTTGGCGGCCAATGCGACAGGGCTGATCTGTCTGACGGGGGGGGCTGACGGGCCAGTGGGCAAGCTGTTGCAGGCCGGCCAACGCCCCAAGGCTGAGGCAATGCTGCGCGATCTGGCGGCGATTTATCCGGGGCGGATCTATATCGAATTGCAGCGCCACCCTGGTGAGGGAGGCCAGCCCCCCGCGCATCAGGCATCGACGGAGCGTGGCTTTGTCGAAATGGCCTATGCGATGGGGCTGCCGCTTGTGGCCACCAATGATGTCTATTTTCCCAAGCCGACAATGTATGAGGCCCATGACGCGCTATTGTGCATTGCTGATGGCGCCTATGTCGATCAGCAAGAACCCCGCCGCAGGCTGAGCCCGCAGCATTATTTCAAATCGCCCGAAGATATGGCTGCCCTTTTCGCTGATTTGCCTGAAGCGATTGAAAACACCGTTGAAATTGCGAAACGATGTGCGTTCAAAGTGGCCAAACGCGCGCCGATTTTGCCAAAATTTGCAGAAGACGAAGTAGAAGAGCTGCGTCGTCAGGCCCGAGAGGGGCTGGTGGCGCGTCTGGCGGTGATTGAGCACGCGGCCCCAGTCGCAGACTATGATGCGCGATTGGATTTTGAGCTGGGAATCATCGAAAAAATGGGGTTTCCCGGTTATTTTCTGATTGTGGCCGATTTTATCAAATGGGCCAAAGATCATGGCATTCCGGTGGGCCCTGGCCGAGGCTCGGGGGCGGGCAGTCTGGTGGCCTATGCGTTGACCATCACCGATCTTGATCCGCTGCGCTATAAGCTTTTGTTTGAACGGTTTTTGAACCCTGAACGGGTATCGATGCCGGATTTTGATATCGATTTCTGCATGGATCGCCGCGAAGAAGTGATTGCCTATGTGCAAAATCGCTATGGTCGCGACAAGGTGGGGCAAATCATTACGTTTGGTGCGTTGCTGTCCAAGGCTGCGGTACGCGATGTGGGGCGGGTGTTGCAGATGTCGTATGGGCAGGTTGATCGCCTGTCCAAGATGATCCCGGTCGAAGGCGTGAAGCCGGTATCTATCGCCAAAGCGTTGGCCGACGAGCCGCGGCTGCGCGAAGCGGCCAAAGCAGAAGAGGTTGTGGCGCGGCTGCTGGATTACGCCGGTCAGGTTGAGGGGCTTTTGCGCAACGCCTCAACACACGCGGCGGGCGTGGTGATCGGGGATCGGCCCCTTGATGCGCTGGTACCGCTTTACCGAGATCCGCGCTCAGATATGCCGGCCACCCAGTTCAACATGAAATGGGTCGAAGCGGCCGGCTTGGTTAAATTTGATTTTTTGGGCCTGAAAACCCTGACAGTCATTCAAAACGCCATCGATCTGATTGCCCAACGGGGGGTAACGGTAGATATTTCGCGCATCCCGTTGGATGATCCTGCCAGCTATGCGCTTTATGCCAGCGCGCGCACGGTGGCGGTGTTTCAGGTGGAAAGCTCGGGCATGATGGATGCGCTGCGGCGTATGCGCCCCACTTGTATCGAAGATATCGTGGCACTTGTGGCACTTTATCGCCCCGGTCCGATGGAAAACATCCCCACCTATTGCGAGGTGAAAAACGGGCTGAAACCGCTGGAATCAATCCACCCTTCGATTGATCACATTTTGGCCGAAACCCAAGGCATCATCGTCTACCAAGAACAGGTGATGGAAATTGCGCAGGTGATGGCGGGTTACAGCTTGGGTGGGGCCGATTTGCTGCGCCGGGCGATGGGGAAAAAAATCGCCGAAGAAATGGCGAAAGAACGCCCTAAATTTGTGACCGGTGCCACGGCCAATGGTGTGCCCGAAAAGAAGGCCGCTGAGGTCTTTGACCTTTTGGAGAAATTCGCCAACTACGGGTTTAACAAATCTCACGCGGCCGCCTATGCGGTGGTCAGTTATCAAACCGCTTGGCTCAAGGCCAATCACCCGGTCGAGTTTATGGCGGCGGTGATGAATGGCGATATGCATCTGACCGACAAGCTGAGCCTGTTCAAACGCGAGGTGGACAGGCTGGGTATTCCGGTGGTGCCACCTTGTGTCAATCGGTCGTTGGCACGGTTTGGGGTGGTTGACGGGCAGTTGCTCTATGGGCTGGGTGCGCTGAAAAACGTGGGCGGCGAGGCGATGCAGACCATTGTGACCGCGCGTGGTGATCGGCCCTTTGCCAGCCTGCACGACTTTGCGCGGCGGGTCGACATGAAGCGTATTGGCAAGCGCCCACTGGAAATGCTGGCCCGCGCTGGGGCGTTTGATTTGCTAGAGCCAAACCGCAGACGGGTGTTTGACAGTTTGGATGCTTTGGTCGCTTGGTCTGCCGCGCTGCAAGAGGCGGCAGGTTCAGCACAGGTATCGCTGTTTGGCACAGCGGGCGAAGATTTGCCCGAACCCCGCTTGGCGGTTGTTGATGATTGGCTGCCGATTGAGCGGCTGGGGGCTGAACATCAGGCGGTTGGGTTTTACTTGTCGGGCCACCCGTTGGATGACTATGCCGGAGCGTTGAAACGCAAAGGCGTGCAGACCCTGACCGAGATCGCCCGCGCCGCACAGTCAGGGGCGATGGTTGGCAAAATTGCAGGCACCGTGTCGGTGCGTCAAGAACGCAAATCGGCGCGGGGCAACCGCTTTGCCTTTGTTGGCCTGTCAGATCCAACTGGGCTTTATGAGGTCACGGTGTTTTCTGATGTGCTGGATGCGGGGCGGGTTTATCTTGAACCGGGACAAAACGTTGTGCTGACGGTTGAGGCCACATCAGAGGGTGATACGCTCAAGCTGTTGGCGCGCGCAGTGCAACCCATCGATGCGGTTGTGGCAGATGCGGGCGTAGCGGGGTTGCGCATTCATATTGGTGCGGCGGGCGCCTTGCCATCGGTGGCCGCGCTTTTGGCGCGAATGGCCGAAGGGGGCGGGGCGGGGGTGCGTGCGCCCATCAGCCTGTGCGTGGCCGAACCCGATATGGGCCAAGAAATTGATATTACTCTGCCCACGCCTTATCCGGTGACGCCACAAATCAAGGGCGCATTGCGTGCGGTTCAAGGTGTCTTGATGGTGGAAGAGTTGTAAAGACGGGGCATCTTTGGGCTGTTTGGAAATAGGGTATATTTTCCTAAGCACCCCATTTGGCCAGAACCTTTGCCCGAATGCGGTGGCACGGCTGGCACGCTGTCGCCCTGTATGGGTGGATGCAGCGCCAATATTCCGTAAAAAACCTGTGCCGGGCCTGTGGCAGCGTCGCGCACATGCTGCCAGATATTGTGCAGTGCGACCGCATTGCCTAACATCGGCGCAAATTTCAGGAGGATGCCATGACCGACGCTTATGCCTTTGAGACCCTGCAGATTCACGCTGGGGCCCGCCCCGATCCGGCGACGGGTGCGCGCCAAGTGCCGATTTACCAAACGACGGCCTATGTGTTTCGTGATGCCGATCACGCGGCGGCGCTTTTTAACCTGCAAGAGGTCGGATATATTTACTCGCGTTTGACCAACCCGACTGTTTCTGCCTTGGCCGAACGGGTGGCCGCACTTGAGGGCGGCGTGGGGGCGGTGTGCTGCTCATCTGGGCATGCGGCTCAGATCATGGCTCTGTTTCCGTTGATGTCGCCGGGTTGCAATATCGTGGCCTCGAACCGGCTCTATGGGGGGACGGTGCAGCAGTTCACCAACACAATCCGTAAATTCGGCTGGTCGGCCAAGTTCGTGGATACCGACGATCTGGCGGCGGTTGAGGCAGCGGTTGATGAAAACACGCGTGCGATCTTTTGCGAAACCATCGCCAACCCGGGTGGTTATGTCAGCGATTTGGATGCGCTGTCGGCCGTGGCCAACCGCGTTGGTTTGCCGCTCATTGTGGATAACACCACCGCCACGCCGTTCTTGTGCCGCCCGATCGAGCATGGCGCAACGTTGGTTGTGCACTCTGCGACGAAATATCTGACGGGCAATGGCACGGTCACGGGTGGTGTCGTTGTTGACAGTGGCAATTTCGATTGGTCGGCCAGCGGTAAGTTCCCCAGCCTGTCCGAGCCTGAGCCTGCATATCACGGTCTGGCTTTTCATCCGGCGCTGGGCGCGATGGCCTTTACCTTTCATTCGATTGCAATTGGTCTGCGGGATCTGGGCATGACGATGAACCCACAGGGCGCGCATTACACGTTGATGGGCATTGAAACCCTCAGCCTCCGGATGGAGCGCCATGTGGCCAACGCCAAGCGCGTGGCTGAATGGCTTGAGGCCGACCCAAGGGTTGATTTTGTTACGTATGCTGGTCTGGCCTCATCGCCCTATAATGGCCGGGTTGCGCATATCTGCCCAAAAGGAGCGGGGGCGCTGTTTACCTTTGGCGTTAAGGGTGGATATGAGGCCTGCGTTAAGTTGGTCGATAGCTTGAAATTGTTCAGCCATGTGGCAAATTTGGGCGACACGCGGTCGTTGATCATCCACCCGGCTTCAACCACCCATCGCCAGCTCAGCCCCGAGGCGCAGGTATTGGCGGGGGCTGGGCCAAACGTGGTACGTCTGTCGATCGGGATCGAAGACGCCGGTGATCTGATCGCTGATCTTGATCAGGCCTTGGCGACAGCGACGGCCTAAGCCGGGTATCTTGTGCGGCCCGGGATATGACCGGGCCGCATGCTTCAATTCAAAAGATCAAATTCCATCATAACCGACGCGCTCAGGCTGATTTCACCCTCAGCAATTGGCACGCTGTCTGCGCCGGGTGCCATTGCGCGCATCGCCATCATGGGGCGTGGATTTTGGCCAGATTCGATGTCTGATATCTTGCGAACGCCGCCCAGTCGCACGCCCGCAGCAGCTGCGTAAAGCGTGGCGCGGTGTTGGGCATCGGCAACTGCGCTGCGGCGTGCTTCATCGCGTTTTGGGGCGGGGTCGATCAGCCCAAAACTTAGCCCATTCAAAGTTGTAGCCCCGTTTTGGACAACCTGATCAAGAATATTTCCCAGTTGGCTGAGATCACGCACCCGAAGCTCTACCCCGTTTTCGGCGGTATAGCCCTCAATTTGGGGTGGTTTGCGTCCGGTGGAATCGTATTTGATATCGGGGTTTAACGACAGCCCTTGGGTTTGAATATCGCGTGGCGCAATGCCCATTGCAGCCAAACTTTGCAGCAGCGCTGTCATATCTTGCGAATTGCGCGTTAGGGCGGCGGCGGCCGTGCCGGCTGTGTTACGCAGGCCCATCCGAATCGTCGCCATATCGGGCGGCACGCTGACACTCGCGGTACCTGTAACCGTGATAATGGGGCTGGTCTGAACCAAGGCAAGCTGTGTGATGTCTTGGCTGCGGCCCTGAAATGGCAAAGCGCACAGCAGGGCAGACATCAGTGTAAGGGTGGGGGCCAATTTTGTCATTTTATCCTCAACGCTCAATACAACTTTCGCGTGCAGCTTCGCATGGTTTTGCTGTTTGCGAAACGTTTTTCGGGGTGTTTTTCTTTTCATCGCGCAAATCCTGCTTTAGGGTAGGGCTGCACGCAACTTGGGTTGATTTATGGCCCCCGGATTCGGTAAAATTGGCGCATGAAACCTGCCTTTGCCCTTTTGTTTTCTGCAGATGGTGTCGTGCTTATGCACAGAGTGGCGCAGGGCTGGGTCGAGTTGGGCCGTGCTTTGATGGCCGATGCTGGTTTTGCCCAAAGTTTGGCTGATCTGCGCAGGATGGCGGATGATCTTGATGCGGGCGGTGGCGTAAAATTGGTGCTGCCGGGCGATCAGATCCTTTACACGAAAGTTGAGGCTCTGGGGCCGGGGTGGCAAAAGCAGCGCAGCCAAATCAAAAGTGCGTTGATCGGCCGGACCCCTTATCAGGTTCCAGATTTGGCTTTCGATTGGGTTGGCGCTGGCCCAACGGTGCAAGTTGCGGTGATCGCCCGTGAGACTTTGGCCGAGGCCGAGGCCTTTGCGCTTGAACATGGGTTTGAGCCGATTTCCTTTGTGGCCCGGCCAGATCCAGCAGAATTTACGGGTGAGCCATTTTTTGGCATCACGGCGGCACTGCCCAAGGGCACACGGATCCCGCGTGATGATGCGCCTGTGCCAGATCCGGATGCGCCCGCAGTGCCAGCGGCCGCGGCTGTCACCGATAGCCTGCCCACAGCCCCGCCTGTGCCGCAACCTTTGGCAAGCGCTCAGTTGGATTTATTGGACTTTGCGGCGAAATCTGAACCTAAAATAGATGTGCAACAGCCAAGTTCTGATGTGCAAGAGCCAGCCCCAGATACACCACGCCCAGCCCCCAATGATCTTTCCCATCCTTTGGGGCGCGGTGCACCTGCCAAGCCTGCGGCCCATGATGCCGATCTGCCAGCACGAAACGATGGTGCGTTTAAAACAGAGACGATGGCGGCCCAGCCGTTAGACGCTGTGACCGATCTGGCAGAGCCCATTGATGTGACATCAAAACTCGATGTGGTATTTGAGCCTGATCTTGAGCCTAAGCCTGAGCCTGAGCTTTCAGCCACGGCGGTGGCTCAACCTCAGCCCAAAGAGATCAGAGACACGGCCACTGCATTACCAATGCCGCCGTCTCCCACTGCGCCGTCTCCCACTGCGCCGTCCCCCGCTGCGCCGTCCCCCACTGCGGCTGTCCCCGAAGCGCCAGCCGCGTTCGATGTTCCGGTGCAAGACATCATGCCCGATCCGGTTCTTGGCGTGGCTGCACCTGTGGCAATTGATGCAGCGCTGCCCGATGTGCCGACACAGCAGCCCGGCGCGCGTGTCGGTCCGGTGTCGGTCATTTCACCATCTTTGCCGGATATTGAGCCGGCAGTTGGCCCATCATTGGGCGCAAAGCCGCTGCCCATCCCGGATCCACGGCCGAAGGTTGGGCGTTTGGGGCGTGCGGCTGTTGGGGCTGCGGGGGTTGTGGCGCGCGTCGCGGTGGCCCAGGGCTTGCCCAAGTCTGAACAGCGCAGCGGCGATCCGCGCCCAGTTCTGGCGGCGCGGGTGCGCGACAGTGGTCCGCCGATCATCAGCCCATTTCAAAATCCACCGCCTGCGCCGCTTTTGGCGCAGCCTGCGGTGCTGGCTGGGATGGGGGCCGTTTTCTTGGCGGTGCTTGCGCTGGTGCTTTGGTGGATTTTTTCAGACCCCGTTCCAGAGGCTGTGCAGGAACCCGTGTCGAGCCTCGGGGCAGAGCCGGGGGCGTTTGCAGAGGTTCCAGCCGCCAGTTCAGACCCTGTATCAGACCTCGTCCCGGACCCTGCGTCAGAAGTTGTCGTGCAAGCCGCGCCCAAGGATGACAGCGCCGCTGTGCCAACCGACACTGTGACAGGCGAGGGCACGCCCCAAGCCACCGATCTCGTAAAAGCAGCCACGCCTGATGCAAGTAAAACGATGGTCGAAACGGTGGCAGAGGTTGAGGCCACACCCGAACCCTCAGCCCAACCGCTGCCTGATGCCGTAGGTCAGGCCATCGCGGCCAGCCTGCAAGACGGCAATGGGGTGGATGTGGGTGTTGCAGACCTTGGGGAGGGGGCAGAAATACCTGCACCCTTGCCGCGCCCAACCCGCACAGAACCGCAAAGCCTGAACGCTGATCCACAGATTGGTGAAACCCAGAGTGCCGGTGTGCAAGGCGCCGATGACACACCACCCGCACTGATCGAGGCGTCAGAGACTGAAACCATCACACCTGTGCCCACAAAAGCCGAGCCTCAGATGGCGGCCGCAGCGCCAGTGTTAGACGCCGTGGCTAATCGCGTGCCACAGACCGCACCCGCTGATATGACCGTCGCAGAACCCAAAACCGAAGATCCGGTTTTATCCGAAGATCAGCCGACGGTGCGGGATGTTCCGGTTTTGGCTGTGGCGAATACAGCGGTCACGGCGCAGCCTGTGCCCGACCTGCGCCCTGCAGATCCTATCCCGCAGCTGATGCCACCCCCTGCTTTGGTGCGATTGGCGGCAGATGCCCCTCCCAAGGCACCGACTGCGCCGCCACCCTTTGGGGCGACGTTCGCGCGCGATGCACGGGGCCTTATTCTTGCCACCCCCGATGGTGCTTTAACGCCAGAGGGTGCGGTGGTGTTTTCCAACCTGCGCGTGCCTGCCCCGATTGCCCGGCCTCGGGCAGATTTGGCTGTTTTGGATATCGCCACGCTGGCGCAAACCGCACCCAATGGCGTTGTGACCGATCCCGAGGTGGCAGCGGCACTGCTTCCGCCCGCCCGCCCGGCTGAATTGGCGGTTTTGCAGGTGGCTGCCGACGCGTCTGTGACCGCTGAACCGGTGAACACCCCACCGTTGCCCAAGCGGCGCCCGGCCGTATTGCAAGCGCGAATCGCTGTGCAAGCGCAGGTTTTGGCCGATATGGCCGATGCCAGTCGTCTGGCCCTGAGCCGGGTTGCGCCACCAAAGCCACGACCACAGAATTTTAACCGGGCGATCACAGCTGCCTTGGCCCAAGTTGACCAAAGCGCAGATGTTGATGAACCCGAACCCGTGGTGGCACCCAGCATTCTTCCCACCAAGGCATCCGTTGCCAAACAGGCGACGCTGGATAACGCCATCAACCTGCGCGATATTGCCCTGATTGGGGTGTTTGGCAAAACCAGCGAACGCAAGGGCTTGGTTCGGATGCCAAATGGCAGGATTGTGACAGTCAAACTGGGCGATACGCTGGATGGTGGCAAGGTTGTGGCGATTGGCGCACGCGAAGTGCGCTATGTGAAAAGTGGCAAAAACGTTGTTTTGAACCTGCCCAAAGGCTGATCTGGCCCAAAGCGCGGTTGCGTGGGCATCAGCGCAGATGCGCAAGACGTGCGGCCAAAATGTGGCTGGCCTGAAAGGGGCATATGGAAAGCATTCTGTTTCAGGCGGGCATCTATCTTTTTGCGGCGGTACTGATTGTGCCAGTTGTCGCGCGGGCCGGGCTGGGATCGGTGTTGGGATATCTGGCGGCTGGCATTGTGATTGGGCCGCTGCTGCATTTGGTCGGGGATGAGGCGCGCGATCTGCAGCATGTTGCAGAGTTTGGTGTGGCGCTGATGCTGTTTGTCATTGGGCTTGAGCTTGAACCCCGTGTGCTGTGGTCGATGCGCCATCGGCTGTTGGGCTTGGGTGGGTTGCAGGTGGTCGGCACCACCGCCGCCCTAGCTGGAGTGGGGTATTGGCTGGGCCTTGGCTGGCAAAGTGCGTTGGTGCTGGGGCTGAGCCTTGCGCTGTCATCCACAGCAATCGTCGTGCAAACGCTCACTGAAAAAAAGCTGATGACAAGTGCGGGTGGGCGTTCGGCTTTTGCGGTTTTGCTGATGCAAGATGTGGCGGTTATTCCGATTTTGGCGCTGGTGCCGCTTTTGGCCAGCCAAAGCGCCCGGCAGGCTGGTGCCGGAGCCAGTGCGGGGGCCGATGGCACGGCGGGGGCGATCATTTCGTTGGTTCAGGGGTTGCCGGGGTGGGCGGTGGCGCTGATGACGGTGGGAATTGTTGCGGGCATCATCTTGGGTGGCCAATTTCTAACGCGGCCGATCTTTCGGTTTTTACGCGCGGCCAAAGTGCCGGAGATGACGACATTTTTCGCGCTTTTGGTTGTTATCGCGATTGCTTTTGGCATGATGCTGGTCGGTTTTTCGCCAGCGTTGGGGACTTTTTTGGCTGGTGTAGTTCTGGCCAACTCTGAATTCCGTCACCAGATGGAGGCAGATATCGCCCCGTTCAAGGGACTGCTGTTGGGGCTGTTTTTTATCACGGTTGGTGCTGGGATTGATTTTGGAGTGCTGGCGGCGGCACCTTTGGCGGTTCTGGGGCTGACGCTTGGCATTATTGCGCTAAAAGGTGTGGTGCTGTTTGTGCTTGGCACGTTGTTTCGGCTGCGTGGGCGTGATCGGTGGCTGTTTGCGCTGTCTTTGGCGCAAGCGGGTGAATTTGGTTTTGTTATCCTGAGTTTTGCGGTGCAACAGCGCGCGCTGCCCGAGGGCTTGGGCCATATGGCGCTGTTGGCCATCAGTCTGTCTATGTTGCTCACACCGCTGTTGTTCTTGGGGTATGAGGCGATTTCACGCCGTTTGGCCGAGGCGCGGCCTGACCCCAAGGCTGATGCGATTGACGAACAGGGCAATGTGATCATTGCGGGGATTGGCCGGTTTGGCCAAGTGGTCAACCGCATGGCGCGAACCTCTGGTGTGACAACGGTGGTGCTCGATAGTGACATCACCGCCATAGCACTTATGCGCCGCTTCGGGGTTAAGGCCTTTTTGGGCGATCCGACCCGACCAGAGCTGTTACACTCAGCAGGGCTGGCCAAGGCACGAGTTTTGGTGGCGGCTGTGGATGACCCGGCGGCGGTTGTGAAAATTGTACGATACGCCCGCAGCCAGCGCCCAGATTTGCACATTATTGCGCGCGCCCGCGACCGGGTGCATGTCTATGAACTGTTTCGGGCGGGCGCTGATGATATTGTGCGCGAAATGTTTGACAGCGGCATTCGGGCAGGGCGCTATGTATTGGAACATACTGGGTTTTCTGAATTTGAAGCGGCCGAGCTTGCCCGCGCCTATTACCACCATGACCGCACCAACCTGCGGTCCCTGGCAGAACTGTGGGTGCCAGGCCAGCCAATGGAAAAGAATGAACCCTATATTGCCCGGGCGCGTGCGTTGAACCAAGAACTGGAAAGCGCGCTGATGGCGCGGTTAGATCTGGCCAGCGAACGCCATCATGCCGCCCCACCAACCCCCGCACCAGAATTGGGCGAGACGGGGCCAGACGATGTATTGGCATCAGAACTTGGCCCTGATCTGAGCGATGAGCTGGGCCAAGAAACTGCGGGCGATCAGCCGGCGGCAACACCTGCTTCGGCAAAGGTTGCCATATCGGAATGACACGCCACAGCGGCTTTCAGCACGCCAATGGCCAGCGCCGCCCCCGAGCCTTCGCCCAAGCGTAGCCCCAGCGACAGCAGCGGTGATTTACCCAGTTTTTCCAACAGGCGTGCATGTGCCGCCTCGGCTGAAACATGGCCTGATATGCAATGATCCAACGCCCCCGGCTGGGTGCAATACAGCACCGATGCAGCAGCGCAGCAGATAAAACCATCCAAAATAACGGGAATGCGCAAGTGACGTGCGGCAGCTATAGCGCCTGCCATTGCGGCCAATTCGCGCCCACCCAAAGCGCGCAAGACATGCAGCGGGTCCGACAAAAGGCCAGCATGGCGGGTCAGACCTTCGGCCACCACCTGGATTTTCCGCGCAATGCCTGCATCATCAACCCCAGTGCCGCGTCCTGTCCAATCTTGGGCTTGTCCGCCGAAAAGTGCTGCCGAGATGGCGGCTGCCGCAGTGGTGTTGCCAATGCCCATTTCCCCGACAACCAACAAATCGGCTTTATCCGATACTGCAGCCCACCCGGTTGCAAGGGCTGCCACCACCTCGGGCTCGGACATTGCGGGAGTTTGTGTGAAATCAGCTGTGGGATGATCTAAATCCAGCGCGTGCACACCCAATGTGGCCCCAAATGTCTTGGCCAGTTGGTTGATGGCCGCGCCACCGGCCTGAAAGTTCCCGACCATCTGGGCGGTGACCTCGGCGGGAAAGGCCGACACACCACGAGCGGCAACCCCATGGTTTCCAGCAAAAATTAGAATTTGTGGTGCGCTTAGTTGCGGGCGACCTGTGCCACGCCAGCCGGCGTACCAAATAGCCAAATCCTCTAACCGTCCAAGGGCTGCCGGTGGCTTTGTAAGCTGAGCATTGCGGGCCTGTGCATCGGCTGTCGCCGTATCATCGGGGCCGGGGGCTTGCGACAAAAGGCTGCGAAATTCGGTCAGGCTGGTAAATGGCTGTATCATTTCGGGCTCGTTGCTAAGGGAGTGCCAAACGGCTATCGGGTAAGGCGGGGGATGGTCCAGCCGAAAGGGGCGCATTAATGCCACAAACCGACATGGGGCGCGTTTTGCTGCGCGACATTGCGATGGCGGTGGGATTGTTGACCCGACTGCCTGTGCAGCTGGATTTTGAGTCTGCCCGCGCCCGTGGTGCGGCTGCGGCCTGGGCTTGGCCTTTGGCGGGCGTGTTGGTGGGCACAGTGGTTTGGGCTGTGGGTATGTTGGCGCTGTGGGGTGGGCTGTCTGTTGGGTTTGCCGCAGGTCTGGCGCTTGGGGCCGGTATGGTGGTGTCGGGCGCCATGCATGAAGATGGGTTGGCCGATACGGCTGACGGTTTTTGGGGGGGCTGGACCCCAGAGCGGCGCCTGGAGATCATGAAAGACAGCCATATCGGCACGTATGGTGTGTTGGCATTGGTTGGCATGTTTTTGCTGCGCTGGCTTGGGCTTTCGGCGGTGTTTGGCGGATGTGGCGCGGTTGCGGGGTTGGGGCTGTTGACCAGTTTGGCAGCCATAACCCGGTTGCCGATGGTGGTGTTAATTCACGCCCTGCCCAATGCGCGCGGCGTGGGTCTTGCGCAATCAGTGGGCAAGCCCGCGCGTGAGGTTGTGGTGGCCTGTGCTGCGGTGGTTTTGGCCCTCAGCGCTGTGGGATTTGCGATGGCGGGCATGATTGGGTTGCTGCCCAGCATTTTGGGTGCGGTAGCGGTTGCCACATTGGGGGTTGGGCTTTTGGCGCGTGCTAAGATTTGCGGGCAAACTGGTGATATTCTGGGCGCAGCGCAGCAGATATCTGAGCTGGTGGGGCTGGCTGTGCTGATGGCAGCACTTGCTTCCTGAGCGCCAAACATTAAAATACCCGCCCTGCATAATCTGCTGGGCGCGTTGATTTTAAATCAAAGTATCACACCCAGCTTAGGCTGCGCGGGACATCAGCACATCATCGACTTTTTTCTGGGCGTTTGTTTCGTCAACCCCGTTCACAGCAGCAACTTCACGCGTCAGACGTTCCAGTGCGGCTTCGTAAAGCTGACGCTCGGAATATGACTGTTCGCGCTGATCATCAGTGCGGTACAGGTCGCGCACCACCTCGGCAATCGACAACAGATCGCCGGAATGGATCTTTTGTTCGTATTCCTGCGCCCGGCGGGACCACATGGCCCGTTTTACGCGGGCCTTGCCCTTGAGCGTGTCCAGCGCTTTGGTCACGACATCTGGCGATGACAGTGACCGCATGCCCACTGCTGTTGCCTTATTTGTGGGCACCCGCAGTGTCATTTTATCTTTTTCGAAAGAGATCACGAAGAGCTCCAGCTGCAAGCCAGCAATGTGCTGCTCTTCGATTGAGATGATCTTACCCACACCATGCGCAGGATAGACGACAAACTCATTCGGCCGGAACTCGGATTTCTTGGTCTTTGTCATTTGGTCACTTCCTCGGTCAAAACCCTTTGGAGCGACAAAAAAAGCCGACCCTTCGGGAAAATCTTCCCAGTTTTGGGTCAGCCTTTCGGATGGTGCTTTGCACAACAGCAAAGCACTCCGGTTTCCACGGGTCTGCGTGTTTTGTAACGATTACATAACAGAAATGGGCTGCGAATCAAAGAAGTCTTTTGTGATCTTGTCCCAGCACGCATCTCATCCGTGCGTGATCGCTGCTAGATGGCGGGTCAACCGCCCGTGCCGGGTTCGGGCTTGAAATACTTCTCAAGCTTATCGGTTTCGCCATCGCGGGCTTCCGCATCAGGCAACGGATCTTTTTGGGTGATGATCACCGGCCATTTTTCCGAATATTCCCGGTTGAACGTCACCCATTGTTCCATACCGGGCTCGGTATCGGGGCGAATCGCATCGGCGGGGCATTCGGGTTCGCACACGCCACAATCGATACATTCATCGGGATGGATCACCAACATATTGGTGCCCTCATAGAAGCAATCGACCGGGCATACTTCGACGCAATCGGTATATTTGCAGGCGATGCAATTGTCGGTGACGACATAGGTCATGGGCTGTCTCGCTTATCTTACCCGGGATTAGCTAGACCAAGGTGGCCGATCATTCAAGCGGCGTGCGCTGTGAAAGCGTATATCTTCGCCGATCCTTTTTGCTGGGGCGGCCTTTGCCATCAAATCCGGGTGCGGGTGACAGGTGTTTGTTCGCAGCATAGCTGCCGGGGGCTGCTTGGGGAACTGTATCGGCATCCGGCGCTATTTTCGATGGCGGATCCAGATCGTGATAGAGCAACTGCGCCTCGGGGGCGGGGCCACGCCGTTCACCAGCGGCCAGAATCCGGATGACCCTGATTTGGTTTGCTTGGGTAAATGTCAAAGTATCACCCGGCCCAACCATATGGGCTGATTTGGCAATGCGTTGCCCATTCACCCGCATACCGCCGCCACCAGAAACTTTGGCCGCCAAACTGCGTGTGCGAAAAAATCGGGCCTGCCACAACCATTTATCCAACCGAATTTTTGACGGCGGTTCGGTCGCGGCAGGCAAAGATTATGTCCGGTCTTTCAGAGCCATCAAGACGGCAAAGGGGTTATCTGGGTCGATTTTTTGTTCGCGGGCGGGGCGCGATTCAAAGCGGCGCGCACCTTCATCGCGTTTGGGGTTGGTGGGTTTGCCACGATCAGAGCGGTCACCGGGCTTGTTGGCACCGCCCGCTTTCCCAGATCTTTTGCCACCAGCGCTTGGCCCTTTATCGCCGCCACCCTCTGCTGGGCGTTTGTGGCGTGGGCGGTCGGCATGGGACTTGGGTGCAGCGTCTGAAGGGCTTTGATTGCCGGGTGCAGTGGTCGGCGCACCTTTGGCAAAGTCGCCTGGGCCAGATGCGCGTCCGCGTCGTTGTGTGGGTTCACGCCGGGGGCGGGGTTGCCATTTAAATGTATAGAAAACCTCGGTTTCCGGTGCAGCAGGCATGGCCAAGCTGTCACTTTCTGCCGTCGCATCGGGCCCCACAAGCGGAGCGATTTGCGGCAACGCCCCCAACATTTCTTGCACTTGCTCAGGCGACAGAGCGCTTTCGCCCTCGGGGATGGGGGCGTCGCTTGCTGGTTTTTGGGAAACGGGGGGGGCAACAACCTCAGGGGCTGCAGCTTTGGTCTTTTCGCGTTCGCTCCGGTCAGCGCTGTAACCCAGACCACCCAGCAGATCGGCGAATTGCTCCAGCGTCATGCCCGTGATGGACAGCATATCGGGCGTCGCCTCAAAGCCTGTGCGGCTGTCTTGTCCGCGCAACAGATCGGCCAAACGCTCTAACATATCAATACGGATCGCGCGTGCGCCGGCCGGGTAATAGCCCGCCAGCGTATAGTGCATCCGCTCAACATCCGGCAAATTTGGTATGGTGACCAAACCGGGGGGCGGGCTTTCAGGAAATGTTTGCAACCCTTGTGCCAGCGACCAAAGAACCAAGCGCAGCCGAGTGGGGGCTGGTTTCAGCAATGCGGGCAAAAA
Source organism: uncultured Paracoccaceae bacterium (assembly GCA_937895435.1). GTDB lineage: Bacteria > Pseudomonadota > Alphaproteobacteria > Rhodobacterales > Rhodobacteraceae > CALAXT01. Next base: position 72,962 of record CALAXT010000056.1, on the reverse strand, counting down.
CACCATGAACTGGCCAAACCGCAGCCCATGTTTGCGCAGCGCAGATCGCGCTTCTTGATCGAGGGCCTTGACCTCTTCTGCTACACCGTCGCGGGCCAGCACGCCCATTGCTTCGACCATGCGAAAGGCAAACCCACGTGCAAGCCCGGTCAGCGTTTCATCGCGGGACATTGCCAAAAGTGGATCAAAGAGCGCGGCAATTTTTCTGTCGATGAAATGTTGCAGACGGCGGCGAACCTTTTCGGTGACATCAGGGCCCGCGTCTTCATCCACAAAGGCTTCAACCAGCGGCTTGAGCGGGTCAGAGCCCGCAATAAGCTTGCCCACAGCCTGTGTGCCCCACATCAGACCACCTTGTTCGGTGTAATCGATTTCCGTGTCAGGGGCGTTATAGAATCGGTCTGCGCGCAGGTGGAATTCGGGGCGCAATGCCGCCAGACCCGCTGCGCGCAATGTGCGTGCCTCATCTGGGCTTGAACTTGCATCTTGGCGGAATCGAAATCCTTCGATCCGGCCGATCAATTCGCCCTCAACCGTCACTTCGCCTTTGTCATTCACCTCGGCCACGAGGGTCTCCTTCTGCTTCAACCGGCGCAGCAGAACGCTGGTGCGCCGGTCTACAAATCTTTGGGTCAAGCGCATGTGTAACGCGTCTGACAAACGGTCTTCTACAGCGCGCGTCGTCTCGCGCCAATGGGTTTCATCATGAACCCAGCCTTTGCGCTGCGCAACATATGTCCACGTGCGAATATAGGCCAAACGCTTGGAAATCGCATCAATATCGCCATCGCTGCGATCAATGCGCGCAATATTTCGGGCCAGCCAATCATCTGGCACCCGGCCACCTTCGGCCAAAAAGCCAAAAATGCGTGCCAAAAGTCCTGCGTGTTCTGCCGGTGAGATGGTGCGAAAGTCGGGGATTCGGCACACATCCCACAAAAGTCGAACCCCCTGCACAGACCCAAGATGCCCGCGCAGCTCTGGCATGCTGGCCAAGGCTTTCAATGCGGCCAGATCGTCAGATTCGCGCACACGCGTCAGCCATGGATCGCTGGTGTGGCGTTCCAGCGCGCCGATCAGCCGCTCAACCGAGCCAAATTCCAAACTGCCATGACGCCAATAAAGCTTTTCAATTGCCGGAAAGCGGTGGTTTTCGATGGCATCAATGGTTTCATCGTCCAGCGGTCGCGCCTCGCCCGTCACGCCAAAACTGCCATCATTCAGATGACGCCCGGCCCGGCCCGCGATCTGTGCCAGTTCTTGCGGATAAAGCCTGCGCATGCGCTGGCCGTCAAATTTTGACAGTGCCGAAAATGCGACATGTTCGATATCAAGGTTCAGCCCCATCCCGATGGCATCTGTTGCCACCAGATAATCCACATCACCGTTTTGATAGAGTTCAACCTGTGCGTTGCGTGTGCGCGGTGAAAGCGCACCCATCACCACAGCACAACCGCCCTTTTGACGGCGGATCAATTCAGCGATTGCATAGACATTTTCAACGGAAAATCCAACAATCGCGCTGCGCGGCGGCATTCTGCTCAGCTTTCTTGACCCCGAATAGGTCAGCGCCGAAAACCGTTCGCGGCGCATAAACGTGGCTCGCGGTGCCATAGCGGCAATTGCTCCACGCATGGTGTCAGCGCCCATAAACATGGTTTCCAACAGCCCGCGCGCGTTTTGCAGCCGGTCGGTGAAAACATGGCCACGGTCAGGGTCGGCGCACAGCTGAATTTCATCAATCGCCACGAAATCGGCACCAATTTCCAGTGGCATCGCCTCGACCGTGCACACCCAATACTGCGTGCGTTCGGGCACAATGCGTTCTTCGCCGGTGACCAGTGCCACCACTGATGGGCCACGGGCCGCAACGCATCGGTCATAAACTTCGCGTGCCAAAAGCCGCAGCGGCAGGCCAATCACGCCCGTGCGATGGCTTAGCATTCGTTCGATGGCATAATGGGTTTTGCCGGTATTTGTCGGCCCCAGCACTGCTGTAATCCGGGCCTCTGCGCGCATGAACTTGCCTGCCGGGTTAAATTTTCTGCCCCTCAACCGTCACTTCTAGCCGGTTGATGGCGCTTAGTACCCCAGGAAGGTAGGGATGTATAGCGCGCGCCGCGCGATAGGCGCGCAGCGCCTCTTGTGGGGGGGCCACCTCTTCCAAAATCATCCCAAGACCGGCTAAGGCACCAAAATGGCGGGGATTTAACGCCAGCGTCATGCGGATATCACTGAGTGAGGGGCCGAATTCGCCAATCGCATACAACGCAGTGGCGCGGGCATTCCAGCCTTCGGCAAATTCGGGAGCATGGTCGATCAGCGCGGTAAAATGGCCAATCGCTGTGGGCAAATCACCCGCACGCATCGCGACCTGCCCGCGTTGCAACAACAAATCCATCGCAGCCGAGCCAGATTTTGACCATTCGCGCCAAATTTCGCGTTCTGTGCTTGACCAATCGGCACCCGGCTCTTTCAGTTGTTCAAACAACTGGTCAAGCCGCTCAGATTGCGCCGTGGCGGTGGGGGGGGCTTGCGCCCAAGCGGCCAGTGGTAAGCTGGGCGATGATACCGCCCATGTCACCGCGCAGAGCGGCGCGAAAACCAGCAGGTTGAGAAGCGCACGGAATGATTGCATAACACTTACCAATTTAAGTCGCTAATTTCAAAAGGCGAGCTTTTGTTTGTGTGGCGGCCATGAAATTTCAAAGAGTGCACTCTGCGATCGTGGGCCGCTGGTGTGAAAAGGAACAGGTTGTGAGCCGAATCTTAACAGAGGCCGTTGCAAAGCTTGGCCAACGCCTGCCGCAAGGGTTGACTGAGGGCTGTGTGAAATTCGTGATTGAAGACGCTGGGGTGATTTTGGTGGACGGGCAGGGGGTGCGGGCTGCGCCACAAGGCGATCATCAGCGCGCCGATGTTACCTTGCGCGCGCGCGCTGATGTGTTTGAGGCCATTTTGGCCGGGCGTATCCACCCGTCGTCGGCGTTCATGCAAGGCAAGCTGGATGTGACGGGGGATATGGCATTGGCCATGAAACTTGCCACCTCAATGGTTTAACACGTGGATCACGTGCCGATGGATGCCGCCCCATTTCACGCAGATGTCGCCGGGCACGAACCGGCGCGTGCGTTTTGGTTGCAGACTGATGACGCGGTGCGGCTGCGTATGGCGGTGTGGGGCAAGCCCGCACGCGGCACGATTTTGATTTTTCCTGGACGCACGGAAGCCTGTGAAAAATATGGGCTTTTGGCGGCAGAATTTTGCGCGGCGGGCTTTTGTGTTGTGACGCTAGATTGGCGTGGGCAGGGGCTTTCGCAACGCATGGGGCGTGACCCGCGGATGGGCCATGTGGGACGGTTTTCAGATTATCAGCGCGATGTGGCGGCCCTTTTGGCGGCTTTGCCCAAGCTGGGGCTGACGGAGGGCGCGCGGTATTTGTTGGCGCATTCCATGGGGGGGGCCATTGGGCTGCGCGCGGTGCAGCAGGGCCTTGATGTGCGGGGCGTGGTGTTTTCAGCGCCGATGTGGGGGCTGGCGCTGTCAAAACCTGCGCGCTTGGCGGTGTTGGCCATCACGGCGGCTGCGCGGCGCTTGGGCATGGGGCAGATTTACACGCCCGGCTATAGTGCTGACAGTTATCTTGATTCCGCCCCGTTTGAGGGCAATGTGCTGACCCATGATCCAGAGATGTTTGCCTATTTAAAACGGCAGGTTGATGGCTATCCTGATTTAGGGCTGGGGGGGCCAAGCTTGCATTGGCTGTCTGAGGCGCTGCATGAAATGGCTGAACTGCGCGCAACACCTGTGCCGCAAATGCCTGCGCTCTGTCTTGTGGGTGGCGCAGAACGCGTGGTGGACCCGGCTGCGATGACGGATGTGATGGCGCGATGGTCGGGCGGGCATTTGGCGCGTTTGCCCGGTTTGCGCCACGAAATATTTTATGAAATTCCACGTGGCCGCAATCAGGTGATTGATGCAACGCTGCGGCTTTTCGCAGAGGTTTAGCGCATTTCACCTAGCCCCTACACCAAGTTGACCATCTGTCGGCGTTTGTATCAAGACGCTTGAACCAAAGCCCCCGCTGCGGCATGAGGGGGGATGGCAAAAGGTATCGCAAGTTTTTCCTGTTCGGCCTGTGGGGCGGTTCACAAGAAATGGGCCGGGCGCTGTGATGGCTGCGGGTCTTGGAATTGTATCACCGAAGACGCACCGCTGTCGTCGGGGCCGCCGTCACGCAGTCTTGGTGCCAGCCGTGGCCGGACGGTAACGCTGAGCGATCTGAACAGTGAAGATACCCCACCCGAGCGCACGCGCAGCGGTATGGATGAATTCGACCGTGTGTTGGGCGGTGGTTTGGTCGCAGGCTCAGCTATTTTGATTGGGGGCGACCCGGGCATCGGCAAATCCACGCTTTTGCTGCAGGCGACCGCGGCATTTGCCAAAGCGGGGCTCAGCAGCATTTATATTTCCGGCGAAGAGGCTTCTGATCAGGTGCGGATGCGGGCGCGTCGCTTGGGGTTGCACGATGCGCCTTTGCAACTGGGTGCTGAAACTAATCTGCGCGATATTCTCAGCACGCTGGATACGTTGCGCCCTGATCTGGTGGTGATTGATTCGATCCAGACCATGTGGGTGGATAACGTCGACAGTGCGCCCGGATCTGTCAGCCAAGTGCGCGCTTGCGCCCATGAGCTGGTCACATTTGCCAAACGCCGCGGCACATCGGTTGTGTTGGTGGGCCATGTGACCAAAGAGGGCCAGATTGCTGGCCCGCGTGTGGTTGAACACATGGTTGATACGGTCATTTATTTTGAAGGTGAGCGGGGCCATCAGTTTCGGATCTTGCGCAGTGTAAAAAATCGCTTTGGTCCTGCGGATGAAATTGGCGTTTTTGAAATGACCGGCTCTGGGCTGTCGCAGGTGGTCAACCCATCAGCGCTGTTTTTGTCGGAACGTGATAAACCCGCCTCTGGTTCGGTTGTTTTTGCTGGGATTGAGGGCACGCGGCCACTTTTGGTGGAATTTCAGGCGCTGGTGGCCCCCGCTCCGCCTGGCAGCCCGCGCCGCACGGTTGTGGGCTGGGACGGTGGGCGGCTTTCGATGATTCTGGCGGTGTTGGAAGCCCGCTGTGGGATCGCCTTTTCTGGGATGGATGTTTATTTAAATGTTGCGGGCGGTATTCGTGTGGGCGAGCCTGCCGCCGATTTGGCGGTGGCGGCGGCCCTTTTGTCGGCGCGCGAAGACCGGCCGCTGCCCCCCGATATGGTGGTTTTTGGTGAATTGAGCCTGTCTGGGGCGTTGCGCCCGGTCAGTCAGACCGAAAACAGGTTGAAAGAGGCGCAAAAACTTGGTTTCAACCGGGCCGTGGTGCCGGGGCGTTCAAAACTTGGCAAGGTTGCAGGCGTTGACGTGATTGAGCTTGCGGATTTAGCCGGGTTTGTGGCGCGAATGGGCGTTGGCGAGAGCCACTAGGGGGAAGGCGCGATGGATAATTTTACCATGATCGACGCTGTCGTGGCGGTGGTGATCATCGTCTCGGCCATCCTTGCCTATTCACGCGGACTTGTGCGCGAGGTTCTGGCCATTGCAGGCTGGGTTGCCGCAGGAATTGTAGCGTTTAGCTTGGCACCAGCGGCCGTGCCTTTGGTCCGCGAAATCCCAGTATTGAGCACATTTTTAGGCGACAGCTGCGAAATGGCGATGTTGGCATCGTTTGGCGTGGTGTTCACGGGTGCGCTTATTTTGGCCTCACTTTTTTCGCCGTTTCTGGCCTCAATCGTTCAGCGCTCGGCGCTTGGCGGTGTGGATCAAGGTTTGGGCTTTTTGTTTGGTCTGATCCGTGGCGTGGTTTTGGTGGCGCTGGTGTTTGTGGTTTATGACCGTGCGGTGACGCGTCCAGGCGTTGAAATGGTTGAAAACAGCCGTGCGGCCAAAGTGTTCATGCAAATGCAAACCAATATTGATCAGACCCTCCCCCAAGACGCCCCCGGCTGGCTTGAGGCACGCTATCTGGGGCTTATGGGGCAATGCGCGGCGCCGGGCCAAAGCTTGGGTGTGGCATCAGAATTTGGGGTGGATGCCCCAAAAGATAGCCCAAGCCTGCCCCAATAGCTGCCGCTTTGATGCGTTTCTGTGGGTGACACTGCTTTCGCAATAACCTAAAGCAATGCTGTGCCGGGCAGGCTGCTGCCCTAAAAGAGGTTTCATCCCCATGCGCGATCTCCCCCTGCACCCCTTTGACACGGATAAACTGCATGAAGAATGTGGTGTTTTTGGTGTGATTGGTGTCGCTGACGCGGCAAATTTTGTGGCCCTTGGCATGCACGCATTGCAGCATCGTGGGCAAGAGGCTGGCGGCATTGTGGCCTATGATCCCGAGCAAGGGTTCAATTCGGCCCGTCGCTTTGGCTATGTGCGCGATAATTTCACCAATCCAACCATCATGGGCACCTTGCCGGGCAGCTTGGCGATTGGGCATGTGCGCTATTCCACGGCCGGGTCCAAGGGCAACACCGCCATTCGGGATGTGCAGCCATTTTTTGGTGAGTTTTCGATGGGGGGGGCCGCGATTGCCCACAATGGCAATCTGACCAACGCCACCGCGCTGCGGCGCGAATTGATCGAACGTGGTTCAATCTTTCAATCGTCGTCGGACAGCGAATGTATCATTCACCTGATGGCACGCTCGATCCAAACCAATATCCCCGAACGGATCAAAGATGCGCTGCGCCGGGTTGAGGGGGCGTTTTCTATCGTGGCCATGACACGCAGCAAACTGATTGGTGTGCGTGATCCGCTGGGTGTGCGCCCATTGGTGCTGGGGCGCGTGGGTGATGGCTGGGTGCTAAGCTCGGAAACTTGCGGGTTGGACATTATTGGGGCGCAATTTATCCGTGAAATCGCGCCGGGTGAAATGGTGGTGATTGACGCAAAAGGGTTGGAGAGTTTTCAGCCCTTTGAACCGCGCAAGTCGCGGTTTTGTCTGTTTGAGCACGTTTATTTCTCGCGCCCTGATTCCATCTTGGGGGGGCGTTCGGTTTATGAAACGCGCCGCCAAATTGGTGTGGAACTGGCGCGCGAAGCCCCGATTGAGGCCGACTTGGTCTGCCCGGTGCCCGACAGTGGCACGCCCGCCGCAATTGGCTACAGCCAAGAATCGGGTATTCCGTTTGCAATGGGGATCATCCGCAACCAATATATGGGGCGGACCTTTATTGAACCGACCGAACAGATCCGTAACATGGGCGTGCGGCTTAAGCTGAACGTGAACCGTGGCCTGATCAAAGGCAAACGTGTGGTGTTGGTTGATGATTCGGTAGTGCGGGGCACCACTTCAATCAAGATCCGCGAGATGATTTTGGAAGCAGGCGCCGCCGAGGTGCATTTTCGCATAGCGTCGCCCCCCACGGCTTGGCCGTGCTTTTACGGGGTAGACACGCCCGAGCGTTCAAAGCTGCTGGCGGCCACCATGACCGAAGATGAGATGCGTGATTTCATTGGGGTCGACAGTTTGAAATTCATCTCGCTCGATGGGCTTTACCGAGCCGCGGGCGAGGCGGATGGCCGCAACAACCGCCAGCCGCAATATTGTGATGCGTGTTTTTCAGGCGATTATCCCGTGACACCGTCGGATAAAATTGCCGAGGGGTTCGTGCTAAAGGCTGCCCAATGACCCAATCTGTTGCAGTGGTGACGGGTGCCTCGCGCGGATTGGGCGCAGCAGTGGTGTTGGCTTTGGTGACGCGTGGCTGGCATGTTGTGGCTGTGGCGCGCACGGTGGGCGGATTGGAAGATCTTGATGATCGTTGCAAGGCCAGCGGTGCGCAGGACGGGGCGCTGACATTGGCGCCGATGGATATTACCGATGAGGCGGCGATGCAGCATTTGTGCCGCGCGCTTTATGATCGCTGGGGTCGGGTAGATTTGTGGGCCCATATGGCCATCCACGCAGCGCCGTTGTCGCCGGTGCCCCATCTGGATATGAAAGATTGGGATCGCTCTTATGCCACCAACACCCGCGCGACCGCCGTTTTGATCGGCTATGTCGCGCCGCTTTTGGCGGGCTCTGCCACGGGGACGGCGCTTTTTGTCGATGATCCGCGTGGGGGGGATCGGTTCTTTGGTGCCTATGGCGCAACAAAATCGGCCCAGATTGCGCTTGCGCGCAGTTGGCAAAGCGAATCTGCCAAGATTGGGCCGCGGGTGCTGATTGAACCAGTTTCCCCGATGCCCACAGCGCTGCGTGCCCGGTTTTTTCCGGGGGAAGACCGCACCCCTTTGTCTGACCCGAATGCCGAGGCGGCGCGGCTGATCGATTTGTTGTAATCTGGTTTACGGTGCGGCTTGGGTTTGGGTGGTGGTGGCAGCTTCCATCGCCTCAACCGTGGCCTCCATCGCCAACAGAATAGACGCGTGACGGTTTTTATAGGCCCGTGCCGGGCTCAGCACCTCAAATCCGTCAAAGGGCGCTGCGGGGGCGGGCCCACCATCGCCCAGCATCGCGCGCAGGCTGTCGCGGGCAGCGGTGAGTTCGGTCAAATTGCACCCGATTACCGCCCCACCCAATACCGCAGCGGCAGCCTGACCCAAGGCGCAGGCTTTCACATCTTGGCCAAAAGCACTGACACGGCCCTCGCTCACGCAAAGATCAACCGTGACCGTGGACCCGCACAGTGGCGCGCGTTTGCGCAATGTTGCATCTGGGGCAGTGAGCCGGGCATGGTGTGGTATGTCTGCGGCCAGCGCTAGAATGCGCCCGGAATAAAGCTTGATCAGGTCGCCATCATTGCTCATGTCGTGGCCTTTCTCTTTCGTCTTTGGGCTCCTTGCCATAGATAAAGCCAAGGTGCCATTCTGCAACGGAGAATTTTGATGGCTTTTGATCCGGCGACGCTTTGTTTTGATGCCAAAGGGTTGATCCCGGCCATTGCGCAAGATCATCAGACGGGGGATGTCTTGATGATGGCTTGGATGAACCAAGACGCCGTGCGGCGCAGTTTGGAAACGGGGCTGGTGACGTATTGGTCACGGTCGCGGCAGGCGTTTTGGGTCAAGGGCGAGAGCTCGGGCCATACGCAGCGTTTGGTGGAAATGCGGGTCGATTGTGATCGCGATTGTCTGTTGGTCATGGTGGAACAAACGGGGCCTGCCTGCCATACAAACCGGCAAAGCTGTTTTTACAGCGCAATCCGTGCTGGCGATGAGGTGGAAATTCTACAGCCGCTTTCGCCCTAAATCAAAAGCCAAGCTGTGCAATAATATCACTGGGGCGCAGCCCTTCCCCCCGAACCGCTTGCAGCGCGCGCCCCCCATCCCGCTTGGCCAGGCGTTTGCCAAACTCATCTCGAATAAGGGCGTGGTGCCAATAGGTTGGGGTGGGAAGTTCTAGCAAATTTTGCAACAAGATTTGTGGGGGTGTCGCATCAAAAAGATCCTCACCACGTACAACTTCTGTGATCCCTTGTGCGGCATCATCCAACACCACCGCCAGCGCATACGAGATGCCGATATCGCGTCGTGCCAAAATGATATCGCCATGCGCATGCAAAAGCGCCAGACTTGTGACATTGTGCCAGCCTGGGTGCAGTGGCCCGTTCTCAAAAAAACCCATCGTCGTGTCGCCAAGTGACTCCAGAGCGGCATCAAGGTTTAGCCGCCAGCCATCCTTTGGCCCGGCGTCAGAGGGGGGGCGGTGGCGACAGGTGCCGGGATAGGGCGCGGTGGGCGCGGGCGCGCCCTCTTGTGGTGCGGAAAGTGCGGCGCGTATTTCCGTGCGGGTACACCGGCAGGGATAGACAAGCCCGCGCGCGATCAGCCCGGACAGTGCCCTGTCATAGGCCATGCGTCTTTGCGACTGCTCGATCACCGGCGTTGGCCAAACCAGGCCCAGCCAGTGCAGATCGTCAAAAATGGCATCTCGAAACGCCTGTGTGCAGCGCGGCGTGTCGATATCTTCGATCCTCAGCAGAAATGTGCCGTCCATTTCCTGCGCCCGTGCCCAACCTGTAAGTGCCGAAAAGGCATGGCCCAAATGCAACAAACCCGTGGGCGAGGGCGCAAATCGGGTGCGATAGGGGCGATCAGGCGGCATCCTGCGCGGCCTGTCCCAGCCAGGCTAAAAACGCGGCTTTGGCCCGATCAGTATAGGCGCGATAGCGGTCTTTACGCCCACGCCGCCCACCTTTGGCATCAATGGGTGGAAACAGGCCAAAATTTACGTTCATTGGTTGAAAGGTCTTTGCGTCTGCCCCGCCCGTAATATGGGTGATCAGTGCCCCCATTGCGGTGTCGGGGGGGGGCGGCTGCAAGTGTTGGCCCGTGATTTCGGCCACTGCCAGACGGCCTGCCAAAAGCCCCATCGCCGCTGATTCGACATAGCCCTCGACCCCGGTGATTTGGCCGGCAAAACGGATATGGGGCTGAGTTTTTAGCCGCATCTGCGCATCTAGCAGCCGCGGTGAGTTTAGAAATGTATTGCGATGAATGCCACCCAACCGGGCAAATTCGGCGTGTTCCAATCCGGGAATCATCCGCAGCACCGCGACCTGCGCGCCGTATTTCATTTTGGTTTGAAAGCCCACGATGTTGTAAAGCGTGCCCAAAGCATTGTCGCGGCGCAGTTGAACGACCGCATAGGGTTTGGTGGCGGGATCATTGGCATTGGTCAGCCCAACCGGCTTCATCGGGCCAAAGCGCAGGGTTTCACGGCCACGTTCGGCCATCACCTCAATGGGCAGGCAACCATCAAAATAGCCTGCGGTTTCGCCGGGGTGAAACGTGGTTTTTTCGGCCGCGAGCAGTGCATCAATAAAGGCATCATATTGCACATGCGACATTGGGCAGTTGATATAGGCGGTGCGCTCTTCCTCGGTGTCGCCTTTGTCGTAACGTGATTGCCGCCATGCCTTTGACATATCAATGCTGTCGGCGTGGATGATCGGTGCGATGGCGTCAAAAAATGCCAATGCTTCCGCGCCGGTTTCCGCCTGTATGGCCTGTGCCAATGCACCAGATGTCAGCGGACCTGTGGCAATAATCCAATGGCCGCTTTGCGGCAATTCGGTGATTTCGCCATCGACCACTGTGATGCGCGGATGGGCGCGCAGCCGCGCGGTAACAGATTGGGCAAAGGCCTCACGGTCTACAGCCAGTGCGCCGCCTGCGGGCAGGGCGTGTTGATCGGCCATCGCCATGATAAGCCCATTGGCCGCACGCATTTCCCAATGCAAAAGTCCGACAGCGTTTTGTTCATCATCATCTGAACGAAACGAGTTTGAACAAACCATTTCGCCCAAATCCCCACTTTGATGGGCAAAGGTGCCGACTGTGGGGCGCATTTCATGCAATCTAACTGAAAGCCCGGCCTCGGCCGCTTGCCAGGCTGCTTCGCAGCCAGCCATGCCGCCGCCAATGATATTGAGATGTTGATCCATGGCGCTTCTTTTAGGGCAGGGGGGGCGTTTTGCCAAGGTCTGCCAATTGCGCGCGATGAAATGCGGCCGCATCGCTGACGTCATGGCCAAGGGTTGCGGCATGGTCAAAAAAGCCACGCGCCGGCAGGGCTGCGGGGCCGCGGCTGACAACGCGCGCGGCAATCAGGGGGTGACCTTGGGCGGTGTCAACGGTCATTAGCTCTTCTAACGTCTGTGTCAGACGCGCCATTGCTGGTGGTGGAATATCCAATGCTGCAATCACCTGCGCGTAGCTTAGGCATGGGGCATCACAGGGGCGCTGCGCCAAAAATTGGCGCAGCCTTGGGGCAAGTGTATTGGTCTGATTACTCAGCCGTGTCATCCTCGCCCTGATCGGCGATACGTGCGACAGACACCACAACCTCATCGCCGCCCGTGTTAAACACCCGCACACCGCCAGCCGACCGTGAGCGGAACGAAATACCCTCAACTGGGCAGCGGATCGATTGCCCGGTTGAGGTTGCCATCATGATCTGATCGCTGCGCTCCACCGGGAAACAGGCCACCAAAGGCCCGCCCCGCATCGCACGATCCATCGCCGTGACCCCTTGGCCCCCACGTCCGCGCAGCGGATAATCGTGGCTGGACGACAGCTTGCCGGCACCCATTGCTGTGATGGTCAAAATCAGATCTTCCGACGCAGACATTTCTGCAAACCGTTCAAGTGACAGTTGCCCTGCCTCAACCATGTCTTCTTCGTCATCGGCTTCGGCACCATCATCCAGCGCGCCCTCTTGGGCACGGCGCATCTTCAGATAGGCGGCGCGTTCAGCGGGCGTTGCCTCAAAATGGCGAATGACCGACATCGACACCACTTGGTCTGTGGCCCCCAATCGAATGCCACGCACGCCCGTCGAATCACGGCCCTTGAAAATGCGCACATCCGTGCTGGCAAACCGGATGGCACGGCCCAAAGCAGTGACCAACATCACGTCATCGGTGTCGGCGCAGATGCGCGCGTTGACCAGTTGCACACCCTCGGGCAGCTTCATCGCGATTTTTCCGTTGCGCATGACATTGGTAAAATCAGAGAGCGCATTTCGCCGGACATCGCCATCCGAGGTGGCAAAGAAAATCTGCAGGTTTTCCCATTCGGTATCCGGAGCATCCACCGGCATCAAGGCCGCAATCGACACGCCGACCGCGATGGGCAAAATGTTCACAATCGCCTTGCCGCGGGCCGAGCGGCCCGCCATCGGCAGCCGCCATGTCTTGAGCTTATAGACCATACCATCGGTGGTGAAGAACAACAGTTGCGTGTGGGTGTTGGCCACGAAAAGCGTGGTCACCACATCGTCTTCTTTGGTCGACATGCTGGCCAGACCCTTGCCACCCCGGCGCTGTGCGCGGAATTCGGCCAAGGGGGTACGTTTGATATAGCCACCTGATGTGATGGTCACCACCATATCTTCGCGTTCAATCAGGTCTTCATCATCCATATCGCCGGCCCAATCGGCGATTTCTGTGCGGCGCGGCACAGCAAAGGCGTTGCGCACCTCTATCAGTTCGGTGCTGATGATCGCCATGATCCGGTCGCGTGAGCGCAGGATGTCCAGGTAATCTTTGATTTTGGCGGCCAATTCGCGCAGCTCATCGGTCACTTCACGCACACCCATCGCGGTCAGGCGTTGCAGCCGCAATTCAAGAATCGCGCGGGCCTGCGCCTCGGACAGGTTATAGGTGCCATCATCGTTCACGGTATGGCTGGGGTCATCAATCAGGCGAATATATTCAGCAATATCGCCTGCGGGCCAGCGCCGCGTCATCAACCGTTCGCGCGCGGTGGCCGGATCGGCTGAGGCGCGGATGGTGGCCACGATTTCATCAACATTGGTCACAGCCACAGCCAGACCGCACAGAATGTGGCTGCGTTCGCGGGCGCGGCGCAGCTCGTAGGCGGTGCGGCGTGCCACGACTTCTTCGCGGAATGCGATAAAGTTGGTCAGAAAGTCGCGCAACGTCAGCTGTTCGGGCCGGCCACCGTTCAGTGCCAACATGTTGCAGCCAAATGTGGTTTGCATCGGTGTAAAACGGAACAATTGGTTAAGCACAACGTCAGGCGTCGCATCGCGCTTCAGCTCAATCACCACACGCACGCCTGTACGATCAGATTCGTCTTGGACATGCGAGATGCCCTCAATCTTTTTATCACGCACCTGTTCGGCGATCTTTTCGATCATCGCTGATTTGTTCACCTGATAGGGGATTTCATCAATGATGATGGCAAAGCGGTCTTTGCGGAATTCCTCAACACGGGTTTTGGCGCGAATAATCACCGAGCCCCGTCCCTCAAGATAGGCCTTGCGCGCACCTGAGCGGCCCATAATCTGTGCGCCGGTCGGAAAGTCTGGGGCGGGCACATATTCCATCAGCTGTTCAGATGTCAGATCGGGTGTTTCAATCAGGGCCAAAGTGGCGGCAATAACTTCGCCCAAGTTATGGGGCGGAATATTGGTGGCCATACCCACAGCAATACCGCCAGCGCCATTGACCAACATATTGGGGAAACGGGCTGGCAAAACCGTTGGTTCACGGTCTTTGCCATCATAGTTGTCTTGAAAATTAACGGTTTCCTTGTCGATATCGGCCAACAAGAACGCCGCAGGCTTATCCATCCGCACCTCAGTGTAGCGCATCGCCGCAGCACTATCACCATCCATCGATCCGAAATTGCCCTGACCATCCAAAAGTGGCAATGACATTGAAAATGGCTGCGCCATCCGCACCAGTGCATCATAAATCGCACTATCGCCGTGGGGGTGATATTTGCCCATCACATCACCAACCGGGCGGGCCGATTTGCGGTATGACTTTTCATGTGTGTTGCCAGTTTCGTGCATCGCGTAAAGAATCCGGCGGTGCACAGGCTTTAATCCGTCGCGCAGATCAGGAATAGCGCGGCTGACAATCACGCTCATCGCATAATCAAGATAGCTGGTCTTCATCTCTTCCGAGATAGAGATCGACGGTCCATCATAGGGTGCGCGTCCGGTGGGTCCGGTTTCAGATGGTCCGACGTTTGCGGGTTCGGGCACATCGTTGGGCGCGTCGGGGCGATCACTCACGGGGCAGGGCCTTTACTTTGGGTGCTAGATATAGTCGCGCCTCTTATAGACCATCGTGGATATGGGGTGCAATCACTCATACCACCGCAAGCATTTGCGATCGTTTGGCGTGCAGGGTGGCTGGTCTAAGTCCGGCGCGTAGCCAACAGCCACACGACAGCCAAACCACCCGACGCCAGCATGTTCCAAGAGGCCATCGACAAGCCCAGTAACGACCAAGCAATGTCGTCACAGCGAATGATAGGGGCTGCCATGATTTGCATCAGCAGATCAGCGGGGCTCAGCCCGGCAATCGGTTGGCCCGTGCAAGAATCAGGGCCTGGCCACCAGCCCTGTTCCACACCGGTGTGATACCCCCCCAGCACTGCGCTTGTGGCTGCAGCACTGGCACCCAGCCACACAGCGATGCGGGGCAGGGGCGCGCGCCCCATCACCGCCAACAGCGCCCATCCCCCCAAAACCATCGCAAGCCCATGCGGCCAGCGTTGCCACAAACACAGTTTGCATGGCGCATATCCCAATGCCTGAAACCCAAAAGCTGCCGCCAAAAGCAAGGTAGATCCGACGGCTGCGACAAGGCTGATCTGGGCACGGGTCATTTTGCACCTGTGGTGTTGGTCATGGATTTTGTCACGGTATCGCGCGATTTCCGACAAACGGAAAGGGCCAATGTGATTTGGCGGTCAACTCGGCGTTGACGCGCGCAAAGCCGCAGGCTAAGGAAGCGCTGTTCCCATGGCGGGTGTTGTTCCTGCCACTACCGATGGGTACGTTCGTGCGGGTGTGGCGGAACGGTAGACGCGAGGGTCTCAAACACCCTTTCCGCAAGGAGTGTCGGTTCGAGTCCGACCACCCGCACCAAATTTTTCTTCTGTTTTCACAGCGCGGCCCACAGATAAAGTGGCAGCCCGATTGTGACGTTGAACGGAAAAGAAACCCCAAGCGACAGTGTCAGATAAATACCGGCCTCGGCCTGTGGCAATGCCACCCGCATCGCGGCGGGCACCGCGATGTAAGAGGCTGATCCTGCCAGGACCATCAACAAAAACAGATCCCCCCCCGTGATACCGAAGATATGGCCCAAACCAAATGCCATGGTCGCCCCCGTCAGTGGCATGATGACGCCAAAGGCAAATAACCCAACGCTTAGCATATGGGCATTGCGCATCAGGCTGCGCCCCGAGGACAGCCCCATATCCAACAAGAACAAACACAAGATGCCCGTGAACGGTGTCACCACAAAGGGCGCCACCATATCCATCCCCCGCCCGCCCGTAACAGCGCCAATCACAAAGGCCCCTGCCAGCAAAACGATGGACCCATTGGCCAAAATATCGCGCATCACACCCGATTGTTGCAGGCTGGGCCCGGCTGATCTGCGCGCCAGCCACAACGCAGATATGATCGCGGGGACTTCCATCATCGCTGCAACAGCAACCATTGCACCACTTTGTGCGATCTCCATCAGGCTAAGCAAATGTGTGGCCGTGACATAGGTCACAATGGAAATTGAGCCATAATGCCCGGCAACTGCGGCAGCGTTCAGCCGGTCAAGCCCCGTCATGGTCCGCAACAGCCCATAGGCCACAAATGGACCAAAGAATGATAGCGCAACACCCGCTGCCATAGCGGCAAAGAGATCGGGCCCCATCCCATGCTGTGCCAGGCTGTTGCCGCCCTTAAAACCAATGGCCAGCAGCAGATAAAGCGACATGAATTTGGCCGCGCCGCCCGGGATTGACAGATCGCTGCGCGCAAAGGCCGCCAGCAATCCCAAAACAAAAAACAAAATAGTTGGTACGACCAAATTGCTGGCAAGCGTATCGAGAATGTCGGGCATCATGCGTCCTTTCAGATTTATGTGCCAGATGCCTTGTGATTTTTCATTAATCCAATACTATAATTAAACATAATATATAGTTTAAGGCTATGATATGCGTCCCACCTTGCGTCAGTTGGATTACATTGTGACCGTCCATCGGTTGGGGCGGTTTGGATTGGCGGCTGAGGCATTGAATGTCAGCCAGCCCAGCCTGTCTGCCCAGATCGCTGCTGTTGAGACCGAGCTGGGGTTGCGAATCTTTGAGCGTGGCCGGGGAGGGCTGCAGGCGACCGCCAAGGGCGAAGAGCTGATCTTGCGTGCGCAAAAAATTCTGCGCGACATGCGCGATCTGCGCAGTGCGATGGCCAGCGATTTGCCGTTTTCGGGGCGGTTGCGGCTGGGTGTCTTGCCGTCAATTGGGCCCTATTTGTTGCCTCAGGTCATTCATGACATTCACCGCCAGCAGCCCGGCCTGCGGGTGATCGTGCGCGAAGAAAATACCCGTGATCTGGAACGTGGTCTGAAATCTGGCCAGTTTGATCTGATCATCTCAACCCCCGAGGATCACCCCAACACGCATCAGCGGCGTCTGTTTAACGAAACGCTCTGGGTTGCGGTGGCGCGCGATGATATTTTGGCCCGTTCGCAATCTGG
Organism: uncultured Paracoccaceae bacterium; assembly: GCA_937895435.1. Taxonomy (GTDB): domain Bacteria; phylum Pseudomonadota; class Alphaproteobacteria; order Rhodobacterales; family Rhodobacteraceae; genus CALAXT01. The sequence goes on along the minus strand of CALAXT010000056.1, from coordinate 55,947 downwards.
GGTGCGGGCAGAAGATCTGCGCGGCCGGCAACTGCTGACGCTGGATCAGGGGCACCGGTTGTCGCGGATTGTGTATGCGCTGGCGGCTGATTGTGGGGGGATCGTGTCAGATGATTACGAAGGCACAACGCTGGATTCGATTGTGTTGATGGCCGCATCAGGGATTGGCGTCGCAATCTTGCCCGAACTTTTCACTCGCCGTCAGGCCGTTTTTCGCGATGAGGTCACGGTGCGGCCCCTGCAAATTGCAAATGCGAGCCGTGATATTGCTCTGCTGGCGCGTGGCCAAGACACACTGGGGGCAGGGCATGATATGCTGATATCTGCGCTACATGGGGCGGCACAGACCCTTGGATTGGCATTGCGGGGCATAGAGCGCTGATTGCCGGGCATCCTGTGTTGATTTGATGTAGATCCGGCATTACGAGTGACAAATCATGTTGGGGAATGTTGCGCAGACCACAACCAGATTGAAAGTTCCAGGGTATGAAGCTTGTCATTTTTATGGGCCATCATAAGGTCGGTTCAACCTCACTTCAGCGGTTTTTGTCCCAGAATTATCTTGGGCTGCTCAAGGCGGGCATTCTTTATCCCAGCGTCGAAAGCCAAGGCTTTAGCCATAATATTGCCGCAGCGCTGAACGGTGCCGATTTTGAGGGGGATCTGCCCATCAATGTGCGTGAGCCGCACAATGCGCTGGCCTTTCGCATGATCGCCGATGTTGCGCACGGGACAGTGCCCCCGTTTCACAAAAATTTGCCGCACTTTCGAAAGATGTTTGTGGCAATCAATGAACAGATCGCAACCCTCAAGCCGCGTGCGATGATTTTGTGTGGTGAGGTTCTTTCAAACTTTGCCGCTGCTGATGTTCGGTTGATAGAGTTGCTGAAGACTGCATTTGATGTGTCGGATGTAACGATTGTTGCCACATTGCGTCGGCCAGACGATTATTTGATTTCTTGGCATGGGCAGCGATTGAAATTTGGCCACACTGTGGCCGCCCTGCGCGATGACGCGGTCGGGCAGTACGCGCGTTCCATCCATTTCGACTATCAGTTGATGCTGGAAGCCTGGACAGAAGTTTTTGACACAGCACGGTTTGTCGTGCGTGATTATTCTGACATTCGGGCCTCGGGCGGATCAGTCGAGGATTTTTTGCAGCATTCAGGGCTTAAATTCCCGGAAAATTTGCGGCGGTTTTCTGATGCAAACCCAAGCATTCCAACAAGCTTGATGGAAATTGCACGTCGTGCCAATCATGCATTGCCAGAACCGCAGGCGCGTCGGGTGCGGAAGTTCTTGATGGGCCTGTCTGACAAGCTTTCGCTGCCGCCAAACCATGATGTTGAAATGTTTGGCGCAGAAAATCGCCAGAACCTTGCCTGGCAATTTGAAGCGGCAAATAGCTTTCTTTGCGCCTCATTTTCTGAACGCGATGATGGTCAGTTTTTTGCAGATTTTGATAAAATTACCCAGATCAAACCCCTGCCAGAGCTAGACGCCGCAAACGATGCTTTGGCGCAAGTCAAAAAGATTTTGTCTGACAGTGACCTGTCACCCGAGGGGCGCGCCTTTATCGCCGGCCTCAGTCTTGGGGCCTGATTTTGGCGCAGGGTTGCGCGTGCGTGCGTTTTACGGTTGGTAGGCCCGGAGGGACTCGAACCCCCAACCAAGGCGTTATGAGCGCCCTGCTCTAACCATTGAGCTACAGGCCCAACCTGTGGCGTTCCTAGCATACCACTGGCATTGGTCAAGCCAGATGGGGCGCAGATCGGGCCCCCAGCTTGGGCATTTGCCCCCATGCAGCCCCCATGCTGGCCCGTTGCGGTGCGAGGGCCGATGGTTTATGCGAGGCACAAATAACGCAATGCGTGGGTTTTCTAAAAGCGACAAGGGTGGCGCGATGACCGAGACGACAAAAAACGGGCTTAGCTACGCCGATGCGGGCGTCGATATTGATGCCGGAAATGCTTTGGTCGAACGCATCAAACCGGCCGCTGCCCGGACGCGTCGCGATGGGGTGATGTCAGGTTTGGGTGGGTTTGGCGCGCTGTTTGATTTGAAAGCAGCGGGGTACGCGGACCCTGTTTTGGTGGCTGCGACCGATGGGGTCGGCACGAAGCTGCGCATTGCAATTGAAACTGGTCATGTTGGCAGTGTGGGCATTGATCTTGTGGCGATGTGCGTCAACGATCTGATCTGCCAAGGTGCCGAACCGTTGTTTTTTCTGGATTATTTCGCGACAGGCAAGCTGGAGCTTGATCAAGCCGCACAAGTGATTGAGGGCATTGCCGATGGCTGCGCCCAAAGTGGCTGCGCGCTGATTGGGGGCGAGACAGCCGAGATGCCGGGGATGTATCACGGTGGTGACTTTGATTTGGCAGGGTTTGCGGTGGGTGCGATGGAGCGCGGGGGCGCTTTGCCGCGTGATGTGGCGGTGGGCGATGTGTTGTTGGGCTTGGGCGCCAGCGGTGTGCATTCCAACGGCTTTTCGCTGGTGCGCAAAATTGTCGACCGCAGCGGGCTTGGGTGGGACGCGCCAGCCCCCTTTGCTGTGCCGGGTTCCGACGCGCCGCGCAGCCTTGGGGCCGCACTTTTAGAGCCAACGCGGCTTTATGTTCGCCCGGCTTTGGCTGCTCTGCGCGCCGGCGGTGTCCATGCCATGGCCCATATCACCGGCGGTGGCCTGACAGAAAATCTGCCGCGCGTGCTGCCTGACAATATGGGCGCACAGATTGATTTGGGGGCATGGGCGATGCCGGGCGTGTTTGGCTGGTTGGCCCAGCATGGTGGTATTTCACAAGCGGAAATGCTGAAAACCTTTAACTGTGGCATCGGGATGGTTGTGGTTGTGGCGGCTGATCGGGCTGAAACGCTGGCGGCGCTTTTGCAAGCAGAAGGGCAGAGTGTTCACCGCTTGGGTGAGATCACAGCGACGACCGGTGTGCACTACAACGGACAATTGGCATGAGCCATGCGCGGGTTGCGCTGCTGATTTCTGGTGGTGGGTCAAACATGGTGGCGCTTGTGCGCAGTATGTATGGCACCCACCCAGCCCGGCCCGTTTTGGTGGTGTCTAATCGTGCAGATGCGGGCGGGCTGCAATTGGCAGCTGATTTGGGGGTGCCGACCGCGGTGCTTGATCACCGCGGCTTTGGTGGTGACCGGGCCGCATTCGAAGTGGCATTGATGGATTTGATTGATGCCGCTCAGCCAGATATTGTCTGCTTGGCAGGGTTTATGCGCATTTTAGGGCCAGAGTTTGTAGCGCATTATGCTGGCCGTTTGCTAAACATCCACCCGTCCCTTTTGCCAAAATACCGTGGGCTTGATACCCATGCCCGCGCGTTGGCCGCATGCGAACATGAGGCCGGTTGCACGGTGCATGAGGTTACCGCCGCCCTAGATGAGGGCCCAATTCTGGGTCAAGCCCGTGTGCCGGTTTTACCTGGTGACACTCCGCAAACGTTAGGTGCCCGTGTTCTGGCAATGGAACATCAGTTGTATCCTGCCGTTTTGGCGCGGTTTGCTCTGGGCGAGCGGGATTTGGTGCGGTTAGAGGCGGGCGATCAGACTTAGGCGCCGCTGCGTCAGACAGACCAAGGGCTTTTCTTTTCTGGGTTCAGTGCCTAAAGGTGGACCACCGGTGGCGGCAGGCCTTCGGCATTTGCCCCAGAAAAGCGCGACGGTATGCAGACAGTAACCACCACCGAAGAATTGGCCGCCTTTTGTCAGCAGGCCAAAGAAGCTCCTTATGTCACGATTGACACTGAATTTTTGCGCGAGCGGACATATTGGGCAAAACTTTGCCTGATCCAATTGGCCTTGCCCGGCAAGGCGGGGCCTGCCGTCTTGGTGGACCCAATCGCGGGGCCGGACATGTCGCTTGAACCGCTTTATGATCTTATGCGGCACGAAAAGACGATCAAAGTTTTTCATGCCGCCCGGCAAGATTTGGAAATTTTCTTCATTGAGGGTGGTGTGCTGCCCAGCCCGCTCTTTGATACCCAGGTGGCTGCGATGGTCTGTGGGTTTGGTGAGCAGGTCGGATATGAGACACTGGTTAAGCGTATCATACGCGAGACAGTGGATAAATCGTCACGGTTTACCGATTGGTCACGGCGCCCGCTGTCAGATGCGCAAAAGAGCTATGCCTTGGCGGATGTGACGCATTTGCGTGGGGTTTATGAGTTTCTATCGGCACAGTTGGAACGCACGGGCCGGCAGGCTTGGGTGGAGGAAGAGCTGGCGATCCTGAATGATCCCGCCACCTATCGGGTCGAGCCCGCGGATGCGTGGCGGCGGGTGAAAACCCGCAGCAGCTCGGCGCGGTTTTTGGGGGTGGTGCGGGAATTGGCGCGGTTTCGTGAAACCTACGCCCAAGCCCACAATATCCCGCGTAGCCGTGTTTACAAAGATGATGCGATGCTTGAGCTGGCCTCAACCCGGCCAACCACCCAAGAAGATCTTGGAAAATCGCGGCTTTTGCTGCGCGAAGGGCGCAAGCCTGACATTGTAGAGGGCATATTGGCCGCGGTCCGCGCCGGGTTGGATGCAAAGCCGGACGATCTGCCCAAACCCTATGACAATCGCGATGATCTTCAGGTTAACCCAGCACTGGCCGATTTGCTGCGCGTGCTGCTAAAGGCCAAGTCAGAAGAATCAGGCGTTGCGCAAAAGCTGATCGCGCCCACCAGTGATCTTGATTTGCTGGCGGCGGGGCAGCGCGATGTTGCAGCGTTGCAGGGCTGGCGGGCTGAGGTGTTTGGCCAAGACGCGCTGCGTCTGTGCCGTGGTGAAGTGGCGCTGACTGCCCAAGGCGGCGCTGTGCGCGTGGTCGTGCTGTAATCCACCCGCACAGACCAATCTTTTGTGCGGCCCAAACCTGTCGCTATCGCCGCAGGCTTTGTGCGTTTTGTGCGCCCTGAACGGTGATGGTGCGCACCTCTTCCAGCCGATCGCGGTCGATAAAGAGTGCGGCAGTGACACTGCGCGCTGCCGCCGACAACGTTGGCTGTGGGGCAGGGGGCTGACGCACCAAAAATCGCACCACCAGGCTGCTTTCCGGTGGGCTTCCCAAATCTTTTTTCGGGGCTTTGAGCTGCGCATCCCACCCGCCTTGGCTGGCCATTCGCCCCGTAACCCGCAGTAAAGCCCCACCCTGCACCGGTTCCATGCGGATATCGGTGATTTGATCGATCAAAACGGTGCCTATTTCGCTGGGGTCTTGCTCAGCAATCGTGACGGCTGGGCGGTCGCTTGGTGTGCCAGCAAACCAGTTAAACGGGTTTACCCGCGATTCGCGCAGGCCGCTGCAGCCGCCCAAAAGCAAAACGATTATCAGGGCCTTTGGCAGCGTGGCGCGCATCAATTTGAATCCTTTGATAGCCTGACAGGGGCTGTGCGCCCGACTGGAACGGTTGCCAGACTATCATCATGGCCAAGAAAAGCCAGTGGTGCCGGTCTGGACCTTTGCCACCAAACGCCCTAGCTGGGTCTAAGAATATGGGAGAACCGCCGTGGCCACGCCTGCGTTTGATGACATTGCTGATACCTTTGAATTTCTGGATGACTGGGAAGACCGTTATCGCCACCTGATTGATCTGGGGCGTGCCATGCCGCCCCTCGATGAAGCGCTGCGGGTGCCCGCGACCAAGGTCACAGGCTGCGCAAGCCAAGTTTGGATTGTGCCGCGCTGGGAAATTGGTGCGGATGGTGTGGCGCGGTTGCAATTCATGGGCGAAAGCGACGCCATGATCGTGCGTGGTTTAATCGCGCTTTTGAATGCGCTTTACGCGGGCCTGACACCGTCCGAGGCGCTGGCTGTTGATACGATGATTGAATTGGAACGGTTGGGGCTGAACACGCATTTGTCGGCACAGCGTTCAAACGGATTGCGCGCGATGGTTGATCGTTTGCGTACATTTTGCGCCGAGGCCTGATTGGCGCTGTTTAAACTTGGGCCGCCAGAGCGGTCGCCAGATCACCGTATCCGGTAAAGCGGCGCACATAGGCCAAGCCCAGTCGGTCCGCGCAGTCTTGGGCTTGGCGATCCAAGTCACTATCATCGGTTTGTGCCAGATAAATGAGCTGGGTGTAATTGCCAAAATACATGTCGCGCAATTGTGGATGACGATCGAGCCCCATCGGCCGCCAAACAAACGCATCAAACTGGCGCACAAGAAAGTCGGTAAGATAGAACGCGGTAAATTCGGTATCAGCATGGTCGGCAAACTGATCATTGCCTTCAAAAAAGGCATAACAATGTGGCCCGGCGATCATTTCGACCCCCAGCCGTTCACAGCGCGTGGCCAGCAGCCCACCGGTGCCGCAATCGGCATAAACGACAAAGATTTTTCGATAATTGGCGCGGTGCTTTTCAACTGCATCGGCCACGGCATCCGGAATTCGCTCGGGCCACAGATGTAAATTGGCGGGTAGGCATGTTAAATCCATATGCCGCCAGCCGTTGGCCCGGATCAGGGCCAAAATTTCGCGCGCCAGCGCCCCACAGGCCAAAAGCAAAACGCGCCCAGCCTGTTGGCCGCGCGCGTCAAAACCTTGTTCGCTCAGAACCACATCATCGGGCAGAACTGGGCTGCAGATGGTGATGTCGGGTATCAGGCCACCGCCCCTTGATTGTGCTTGCGCGCAATAAAGGTTTTTGCGGTTTCCACTGCTACAGCCGCGTCGCGGCAATAAGCATCAGCGCCAATGGCGCGGCCAAATTCTTCGTTCAGCGGGGCACCGCCCACCAGCACGATGTAATCATCGCGCATGCCTTTTTCGATCATCGTGTCGATCACAACTTTCATATAGGGCATGGTGGTGGTGAGCAGTGCTGACATGCCAAGGATATCAGCGCCTTCGCGTTCTAAGGCTTCAATATATTTTTCAACTGGGTTGTTGATGCCCAGATCGACAACCTCAAACCCAGCGCCCTCCATCATCATACCGACAAGGTTCTTGCCAATGTCGTGAATGTCGCCTTTTACGGTGCCAATCACCATCTTGCCCACGCGCGGCGCGCCGGTTTCGGCCAGCAGCGGTTTCAGGATGAACATGCCACCCTTCATAGCGTTGGCCGCCAAAAGCACTTCGGGCACGAACAAAATCCCATCGCGGAAATCGTGGCCCACAATCGTCATGCCTGCCACAAGCGCCTTGGTCAGGATTTCATAGGGGGTCCATCCCCGAGCAAGCAGGATGTTCACACCCTCCTCAATCTCTTCCTTGAGACCATCGTAAAGGTCATCATACATCTGCAAGACAAGTTCATCGTCAGGCAGTTCGGAAAGAATGATCTCGTCGTCCTCGGCCATGGGCCTCTCCTTAATACACTCTAACCGCTAGATGATCTGAAAGCGGCGCGCCGACTGTTTTGATTGCGACATCTGCGCGCCTGCAACCGACGCCCATAAACCAGGTTGGGTCACAATCGCGCAGAGTGGGTTAATTTGCGTGTCTGACGCATAAAAATTTTATGTGTTATGACGCGAATTTTTTGTGCGAATTCAAGTGGTTTATGGGGGTATCAGCTGCGGGCGCGGCGGCGCTCGCGGGGGGCTGGCTGATCACTGCCTGTGCCATCTGATGCTGAAGAAAAGCCCCCCAATTTTTCGGCGATGGTCTCCAGCGTCGGGCGTGGACCTTTGGGCCGGGTTTCCAGCGCCGAGCGCATGTGGCGCAGATGTTCGGGCATGGTGCCACAGCAACCACCAATGATGCGCGCGCCGGAATCGCGGGCCAGTACGGCATATTCAGCCATCAACTCAGGCGTGCCATCATAGTGGATATGGCCATCGTGATATTTTGGAATGCCGGCATTGCCTTTGGCAATAATCGGGCGTTCGTGCCCCTGAGCGGCAAAGCCCAAAACAGTCCGCAGCAGATCTGATGCCCCCACGCCACAATTCGCGCCAAAGGCCAGTGGCGGATGATCAAGGCTGTCAACCAGTGCAGCCATCCCCGCTGAGGTCAGGCCCATCATGGTGCGTCCGGCAGTGTCAAAGCTCATGGTGCCGCACCAAGCCATGCCTGCCAGCTTGGCGGCCTCGGCAGCGGCGCGGTATTCTTCAGCGGCAGAAATCGTTTCCACCCACAAAACATCAACACCACCGGCCTTTAAGCCCTCGGCCTGTTCATGAAAGATTTCGACGGCGAGTGCGTGGGTCATTGTGCCCATGGGGGCAAAAATCTCGCCCGTTGGCCCGACAGACCCCGCCACAACCACCTTGCGGTTGGCTTTATCAGCAACATCGCGCCCGATTTCAGCAGCGACCCTGTTTAATTCGCCTACGCGGCCCTGCGCGCCATGCAGTTTCAGACGTGACGCATTGCCACCAAAACTGTTGGTCAAAAACACATCGCTGCCCGCATCAACTGCGCCTTGGTAAAGTGCGCGGATACGGTCGGCGTGTTCGACATTCCACATCTCGGGCGGCTCACCAGCCGACAGACCCATGTTAAAAAGGTTCGTGCCTGTCGCACCATCTGCCAACAACCAATCGTGGGTGGCGAGCATTTGCGACAAAAGGTCGGTGGGGGCTGTGCTGGACATGATGGGGATCCTTTTTGATCTGGTGCGATCTGGCCTGCCATCTGCCAGTTTTTGGTGCGAATCACAAACCAAATGCGCGCATGATCATTATGCACGCATTCGATATTGGCTGGGAAAACAGGGCTTAGTCAGCCTTCGTTTATCAGTTGGGCCTTGGCTTGAACCAGGCACTCATGCAGTTTTGCGCGAATTTGCGCCTCGTCTGACTTGTCGCCCAGATCTGCGACCAGTTTGCGCAAAACATCAGCGTCGCCGGCCTCTTCGAAATCGGCGGCGATCACTTCGGCGGCATAGCTTTGTGCCGCAGCGCTGTCTTTGCCCAACAGATCTGCAGCCCACAGGGCCACCAGTTTGTTGCGGCGGGCCTCGGCTTTGAACTGCATTTCGGCATCATGGGCGAATTTTGCCTCAAACGCGTTTTCACGGTCATCAAAGGTTGTCATGGGGATCCCCTAGGGTTGCAATACCTCTGTGATATGGCCGGGGGAGGGCCTTTGCACAAGCCCCGTGATGTCGCATCTGGATCGAAAAACCGCCCCGCAATCGCCGCGCCTGCGGCTTGCGAGCGCGCCGGGCTTGGCCTATAGGGGATTTAAACGCTTGCAGCGCGCGATCGGTGCAGGGCTTGCAATTTCACGAACGTCCCGGAAAGGCGGTATTCCCTTCATGGCACAGCGTCGCAAAAAAGTATACGAGGGCAAGGCAAAGATCCTTTATGAAGGCCCTGAGCCCGGCACTTTGGTGCAGTATTTTAAAGACGATGCCACCGCCGGGAATGGTGAAAAACGCGACGTGATCGAAGGCAAGGGCGTGTTGAACAATCGCCTGAGCGAGTTTTTTATGAATGGTCTGGCATCTATTGGTGTGCCAACCCATTTTATCCGCCGTCTGAACATGCGCGAACAGTTGATCCGCATGGTCGAAATCATCCCGCTTGAGGTGGTGGTGCGCAACACGGCCGCTGGGTCGATTTCAAAGCGGCTCGGTATCCCCGAGGGCACGGCCCTTCCGCGCCCGATTGTTGAGTTTTATTTCAAAGACGACAAGTTGGGTGACCCGCTTGTGTCTGAGGAACATATCATTGCCTTTGGTTGGGCCAGCCAACAGGACATGGATGATATCGTGGCGCTGGCGCTGCGGGTAAATGATTTCATGTCAGGCATTATGTTGGGTGTCGGGATCAAGCTGGTGGATTTCAAAATTGAAATTGGCCGGGTTTGGGAAGGTGAGTTTCACCGCTTGATCATCGCCGATGAAATCAGCCCAGACAGCTGCCGCCTGTGGGATATGAAGACCGGCCAGAAGCTCGACAAAGATGTGTTTCGCCGTGATTTGGGCAGTTTGACGGACGCCTACACCGAAGTTGCGCGCCGTCTGGGGGTGCTGCCCTCAAACGTGACACACGCAACAAAACCCACATTAATCAACTAAGACGCCAGCCCACCTTGGGGGCGTTGTTTCTGATGCGACAAAGGATATGGCATGAAGGCGCGGGTGCATGTGATGCTGAAAGAGGGCGTTCTGGATCCCCAGGGTGAGGCGGTGCGCCATGCTTTGTGCACGCTGGGATTTTCCGGGGTGACGGGTGTGCGTCAGGGCAAGGTAATTGAACTGGATCTGACCCAGACTGATCGTGCCAAGGCACAAGCAGAGGTGGCGCAGATGTGCGAAAAGCTGTTGGCCAATACGGTCATCGAAAGCTACCGGGTTGAGCTGATCTGATGCGCGCGGCGGTTATCACGTTTCCCGGATCAAATTGTGATCGAGATCTGGCCTGCGCTTTTGCCGCGCTAGGTGCCGAAGTGGTTCGGGTCTGGCATAAAGATACAGCCCTGCCTGCGGGCATAGATATCGTTGGTATTCCGGGGGGCTTTTCGTATGGCGATTATCTGCGCTGTGGTGCGATTGCCGCGCAGGCCCCGATTATGCGTGCGGTTGCGGGTTTTGCAGCCGGGGGCGGCTATGTTTTGGGCATTTGCAACGGCTTTCAGGTATTGACCGAATCTGGTCTGCTGCCTGGGGCGCTGATGCGTAATGCTGGGCTAAAATTCATTTGCCGCAGCGTCGATCTGCGGGTTGAGGCGCATGATTGCGCATTTTTGGCTGGTTGGGATCACGGCGCGATCGTTTCGTTGCCGATTGCGCATCATGATGGCAACTATACCGCGGATGATGCAACGTTGGCGCGTTTGCGGGCCGAAGATCGGGTGGCACTGCGCTATGTCAGCAACCCTAATGGGTCTTGCGATGATATTGCAGGCGTTTTGTCAGAAAATCGCCGGGTTTTGGGCATGATGCCGCACCCAGAACGCGCAATCGATCCTGCACAAGGCGGCGCTGACGGGCGTGCACTTTTTGCGGCGGTTTGTGAAAGCCTGCTGTCTGTCTAGGGTGGTCTGTTTCGCTTGGCCATGCCGGGCTTGTGATAGGGTGGGGCTTTGGTGGTGCTTGAGCGCCCCGGGGTGACCAGATAGACTGACGCTTATGCAGTGGTTAAAAGCCATATTTCGGGCGCCGCCCCGAACACGATTTTCGTGGATATGGCGCCTGTTGGCGCCCGGATTGGTCCTGTTTGCCGTCGCTGTGATCTACATGACAAATTGGTTTTTGTCGGACCAGTTCACCGAAACGACCCGCAGCCGTGCTGAATTGCGACTGGCGTTTTATTCGGGCAATATTGTCAGTGAATTGCAGCGCAATTCGGTTGTGCCACTTTTGTTATCAAAAGACCCTGAACTGATCCGGGCGTTGGATAACAGCAATTTTGCGCAAACATCGGCGCGGTTGATTACGTTTCAATCGGAAATTGGCGCGGCCTCAATTCAGCTGATGGATGCGCAGGGCAGGGTGGTTGCGGCCACCAATCGCAATGTTTTGGGCAGCAGCGCGCGTGAATCGCCATATTTTATTGCGGCGCAACGCTCAAAAGAAACGCTGTTTTCGGCTGATCCAAGCTTGGGTGGGGGATATGCGTTCACCTATGCCCGGGCGGTGACGGCGGACAACCGGCTGTTGGGTGTCGTGGTGGTGGCGGTTGATCTGATGAAATTTGAGCGGTCTTGGGCGGGCTTTAGTGATGCGGTTTTGGTGACAGATAGTCTGGGGCAGATCATTTTGGCGACCGAGCCGCTGTGGCGGGGGCGCACGCTTGATGAGGCGCTTTCGGTACAGTCGCCGCCCTCGGCCATTGAGCGCGCGCTGCGGCTGACGGCCGATTGGGCGCGTGACCAGCCCGATACCTATGTTGATGGCGAAGCGGTGCTGCGCAACGATGCGCGCATTCCATTTCGCGGCTGGCGCATCGTCAGTTTTACCAAATTCGCGTCAGTCCGTGAACGGGTGAATGCCATTTTGGCGTTGGAAATCATGGCTTTTGCCATTTTGTTGGCGGGAACGTTTTACGTGTTGTCGCGCCGCGCGCTGTCGCGGTCAAATTTCTTTCAGCGTGAATCGGCTGGGTTGCGACGGTTGAATGCCCAGCTGCAGCGCGAAATTGCCGAGCGCCAAAAAGCTGAGAAATCACTGGCTGTCGCCGAACAGACGTTGGCGCAAAGCTCAAAGCTGGCGGTCTTAGGGGAAATGTCTGCCTCGGTCAGCCATGAGCTGAACCAGCCGTTGGCCGCGATGAAGACCTATCTGGCGGGGGCGCGGCTTTTGCTGCAACGCCGCCGCCCCGATGAGGCGCTTTCCAGCTTTCAGCGGATTGATGATTTGATTGAGCGGATGGGCGCCATCACCCGACAGCTGAAAAGCTTTGCACGCAAAGGCGGTGAGGCGTTTGAGCCGGTGGATCTGCGCAGCTGTGTGTCTGGTGCGTTGGCGATGATGGAGCCGCAGCTGAAAACCCGAGCGGTCAAGATAACCCGCAGCTTACCGCGCCATGCGGTGATGGTGCAGGCCGATCGTATCCGGCTTGAACAGGTGATTATCAATTTGCTGCGTAATGCACTGGATGCCATCCAAAATCATCGCGCGCCCCAAATTGATATCACACTGGCCCAAGACCTTCCCACCGGTCCGTTTGATCGGCAAACGGCCGTTTTGTGTGTGCGCGACAACGGCGATGGCATCACCGATCTGGAAAACCTCTTTGAGCCGTTTTTTACCACCAAAGCCCCGGGTGAGGGTGTCGGGCTGGGGCTTGCCATTTCATCTGGCATCGTCAAGGACTTGGGGGGGCGTCTGACTGCGCGAAACGCTGCAGAAGGTGGCGCGATTTTCGAAGTGGCATTGCCAATTTTGGCCGATGTCACCGCCGCGGCGCAATAGCCGCAAACAAAGGATAACACACCATGGCGCGCGCAATGAAAGTGGCGATTATCGATGATGAAAAAGACATGCGGCAATCCATCAGCCAGTGGCTGGCCCTGTCTGGATTTGATACCGAAACATTTGAGTCAGCCGAAGCTGCGCTGCGCAGCATCGGCCCGGATTATGCGGGCGTTGTGGTCAGTGACATCAGGATGCCGGGGATGGATGGAATGGCGCTGCTGCGCCGCTTGATGACCCTTGATTCGGCGCTGCCGGTTATTTTGATCACGGGGCATGGTGATGTGCCGATGGCGGTTGAGGCGATGCGGCTTGGCGCTTTTGATTTTTTAGAAAAACCCTTTAACCCAGACCGGATGACCGAACTTGCTAAAAAAGCCAGCCATGCCCGGCGCATGGCATTAGACAGCCGCGCGCTGCGCCGCGAATTGGCCGATGGCACGGTGTTAATGCAAAAACTGATTGGTGCGTCGGCTCCGATGGTTCGGCTGCGTGAAGATATTCTGGATTTGGGGCAGGCCGATGGTCATGTGCTGATTGATGGCGAAACGGGCACTGGCAAAACCCTGGTGGCACATGCGCTGCATGCGGTTGGGCCGCGGGCAGGTCGTAAATTTGCCACGATTTCATGTGCCGCGCTCAGCGAAGAGCGGTTAGCGATGCGGCTTTTTGATGGCGATACCGACGGTGGTGTTGCGCTGTGTGAAGAGGCGCGTGGTGGCACGATTTGTCTGGAAGATATTGAGGCGCTCTCGCCCGCGTTGCAGGCCCGCCTGTTGACCTTTGTCAACGATCAAGGAACGCCACCCGAAACCCGGATTATTGCGATTTGCAACCATCACATGCCCGATAAAACGGTCGAAGACGCGTTGCGCGCCGATCTTTTCTATCGACTATCGGCCTTGCAAATTACCCTGCCGCCGCTGCGCCAACGCGGTGATGATGTTTTGGTGCTGTTTGAGCGAATAGGCGCGCAATTCGCCGATGAATATGGCTGCGAGCCGCCAAAATTGGCTGCACAAGAAGCCGCACAACTGTTGCAGGCGCCTTGGCCGGGCAATGTGCGCCAATTGATCAATGTGGCCGAACGCGCCGTGCTGCAAAATCGCCGCGGATCGGGATCGATTGCGTCACTTTTGATGGACGACAACGAACAGGTTGGCATGGCCCTGACAACCGAAGGCAAGCCGCTGAAAGATTATGTAGATGATTTCGAACGCATGTTGATCGACAACGCCATGCGTCGTCATCGGGGCAGTATTGTTGCGGTAATGGAAGAACTGTGTTTGCCCCGGCGCACCCTGAATGAAAAAATGGCGAAATACGCATTAAGCCGGGCTGATTATACGCTTTAGCGTTAAGATCGCCCTTGGGTTGTGGGGTGATCACAAAATTGGGCATTGTATTTCGCAACGCTCTGCCGCTAATGTCTAACCAGTCAATGCTTCTGTCGTTCACGACAGCCTGACCGAGAGTTTCGGGGCAAAAAGCGGCGAAAGGGCAGGTGCCCGTTCCGCCATTTTTGCAAACCGATCGGCCGCAAGGTCACAGAATTGCCCCGCCGCGTCACGCGAGGGGCTTTAGAGATGGGCGCCGCGCAAGCCACGCCTTGGATAGAACCGTGATGGGAACCGCGACGCCGCTGTGCACAGACGATCATCCCCCCCTTGGGGCGGATGCGATCGTCTTTGCGTGTCCCCTTGCCATAGCAACACCCCGACCGCATGAATTTGGGCTTTTTAGCCTGCGCCAGCGTCGTGGTACAAAGAGAACACATGACAAAGAAAATGCTAATCGATGCCACCCACGCGGAAGAAACCCGCGTTGTGGTGGTGGATGGAACCAAAGTTGAAGAATTTGACTTTGAAACTGTAAATAAGCGTCAGCTTGCAGGCAATATTTACTTGGCCAAGGTGACACGGGTTGAGCCCTCGTTGCAGGCTGCTTTTGTGGATTACGGTGGAAACCGCCATGGATTCCTGGCGTTTTCAGAGATCCATCCTGATTACTACCAAATCCCAGTTACTGACCGTGAGGCTTTGCTTGCTGAAGAGCGCGAGCATGCCCGCGCAATGGATGAAGAAGAAACCACCGAGCGGCCCCGCCGGTCGCGCAAGCGCGGATCGAACAATGGTTCGAGCAAAGCGGCGGTGGCGCAAGATGCCGACAGCGTCGTGACCGGTGAGATTTCCGGCATGGATGTGGTGGATTTGGGCGAGGATGACGGTGCGGACAGTCTGTTTGACACAGCATCTGCCCCCCAATCTTTGCCAGCGCCTGACGATGTGCTGCAGTCCGAATCCGAGCCCGCGCCGATTGGCGCTGAAACCGCTGATTCTGAAACCAGCCCCGAAGTCGGCGATGACTCGGCAGAAAATACGCCGTCAGATGACCGTGATGCCGAGCCTGAGTCTGCAACGCGCGATTATCATTCAGTCGATCACGCCTCTGATCTTGATGATGAAATCGAATCGATCGCGGATGAAGATGTGTCTGAGGAAATCAGCCGCCCGCGCAAACCGCGCCATCGTCGCTATAAGATCCAAGAAGTCGTCAAAGTGCGCCAGATCATGCTGGTGCAGGTTGTCAAAGAAGAGCGCGGTAACAAGGGTGCTGCGTTGACAACCTATTTGTCGCTGGCAGGGCGCTATTGCGTTTTGATGCCAAACACGGCGCGTGGTGGTGGTATTTCACGCAAGATCACCAACGCAGTTGACCGTAAGAAACTGAAAGAAATCGCGGGCGAAATTGAAGTGCCGGAAGGTGCAGGCTTGATTATCCGCACCGCCGGCAGCCAGCGCACAAAAACCGAGATCAAGCGCGATTATGAATATTTGCAGCGGCTTTGGGATCAGATCCGGGATCTTACGCTGAAATCGATAGCGCCTGCACCAATCTATGAAGAGGGTACGCTGATCAAGCGGGTTATCCGCGATCTTTACAACCGTGATATCGAAGAGGTGCTGGTTGAAGGTGCCGATGGATATCGGGTGGCCAAAGATTTCATGCGTATGATCATGCCCAGCCACGCCAAAAACGTAAAGCATTACACCGAACAGATGCCGCTTTTTGCGCGCTATGGTGTTGAGAGCTTTTTGGCCAGCATGTTTAATCCCGTCGTTCAGTTGAAATCGGGCGGCTATATCGTGATTGGCATCACCGAAGCGCTTGTAGCAATTGATGTTAACTCTGGTCGGGCCACCAAGGAAGGCTCAATTGAAGAGACCGCGCTGAAAACCAACGTGGAAGCGGCGGAAGAAGTCGCGCGTCAATTGCGTCTGCGCGATTTGGCTGGTTTGATCGTGATCGATTTCATCGACATGGAAGAACGCCGCAACAATGCGACCGTTGAGAAACGGCTGAAAGACAAGCTTAAGACCGATCGCGCCCGCATTCAGGTGGGCAGAATTTCCGGCTTTGGCCTGCTGGAAATGAGCAGGCAGCGCTTGCGCCCAGGTATGCTTGAAGCCTCTACCGCGCCATGCCCGCATTGCCATGGCACTGGTCTGATCCGCTCGGATGACAGTTTGGCGTTGTCGATTTTGCGCCAACTGGAAGAAGAGGGCACGCGCAAACGCTCAAAAGAAGTGCTTTTGAAAGCGCCTGTCAACATTCTGAACTTCCTTATGAACCAAAAACGTGAACATATTGCCGGTATTGAGGCGCGCTATGGCATGGCCGTGCGGGTTGAGGCAGATCCGGCCTTGGTCAGCCCGGATTTCACAATCGAAAAGTTCAAAGTGGCGACCCGTGTCGTGGTTGAGCAGAACCTGAATGTCGTATTGCTCGATGCTTCGGGTATGTCTGATGTCGATGATGCCGATGAGATCGAGGATGATCTGATCGAAGATGAGGCAAGTGACGCTATTGATGACACTGATGCCGGCACCCGGTCTGATGCTGATGGTGGCGATGGGTCAGGGCGCAAAAAGCGCCGTCGTCGTCGTCGTCGTAAACCCGGTTCGGCAAACGGCGGCAGCGATGGCGCAGGCGATGATGCAGAGCAGGCCGAAAGCGATGTCGTCAGTGCAGAAGATGCTGTTGCAGAACCCCAGCCTCAGGCTGATAGCCCCAAGGCTGAGGGTGTCGCTTCTGATGAGGCCGCTGAAAAGCCTGCACCGCGTCGCCGCACCCGCACCCGCAAGCCCAAATCTGCGGTGGACGCCGATGCCGTCGTGGTTGCGGATGCCCCTGAGGAAGCTGTGCCGTCTGCCCCTGAGGCAGAGGTTGCGGCCCCGGACAAAGCCACGGATGCGGCAGCCGAGCCTGTGGCAGAAAAGCCCAAGCGCAAGCCCGCCACCCGCACACGCAAACCCAAAGTGGTTGCAGCGCCTGTGGCGGAAGATACGGTCGTAGCAGAGGGGGCCGCGCCAGCAACTGAGCCCACCCCCGTTGCACAAGAACTGGCCCCAGCGCCGCTCGCGGTTGAAGAAGCGCCGGTGGTGGCCCCGGCTGTGATTGCCACACCCGAGCCTGCCGCCGCGCAGCCCGATCAGGCTGCTGTGCCAGAAGAACTGACAAAACCAGAAGAGCCTGCTGCGCCGAAAAAGCGCGGTTGGTGGTCACGCGGACGTTAAGCGAATATCTATCACCGGGGGCTTGTGTTCCCGGTGATAGGCCCCAAATCTGCCCTGATCTCTTCGCTTGGGCTGCACCGTACTGGCAGGCCTGGGCTGCATCAGGGGCGATTTTCAGGAGACGCGCATGTTTGGCGTTGATTTGATTGTGGCTGGGCTTTGGCCCGCCTTGACGGTCGCCCTTTTGTCGGGTGTTTTGTCTTTTTTAAGCCCATGTGTCTTACCAATTGTGCCACCCTATCTGGCTTATATGAGCGGTGTGGGCCTGTCAGATTTGGCGGCTCCGCAGGGGGGGGATGCGCAAACCACCCCGCGCCAAAGCCGGGGTAAATTGCTGCGCGCTGCATTCGGCTTTGTGCTGGGGCTGTCGACGGTGTTTTTGTTGCTGGGCTTGGCAGCATCAGCCTTTGGGGCATTTTTTCTGATCAACCGTGAAGTTTTTTCGGTGGTTGGCGGCGCGATGGTCACCGTTTTTGGACTGCATTTTTTGGGTGTCTTTCGAATCGCGCTGTTAGACCGGGATGTGCGGATGGATGCGGGCGATCGTGGCGGATCGGCACTTGGCGCTTATGTGTTGGGATTGGCCTTTGCCTTTGGTTGGACACCATGCATCGGGCCGCAACTGGGCGCCATCTTGACGCTTGCCGCCTCAGAGGGGTCACTGCCGCGCGGTACTTTGCTTTTGGGGGTTTATGCGCTGGGGCTTGGGGTGCCGTTTTTACTGACTGCGCTTTTTGTGCAGCGTGCTGTGGGTATTATGGCCCGGCTGAAGCGGCACATGAAGCGCATTGAGCAGGTCATGGGCGCAATGCTGGTTTTGGTGGGTGTCGCCTTGATGACGGGTGTTTTTTCGCGGGTATCGTTTTGGTTGCTGGAAATGTTTCCAGCGCTGGCTTCCCTGAGCTAGGCGTCACGGCTTAAGATCATAGGTGACCCATGCTGTTCTGGTGGCAAGCTGGTCATACAGCGCGCGGGCGCGATAGTTGTTTTCAGCCGTGATCCAGCGCAGCACGCTCCATCCTTGGGCTTTTGCGTGGGCGCGTAGGGCGGCAATGAGTGCCACACCAACCTTGCCGCCGCGCGCATCAGGGGCCACGAAAAGATCGTCCAGAAACCCCCCCCTGGTGGCCGATAATGGCCGCGCAAATGCCCGAAAATGTACAAGCCCCAACAAATTTCCCGAGCTGTTTTGTGCCACCAAACCGTAGCTTTCATGTGCTGGATCGTGCAGCCAAGCCCAAACCGTGTCACGCATCGCTTCGGTCTGTTCCACCCGGTAAAACGCCGCATAGCCTGCATAAAGCTGGCCCCAATTGGCCCGATCTTGGGGATGAACGGCGCGAATGGTCAGATCGGTGTTCATCTTGGGCTCTTTCATCTGTGCAGCCGCTTGGGCATCATGTCAGACAGAAAACACTGTGGTGGTTGGTTGGGCAAGCGGCAATTCTTGCTTGTGCCGGGCTGGGGGCTGCCCCATGCTGCTACAAGATTTCAGATTTGTGCGTTTAAACGGGGCCGTGACATGCCTGCTCATTCGACACCGCCACTTGGTTTGCGCCGCTCATTGGGGCTGTGGCATGTGGTGCTTTACGGCTTGGGTGTGACGGTTGGGGCTGGGATCTATGCGCTGGTGGGGGCGGTGGTGGCACAGGCTGGGGATTACGCGCCAGTATCTTTTTTGGTGGCTGCGCTGGTTATGGTGTTGCCCGCGGCCTGTTTTGCCGAACTGACAGGTCGGATGCCCTTTGCCGCCGCTGAGGCGCATTTTGTGCGTGCGGGGTTTGGCGTTTCATGGCTGTTTCCGGTTGTCGGGCTGATGGTGGCGGGGGTGGGCGTCATATCGGCTGCGGCGATCGCGCATGGCGCGGTCGGCTATTTGGCGCAATTGGCGGGCCTGCCGGGGGCTGTATTGCTGTTTGCGGTCATTGCATGTTGTACGGCTGTGGCCTGCTTGAAGGTGCGCCAATCGGTGATGCTGGCGGGGGTCTTGACCTTGGTTGAGGTGGGCGGGCTTTTGCTTTTGGTTGGTGGGGCCGCGTGGTCTGGGGCGGATTTGGTGGGGCAAGCGGTACGTGCGCTGCCCCTTAGCCTGTCGCCCGCGCTGTGGGCTGGTGTTTTTGGTGCCAGCCTTTTGGCGTTTTTCGCCTTTATCGGCTTTGAAGACATCGATTCCATCGCCGAGGAAACCCGTGAGCCGCAAAAGGTTTTACCGCGCGCGATCTTTCTGACTTTGGTGCTGACCAGCATGCTTTATATTTTGGTTATTATTTCAGCGTTGTCGGTTGCAAGCCGGGCCGAGCTGTCGCAGAGCGCCGCGCCGCTGGCGCTTGTGTTTGAACGCAGCACAGGGCTGTCACCGCTGGCAATCACACTGATCGCGGTGGCGGCAACGGTGAATGGGATTGTTGTGCAGATCTTGATGGCGGGTCGGGTGATTTATGGGTTGGCGCGTCAGGGAGCGTTGCCAGCCGCTCTGGGGCGGGTCAATCCGAGAACCGCGGCGCCTGTGACGGCGACCTTAGTGTCGGGTGCTGGGGTTCTGGCTTTGGCGCTGGCATTTCCAATTGCTGCGCTTGCGCAGGGAACCTCAGTGGTGACGCTCGGGGTCTTTGTGTTGGTTTGCGTGGCACTGGGGCGGATCAAAGCGCGCCGAGAGCCGGCACCCATTGGTGGGTTTGTTGTGTTTGGTTGGGTGCCATGGGCCGGGGCACTGGCCTGCGCGCTGTTGTTGGTGCTGGCGGGGTGGGCCGCTTAGACGCCATTGTCCAGCCACAGGGTGACCGGCCCATCATTGACCAGATGCACCGCCATATCTGCCCCGAAAGATCCGGTGGCCACCGTCACCCCAAGCCCGCGCAGCGTGGCGATGAAATGTTCATAAAGTGTGCGCCCAACATCTGGTGCGGCGGCGGCAGAAAAGCCGGGGCGGTTGCCGCGCGATGTGTCGGCTGCCAGTGTAAACTGGCTGACCACCAGGACCGCACCGCCTGTGTCTTGTAACGAGAGGTTCATTTTACCACCGTCGTCTTTGAAAATACGTAATTTGCACAGGCGCGCAGCCATTTTTTCAGCCTCAGCGGTGGTGTCGCCCTGCATCGCGCAGACAAACACCAAAAGGCCCGGCCCAATCTGGCCAATCTCAGATCCATCCACTTTGACATCCGCAGCACTCACGCGTTGAACAAGCGCGCGCATCAGAGCGTGATTTCATGTGCAAAGGGCGGGTTCGCACCAACCCGCGATACCGTGATTGCCGCCGCTGCATTTCCCAGCCGCAGCATCTGTGCCACCATCGGCGCATCAAGTGCTGCAATGGCAGATTTTTCCAGCCGCTCTGTGCGGGCCAAAGCGGTCAGCACGCCCGCGTTAAACGTATCGCCCGCCCCGACGGTGTCGACCACCACGACCTTTTGTGCCGGTTCAAACACATGGTGCGCGCCAAAATAGCCATGTGCCCCCTTTGCACCCTCGGTAATCAGCACAAGCTTAGGCCCCATGCTCAGCATGGTGCGTGCCAAATCAGCCAATGTGCCCGGCCCTTGCAGCCAGTGCAGATCTTCGTCTGACAGTTTGACGATATCGCTTCGCGCAATCATCGCGGACAGGCGCGTGCGATAGCTGGCCGTGTCGCGGATAAAGCTGGGGCGGATGTTTGGATCAAGCATCACGACACGGCTGGCGGCGTTATGGGTTAAAAACGTGGCATAGGTCCCTGCGGCGGGTTCTGCAGCCAGACTGATCCCCCCGAAAAACAGCGCGCGTGTTTCTGGGCCAAGCAGCGGCATATCTTGGGGGGTGATCATCCGACCAGCGGTGTTTTCATCATAAAACGTATAGCGGGCTTGGCCGTCGCGCAGCGTGACAAACGCGAGCGTCGTGGGGCGGTCTGAAAAGATCACATGGCGGAATTCGACCCCAGCCGCCTTCAGCCCCGCACAAAGCGCCGTGCCAAAGATATCGGTGGATATACCTGAACAAAACCCAACATCGGTCCCCATCCGCCCCAACGCTATGGCCGTGTTAAACACAGCCCCCCCAGTGGCGGGCGCAAACGCGGGTGTGCCCGTCGCATCGGTCACAGGCAGCATATCAATCAGAGCATCGCCACAGCACAGGATCATCTTCGCACCTTTTATCAGACCTTGCTGTGACTAGGGCGTTGTGCGGTTTGGGGCAACGGATTTGATCCCAATCAAGGCGCCGGGCGGTCAGCCGAGGCCAAGCTGCGTCTTATACAGTGGTGCAACCATGCCTGCGTGCAAAAGAAAAGGAGACCCGCCATGATTGAAAAAACCCAAGCCCCCGGCTTTTGGCCCAATTTTTATGAACCCCTGCGCGGTCTGGGCGCCAAGATTGCCGATTGGATCGCCCCTGCATCGGAAGCGTCATCGGCAAGCGATGCTTATTCCATTGCGATTGAACTGCCGGGCGTGTCCGAAGACGATATCCATCTGACGGTTGAGCGTGGTATGGTAAATGTGCGCGGTGAAAAGCAATCTTATCGCGAAGATAGCGATGACACATGGTATTTCTCAGAACGCCAGTTTGGGGCGTTTTTGCGCAGTTTTAGGCTGCCTGCCGATGCTGATGAGACAAACGTTGAGGCGTCATTGAAAGACGGGGTTTTAACAATCCGGGTGGCGCGCCGCGCCGCCACCGCCCAAGGTGGCAAACGCGTCAAAATCAACGCAGGCGCCTGATCAATGCAAGTGCTTGGGTGAAGCCCCGTGTGTTCCGCGGGGCCTTTAGCGGCCCTTGGGCCCGCCCCTGGTGCCACCACTTGGGCGGGGCGCGCCAGTTGGCCGCGCGCCGCCCATTTGGGTTGCGCGACCGCTGCTGGGTGCTTTTGCGCCAAACTTGCCGCGTGCACCAAATTTTGCACCAAATTTCGTACCAGTGCCCTCGGGGGTCAAATCAGTGCCGAATTTTGCACCAAGCTTTCCGCCGGGTTTCCCAGCCGAGCGGCCACTACTTTTCCCAATCTGGGGCTTTGCTGTGCGCGGCTTTGCCCCTGTCGGGGGGGTAGCGCTTTCTGGTTCAGGCACTTCGGTCAGGCCCAACTGATCGCGCATGATCTTTGGGCGAATTTCTTCAACCGTGCCGGGTTCCATCACGCCCAGTTTGAACGGGCCATAGCTGGTGCGGATCAGGCGGTTGACGATCAGACCAATATGATTGATTGCCCGCCGAATTTCACGATTGCGGCCCTCGCGGATGCCAATGGTGAGCCATGCATTTGCACCTTGCACCTTATCGAGTGTGACGGCCATTGGTTGAAACCGTTCACCCTCAACCGTGATACCTTTGCGCAGCGGTTCAAGCAAGGCGTCGGTCACTGCGCCATTCACCCGAACACGGTATTTTCGCAGCCATCCGGTCGATGGCAGTTCAAGGCGGCGTTTGATCTCACCATCATTGGTCAGGAGCAGCAGCCCTTCGGAGTTCAAATCAAGCCTGCCCACCGACATGACGCGGGGCAAATCTTCGGGCAAATGATCAAAGACCGTGGGGCGACCTTTTTCATCGCGTTCTGATGTCACAAGGCCAAGGGGCTTGTAATAAAGCCAAAGCCGTGCCGGTTCTGGCTGCGCCACGGGTTTGCCATCAACCGTGATTTTGTCGTGGCCTCCAACATTCAGCGCCGGGCTGTCGATCAGCTTGCCGTTGACCGCCACACGCCCCAGTTCAATCATCCGCTCTGCCTCGCGGCGCGAGGCCACGCCCGCGCGGGCCAGAACCTTGGCAATGCGATCGCCTGCGTTGGCCTTTTCGGGTGTCTTGCTCACAGTGTTTTTTACAGTTTTTTTCACCGACGTTTTCACCGACGCGCCAGTTGGTTTGGCGGGGGTTGGGGCATTGGCTTTGGCGGCGGGTGGTTTCATGCGGGGCTCTCCTGATCCAACACTCTGCATAGCGGTGTTGGTGGCCGGGGGAAAGCACCTTGCGCAGGACGCTTACCAAAGGCAAGGATGCGCCATGACCCGATTTCAAAGTTATATGGAAGATGCGCTGGCTTGTGCGCGTGCGGCGCGTGACCGGGGCGAGGTGCCGGTGGGGGCGGTTATCGTGGCCCCTGATGGCCAGATTTTGGCGCGGGCAGGTAACCGAGTGCGCGAATTGTCCGACCCCACTGCACATGCCGAGATTTTGGCGCTGCGCGCGGCCTGTATGGCTGTGGGGCAGGAACGGCTGACCAATCACGATCTCTATGTCACACTTGAGCCGTGTCCGATGTGTGCCGCAGCGATTTCGCAGGCGCGGATTGGACGGCTTTATTACGGGGCAAGTGATCCTAAATCAGGGGGGGTGGCGCAAGCGCCGCGTGTGTTCAGCCACCCGCAATGTCACCACCGTCCGGAGGTTTATGATGGAATCGCGGCAGTCGAGTCTGAAAGGCTGATGCGCGCGTTTTTTGCTGGATTGCGCCGCACATAAGCGGTGGCCACCCGGCCAGCACCGCGGCTGCGTCTTGCCGTGGGCGGGGTGGCGCGGTAAAGGGGAGCTGTTGCGAAAGGAGAGCCCATGAGCATTGATATCGACACCGCGCACCGCGTGGCAAAACTGGCCCGGATTGCCGTGGATGAGGCCGATCTGCCGGCGCTGGCGCAAGAGCTTTCGGGTATCCTGGGCTTTATGGAGCAGTTGAACGAAGTGGATGTAACGGGAGTTGAGCCAATGACTTCGGTCACGCCGATGCGGCTTAAGCGCCGCGCCGATGTTGTGACTGATGGCAATATTCAAGCCCAAATCCTGTCCAATGCGCCCGATGCGCGCGAGGGATTTTTTGCCGTGCCAAAGGTGGTGGAATGAGCAGCGCAAATACATTGACCATCGCCCAAGCGCGTGATGCGCTGCGCGCGCGCACCCTGAGTGCGGCAGAGCTGACTGAGGCTTGTCTGACTGCCGCGTCAGACGCCAAGGCGCTGAACGCTTTTGTCCATGACACACCTGAAATAGCCCAAGCCCAAGCTGCGGCAGCAGATGCCCGTTTGGCGTCGGGTGACGCGCCCGCGCTTTGTGGGATTCCGCTTGGGATCAAAGATTTGTTTTGCACCCGTGGCGTGCCGTCACAGGCGGCCTCGAATATTCTGGCTGGGTTTAAGCCTGAATACGAATCTACCGTAACGCAGCAGTTGTTTGATGCGGGCGCGGTGATGCTGGGTAAATTGAACATGGATGAGTTCGCGATGGGCTCATCAAATGAAACATCGGCCTATGGCAATGCCATCAGCCCTTGGCGGCGCGCCGGGTCTGATGCTGCGTTGACACCGGGTGGCTCGTCGGGGGGATCGGCGGCGGCTGTTGCGGCTGATTTATGTCTGGGGGCCACGGGCACTGATACGGGTGGATCCATCCGTCAGCCTGCCGCTTTTACCGGGATTGTCGGGTTGAAACCCACCTATGGCCGCTGCTCACGTTGGGGAATCGTGGCTTTTGCGTCATCGTTGGATCAGGCCGGGCCAATGGGCAAAAGCGTGCGCGATGTGGCCATTATGATGGGCGCTATGGCGGGCCATGATCCAAAAGATTCAACCAGTGCAGATCTGCCCGTGCCTGATTTTGAAGCGGCGCTGACAGGGGATATTCGGGGCCGCAAAATCGGTTTACCGCGGGAATATCGCATGGAGGGCATGCCTGCAGAGATTGAGCGGCTGTGGGCAGATGGGGCCGATATGCTGCGTGATGCAGGGGCTGAGATTGTTGATATCAGCCTGCCTCATACGAAATACGCGCTGCCTGCCTATTATGTGATTGCCCCGGCCGAGGCCTCTTCCAACCTCGCGCGGTATGATGGCGTGCGCTATGGCCACCGTGCCGCTTTGGTGCCCGGCGATGGTATCACGCAGATGTATGAGAAAACACGCGCCGAAGGCTTTGGCAAAGAGGTGCAGCGCCGCATCATGATCGGAACTTATGTGCTGTCGGCTGGGTTCTATGACGCTTATTACCGTCGGGCGCAGCGGGTGCGCAGCCTGATCAAGCGGGATTTTGACATGGCGTTTGCCGATGGGATCGACGCAATATTGACGCCCGCGACGCCGTCTTCGGCTTTTGGTTTGGGCGAAATGGTCGATGCAGATCCGGTGGCGATGTATCTAAACGATGTGTTCACCGTCACGGTCAATTTGGCTGGTCTGCCGGGGATTTCGGTGCCCACGGGTGTTGATGCACAGGGGCTGCCACTGGGGCTGCAACTGATCGGACGCCCTTGGGAAGAGGGCGATTTGCTCAACCACGCATTTGTGTTGGAAAGGGCGGCGAATTTCGCGGCCAAACCTGCGCGCTGGTGGTAGGGCAGGACAAAGGCAGAAAAACAAAGGGCGCGCGGCGATGGCACAGCAGGTTGGACGCACACATGGCCGTATCGCGGCACGGTTTTTGACACGATCGCTGGGGCTTGCCGCGCTGACGTTGGTGGTGGGTTGTGCTGACCGGTCTGCCCCACGTTTGGATGCGGTGGTTGCATCCCCCCTCGCGGTGCAAAATGTGCAGGCGTCTGCAATGACAGATTTCAGCGCGGCTGGCGGCGTGCCGCAGTCATCGGATGTGGGGTCCAGTGATGGCCCAACGCCCTTGGTGGCTTTGGGGGGATCGGCGCAGCCTTTGATTGACTTTTCTGCCCGTGATTCGATTCCTGCTGGCATATCGCGGCAATCGGGCGAAATGGCGCTGGCGCAGGGTGGGGCCCGGATGTCGGATGAGCAGGATTTCTCTGCCGTGTCTGAACGAGAATCAATTGCCAGCGATAAAGAGCGTTTGGCCAATCAGCGTGCGCAATATGTTGTGATTGCCCCGCAGGCATTGCCTGCACGCGTGAACGCTGGGGGGGCTGTGTCTCTGGTGGGCTATGCGCTGGAAAGCACGAACGCACCGGGTGAGCCAATCTATAAACGTTTAAACTTGCTGGGGGCAAAACAGTCGCAGCGGGCCTGCGCGCGCTTTACGTCTGCTGATTTGGCGCAGGAATCGTTTTTAGCCCGTGGTGGCCCAACCCGCGATCCTGGCAATCTTGACCCAGACGGGGATGGTTTTGCCTGCAGCTGGGATCCGCGGCCGTTTCGCGCGGCGCTGCAATAACGCGGGGGCCCGCCGTGCCGGACGTGTCGCCCAATTTTGGGGAACGACGTGGTGGTGTGTCGCCCAGTTTGATTGTGCTGCACTACACGGGGATGCAAAGTTGCCAAGCGGCGTTTGATCGCTTGTGTGACCCATTGGCCGAGGTTTCGGCCCATTATCTGATTTCTGAAACTGGCCGTGTACATGCGTTGGTCCCTGAGCCGATGCGGGCTTGGCATGCGGGGCAAGGGGCGTGGGCCGGGATTGATGATATCAATTCGCATTCCATTGGGATTGAGCTGGCGAACCCCGGCGATGCTCCGTTTGCTGCGCCGCAGATGCTGGCGTTAGAGCGGCTGCTGGCAGAGATTGTCGTGCGTTGGTCTATTGCGGCCCATCGTGTGATTGGTCACAGCGATATGGCGCCATTGCGCAAGCGTGACCCTGGCCCCCGGTTTGATTGGCGCAGGCTGGCGCATGCCAGGCTGTCGGTCTGGCCCGATGATGCTGCCACCACGCCAGCGCCGGGCCTGGCCACGCCAGCAGCGTTTGACCAAGCAGCCTTGCGGTTTGGATATCCGGCGGGGGTGGGACATGCGGCGCTGTTGGCCGCGTTTCGCGCGCGCTTTCGCCCCGGTGCTGTGGGCGATGTTGACGCGCAGGACATCGCTGTCATGCGTCAGTTGGGTGATACTTATCCGGTTGACCCAAGGCCCCCAGCACCCTAGATGGGCGCTGTGCGGAGGGCCGGGCGGCCGCGTTGGGGCAACCCAGCGAGGAAAGTCCGGACTCCATGAGACAAGGGTGCCGGGTAACGCCCGGCCGGGGTAACCCGAGGGAAAGCGCCACAGAGAACAAACCGCCCCGGTCTGACCGGTGGCAAGGGTGAAAAGGTGGGGTAAGAGCCCACCGCAGGTCTGGCAACAGAACTGGCATGGCAAGCCCCACCCGGAGCAATGCCAAATAGGGGCCTCGTGCGGGCGATCGGTAACGGTGCACCGTAGGGATGTTTCAGCCCGAGAGGTCCGGGTTGGCAGCTAGACTGGGCCGGTAACGGCCTGGCCAGAGGAATGGTCGCCGAAGGGGGGTAACCCCTGGAACAAAATCCGGCTTACAGGCCCTCCGCACAATTTAGATCAATGATGATCTGATGATGGGGCAAAGCGGATGCTTTGGTCGAAAAGTGAACGATTACCGGTTGACTTGGCCTGCCCTGTGCGTAAAAGGCAAGCCTTAGGAATTCGGGGGCCAAGCGGCCCCCACGTGGCCCCGCAGCAGGAGTATAAGACATGGCGAAGCCGACGACGATCAAGATCCGGCTGAACTCGACCGCCGGCACTGGGCATTTTTATGTGACCAAAAAGAATGCCCGCACCATGACCGAGAAATTCTCGATCAAGAAATATGATCCGGTTGTGCGTCAGCACGTTGAATATAAAGAAGGCAAGATCAAGTAAGATCCTGCTCTTTTGGTATGATGAAAGCCGCGCCCTAGGGCGCGGCTTTTTCTTTGGCCAAAGAGCCACAGATGTACCGTCGTGCCTGCGCTTTTGGTTAACAAAAAAGGGCCGGCAAACGTGCCGACCCCTTGTAAAATTATTGCAGACCTGATCAGTTGCGGTTTTGGCCGAGAAACTGAAGCAAGAACATAAACATGTTCAGGAAATCAAGATAGAGGTTCAGCGCGCCCATGATTGCGGCCTTGCCCATCCACTCTTGATCGTTGGCCGAGGCCATCTGCAGATAGGTATTTTTGATGTTCTGCGTATCGTATGCGGTCAGGCCTGCAAAAATCAAAACCCCAAGTACCGAGACGGCAAAAGCAATCGCGTCTGACTGCAAAAAGAGATTGATGACTGAGGCCACCAGCAGACCAATCACACCCATCACCAAAAATGTGCCAAACCCTGACAAATCTTTTTTGGTGGTGTAGCCGTAAAGGCTAAGACCCGCAAAAGCGATCGTAGTGGTCAGAAACGTTGAGACGATCGAGATCCCGGTGTAGACCGCAAAAATATAGCTGATTGACAGACCCATCAGGCCAGCAAAGCCATAAAACACTGCTTGTGCCGTGGTTTGCGACATACGGTGGATCATGGCACCAAAGCCAAATACAACCGCCAGCGGTGCAAACATAACGACCCAACGCATGGGGCCCGAAAAGATTGCAGCCAAAAGTGCCTCATTGCTACCAACGAAATAGGCAACCGCCGCAGTCACACCCATCCCAGACGACATCAGGGCGTAAACCTTGTTCATGTGGGCCCGCAGACCCTCATCTATTTGTGCTGTCCGCGCGCCGGCCCCAACCGAGCGGACCTGATCATATTGTGCCATCAAAGCCTCCGTCATGTTTCTTTTAGGCGGCAGACACCGCTTGTCTCTCGATATTGGGGGCAGGCGTGTGGAATTCAAGTCTTTTTCAACGAAAAAAGTAGAGCATCTGGGGTGCACTGTGGATTTTTGGCAGGGTTGCATCTGGGGCAACATTCCTGGGCTCGGGAAAAAAAATAGGATGTGCACAATGCGATGAAATGACCTGATGTGTTTGCAAAATGCAATTGCATTAAGCGAAAAGAGCGACGTTGACAGGGCTGCGGGGCGGTGTTGTGCCGTATCTGGTGGCATTGTATTTCTGCGTTTGGTGCCCGAATACATTGAAACATCTTTGGGTTGATTGTCAGAGATAATTTATGCCAAAAAATTGCACGAAGTGTCGGTGTTGGCATGGAACTTGCTTAATCGCGAGCAAGGCACATGCACTGTGAAAGGTAACTTTATGAAACATCCCGTAGACGTTCATGTCGGTAAGCGGATTCGTCACCGGCGCTGGATGGTCGGTATGACCCAGCAGCAACTTGCAGATCAGGTTGGTATCAAATTCCAACAGATTCAGAAATATGAAACCGGCATGAACCGCGTCAGCGCGTCACGGCTTTGGCAGATTGCCGGCACGTTGGGCGTGACCATCAGCTTCTTTTTTGAAGGGTTGGACGGCGCCGAAGGCGAAGCGCCTGCCGCCGCGGTGCCGGGTGATTTCCTGGCCGATAAGGAAGCACTGGAACTGGTGCGGTCCTACTATGCCATTCCAGAACCCCAGCGTCGCCGTCTGTTTGATCTGGCACGCGTTCTGTCAGACGCGGCGTAAGCTTGTGTGATTTCTGGGCCCGGCCAGATCCGGGCCCAGATGTCTTCTTGACCTCTGCGAGGGCGGCGCGTAGCGCAATTGGGGCATGCCCCAACACAAAAGGTGCCCGCCATGTTGTTAGACCCCAATGAAATTGCAGCTATTTGCGCCGCAGCCCATGCGGCTGCAGATGCGGCGCGTGGGGCAGCACTTGCCCATTTTCGCACCGCTGATCTGACGGCTGACAACAAACTGGCTGGTGGGTTTGACCCTGTGACGGTCGCAGACCGCCAAGCTGAACAAGACATGCGTGCTGTGTTGGCCCAGTTGCGTCCTAATGATGCGATTATGGGCGAAGAGATGGCCGCCACAACCGGCAAATCAGGGCTGACTTGGGTGTTGGACCCGATTGACGGCACGCGGGGGTTTCTGTCCGGGACGCCCACTTGGGGTGTTTTGGTGGCGCTTTGCAATGCCAACGGCCCCCTCTTTGGGGTAATTGATCAACCCTATATTGGCGAGCGGTTTCTGGGGGGCTTTGGTCAGGCACGGCTTGAGGGTCCGCATGGCACCCGAGCTTTGGCGACAAGGCGCGCGCGGCCGCTTTCATCAGCGATTATTTTCACCACCTTCCCAGAAGTCGGAACCCAAGAAGAGGGTGCAGCTTTTCGCAGGCTGGCCCAACAGTGTCAGTTGACGCGCTATGGTATGGATTGCTACGCCTATGCGCTTTTGGCACTTGGCCAGATTGATCTGGTGGTTGAGGCAGGGCTGCAACCCTATGATATTCTGGCGCCGATCGCGGTGATAGAAGCAGCCGGTGGGATCGTCACTGATTGGCAGGGTGGCCCTGCAACCAAGGGTGGGCGGGTGCTTGCGGCAGCAAATACTGAAATTCACGCCCAAGCGTTGGCGATTTTGTCACAACATTAGATTGGCCATTGGGGGCACCCGCGGTCAGGAATGGTTAGTTTTTAAGACCTGATCATATTTAAAATGCAGGTCAGGGTTGTGGCTGGATATTAAAATACATCAAAGATTGAATGTTTTGTAAAAAATCCGATTATTAAGCGTTTTTTAGTTGTTTTTACCATCGGTCATGCCGCAATATATGGTATGATACTTTGAGTTTGCGCCCATTAGTGCGCTGGAGAAGAAAAAATGACCCACCAAAGCAGAATTGATATGTTTGCAGAGCCTGCAATTATCAAAGACAAGCGCGAACTGCGGGCATTTGCCCATGCTTTTTTACCGCCTTGGTTCAAAGTGGCCATTTATATCGTTGCAAGCGTTGCTTTTATCGTTAGCGCGACCGCATTTTTCTTTCCGGTTGAATTGTTGCAGTGGATCGGAATTTCTGATTTCAACCGTATCTCTGAGATGCAGGCGTCTGTTCAATTGCGTGGTCTTGCCATTGTCTCGCTTTCATCAGCTGTACTTTTTGCGTTTGCGACAAATCGCTGCATCATGAAATTATTGGTTGTTGCGTTGGGGTTTGTATCTGTTTTCTTGCTCAATGATCTGGTGAACACCGTCGTGCATGGCAACTTTTATGCAGAATTTGCATTAAAAGCTTTTATGGTGCGCATCGCGATGATGTCTTTGTTGCTCTGCTGTGCGTTAGTCTACCGCGCAAAAGCCTATGACGCTGTGCTGCGGTATAACTAATTGGGTTTTTGCTAATCTGCGGTTTGGTCTTGGGCAATAAAACCGCCTGATTGATGCGACCAATAGCGGGCGTAGGCACCATTTTGTTTTAAAAGCTCTTGATGAGTGCCCTGTTCAACAATCTGGCCGCCCTCAATCACAATGATGCGATCCATAGCGGCGATTGTGCTTAGGCGATGGGCAATCGCGATGACCGTTTTGCCTGCCATTACATCGACCAGTGCAGATTGAATTTCGGCTTCAACCTCACTGTCAAGCGCGCTGGTGGCCTCATCCAAAACCAAAATTGGGGCGTCTTTTAAAATTGCGCGGGCCAAAGCGATACGTTGGCGCTGGCCGCCTGATAATTTTACGCCGCGTTCACCCAAAAACGCATCATAGCCACGCCGCCCCCGAAAATCTTCCAGATTGAGAATGAAATCATGGGCTGACGCACGGCGGGCGGCATCGTACACTTCTTCGTCGCTGGCATCAGGGTGGCCATAGCGAATGTTATCGCGGGCCGAGCGGTTGAACATGGCGGTTTCTTGACGCACGACGGCAATTTGACGGCGCAGTGCGGTCTGAGTCAGATCGCGGATGTCATGACCATCCAGCAACACACGGCCATCCGTTACATCGTAAAGCCTGAGCAAAAGCGAAATCACTGTTGATTTTCCGGCCCCAGATGCGCCGACCAAGGCCACCTTTTCCCCCGGCGCTACCCGCAGCGAAAGACCATTCAGGGCCGATGCGCCTGCACCATAGCGAAATGTGATGTTATCGAATTCAATCGCGCCTTGGGCGTGCAGTTCATCGCGGGCATTTGGGCGGTTGGTGATTTCATGCACAGGGGTTAGTGTGGCAATGCCATCCGAAATCTCACCAATATTGGCAAAAATGGAAACGGCCGCCATACTCACACGGTTGGTGATCTGGCTGAGCCGCGTGGCCACCATTGCCACCAGCGCAATATCGCCCGCAGTTGCCACCCCAATCGACCAAAGATAAAGCACTGTCGACAGCGTAAACAGCGGCAGCGTGCCACCAAGCGTCATCAAGCCAAAGCGAAATTGCGCTGAGGTCATGCCAAAGGCCACGGCTTTTTGGCGAAAACGCTCCATAGATTTGAGTGCAGCGCGATCTTCAAATGTGTCGTGGGCGAAGAGCTTTACGGTTGTGATATTGGAATAGGCATCAACGATCTGGCCACTGACATTGGTGCGCGCCTCGGCCCGTTCGGCGGAGCGCTGGCGCACGCGGGGAATGAAATGGCGCAAATATGCAGCCCAGATTACAAACCAGCCGGCAAAAACAATCAACATTCGTCCATCAATACTGGCCAAAAGCACCAGCGCCCCAATGAACATCGCCACAGTATAGACAACCACATCAATAAATTCGACCACGATATCTGACACGGCGCGGGCGGTTTGAATGGCTTTTTGGCTGATACGGCCGGCAAAGTCGTTTTCAAAAAACCGCAGTGAATGGCCCAGCGTGTGCCGATTAAGCCGAGAAAGGACCAATGGAAACAGATGTGGGCCGAGCAATATGTTCGATATGGAACTGTCTGCCGCAAAAATCAGCGGGCGCAGGCCAATAAAAAACAGCGCAGCCAGGCCTAGAAATGGCAGCAATGCTGAAAAATTTCCCGGCCCCATCGTAGCTGATAAATCAATGGCCCACCGCGTGAAATAGGCCGCCACCAGTTCGGTTGTGCCCAATGTAACCGACACCGCCACCCCAAGCGCCAAGCCCCGGCCGCTGCCTGCCAGTGCCCAACGTAAAAACGCAATCAAGGTTTGCGGCGGTGGACCATCCGCAGGGCCGAAGGCATCAATGACCCCCAGAAGCCGCTCAATAATGCGCATCTGATATTTCCTATTTGGTAAAATTGCGATCCTTGTGCACTCGGCCTGCGCTCAAGGACGTGCCATGATCATTGCCGAGCGTTGTGTGAAACTCAACGACAATAGGGTGCAATTGACCAAGGCAGGGGGTGAAAATACTGTCTGTTCTGCTGGATTTAGCGTTCTGTCAGCTTAAGCTCAATGCGGCGATTTTGGGCGCGGGCTTCGGGTGTGTTTTCCGGGGCCACGGGGTGGTACTCACCAAAGCCTGTGGCCGCAGCGCGTTCGGCGGGAAAGCCCAACCGATCAATCATGAACAACACCACTGACAGGGCGCGTGCTTGGCTGAGCTGCCAGTTGTTGACAAAAGCACCAGTGCCCAAAAGTGGAATGTTATCAGTGTGGCCGTCGACCCGGATCACCCAATCAATCTGTGGGGGAATGCGGTCAAGAACCGGGCGCAAGCGCGCAAAGACGTCTTTAATCTGTTCTTGTCCGGCAGCGGTCAGATCGGTTTGGCCGGGTTCAAACAGCACCTCGGATGAAAAGACAAACCTGTCACCCACCACTCGAACCCCCTCCAGTTCGGCCATCAGATCGCGCAATGTCCCAAAAAAGTCTGATCTATAGCGTTCCAGCTTTTTGGCCTCGGCCTCAAGACGTTTACGCTCGGCCTCTTCCAGATCAGCGCGTTGGCGTTGTTCATCAGCGGCAATTTTCAGGGCGACGTTCAGCTTTTCTTGCAGCGATGCGACTTGTTCTAAGCGTTTGCGCTCGGCCTCTTCCAGATCAGCGCGTTTGCGTTGCTCGGATGCGGTGCTGGCCAACGCCTGATTTAGCTGGTTGCCAAGTGCCGTGATCTGCACCTGTGCCTGCGCGTCATTTTCAGCTGAAATATCTAACAAGGTTTGCAATTGGCCCAATTGCTGGCGCAACGCGGCAGTCTGTTCGTTAAGCAGGGCCAGCTGCCGTTCTGCCTCGGCAGATTTGGCCTGTTGGTCTTGCAGGCGGCGGTTGGCAACGGACAGCAGGGCGGCCTGACGTTCAGATTCCGTCAAGGCTGTGGCTTGGTTGGCATCAACCTGGGCTTGCAGGTCGGCGCGGGCTGCTTGGGCTGCGGCCAACAGGGTTAGCGTGTCTTCGGCCGCTTTGCGCTTGTCTTCCAGCATCAAGGTCATCGCGGTCAGTTCTGAATTGGCGTTTTGCAGCTTTTCGCGCAAAAGGGCAGCGGCGGCGGCCTCGGCCAATTTGTCGTCACGCACCGCCTTTAGGCTGGATTGCAGTTCAACAAGGGCGGTTTCTTTTGCACCCGCATCGCGCTTGAGATCTTCGATCAATGCTTCCAAGGCGGCGCGGCGCGCAGCATCAAGCCGGGCGGCTTCGGTTTGCGCATCGATCTCTGAGCGGCTTTGGGCAAGCGCCAAGTTTAACGCTTCTTGGGTCGATGTCAGGGCTTCAATTTGGGTTTGGCGATCATTCAAAGCGGTGTTCAGCGTTGTGCGCTGTGCCAAAAGCCCGGCCACCTGGGCCTCAAATCGGGTGATCTCGGCACCGGCTGCGTCAAGTTCTGTGGATTGGGCTGACACTTGCGCGCCCAGTGTGGCGATCAGCTGGTCCTGTTTGCGCGCGGTGTCTTGGGCTGAATCTAATTCGCCTGACAGCCGCGCTGTTTCGCGCCGTTCCAGCCCCAAAGCGTCGGCCAGCGCGCTGACCTGATCGGCCAGACCGCTCATCTTGGTTTCTTGGCTGGTGATTGTGTCGCGCAACACAAATTGCGCCAGAAGAAAAATTGTCAAAACAAACATCAACAACAGCAAAAGCGTTGTGAAAGCGTCAACAAACCCTGGCCATATCGACAAAGGCTCGCGGCCGGATCCGCGGCGCGCGCGTCCCATCACTCAGCCCGCGGGGTGCCGGCGGGCGGATTTAACCGCGAGGCCCGCGCCATGCTGCGGATCGCACCTGTCATTTCAGCAAGATCGCCGCGCAGATCTGCCATGCTTTCTGACCGGCCAGCGGCCAGCTCTTCAAGAATTTTCAGCAGTTGAACGTCGATTGACCGGAGGCGCATCCGGCTTTCGGCATCAATGCCGCCGCCACTGCCCCCCTCTGCCCCCATTCGATTTTCCAGCACATCCAGCATGCGATTTTGGCCCTTGGCCAGTTCAATCAAGACAACAGCGGCATCGCCGCGGGCCTCAGACTCAGCCTCAATGCGTTTGGCCAATGTGTTGACGGCATCTGCCAGCGTGCCCAGCCGTTCATCAACCACAGCGCGGCTGACCTCGGCTTGGACAAAGATATTTTGCAGCGATTCCATCTGGGCTGCCATATTGTCAATGATATGGGCCGCGGCACCGCCATCGGCACCTTCATGCTCGCCCGCACTCAGGCCGACACGGGTAATGGTGGATAACCATTCTTCCAGTTCGCGGTAAAAGCGGTTTTGGCCGTGCCCGGTGAAAAGCTCAAGCAACCCCACGATCAGGGATCCGGACAACCCCAACAGCGATGAGGAAAACGCCATGCCCATCCCACCCAGCTGGGATTCAAGCCCCCCCATCAGCCGGTCAAACACCACCATACCGCTCTCGCCCTCTTGTGGGACAAGCGATCGGATGGTTTCCACCACAGCGGGCACGGTTGTGGCCAAGCCAAAGAATGTGCCCAACAGGCCCAGAAAAATCAGCAAGTTCACCAGATAGCGCGTGATGTCGCGGCCCTCATCCATCCGGCTGTCAACCGAATCAAGGATTGAGCGCGATGACGTGGAAGATATCTGCACCCGGTTGCCGCGTTCGCGCAGCAACGCAGCCAAAGGCGCCAATAGACGCGTGGGTTTGACATTTTCATGGCCGGGACGGTGCGATACAAAATCTTCGATCCAATTGACCGAACCGATCAGGGTCAAGACTTGTGAAAAGCAGGTGATGACACCAATCAAGAACACCGCAAAAATACCGGTGTTCAGATAAGGGTTTTCCCAAAATACCTGCGACACACGGGGAAAAGCCACCCAACCACCCAGACCGGCAAGCCCGACCACAGTCAGCATCAGCGCAATTTGGCGCAGGGGTTGGGAAAATTGTGGGGCGGCTTTTTGCATGGGTGTCGTCAATATCCGTTGGGACTGAATCTCATGGGTCTTAAATTTTTCACAGTTTATACAATATGCTGCGGCGCAGCCAGTGCCAACATCCAAATACAGGAAATTGGCTTAGCGATTGGACGGTTTCCCCGTCAGTTCAGCCACGCGTTGTGCCAGCCATGACAAATCTGGATCTTGCAGCCCAAGGCTTGCCAAGGTTTGGGCGGTTTCAAACAGATAGGCGCTGTTTTCGCCCATTTCGCCGCGCGAGCGTGCGATGATCTGGGCCTGATTTTCCAATGTTAGCCCACCGCAAAATTGCGGGTGGGTGCAATCAATCACATAGGCCAGCGCCTGTGGGCTGCGGCCGTCTGCCAGTGTGATCGGCAGGTGGCGTTCTTGATAGCCTGAATATGTCAGCTCGCGCTCACGCAAATAATCCAGCGTAGCTTTTGCGCCATCGGGGGCAACCCGCAGTGCAACGCCCGCACAGGTTGCCGTGGCATCACGCTGCAAGGCCAAGACCAGCCCCGGCGCGTGCTGTGATCCACGATAGGTAACTGATTGCATGCAAAAGCTGCGGCGATACCCGGGCAGGTGCGCTATGTGGCGTTCTGCTGGCAGAAATCCTGGCTTCCAGATCAATGATCCATAGCCAAATACCCAAAATGATTCATCCATCTGTCAGATCCCTGTTGTGTCCCGCCCTTGCGTCCTTGTCCGTCTCTGGCTCTGCGTCATGATCGCGGCTGGCCCTTATGCATCCTGCCCTATAAACACTAGCCAAAGTTGGGTGAAAAGGGGGGCAAAGATGCGCCTGCTGCTTGTGATTGTGATCAGCTTGGGGGCGGCGTGGGGCAGCTTTTGGGTATGGGGGGCGCGCGCGCTGGAACAGGCCGTGGTGCGGGGGCTGGCCGATCTGTCGGCGGGTGACATGATGGCTGAATATGATGCCCTGGCTGTGCGCGGTTTTCCCAACCGATTTGATCTGACGTTAGAGCGCCCGCGTTTGCGCAGTGAGACACTGGGGTTTGCTTGGCAAGCGCCGTTTTTTCAAACGCTGGCGCTAAGCTATCGCCCCAACAGTGTGATTGCGGTTTGGCCACATGATCAGACGCTGGAGCTTGGTCAAAACCGCTTCACGTTGCGCAGCAAGGATTTGCGCGCCAGCGTGACGCTGGGGGTGGCTGCGAATCTGCCGCTGGATCACATGGTTTTGGTGGGGCAGGAATTGGCGTTGGTCGCCGACAATGGTGGGCAGGCTGATTTGGCCAATATGCGCTTTGCCACGCGTCCGGGCTTGGCGGCGGTGAACAGTCATGACATCGGATTCGAGATCGCTGATCTGCGGTTTGATCGGGCATTGCGCGCCCAGTTGGGGCTGCCATTCGACTGGGCGGGGGGCGTTGATCGGTTGCGGGTGGACGCAACGCTGGTGTTTGATGCACCGCTTGATCGCTTTGTGATGGCTGGCACGCAAAACGCGCAGATCCAAGCCATTACCCTGCGCGAGGCAAGTTTGCGTTTGGGCGATGTCGATTTCAGCGCAAATGGTGCGCTGACTGTTTTATCTGACGGTGGGTTGGACGGTACGCTGACACTTGCGGCGCGGCCTTGGCAATCCGGGCGTGATTTAATTGTGGCGCTTGGTTTGGTTGGGCCCAAAGATGCAGCACAGTTCAGCCGGATGATGGAGGTGATGGCCGGCCTGTCACCTGATCCGTCAGCAATTGAGCTGCCTTTGCGCCTGAAGGATGGGGTTATCCGGCTTGGGCCACTGGTTTTGGGGCCAGCCCCCCGTTTGGCGCCGCGTGTGAGTGTGGGCCGTTGATTGGCATCGTGCCCCCAAACAGTTGCATGGGGGCTGATTAAGTGTCTTAGGCCAGGCGATTGGGGGGTGGTGTGCGACCAAAATCTGGGGCGTCGGTATCTTGACCGGCCTCAATAATACCACGGCGAATGGCGCGTGTGCGGGTGAAATAGGCGTGCAGATGATCGCCATCCCCTGTCCGAATAGCCCGCTGCAGGGCGAACAGTTCTTCGGTGAAGCGGCCCAAAATTTCAAGCGTTGCGTCTTTGTTGGTTAAAAACACATCGCGCCACATCGTTGGGTCTGAGGCTGCTATGCGGGTAAAATCGCGAAATCCGGCGGCTGAATATTTGATGACTTCGCTGTCCGTCACCCGACCCAGATCATCGGCAACGCCAACCATCGTATAGGCGATTAAGTGAGGCGTATGGCTTGTTACAGCCAGCACCAAATCATGATGGGCTGCATCCATTTCATCCACATTGGCCCCCATCCCGGCGCAAAGCGCGCGCAGGCGGGACACAGCGGCAGGATCGGTGCCGGGCAGGGGGGTCAGCAACCACCAGCGGTTGCGAAACAGGCTGGCAAATCCTGAACGTGGGCCAGAGTGTTCGGTGCCTGCTATCGGATGTCCGGGTATAAAGGCCACGCTTTGCGGCAGATGCGGGCCCACTGCGGCAATCACAGCCTGTTTCACAGAACCCACATCTGTCACGGTTGCGC
The DNA here is from genome assembly GCA_937895435.1 of uncultured Paracoccaceae bacterium. Taxonomy (GTDB): domain Bacteria; phylum Pseudomonadota; class Alphaproteobacteria; order Rhodobacterales; family Rhodobacteraceae; genus CALAXT01. The sequence continues at coordinate 17,236 of CALAXT010000056.1, read as the reverse complement.
CGGGTTTAAGGTGGGGGGCGATTTCTGCTGCCACCACCTCCATCGCGCCAACGGGCACACAAAGCACAACCAAGTCGGCGTCAATCACGGCGCCCACCGCGCTGTCATGCACGCTGTCACAAATGCCCAATTCCAGCGCCGTCTGGCGTGTTTGCATGGTTTTGGCATGGCCCGCTATATGGCCTGCCAGCCCTGCCGCACGCATAGCATGCGCCATTGACGATGCAATCAGCCCCAATCCAATCAGTGCGACCTTTTCATAAAGCACAGCCATCACGCATGGCCCATGAAACTTGCAACCGCTTCCAAGACCCGATCACAGGCAGGCGCATCCCCCACCGTAATCCGCAAGCAGTGTGGCAGATTATAGCTGGCCACGCGTCGCACGATCAAACCGTGATTTTGCAGGTGCAGATCACAGGCGACGGCGGTGTCTGCATCGGCAAAGCGGGCCAAAACAAAATTGCCCTCTGACGTGTCTGATGGAACGCCAAGCGCGGCCAAGCCATCGGCCAGTTTCGCACGCAGCCGGGTGTTTTCATCGCGGCAATGGTTGACAAAATCTTGATCGCTCACCGCGGCGGCTGCGGTGTCAAGCTGCGTTGTCGACAGGTTAAACGGCCCGCGCACTCTGTTGAGCACATCTATAATTGCACGGGGGGCATAGCCCCACCCTACGCGCAACCCGCCCAGCCCATAAATTTTGGAAAATGTGCGGGTCATAACGATGTTATCGCGCGCAGCAACAAGGGCTGCGCCGCCATCAAAACCCGAAACATATTCGGCATAAGCGCCATCCAAAACCAAAATAGCTGTTGGGGGCAGCCCATCGGCCAGCCGCCGCACTTCTGGTTCGGGCAGCATCGTGCCGGTGGGGTTGTTGGGGTTTGCAATAAAGACCAGACGCGTGCGGGGTGTCACTGCGGCCAGCAGGGCATCAACATCGGCATGGCGGTCACGTTCGGGCGCTTGCACTGGGGTGGCCCCCGCTGCCAAGGCGCTGATGCGATACATCAAGAAGCCATGTTCGGTATAAAGCACCTCGTCGCCCGGACCTGCATAGGCCTGACACAGAAAGGTAATGATTTCATCTGACCCAACGCCACAGATGATGCAGTCAGGATCAAGCCCATGCGCCTGTGCAATAGCTGTGCGCAATGCGGCGTGATCGGTTGATGGGTAGCGGTGCAGGCTTTGCGCGGTGCGCCCAAAAGCCGCCACCGCCACGGGGCTGGCGCCAAAAGGGTTTTCGTTCGATGACAGTTTGACCACATCGCTGCGGCCCGGCAGATGGGCATTGCCCCCCTGATAGAGTGCAATGTCAAGAATACCGGGTTGTGGTTGAATGGCCTGTGTCATTGATTTCCTCCAATGCGCAGATGCTTTTATCCCGCAGCCCGGGGCATTTCCAGCAAGATATTGCATGGATCTGCCCCGGCCTAGATCAGAGGCCTTTGGTAGGGTCAGACCGCCAAAAAGTTCGTGAATTGCCAAGGATCGCTGTCATCGCGGGCTTCGGCAAAGCTGTTGAGCCGATGATCAAGCGGCGTCCAATCCGTGTAATGCCCCTCAACCCGGCCCAAGTAGGGGCGCTGAACTTCCAGACAACGGGCGTGATCCATCTCATCAGCTTCGACAATGCCCGCCTGAGGGTTTTCCGCGGCCCAAACAATGGCCGCCAAAACTGCAGATGTCACCTGCATGCCAGTGGCATTTTGATAGGGTGCGTTGGCGCGCGCTTCTTCAATGCTTAGCCGTGACCCATACCAAAAAGCGCCCTTTGCATGGCCATAGAGCAACACGCCCAGATCATCACCGCCCGATACAATCTCATCCTCGGTCAAAATGTGCTTTTCTGTCGGCAACATGCCAGATCCGTTGATTTCGTGCAGCGACAAGACCGCGTCATTGCAAGGATGATAGGCATAGTGACACGTTGGACGGAAGTCGGGCTGAGCGCCTGCGCCAAGGGTGTAATAATCAGCGATTGAGATTGATTCGTTATGCGTGACCAACCAGCCATACTGCGCGCCCGCCGTCGGGCACCAACTGCGCACGCGGGTATCGGCACCAGCGCGGTCAATCCAGATGGCACACTGGCTGCCCGTTTCAAAACGGTGCCCGAGCGGCGGCAGAGTCTTTTCATGGCTGCCCCAACCCAGTTCGGCAGGTTGATAGCCCTCAGACAGCAGGCCATCAACAGACCATGTGTTGACAAAGGTGCCCATCGGTTTTGGGCGGGCGGAAATTTGGGTATCACGCTCGGCGATATGTACCCCTTTGACGCCCAGATCACACATCAGCTTTGCCCAAGCTGCTTGTGTCTGTGGGGCAGGGGCGATGCTGTGGCCCAAATCGGTCGCTAACGTCAACAGCGCCTCTTTTAACAGCCAAGACACCATTCCGGGATTTGCGCCACAACATGACACAGCGGTTGGCCCGCCCACATGTTTGGCCGCCAGCGCCCGCATTTCTTCGCGCAACGGGTAATTGGTGCGATCGGCATTGGGGATGTCTGAGCCAAAGTAAAACCCCGGCCAAGGTTCAATGACGGTATCGACATAAAGAACGCCCAAGTCTTGACAGAGCGCCATCATATCCAGTGACCCAACGTCGACAGACAGGTTCACACAAAACCCGCGCCCATCCGGAAACAGATCAGCCATCACCTGGCGATAGTTTCCTTGGGTCAACGCCACCTGGTGGTGGCGGATGCCATGGGCGGCCATCAGGGCTGCATATTCATCGCTGGGCTCAACAATCGTGAAGTTGGCGCGATCAAAGCCGATATGGCGTTCGATCAGTGGTAAGGTTCCACGCCCGATTGAACCAAAACCAATCATGACCAAAGGTCCGTCGATGGTTGCGTGAATGTTTTGTGTGTGTGTCATGTCCTTGGGTCCCTTGGATAAAGGGCGCGAAAGGCGCCGTTTGAAATGAAAAAGGCCGCGCCGATGGGCGCGGCCTTGGGTCGCATGATCGGCAGAGCGATCAGTTTTTCGCGTAATATTCGACGACCAAGTTCGGTTCCATAACAACCGGATATGGCACATCGCTCAGCTTGGGCTGGCGAATATAGGTCGCCGTCATTTTTGAGTGATCAACCTCGATGTAATCGGGCACGTCACGTTCTGCCAAAGCCACAGCTTCCAGCACGATGGCCAGCTGCTTTGAACGGTCGCGCACGGCGATCACGTCGCCTTCTTTGACGCGGTAGGAACCGATGTTGACGCGCTTGCCGTTCACGGTCACGTGGCCGTGGTTCACGAACTGGCGTGCAGCAAAGACGGTCGGTACGAATTTCGCACGATAGACCACAGCGTCCAAGCGGCGCTCCAGCAAACCCACGAGGTTTTCACCGGTATCGCCTTTTTGACGCTCAGCTTCGGCATAAAAGCGACGGAACACTTTTTCAGTGATATCGCCATAATAGCCCTTCAGCTTTTGCTTTGCACGCAGCTGGGTGCCGAAATCGGACAATTTGTTCTTGCGGCGCTGACCGTGCTGGCCGGGGCCGTATTCGCGCTTATTCACGGGGGATTTGGGGCGGCCCCAAATGTTTTCGCCCATGCGGCGATCAAGTTTGTGTTTGGCAGACGTGCGTTTTGTCACGGCTGATCTCCCTCAATTGTGGCGCGGCGGAATGCTGCGCAATGTGAAGGGCGTTGTCCTTTCCCACTGGGGTTTTTCCCCGGGGCGACAGGCATCCCCTTGCAGGGGCCACCAACACCAATAATCGATCAGGTAATCCCAACCGAAGAGTGGCCAATAGGCCCAGCCACTGCTGGTGTCAATGGGTGGGGGGTAAAATGGTATTAAACATCCAGCTCTTCGACAAATTGCGCATTTTCTTGGATGTATTGAAAGCGCATTTCAGGGCGTTTGCCCATCAGGCGCTCAACCAAATCACCGGTCTCGCCGGGGGTCTCTTCGGTGATCGTCACACGGATCAGTTTACGGCTGAGCGGATTCATCGTGGTATCTTTCAAATCCTTGGCATCCATTTCGCCAAGCCCTTTGAAGCGCTGCACGTCTATTTTGCCTTTGCCGCCCAGACCTGTGGCCATCATCCGGTCTTTTTCGGCATCGTCTGAAACATAAAGCCGTTTGGCGCCTTGGGTCAGACGGTAAAGTGGTGGGCAGGCCAGATAAAGATGGCCGGTGTCAATCATCGGGCGCATTTGGCTAAAGAAAAATGTCATCAACAGGCTGGCAATGTGCGCGCCATCAACATCTGCATCGGTCATGATGATGATTTTGTCATAACGCAGGTCATCAATGTTGAACTTGCTGCCCAGTCCTACGCCCAAGGCTTGGCACAGGTCAGATATTTCTGAATTCTGCCCCATTTTGGCACTGGCTGCCCCCAGAACGTTCAGAATTTTACCGCGCAACGGCAAAAGCGCCTGATAGCGTCGATCCCGTGCCATTTTGGCGCTGCCACCGGCGGAATCGCCTTCGACGATAAACAGCTCGGTGCCTTCACGCGCAGTGGCCGAACAATCGACCAGTTTTCCGGGCAGGCGAAGCTTTTTCGTGGCCGTTTTTCGGGCTGTTTCTTTTTCTGCGCGCCGCGCCAGCCGCTCTTCTGCCCGCAGCACCAGAAAATCTAAGATCGCCCCAGCTGATTTTGTATCAGCCGCCAGCCAGTTGTCGAAGTGGTCGCGCACGGCGCCCTCAACCAAACGCGCGGCTTCGGTGGTGGCCAGCCTGTCCTTGGTTTGGCCAACAAATTCTGGCTCGGCGATAAAGCATGATACCAAAGCGCAGCCACCGGTCACCAAGTCTTCCCGGGTGATCTGATCTGCCTTGCGGTTTTTCACCAGGTCGCCGTAGGCACGGATGCCTTTCAAAATTGCAGCCCAAAACCCAGCCTCATGGGTGCCGCCCTCGGGCGTGGGGACGGTATTGCAATAGCTGCCGATAAAACCATCGCGACTTGGCGTCCAATTGATCGCCCATTCAACCTGTCCCGGCACGCCAAATTTTTCAGAAAAACTGACACGCCCAGCAAAGGCACGATCAGCATAGGTCGAAAGACCAGATAATTGCTCAGCCAAATAATCGGCCAGGCCGCCGGGAAAGTGAAACACTGCCTCTTGGGGCATGTCGCCATCTGGCAGGGCCGATTTCCAACGGATTTCGACGCCAGAAAACAAATAAGCCTTTGAGCGGACCATGTTCATGATCCGCGCGGGTTTAAAGCGGTGGCTGCCGAAAATCTGGGCGTCAGGGTGAAAGGTCACCGAAGTGCCACGCCGGTTGGGGGCAGGGCCCACCTTTTGCAACGCGCCTTGGGGGATGCCGCGCGAAAATTCCAGCGCAAAAAGTTCGCGGTTGCGCGCAACCTCGACCCGCATGTGGTCTGACAACGCGTTGACCACGGAGGCACCCACCCCATGCAACCCGCCTGACGTCTGGTAAGCTTTGCCAGAAAACTTTCCACCCGCATGCAGCGTGCAAAAAATCACCTCTAGGGCGGATTTATCAGGGAATTTTGGATGCGGGTCTGTGGGGATGCCCCGGCCATTATCGCGGATCGTCAAGGAATAATCGGGGTGCAGTTCCACCTCAATCCGGCTGGCGTGGCCAGCGACGGCCTCATCCATTGAGTTGTCCAGCACCTCGGCCACCAGATGATGCAGCGCGCGTTCGTCGGTGCCACCAACATACATGCCCGGGCGCTTGCGCACCGGCTCTAGCCCCTCAAGCACTTCAATAGACGAAGCGTCATAGGCGTTAGAGGCGCTGTCGCCCGACAAAAGATCATTGGCCATGTATGCTCTGTGCTCGCTTAATTTTGGGGGCGCTTGCCGGTGCATCGCCCACGATTAGACAGCTTGATAAAAGAAACCGCAAGATATTGCTGTAAACCCGCGGGTCGCTGCCAGACCTGTTGTGCCCTAGACCCATTTTGCCAAGGGTGGCAGGCTCATAAGCACCGCATTGGCATCATGGCCTGTTTCCAGCCCGAATTTCGTTCCACGATCATAGACCAGATTATATTCGGCATAAAGCCCACGATGGATCAGCTGCGCGTCACGGTCGGCATCGGTATATTCTTCGCCCCGACGCTTTTCGATCAGGGGCACAAATGCGCGCAAAAAGGCCCGTCCCACGTCTTGGGTAAAGGCGAAATCAGCGGCCCAATCGCCCGTGTTCAAATCGTCAAAGAAAATCCCACCCACGCCACGCGCGCGATTGCGGTGTGGCACAAAGAAGTATTCGTCGGCCCACGCCTTATATTCCGCATAGCGGGTTGGGCCATGCGGGTCACAATGCTGTTTTTGGATATCGTGAAAAAATGCGGTGTCTTCAGCATATTCAATACAAGGGTTCAGGTCAGATCCGCCGCCAAACCACCAAGCGTGCGGTGTCCAGAACATCCGGGTGTTCATATGCACCGCAGGGCAGCGCGGGTTGCGCATGTGCGCGACAAGGCTGATGCCTGCGGCCCAAAATCTTGGGTCTTCAGCCATCCCGGGCACACCGCGGGCGGCCATCGCAGCTTGGGCGCGAGCGCCCAACGATCCATGAACCTGCGAGACATTGACCCCAATTTTCTCAAACACCCGCCCGTCACGCATCACACTCATTAACCCGCCACCAGCATCTGATCCGTCGTCAGAGTGGCGTTTGGTTTCGCTGACATCAAAGTGGCCTGCTGGCATATCGGCATGGGGGCCGGTGGTGTGGCTGGTCTCTAAGCCTTCAAATGTCGCAACAATTTGATCGCGCAAATTGCGAAACCACGCATGTGCAGTTGATTTTTCAGAAGCGAATAGTTCGGTCATCGTGGCCCCCTTGGTATCTAACGGCGATACATTCGCGCCACAGAGGCGGGCTTGCAAGCTGTGATTTTTTAATGCGCAGGCACACCGACCGGATCCAACAGTGATCGCCCGCCGTCGACCGTCAGCACCTGACCTGTGATAAAGGCCGAACTGTCACTGGCCAGATATTGCACAGTTTCCGCCAACTCACCCGGTGAGGCAATGCGCCCCAGTGGAGTGTGGGCGATTATGGTATCGCGGAATTCTTCATGTTCGCGCATGGCATCAACCAAGCTGGCGCTGAGCAGGCTGCCAAAGGCTACCGCGTTTACACGGATGCGACGCGGTGCCAGTGCCACGGCCAGGCTGCGGGTCATCTGTTCGACAGCGGCGCAGCTTATGGAATAAGCCAACAGCTGCGGCTGCGTCAGCCGCGCGGCGATCGACGACAGGTTGATGATCGATCCGGTTATGCCTTCGTTTTGGCCAGCACGCTCTGCCTGAGTGATCATCCGGCGTGCAACCATTTGGCTGACCCGCAGGCTGGTCAGCAAATTTTGATCCAACAATTGCGCCACGCCATCGGCATCAGTGTCCAGCGGTTCAGAACAGACGAATTGCCGACTGGCATTAACCAGCACATCAATGCGGTCAAATGCGTCGATCGTGGCGGACAGCAGATTTGCCACGGCCAGTTTCTGGCGCAAATCGCCAGCAAAATAGCGCACAGCCCCCTCGGCGCGGGCCTCAACGCCCACCTCATCGTCCAATGCGTCTTCGTCGATGTCGGCAAACATCACATTTGCGCCACGGTCCAGAAAATGGCGCGCAATGGCCCGGCCCACGCCATGCGCGGCCCCGGTCACGATGACGGATTTGCCTGAAACGGAAAATGACATGCGGGATTCCTGTGCAGCAGCTTGGGGCAAGGACAAATCAGATATAAGATTACGCCAGTTCAGCGCCGGGCGCGAGTCTTTGCGGCAGTGGTTTTTGCTGCCACAATTGGGCGGGCCGCACGGGTGATTTTATAGGCCCCACCCATGGCTTGGTCTGATACCTCTTGAAACAGGCCCACCAGCGCACGCTCATAAGGCAAGTGCCGATTGGCCACCATCCACAACACCCCCCCCGGTGTCAGCATGCCTGCTGCCGCACGAATAAAGGCCACACCCAATTCAGGGTCTGCGCCACGTCCGGTATGAAAGGGCGGGTTCATCACGATGGTGTCCAGCTTTTGTGGTGGGACAAACCGGGTTGCGTCGGCCCAGTGAAAGACGGCGCGGGGATCGGTGATGTTTTCTTGGGCGGCGGTCAATGCGGCATGATCGGCCTCAACCAGATGCAAGCTGCGCACACCTTCACGCGCCAAAATGGCGGCCGATAAAAACCCCCAACCCGCGCCCAAATCGGCCACGCGCCCCCCAAGTTTGGCAGGAAGTGCGGCCGCCAGTGCCACCGACCCAGGGTCGGGCCCATCTGCAGAAAAGACGCCGGGTGCCGTTCGAAAGCCGTCTGCAAGAACCCGGGGGGTGGCCAATGCGGCCCAATCCTGAAAAAGACCGGGCTGCGCCATGAACCATGCAAGTTTGCCATGAGCTTTGCTGACTGGGCCATCCAGCGTGACACGGCCCCGCAAGTCGCGCAGCATCCCATCAACGCCGTCAGTCTTTTGCCCATCAACCAGCACCATTCCCCCTGGGGCGACTGTGGCATTGGCCTGCGCAATCATCAGCCGTGCCCGGTCACGGGCGCGTGGCAAACAGACCAAAGCTGTTGACGGTGCTGCCTGTGTGGCTGCAGGCTCGGGTGCGGTGATTGCCACGCGCAGGCCCTGTACGGCAAAGGCATCATAATCTGGTTTAAACCCGGTGATCACCAGCAGGCGCGCGGCAGGCATCGCTGACAGGTCATCGCCCATGGTTGGGGCGAACACGGCAATATCGCCCAACTCGGGCAGGGCCAGCCCTGCGGTTTCCATTGCAAAGGCAAAGCGTGTGGCGCGCATGGTGATCCCTTTCAGGGGCGGGGATTGGCAGGGGCAATCAGGTAAAACGGGCCGAAAAAATCCGACAGGGCACCCCTAATGCCACATTCCCCGCGCGCGGGCCAGCCCCGAATGTGACGAGATGGGCAGGCGCGTTCTGTGCTGCGTTACAAAAGCACCGTGCGAATTGCCATGGCAATGATCCCCAGCACCAAAACGCTCACCACCCAAAGTGCCACAAACCAGATGATTTTTTTCATATCTCCCCCGGCTGTGATGTGGCGCAACGATCAGTGATAGCCATCTTCAGGGCGCACCTTGCCGCGAAATACCCAATAGGCATAGGCGGTGTAGATCAGAATGATCGGCACCAAGACAACCGTGCCAACAAGGGCAAACCGCAGGCTTTCATCGGGGGCTGCAGCCTGCCAAATGGTCAGGCTGGGGGGCACAATATTGGGGTAAAAGCTGATACCAATCCCAACAAAGCTTAGCACAAACAGTGCCAGTGCGGACAAAAATGGTTGCAGGTCCTTTTGGTCGCTGAGCCCGGTGAAAAGCAACCAGCTGGCCACAGCTACCAAAATCGGTACCATAAAGCTAAATGCGCTGCCGGGAAGATTGAACCAACGATCAAAGTAAACTGGGTCTTGAAACGGTGTGGCCAAGCTGACCATGGCGATGAATCCGAGGGTAGCTGCAGCCAAAAACCACGCGTAACTGCGCATCTGCCGTTGCAAATGATCGGTTGTTTTCAGCACCAGCCATGTTGACCCCAGCAACGCATATCCTGCAACAACTGCAACACCTGTCAGCACGGAGAACGGCGTCAGCCAATCCCACCATCCGCCAGCATAGGCACGGTTGACGACCTTGATGCCTTGAACCAACGCACCCAACGCAATGCCTTGGGAAAACGCTGCCACCAGTGATCCACCAAAGAACGCGACATCCCATACCCATTTCCAGCGCGCTGTGCGCCAGCGATATTCAAATGCCACGCCGCGGAAAATCAGTGCCAGCAGCATCAGAATAATTGGCATATAGAGCGCCGGCATTACGACAGCATAGGCCAACGGAAATACGGCAAAAAGCCCACCACCGCCCAGAACCAGCCATGTTTCATTCCCATCCCACACGGGGGCTATCGAATTCATCATAACATTGCGGTCGCTTTCGCTGCGGCCAAAGGGAAACAGGATGCCCACGCCCAAATCAAACCCGTCCAGCACGACATAGGTCAGCACGGCAAAGGCGATCAGACCCGCCCAGATAAATGCAAGATCAAAGACCATGATGTGCTCCTGTCAGCCGTTCTGCCCGGTATGAGCCGTGCGTTGTTGTGCGTGCGTCAGGCCCGCGGTGCGAATTGGGCCTGCGCGCAATCCCAATTTTGGGGTTGATGCGGGTTTGGCCATCATGCGCATAATGTAAAATGTGCCAGCGCCAAAAACAAAGAAATAGACGATGATAAACGCCACCAGCGAAGTCGCTACGGCCGGTGCGGCAATGGGGGCCAGACTGTCGCTGGTGCGCAGCAATCCGTATACGGTAAAGGGCTGGCGGCCGACCTCGGTTGTGATCCAGCCCGCCAGCACCGCCACAAATCCCATTGGACCCATCGCAATGGCCGCGCGGTGCAGCCAGCGGTCCTCATAAAGCTGGCCGCGCATGCGCCGCCACAGCGCCCAAGCGCCAAGCCCCATCATGGCAAAGCCCAAGGCCACCATCACGCGAAAGCTCCAAAACACGATGAAAACCGGGGGCTCATCCTCATCTGGAATGGTGTCCAGACCCAGCATGGGCGCGTTTAGATCATGTTTAAGGATCAGGCTTGAGGCTTTGGGAATTTCAATGGCATAGTCAATTCGCTTTTCGGTTGGGTTTGGAATGCCAAACAAAATCAACGGCGCGCCTTCGGGGTGACTGTCATAATGGCCTTCCATTGCCATGACTTTGGCGGGTTGGTGTTCTAACGTGTTCAGCCCGTGCATGTCGCCCGCAAAAATCTGCAGCGGGGCCACAATGACGGCCATCCACATTGCCATTGAAAACATCCGCCTTGCCTCGGTATCGGCGCGATTGCGCAACAGATGCCATCCGCCAACGCCGCCAACCACAAAGGCCGTCGTCAGATAGGCCGCCAGCACCATATGCACCAAACGATAGGGGAAAGATGGGTTAAAGATGATGGCCCACCAATCCTCTGGCACAAACTGTCCCAAGTCGTTCATGCCGTAGCCCGCGGGTGTTTGCATCCAAGAATTCACGGCCAAAATCCATGTGGCCGACATCAGCGTGCCAAAGGCCACCATGGCAGTTGCGAACATGTGCAGGCTGTTGCCAACCCGTTCACGGCCAAAAAGCATAATGCCCAAGAACCCTGCTTCCAGAAAGAATGCCGATAGCACCTCATAGGCCATCAAAGGTCCAAGCACTGGGCCGGTTTTGTCTGAAAACACGCTCCAGTTCGTGCCGAATTGATACGACATCACAATGCCCGACACGACACCCATACCAAATGCGATCGCAAAGATCTTTTTCCAATAATCAAACAATGCACGATACGTCTGATCTTTGGTCCGCAGCCAAAGGGCATTCAGGACGGCAAGATAGCTGGCCAGGCCAATCGAAAAGGCTGGAAAGATGATGTGAAATGATACGGTAAAGGCAAATTGGATGCGGGCCAGAAGCTCCGCGCTAAGACCTTGCAGCATGGGTTGGCTCCAACTGATTTCTAAAGAACTGTATAGCATAGGTTTCAATAAAAGAAATATTTAAAATGTAACTTTGATGCGATGGGATGTCGCATCTGCAGTTGACAGGGTGATCAGGTGAGGTGGTGATCAGGCGGGATTGTCAAACAAATATTTAAAATATAACTTATACGTCAACCCTACGTGCAAAGGGCCCCCATCGGCTAAGAGGCAAGAATGAAACTTACCAGTTACACCAATTATGCGCTGCGCTCATTACAGTTTGCAGCGCTGCATGCGCCCGATCTTGTGCGGGTGGATGATGTGGTGCGCGTGCATGGTTTGGCACGTCCGCATATTGTCAAAATTGTGCATGCGTTGGGGCAGGCGGGGTATTTGGAAACCGTACGTGGCCGGGGCGGTGGGTTTCGTTTGGCGCGCCCTGCTGATCAGATCAATGTTGGTGCTGTGGTGCGGCTGACTGAGGGGCCGCTGGACATCGTTGAATGTTTTAACCCTGTGCACAATACCTGCCCGTTGATCGGCATTTGTCGTTTATCGCGCGCGTTGCAAGAGGCGACACAGGCATTTTTGGCTGTGCTCGATAGTTTAAGCATTGCCGATATCGCGGCCAATCGGGGTGCGTTGCTTGACCGAATAGCCGAGCGTGCAGGGGCTTTGCCGCAGGAAACGGCCCAGACCGTGGAATTGGCATAATGGCGCCACTGTGGATTGACCGCTTTGAGGGGCTGCGCGGATTAGATGACGACATCCGTGCATTGTTGTTGGCGCGCGGCCGCTTGGTGGCAATGCCCAAGGGCACGGTTGCGTTTGGCCCCGGCAAGCGGGCGGAAAATCTGCTGTTGATGCTGAAAGGTTCGGTCCGGGTGCAACAGGTTTCGGATGCGGGGCGTGAGATTGTGCTGTTTCGCATTCAGGCGGGGGAAAGCTGCGTTTTGACGGCGGCCTGTTTGTTGGCAGGCCAAGCCTATGCCGCCGAAGGCATTGCCGAGACGGATATTGAGGCCGTCGCCATCCCGCAGGAGGTGTTTGACGATCTGGTGGCGAGGGCGCCCGCCTTTCGCAATTTTGTGTTTTCTGCTTATTCCAAGCGAATGACGGACCTGTTCTTTTTGATCGATGAAATTGCGTTTCAGCGGATGGATATCCGGCTGGCGCAAAAGCTGTTGGATTTGTCGCAAGGCCAAGACAGCCTGCGTATCACGCATCAACAATTGTCGGTTGAACTTGGCACTGCCCGCGAGGTTATTTCGCGCCAGCTGTTGGAATTTCAGCGCCGCGGATGGGTGGCGCAGGCACGGGGCGTTGTGATGATTTTAGACCGCAACCATCTGATACATTTAGCCGCGACTTAGGGGCCATCTTGACCTGGGCCCGTGCTTTCGCCCGCTTTGGTGACTTGGTCACAGAAGCCGCCCACGTTTTGCATTAAAGATGACATAATATTTGGAATGAGTGGGGGCAACGCCGTGCCTGACACGATGAAAAGCCCCGGAACTGGCCATGGTGGCCCCGGTCACCGCAGACAAAGGGTTTAATGGAATGGAAACAGATTTTACGCCCTTTCAATCGCTGGCAGGTGGGGTTTTGATTGGCCTTGCCGCGACACTGCTGATGCTGTTTTTGGGACGAATCATGGGGGCCACGGGCATTCTGGCCGGTCTGATCGCCCCGGTATCCCGGCGTGATTTTGTTTGGCGTGCGGCGGTGATGGCCGGCATGGTGACCGGACCTGCCGTGGTGTGGGGGGTGACCGGTGCAATGCCTGCAGTTCAGGTGCCCGCCTCATTGCCGATGCTGATCATCGGTGGGTTTATCGTGGGGGTGGGTGTGACCTTTGGGTCGGGCTGCACCTCGGGGCACGGGGTCTGTGGCATGGCGCGGTTGTCGCCGCGCTCCATTGCGGCGACCCTGTCGTTTATGGCCACGACAACGGTCACCGTTTACATCATTCGTCACGTGTTGGGGGCCTGAGATATGCGTCTTGTCTTTGGCTATTTGATTGGGCTGATTTTTGGTGTGGGTATTGCGCTTTCGGGCATGGCGAACCCCGCCAAGGTGATCAATTTCTTTGATTTTGCAGGCACATGGGACCCAAGTTTGGTGTTTGTAATGGGGGGGGCAGTGATCACGACTTTTATCGGCTATCGTTTGGTGCTGGCGCGGCCTGCGCCCGTTTTTGAAACCAGCTTTCAGTTGCCTACCAACCGCAAACTTGACCCGCGATTGCTGCTGGGATCTGGGATTTTTGGGATTGGCTGGGGTATTGCGGGTTTTTGCCCAGGCGGTGCATTGCCCGCGCTGGGCACTGGGCAGATCAGCGTTTTCATTTTTGTTGCAGCTTTGATCTGCGGCATATTCGCGGCCAAGTGGCTGAACGTAAAATTGACGCGCGCAGCCTGAGCGCGCATCCCATTGGATCAAAGGAGATCATGATGACAAGCTTTCCCATAGCCATGGATGTCAAACCAGAGGTCACCGCCTTTTTTGATGAGGCGACCAACACCATCAGCTATATTGTGAAAGATCCCGGCTCTAACGCTTGCGCCATCGTTGATAGCGTTATGGATATTGATTACGCCGCAGGGCGGATCACCTATGACCATGCTGATGCGATGATTGCGCATGTCAAAGCCCAAGGTCTGGCGTTGCAGTGGATTATTGAAACCCATGTTCATGCCGACCATCTGTCGGCCGCGCCCTATATCCAGGCGCGGTTGGGCGGAAAAATCGGGATCGGTGACAAGATCATCGTCGTGCAAGATGTGTTTGGCAAAGTCTTTAACGAAGGCACTGAATTTCAGCGCGATGGCAGCCAGTTTGACGCGCTGTTTAAAGACGGCGATAGCTATCAGATTGGTGGGCTGACGGCTGTTGCGATCTATACCCCCGGCCACACGCCTGCGTGTATGGTGCATGTCATGGGCAACGCAGCCTTTGTGGGCGATACGCTCTTTATGCCCGATGGCGGGTCAGCCCGCGCCGATTTTCCCGGTGGTGACGCCGGTGCACTTTATGACAGCATTCAAAAAGTGCTGTCTTTGCCCGATGAGATGCGGCTGTTCATGTGTCACGATTACGGCCCCAATGGTCGCGACATTCAGTGGGAAACCACTGTAGGCGAAGAAAAGGCCCATAACATTCACGTGGGTGCAGGCAAAACCAAAGAAGAATTCGTGCGCTTTCGCACCGAGCGGGACGCCCAGTTGGGCATGCCTCGGCTGATCATTCCCTCGTTACAGGTGAACATGCGGGCGGGCGAAATACCGACAGATAAAGATGGGCGTGCGATGCTGAAAGTTCCGGTAAACGGACTCTGAGCGGGTGCATGTGGGGGCGGGGGAATAAAATGGAAATTAAATCAATCACCGGGGGAATAAAATGGAAATTAAATCAATCACAAAGACACTTTCTGTGACGGCGCAAATTGCGCCGTCTGACATGGAAGCACTTAAAGCTGCTGGATTTCGTTCCGTGATGTGCAACCGCCCCGATGGTGAGGGGGGCGATCAGCCCAGCTTTGCCGAGATTTCAGCTGCGGCTGAAGCCTTGGGAATGCAGGCGGCTTATGTACCGGTTGTCAGTGGCGCGGTGTCAGACGAGGACGTGGCCGCGTTTGATGCGGCATTGCACAGCCTGCCAAAACCCGTTTTGGCGTTTTGCCGCACAGGCACAAGGTCTGCTACGCTTTGGTCTTTGTCTGAGGGTGGGCGGCTGCCGCTGGCTGAAATTTTGTCAACGGCCAAAGCTGCAGGATATGACATGTCGGGCGCTGTGCGCCGTATTGCCAATGGTGGCAAAGCGCCCACGGATTTGGCGGATGCCAGCTACGATATCGTGATTGTCGGCGCGGGGGCCGCTGGTATTGCGGCTGCATCCAGCCTGCGGTCGCGTTTGCCACATCAAAGCATTGCCGTCATCGACCCAGCCGATGTGCATTACTATCAGCCGGGCTGGACGATGGTTGGGGGTGGTATCTTTGATGCTGAGGATACTGCGCGCACCATGGCCTCGTTAATCCCGCGTGGGGTGAAATGGATTAAAGCAGCCGTCGCGGCGTTTGAGCCAGCCAAAAATGTGGTGATTTTGGAAGGCTGTCGGGTTGTAAAATACACCCGTCTGGTCGTTTGCCCGGGGATTAAGCTGGACTGGAACCGGATTGAAGGTCTGGTGGAAACGCTGGGGCGCAATGGCGTGACGTCGAACTATCGCTATGATCTGGCGCCCTATACTTGGGAATTGGTTCAGGGCATGAAATCGGGCAGGGCAATCTTTACCCAGCCACCGATGCCGATCAAATGTGCAGGTGCGCCGCAAAAGGCCATGTATCTTTCTGGCGATAATTGGTACCGGCGGGGCGTTTTGAAGGATATTGATATTCATTTCAACAACGCAGGTGGTGTGTTGTTTGGGGTGAAAGACTATGTGCCTGCCCTTGAAAAATATGTGCAGAAATACGGCGCTCAGCTGAACTTTTTTCACAATTTGGTTGCGGTGGATGGTGCGTCAAAAACTGCATGGTTTGAAGTGGCCCGCCCCGATCAGCCAAAAGAGCGGGTGTCGATGAGTTTTGACATGATGCATGTCTGCCCCCCGCAAACGGCACCTGACTTTATTCGTGCCTCACCTTTGGCTGATGCAGCGGGTTGGGTCGATGTGGACCAGGCGACGTTGCGCCACAAACACTATGACAATATCTGGTCATTGGGCGATGCGATGAATGCACCCAATGCCAAAACGGCTGCAGCGGCGCGTATTCAGGCACCAATTGTGGCGGAAAATATTGCCGCTGATATCGCGGGTGGTGGGGCTGTTGCGCAGTACAATGGCTATGGTTCCTGCCCACTGACGGTAGAGCGTGGCAAGATCGTATTGGCGGAATTTGGCTATGGCGGTGTCATGTTGCCCAGTTTCCCCAAATGGCTGGTTGATGGCACAACCCCAACCCGCGCTGCGTGGTTTTTAAAAGAAAAGGTGCTGCCGCCCATTTACTGGAAAGCGATGTTGCGCGGGAAAGAGTGGATGGCAAAGCCTGAAAAAATCACCACGCCCTGATCTGCACGCCCTGATCTGCACGCCGTGGTCTTATGCCTGTTGGTCTTGCCCCAATATGGGGCAGGGCAGCCCATTTTATTCTGGAATGTTGCGATGTCTATGTCCCGTCTGAAACGCTTTGTGCCCATACTGCAATGGGGCCCGCAATATAATCGTGGGGCGCTGACCAATGATGTGACGGCAGCGGTGATCGTTACGATCATGCTGATCCCACAATCTTTGGCTTACGCGCTTTTGGCGGGCTTGCCCCCTGAGGCTGGGCTTTATGCCTCAATCGCGCCAATCTTGCTTTATGCGATTTTTGGCACCAGCCGGGCGTTGGCGGTGGGGCCGGTGGCGGTTGTGTCGTTGATGACAGCGGCAGCGATTGGCACAATCGCTGAGCAAGGCAGTATGGGCTATGGCGTGGCTGCGCTGACTCTGGCGGGGCTGTCGGGGTCAATTTTGTTGGTGATGGGGGTGTTGCGGCTGGGGTTTTTGGCCAATTTTTTATCGCATCCAGTCATTGCGGGGTTTATCACCGCCTCGGGCATTTTGATTGCGGCCAGCCAGTTGAAGCATATTTTGGGCGTAAAAGCGGGCGGCCACACTTTGGTGGATTTGCTGGGGTCGATCTTTGCGCATATTTCTGAAACCAATCCTTACACGTTGGTTATTGGGGTTCTTGCGACCGCGTTTTTATTTTGGGTGCGCAAAGGCTTAAA
>CALAXT010000055.1 GCA_937895435.1 uncultured Paracoccaceae bacterium | reverse complement strand
GCCTCCATCCAAAAAGCATCTGGGTCAGATTTCCAGCGGGCATAGGTTTGGGCATAGGTCATGGCGATCTCCTTGGGTCGTGACATTCTGTTACGCCCACAGAGCTGTGGGCGCAAGATTATGTCGGCAAGAAGCCCCGTGAAATCGCTGACAGCTCAGCCGTATTTGGCCACGGGCGTGCCCGCCAACGCCGCCAAATTCAGCAACCCGCGTGCCGAAATCCCTGGCGTTGCGATATGGGCGCGGTTTCCCATACCCATCAAAATTGGCCCCACTTCCAGCCCACCCCCGCGCATTTTCAAAATATTGCGCACGGCACTTGCGGCATCAGTATTGGCAAAAATCAGAACATTCGCCACACCCTGAAAGCGCGCGTTGGGGAAAATGCGTTCGCGTAGCTCTGGATCAAGGGCCGCATCAATTGGCATTTCGCCTTCGTATTCAAAATCTGGCTCATGCGCATCCAACATCGCCATCGCCGCACGCATCCGCAGCGCTGAAGCGGTATCAAGGTTGCCAAACGACGAATGCGAACACAGCGCAATCTTTGGCGTTAAGCCAAAGCGACGCACATGGCGGGCTGCGGCCAAAACAGACAGGGTGATCTGTTCAGGCGTAGGTTCAGCGTTGATCTGGGTATCGGCCACAAATAGCGGCCCCTCTTCCTGAATGATCAAGCTCAAAGCGCCACCCGGCACCAACTTGTCAGTGGCCAAAACTTGCCTGACATAGTTCAAATGCCACAAATACTGGCCAAATGTGCCACAGATCATGCTGTCACCATCGCCACGATGCACCATAATCGCAGCAATCGCAGTTGTATTGGTGCGCAAAACCGCGCGCGCCGTATCTGGTGTCACACCACGCCGTTCCAGCAACTGGTGATAGGTTTCCCAATAATCACGATAGCGCGGGTCGCTTTGCGGGTTCACCAGCTCAAAGTCACGCCCTGGTCGAATGGGCAGGCCCGCGCGTTCACAGCGCCGCGCCACAACATCGGGGCGGCCAATCAGAATGGGCACACCCACGCGTTCTTCGATCATCGCATTGGCGGTGCGTAAAACCCGCTCATCCTCGCCCTCGGCAAAAACAATCCGCCGGTTGGCCGCGCGCGCCGCCTCAAACACCGGGCGCATCAACAGCGCCGAACGAAACACTGACCCATCCAGCCCGTCTTTATAGGCTGCCAAATCGGCAATCGGGCGGCGGGCTACCCCAGTTTCCATAGCAGCACCCGCCACAGCACGCGCCACCACGCCCATCAGACGCGGATCAAACGGTTTGGGAATCAGATAGTCAGGGCCAAAAGTCATTGGCTCACCCCGATAGGCAGCGGCAGCCTCTGCGCTGGTGGTTGCCCGGGCAAGGGCTGCAATTGCATCAATGCAAGCCAGCGCCATCGCATCATTGATCTCAGTCGCACCAACATCCAGCGCACCCCGGAAAATAAACGGGAAGCACAAAACATTGTTAACCTGGTTCGGAAAATCTGACCGCCCCGTAGCAATGACCGCATCAGGCGACACGCTGCGCACCACATCCGGCAGAATTTCAGGTGCCGGGTTTGCCAATGCAAAAACAATCGGGCGCGGCGCCATGCGCGCAACCATTTCTGGCGTCAACACGCCCGGCCCAGACAGGCCCAAAAACAAATCAGCGCCGTCAATCACATCGGCCAAGGTGCGCTTATCAGATTTTTGTGCGTATTCGGCCTTTTGCGGGGTCATTTCGTCGGTCCGGCCCTCATAAACCAGACCTGCGATATCACAGAGCCACACATTTTCACGCCGAACGCCCAGCTTAAGCAGCATGTTCAAACATGCGATACCCGCAGCCCCGCCGCCCGTGGACACGATTTTGATATCTTCGAACTTTTTATCCACGACAAACAGCGCGTTCATCGCCGCAGCACCCACCACGATCGCTGTGCCGTGCTGATCATCATGAAACACCGGGATCTGCATGCGGTCACGGCAGATCTTTTCAACGATAAAGCAATCGGGCGCCTTAATATCTTCTAGATTGATCGCACCAAAGGTCGGCTCAAGCGCGCAGACAATTTCAGCCAGTTTGACCGGATCGGGTTCGTTCAGTTCAATATCAAAACAATCGATATTTGCGAATTTCTTGAACAGAACTGCCTTGCCCTCCATCACAGGTTTTGCAGCAAGTGCGCCGATATTGCCCAAGCCCAAAACTGCGGTGCCATTCGTGACAACACCCACCAAATTGCCCCGGGTGGTGTATTGCGTGGCAGTGGCTGGATCTGCCTTTATTTCCAGACATGCCTCGGCCACGCCGGGGCTGTAGGCCCGCGCCAGATCGCGGCCCGTGGCCAGCGGTTTTGTTGCGCGAATCTCAAGCTTACCAGGCTTTGGAAAGGCGTGGTAATCCAGTGCCGCCTGCCGGGCATTATCTTGGCGTTTCTCGTCCATCAGCGCGCTCCGATATTGGTTTAAGGCTGAACTATTGCTCGCCTGATTGCCGCTTTGCCGCGCCATTTGCAAGGGGCTGACCGGTGCGCGGCAGATAACGGCAACCTATGCGATGCGCAGCTTAAACGAAAGCGGCAGCCCCGCATCTTTGGCTTGCCGGTTGGCCCCGGGCGTTGCATGCCTGTTTTAAGGACTGATTCGCCAATCATGGCAGGCAGCACTTGGGGGCAGATAAGTGGCGACATATTACAAGGCAATGTGGACAGGTCTTTGGCTGGCGGTGGCCTGCTGCACGGCCAGCCCCAGCTTGTCAGCAGACATCCAGACGGATGCAAAAGGCTGCGTATTTTTCCGCACCGGTTATGGTGCTGAGGTGATGTGGTCACCATTGCTATCGCCAGATGGCACACCTGTCTGCACGCCTGACCTCAAAACAGTTCTTGACGATATCGCCGCGCCTCGTCCCCGCGTTTCCCCCCCCCACAAAGACTTTGCATTGCCGACCTGCGCCGGGTTTGATGTGCCACATCCAACCCAAACCACGGACGATCCGGGGTGGGCATTAGAATCGCTGGACAGTGATCAGGTCACGCTTTTGTCCACCTGCGCCGATGCCGATGCCGCCGCCTGCGCCACTCACCCACAGCAGCCACTGGCGGATGGCCGTCTGATCGCGCTTTGCCGGGCAGCGACAGCGAACAGCCCCGCCACCTATTGCGTGACAGGGCAGGCACAAGGCGATACGCAAACCGCCTATCTTGTGCAGATTGGCGTCTTTTCACGGGCCGAAAATCTGGGCGTGGCACAAACCACGTTGCGGCAGTTAAATCTGCCACAACGCCAGGGCGAGATCACCGCCGCGGATGGCCGAGTGCTTTGGCTGGCACTGGCAGGGCCAGTCGCAGGCCGCGCAGCTGCCGAGACATTGCGCGGGCAAATGCAAGCGTTGGGATATAACGATGCATTCTTGCGGCGCTGCATTCCCCACACACCAGCGAAATCCACCAACTAGCCGCCACAAATACCCTGCAGACGCACCCAATCAGCATCGCTGGCCAAAGCGGCGGGTGGTGGGGTCTGCGCAAAGGGGTCGCCCGCCAGCAACGGCGCGGCCTCGGTCAGCGGTAGATGACGGGCATAGGGGCTTGCAGGCACACCTTTGTCAGCAAAGGCGGCCAATAACGCCGCAGGCAACACCCTGGCCGGCGGCGCGACTAACAGCCTGTCTGCATAGCCCTGCAGCGCAACGGTCGGCAAATCACCTGTAGTCAATAGCGCCAGCGTCGCCCGCAGGCCCGCCCAATCCAACACATCCAACATCGGGTCATGGGCTTGGCCGCGCAACAGCTCTGCTAAGATATGGGCCGCAACCAACTCTGGGCTGTCTTCCAGATCCAAAAGGCCCCGGTTCAGCACCAGAAACCCACCCGGCAGGCTCAGGCTTGCTTTTGGAACATCGGGCATGATCAGCACCTGCACGCCAGCGTTTGGCCCCAATAAATTATCCACAAGCCGGGTCAACGCCGCTACACCAGCGGGCTGAACACAAGCAACGCCCGTACGCGGGGTGATTTGGCCCAAGATCACCCGGCCAATCTGCACACGTTTGCTGACAGGCAACACCTCAGCAGTATGGCCCACCAAAACAACCGGAAACCAAAACACGGCCAGCGCTGCAACGGCCACGAACATCGCAGCCAACAGCCCCAACCGCCCTCGCCCCGGGCGGGGGCGCTTTGCAGCCACCGCACGCTGCACAGTTTCCAGGGCTGCGACCATATCGCTGTCTTCCAGCTCAAGTGTTTCATCGCCATCCACGCCCGGGGCAAAAATGGCAGGCATCTGACCAGGATTCAGGCGCACAATCGCGGGCAATGACCAATGACCCAATGCCAATTCGCTGCGGCTGTCTGACAAAATGAGCGTCGCATCACGAAACGACACAAGAACTTCGCGCCGCTGGGCATCTGCCGTGCTGCGCCATAGACCAAAGGTTTCAAGTCGCTGATATTTTGAAAGCGCCGTCATCCCCTGCCCGGGCCCCGCTGGTTCTCTGTGTCAACCATAGCGCAGCAATCGCCCGCTCACAATCACGCGGACCAAAAGCTCATTTTGACCAAAATGGTAAATTTTTACGAAGACAGTGTTATCATTTCGTTATATCTTGATTGCTGAATTGTCGAAAAAACAGTGCGCCAAAGCAAAAACAGCCGAAAGGGGACAAAGAAATGCTAAATGAATTCAAGACATTCATCGTGCGCGGTAATGTTATGGACATGGCCGTTGGTATTATTATGGGTGTGGCATTCACTGCCATCGTGACCTCATTGGTCGCAGACATGATTAACCCATTCATCAGCCTGTTTCTGGGCGGGATCGATTTTTCCAGCCTGAAAATCAGTCTGGGCAGCGGCGAAGATGCGGCCGCCTTTGCCTATGGCAATTTCATCAATGCAGTGATCAAATTTGTGATCGTGGCTTGGGTTGTGTTTTTAATGGTGAAGGGCGTGAACCACATGCGCGTCATGGCAACACCCAAGAAAGATTTAGCCCCCGAACCTGCAGCCGAGGCACCAAAAGGCCCCACGCAGGAAGAACTGCTGATTGAAATTCGCGATGCCTTGCGGGCCCGTGCCTGACCCGGCATCGACCTACCTAAAAGATCTCCCCGGCCAAGCAGACGCAAGGCCGGGGATAACAAAGCCCTAAATCTTCATCGCATCTTGCGCGCTGATTGTGGGCAACCCAAGCGCCTCACCGACCGCGCGATAGGTCAGATGACCCGCATGGGTGTTCAAACCATTCATCAGATGCACATCATCCAAACAAGCCTGTTTCCAGCCCTTATTGGCCAGTGCCAGCATAAAGGGCAGCGTGGCATTGCCCAGCGCAAGGGTCGATGTGCGCGCCACAGCGCCCGGCATGTTGGCCACACAATAATGCATGATCCCATCCACCTCATAAATCGGGTCTTCGTGGGTGGTGGCATGCGAGGTTTCAAAACAGCCGCCCTGATCAATCGCAACATCAACAATCACTGCACCGGGCTTCATGGTTGATAACTGCGCACGGGTCACCAGCTTGGGTGCCGCTGCCCCTGGGATCAGAACGGCACCAATCACCATATCCGCCTCAGCCACCAAATCTGCGGTATTGCGGGCGCTGGCATAGACAGTTTTGAAATCACGGCCGAACACATCATCTAAATACCGCATCCGTGGCAACGACCGATCCAACACCGTGACATCAGCGCCCATCCCAGCAGCAATTTTGCCCGCATGGGTACCAACGACACCGCCACCGATCACAACAACCTTGGCCGGCCCAACACCGGGCACACCCCCCAACAAAACACCACGACCACCATTGGCTTTTTGCAAGGTCCATGCACCCACCTGTGGTGCCAAACGGCCCGCAACCTCTGACATCGGGGCCAACAGCGGCAACCCACCCGCTGCATCGGTGACCGTTTCATAGGCAACCGCCGTCACGCCCGAGGCCAACAGATCATGGGTTTGGGCCGCATCAGGCGCCAGGTGCAAATAGGTAAACAACAATTGGCCCGCGCGCAGACGCGCCCGCTCAACCGGCTGGGGCTCTTTGACTTTGACGATCATGTCTGCAGTGGCAAAGACTTCCTCGGCGGTATCCACAACCTGGGCACCAGCGGCAAGATAGTCAGCATCGGGAAAGCCCGCGCCCACACCCGCGTTGGTTTCCATCACCACCTTGTGGCCATGGGCGATGGCCTCATGCACGGCATGCGGCGTCAGACCAACGCGATATTCCTGATTCTTGATTTCCTTGGGGCAACCGATCTTCATGTAGGCATCTCCTCTGTTATGGGGACAGAATGCGCTTGATGGCACGCAATTGCTTTGAAAAGAGTGGTGGTGGTTGATCTATTTTTCGGTATATTTCACCGAAATCTGTTATAATTTTCGAAGAAAGTTGCAGCATGCTTGAATTTGACGCGACAGATCAGCGTATTCTAACCCTGCTGCAACGCAAGGGTCGCATGACCAATGCCGAGCTGTCTGAAAGCGTGCACTTATCACCCTCGGCCTGTCACCGCAGGGTGCAAAGGCTTGAGGCCGAAGGGGTCATTCGCGATTACGTCGCCCTGCTTGACGCCCGAAAACTGGGCCGCCCCACCACAGTTTTCGTGGAAATTACCCTGTCAGGCCAGGCAGACGAGGTGCTTGAGGCGTTTGAACAACAGGTCAAACGCGTGCCAGATGTGTTGGAATGCCACCTGATGGCGGGAACGGCTGATTATTTGTTAAAAGTGGTCGCGCAAGACACCGAAGATTTCGCACGCATTCACCGGCAATATCTTGCCCGGTTGCCCGGCGTGGCACAGATGCATTCCAGCTTTGCACTGCGCACCGTGTTCAAAACGACCGCCATTCCTGTGTGAATGGCGGCCAGAAAGTACAAAATCAGGCTTTGACGCGCGCGTTGCGGGTGGCAATCAGCTTAAGCCGCAGCGCATTCAGGCGGATAAACCCGGCAGCATCTTTTTGGTCATAGGCACCCGCGTCATCTTCAAAGGTCACGTGGGCCTCGGAATAGAGGCTGTGCTCTGACCAACGCGCCACCGTCCGCGCAGAGCCTTTGTACAGCTTTACCCGCACGGTGCCAGTGACGTGTTCTTGGCTTTTGTCGATCAATGCCTGCAACATTTCACGCTCAGGGCTGAACCAAAATCCATTATAGATCAGTTCAGCATAACGCGGCATGATGCTGTCTTTCAGATGGCCTGCACCGGCATCCAGTGTGATCTGTTCGATCCCACGATGGGCCTCAAGCAAAATTGTGCCACCAGGGGTTTCATAAATGCCACGCGATTTCATACCAACAAAGCGGTTTTCAACCAGATCAAGCCGCCCAACACCATGCGCGCCACCCAATTCATTCAAACGGGTAAGAATGGTTGCGGGCGACATGACCACACCGTTAATCGCCACAGCGTCACCACGCTCAAAGGTGATTTCCACCATTTCGGGGGTGTTTGGGGCATCTTCGGGGTGGACCGTGCGCTGATAGACATAATCGGGCGCCTCAACACCCGGATCTTCCAACACCTTGCCCTCAGATGAGGTGTGCAACAGGTTGGCATCTACTGAAAAAGGTGCCTCGCCCCGCTTGTCTTTGGCGATGGGAATCTGATTTTCTTCGGCAAATTGCAAAAGCTTGGTGCGGCTGGAAAGATCCCATTCGCGCCATGGCGCTATCACCTTGATGGCCGGGTCCAAAGCATAAGCGGCCAATTCAAACCGCACCTGATCATTGCCCTTGCCCGTCGCACCGTGCGCCACAGCATCAGCCCCGGTCATCGCGGCAATTTCTACCAAGCGCTTGGTGATCAACGGTCGCGCAATCGAAGTGCCCAGCAAATAAAGCCCTTCATAAAGCGCGTTCGCCCGGAACATCGGAAACACGAAATCGCGCACGAATTCTTCACGGACATCTTCGATATAGATGTTCTCTGGCGCGATCCCCAATAAAATGGCCTTATCACGCGCTGGTGCCAGTTCTTCACCCTGACCCAGATCGGCGGTAAACGTCACCACCTCGCACCCATATTCAGTTTGCAGCCATTTCAGAATGATTGAGGTATCCAGCCCACCAGAATAGGCAAGCACTACTTTTTTGGGTGCCGACATCAAAAGCTCCATCACGAGGGTTTCCCCGCGATTACCCACAAACGCTGCCAAGAGCAAGGCGCGCAACCCACACAAGCAATGTCAGATGCGACAGCTCTCGCTTGTGTTTCTGCGCACATGCGGCTTAATCGCACCATGACGCAGTTTACCGATGCCGCCCAACGGGCCACAGAACATATGCGCGTGGTCTTTCCCGCCACGCCGCTGCAACGCAATGATCATTTGTCGCAGCGCTATGGCGCCGATATTTGGCTTAAGCGCGAAGATCTCAGCCCCGTGCGCAGCTATAAAATTCGCGGGGCGTTTAACGCCATGCGCAAATGTCTGGCCACCAAGCCCGATCAAAACCAATTTGTCTGCGCCAGTGCAGGAAACCACGCCCAAGGCGTTGCCTATGCCTGCCGCCATTTTGGCGTGCAGGGTGTTATTTTCATGCCAGTCACCACGCCGCAGCAAAAGATCGACAAGACCCGCACCTTTGGCGGCAGCGCCGTTGAGATCCGACTGACAGGTGATTATTTCGACCAATCACTGGCTGCAGCCCAAAGCTATTGCGCACAAGCTGGCGCGCACTTTCTATCACCCTTTGATGATGAAGACGTGATTGAGGGCCAAGCCAGCGTTGCGGTAGAACTGATGGAACAATTGGGCACTGCACCGGATTTTGTGATTCTTCCGGTGGGCGGTGGCGGTTTGGCCGCCGGGGTCACCAGTTTTATGGCAGGTGCCGCCCCGGATTGCCAATTTCGCTTTGTGGAACCTGTGGGGGGGGCCAGCCTGACAGCAGCCCTGACCGCGGGCGGGCCAGTGACGCTGGGGCGGATCAACAGCTTTGTCGATGGGGCAGCAGTGGCCCGCGTTGGGGCGGCCACCTTTGCCCGGCTGGCCAATATTGACCCCAGCCATGTGTTACGCGCGCCAGAAGACCGCATTTGCATCACCATGCTGGAAATGCTGAATGTTGAGGGCATCGTGCTAGAGCCCGCTGGCGCATTGGCATTGGACGTGCTGCCCGAACTGGCCGAAACAATCCGCGGCAAGACGGTTGTCTGCATTACGTCGGGGGGGAATTTCGATTTTGAACGCTTGCCCGAAGTAAAAGAGCGCGCCCAACGGTTTGCTGGACGCAAGAAATATTTCATTTTGCGTATGCCACAGCGGCCAGGCGCCCTGCGGGAATTTCTGGGCATGCTGGGCCCCGATGACGATATCGCCCGGTTTGAATATCTGAAGAAATCAGCACGCAATTTTGGTTCGGTGTTGATCGGGATCGAAACAAAAGAGGCCGACAGCTTTACCGCCCTTTTTGCCCGAATGGAGGCAGGAGGCTTTGCCTATCGCGATATCACTGCAGATGAGGCATTGGCCGAGTTCCTAATCTAACCTGCGTCCAAACCCAGCCGCATCACCACCCCATCATGGCCCGGGCCATAATAGCCCGCACGACGGCCCACAGGCTGATAACCCGCAGCGACATAAAGCGCACAAGCCGCAGTGTTGCGGGCGCTGACCTCAAGAAACGCTGATTGCGCCCCCCGTTGCCGTGCTTGGCTATGAAACTGCGCCAACAAGGCGCGTCCACGGCCCTGACGCCGCAAAGTGGGCAAGATGGCAAGGGTTAGCAGCTCAGCTTCATCCGCAACTACCCGGCCCAGCGCAAAACCACACGCCACCCCTTGGGCATCAGCCAATACAAAGACCAACGGGCTGGACAGACAACTGGCGAAATCTTCCGCCCGCCAAGGCGGCGGGGCGTCAAAACATAGCGCATGCAACTGCGCCATATCATTGGGTGCTGTCATGCCAAAATCACAGGCGGTGGATCAGATGGTGGCGCAGCGTCTGGGCTGCGCAGGTAAAGCGGCGCTGGGCGCGGCGCGGGCAAGTGGCAGCGGGCGGCTGCCACCCGCGCAATCGCTTCGGCGCATGGAAAAGCCGGGGCCAACACAGCGCCACCAGTATGGCGCGCAATATCGGCAGCGCCATGCCCCAGCACAGCCAAACCGCAGCCCGCCAGATCTTCGGGCAGGGCGGCAAGATCGTAAAGCTGCGGCGCATTCACGCATGCAGATCCGGGCGAGGCCAAATAAATCTTACCCCGACGGGCATCAATGCTGGCCAACGCCGCATCCCCACCACCGGCCCAAAGCGCCTCAAACCCCGAAACGCCAATTGCCGGAATACCACGCGCCAAGGCCAACCCCCGAGCCGCCGCCACCGACAAACGTATCCCCGTAAAATTTCCTGGGCCAATGCCCACGCCAATTCCGGTCAGATCGCCCCAACCGGCACCAGCTTGGGTCAAAAGCTCGGCCATAAAGCCCATCAAACGTTCGGCTTGGCCCTTTTCCATTGGTTCAACCGCTTGGGCCAAAACCTGACCGTCTTTCACAACAGCGGCCGCGCAATGCGCGGCCGATGTATCAAACCCCAAGATCAATGCCATCTCAGCGCATCCAAACCCTTTGGGCCGGTTCAGGCCGCAACGGGCCGCACCTCAAGTACTTCTGGGATATAGTGGCGGAGCAGGTTTTCAATGCCCATCTTAAGCGTCAACGTCGACGACGGGCATCCAGCGCAGGCGCCCTGCATGTGCAGATAAACCACACCACGTTCAAAGCCGTGAAAGGTAATATCACCACCATCTTGGGCCACAGCCGGACGCACCCGCGTATCCAACAATTCCTTGATCTGGCGCACAATATCATTATCAGGCCCAGAATGCTCAGCATGGCCAGATGCAGCCTGTTCGCCCTCAATAACGGGGGCGCCCGATTGGTAATGCTCCATAATCGCGCCCAAAATGGCAGGTTTGATATGATCCCACGCGCTGGCTTCAGCCTTGGTCACAGTGACAAAGTCGTTGCCAAAGAACACACCCGTCACCCCGCCGGCGGCAAAGATCCGCGCTGCAAGCGGCGAGCTGGTCGCGGCCTCAGCACTGGGAAAGTCTGCGGTGCCGGTCTGCAACACGGTCTGGCCGGGCAGAAACTTCAACGTCGCGGGGTTGGGTGTGGATTCGGTTTGGATGAACATGGCGCACCTCTTTTTCAGTGCAAGATATGCGCCCCGCATCGCCCACTGTCAAGGTTTGGAATGATTCTAAAGAACGGCTAGCCACCGCCCTCAACCGCCTGAGCAAAGCCAAAAATGGCAAAACCCAAAACTGCCAACACCCCAAAACCAAGCGCGCGCCAGCGGTTTCGCCCTCCGGCCAAATTTGGGCCACGCCACGCGGCCAGGGCGGCAATCACGGCTTGCAGTGCATAATAAAGCGCAAAAGCACGCGAGGCATAGGTGATAATCTGAAACACATCCGCAGACCACGTCAGGATCAGCCCCAGCGCCACCAATGCTCCATATCCCTGACGCGGCGACAATCGTCCATCCGTCAGCTCAGCCACCAAACCGCCCGATCCACCAGTGTCGGCCACCGCCGCGCTAAATTGCGCCGCCAAAGCTGCAGCCACCAGTAACAGCGGCAAAACAGGTGCGACCTGCCCCATCATGCCAATAATCGCAGTCTCACTGAGCTCCGCACTTTGGGGCAAAAAGACATAAGCAAGCAGCAAAATGTAAACCAAATAAATCCCAGCAGAAATCACTTGGGCCAGCCGCATCGACCCAATACGCAATGCCGCATCATAATCAGCGCCCAAATAGCGTGATGTTTCAAATCCTTGCACCGTCACAATCAACCCAAAGGCCAATGTCAGTGCCCCCCAGCCAGTTTGGGTGGGCGGGTTAAGCAACAAGCCCGGTCCATTGGCCCGGCTGATAAAAAACCCCACCAGCCCCACCAAAAGCCCGGCAATAATCGCCAGCTTCAGGGCAACGCTGATTTGTTCAACCCGTTCTAACGCATGAAAACCCCGTGCCCACCCAATAAGCAGCACCACCAAAAACATCGCACTGGTCAAAAGACGGGCATGGCCTGCATCATCAAACGGGGTCAGACTGACGCCAAACGCACCAAAAAGGTTCAGATAATAGGCAACCGAAATCACATAGGCGAACGTCAAAGCCCATGATGCCGCAGTATCCACCCCCCGCTCTATCCGCGGACGGTGCCCCCCATCGCGCGCAATAACAGCAATGTTAAAGCGAATTGCCGCACCAAAGAGCCACGCACCTGCGCAAAGCCCGGCCATCATCAGCGGGGCGTATTTGCCATAGGCCCAATCCAAAATTGGGCCCAAAACCAAAAACCCACTGCCGATGATCGATGCCAAGGGCGTCATACTCGCCCGCCACAGCCGAGCGTGCGCCAACTTTGGGTGAAAAAGCACAACCAGCATGCCTGTAACGGCAAGCAAGATGACTGCGTTGATGATCATCGGATCAGGTGATTTCTTCCAGCCGCTCTTTGGGCATTTCGCCCGGCACGATCGTGATCGGTATAGGCAGGGCGCCGGAATTGCGCGACAGCTGCGTGACCAATGGACCGGGCCCGTTTTTATCAGTGCCCGCACCCAGTACCAACACACCGATACTGCCATCTTGGCGGATTTGTTCTAAAATCTCGGTCACAGGTTCACCCTCACGGATCACCAGCTCGGGGTTGATCGCCTGCTTATCGCGCATCCATTTGGCAAAAACTTCAAAATGCGCCTCGATCCGTTCGCGCGCCTCTGCACGCATCAAATCGGCAACACCAATCCAATGTGATACCTCTTCCGGGCGGATAATCGCCAAGATCTGTACACCCGCTTGCGTTTTGGATGCCCGCAGCGCGGCAAAGCGCATTGCGTTCAGACATTCGCGCGTATCATCCAGAACCACCAGAAACTTGCGCATATTCAACCCTCATCCCAGCGCGTATCTGACCAAATTGCGCGGGCCGTTGCAAGCCCGCTGTTTACGCCGAGCGCTCGGCCACAGCCGCATTGGCCGCAGCATGCGCCCAGGCCCAATAAAGCGCGCGCGCCCGTTGGGTCATTGGACCAGGGGAGGGATAGATACGATCATCGAACGCTTTGACAGCCGTGATTTTCATCATGTTGCCCGTCAAAAAGACCTCATCAGCTTGGCGAAAATCGTCCAAGCTCAGCACACATTCACGCACTTCGACACCATCTGCACGCAAATTGGCGATGTGGCGCGCACGCGTTATGCCAGAAAGAAACGTGCCATTCGGGATCGGGGTCATCACCACACCGTCTTTGACCATAAAGACATTCGATGTGGCACTTTCGGCAACATTACCCAAAGCATCACAAACCAGCGCATTACCAAAGCCCTTGGCGCGGGCCTCAGCCAACATCCGGGCGTTGTTGGGATAAAGACAGCCCGCCTTGGCGTTGACCACTGCACATTCCAGCACAGGGCGACGAAAGCGGGTGGTGGTAAGCGTTGTGGCCGCATCGGGGGCTGCCATCGGTATTTGTTCAAGACAGATTGCAAATCCGGTGGGGCCGCGCTTGGGCACGATGCCCATAAACTCGCCCTCAATCGCCCAATACATTGGCCGGATGTAAACAGCCGCATCGGCAGCGTAACCGCGCAAACCTTCCCAGATGATCGCCTGTATTTCATCAGGCATGACAGTCGGTTCAATCATCAGCGCATCGGCCGAACAATTCACACGTGCGCAATGGGCAGCCAAGTCGGGGGCGATGCCCTCAAAATAGCGCGCACCATCAAAAACCGTCGTGCCCAGCCATGCCGCATGATCAGCGGCGCGGATCACGGCGATATCACCCTCATGCCAACGCCCATTGAAATAGGTGCGAATGTTTGTGCCCGTTGCCATGATACCCCCAAAGCGATTTGTGCGCAGATAACCACCGGCGCACAACCGGGCGCAAGCCTTTTCAGCGGCTGCGGATCATGCCGACGATGTCATAGGTCTTTTGCAAAATTGGCCGGGCAATCGCATCAGCGCGCGCGGCACCTTGGCCCAAAATGCGGTCTATCTCGGCTGGGTCTTGCATCAGGCGCGACATTTCCGCCGAAATCGGGGAAAGTTTGGCCACAGCCAAATCCGCCAGACGCGGCTTGAACGTGCCAAACTGCTGGCCACCCACCTCGGCCATCACCTGATCAACGGTCTGATCAGAAAGCGCGGCGTAAATGTTCACCAGATTGCGCGCCTCGGGGCGGTCTTTCAAACCTTCAGCCGTTTCGGGCAGGGGCTCGGGATCGGTCTTTGCCTTGCGCAGCTTTTTTGCAATGGTGTCTGCATCGTCGGTCAGGTTGATCCGGCTTTGATCAGATGGGTCAGATTTTGACATTTTCTTGGTGCCATCACGCAGGCTCATGACGCGCGTTGCGGCACCCTCAATCACCGGCTCAACGATTGGAAAGAATTCCACCCCAAAATCGTGATTAAATTTCAACGCAATATCACGCGTCAATTCAAGATGTTGCTTTTGATCATCACCAACAGGCACATGCGTGGCATGATAGGCCAAAATATCAGCCGCCATCAAATCAGGGTAACAAAATAACCCAACACTGGCATTTTCGGCATGTTTGCCCGCTTTGTCTTTGAATTGTGTCATCCGGTTCAACCAGCCCATGCGGGCCACGCAGTTAAACACCCAGCCAAGCTCTGCATGGGCCGACACTTGCGATTGGTTAAACAAGATCGACCGCGCTGGATCGATGCCGCTGGCAATAAACCCACAAGCCAATTCACGCGTGGCGCGGCGCAGTTTTTCAGGGTCTTGCCAAACCGTGATCGCGTGCAGATCAACGATGCAATAGATCGTTTCAATCCCTGCATCCTGCGCTTGGGCAAAGCGTTTCAACGCGCCCAGATAGTTTCCCAGCGTCAACCCACCCGAGGGCTGAATGCCAGAAAATACCCGCTGTGGAAACGGGCCGGCGGTAGTGGGTGTGGGCGCTTGGGTCATCGGGGGGCCTGATCTGGACAAATGTACCCCATTTCCCTATCCATGTCACACAGGGCCGTCAACCTTGGCGGTGGCGCAGCCCCCACAGACGTTACAATTTCAAGTTTGTTATCAACAAGATACGTTATTCAAATTGCAAGGGGTGGATGTTTCAGATGCCGTCAGACACGAATGTCAGCCCTTTGAACCCCCTGCCACCTGTTGTCTGGCTGCTGGTCGCACCAATTGCATTGGTTGAAGCTGTGCTGAATTTGGGTGCCCGCGGTATAATTGGGGGACCTCAGGCAATTGGTTGGCGTCTGATGGCCGAGCGCGATTACGGGTTTCAGCCCGAAATTTTTGCATGGATGATGCAAAACCATATTTTCCCCGCATATGAGATGGGGCGATTTATCAGCTATGGCTTTGTACATGCCAATTTCACACACGCTTTGTTTGTCTGCGTGTTCATTCTGGCCATGGGCAAAATGGTGGCAAGCGTTTTTCATGCTTGGGCCGTGCTGGTTGTCTATTTCGGGGCGGGCATTTTGGGCGCACTGGCCTATGGTCTTCTGGCGCCGGGGCCAATGCCACTGATTGGCGGCTATCCATCCGTCTATGGGCTGATCGGTGCATTCACGTTTGTGCTTTGGGTGCGGCTGAAAGTGGGTGGCGACAGTGGCGCGCGCGCTTTTTCTTTGATTGGATTTTTGCTGGGGGTGCAGCTGGTCTTTGGCGTACTGTTTGGCGGTGGATCAGAATGGATCGCCGAAGTGGCTGGGTTTATCAGCGGTTTTGGCCTGAGCTTTGTTGTGAGCCCCGGCGGTTGGCAACACCTGCTAAACCGACTGCGCAACCGCTAAAACGCCATTTCAGGGCGCGGGCGGGCGGCGCAGGCCACGCCGGAAATCTGCTATCGAAAACGCGCCAATGGCCATCCCTGTACCGAAATAGCTGACAAAGGACACACCCATCAGTCCCATTAGATGCACGTAGCGCCCCGGCCCAGACACCACCGGCGCCCAAAGCGCCATAACCCCCCAAAGACAACCGCCCATCACCACACAGGCCAAGAAAATCCGCCATGCGCGCTGACGCAACCGCGCATCAGCCATCACGGTTTCGCCCATGCTGCGTGACCCGAACCACAACTGGCCAACCATCGCCCAAGCCGCCAGCGTTGTGCCCCAAGCCGCCGCCGAAAAACCCAAGATCGGCGACAGGCCAACCGCCAGCACTAAATTGACCACCATCGCCGTTACAGCGTATCGAAACGGGCGCCGCGTGTCTTCGCGGGCATAAAAAAGCGGCTGCAACACCTTTTGAAAAGCAAAGGCTGGCAGGCCCAAACCATAGATCATCAGAGCCTGCGCCGTGGCCGCAGCATCTTCGGCACTATACGCACCCCGCTGATAAACCACCGAAATAATCGGCCCCGCCAGCACAACCAACCCCACTGCCGATGGCAACACCAACATCAACGCAAATTCTGAGGCCCGGTTAAAAGCCGCACGCCCCCCGACCGCATCCCCCGCACTAAGCCTGCGTGGCAATTCGGCCGACAGCACCACCCCTATTGCAACAGCGATCACACCAAGGGGCAATTGATAAAGCCGATCTGCATTTGACAACCAGGCAATCGCCCCATCATGATAGCTGGCAACTTGGCGCCCCACCAAAAGGTTCACCTGCATCACCCCACCCGCCAAAACAGCAGGGCCCGCCACCGAAATTAACCGCCGCACATCCGGGCTGAGCCGGGGCAGGCCCAGCCGCAGCCGATACCCTGCCTGTGCCGCCGCCCGCCACAACAGCGCCATCTGCGCCACCCCTGCCAGCGGCACCGCCCAAGCCTGCACCAGCCCCATTGGCCAGCCCCGCCATTGCGCCAGCCCCATCGCCGCGATCAAGATCAGGTTAAGCAGCACTGGTGCCGCCGCAGCGGCCGCAAAACGGCCCGTCGCATTGGCCACCCCCGACAAAAGCGCCGTCAGCGATATGAACAAAATATAGGGAAAGCAAATCCGCCCATAACTGACCGCCAGATCAAATCGCGCATCCCCCTGAAACCCTGACGCCATCGCCAAAACCAACCACGGCATGGCAAAATGTGCCACAACCGACAGCGCCATCAGCACCCATGCCAGGCCAGAAAAGGCATCTTGGGCGAACGGCTCAGCCCCTTGATCACTTTGATATTTTTTTGCAAAAATCGGCACAAACGCTGTATTAAATGCGCCCTCTGCAAAGATCCGGCGAAACATGTTGGGCAGAGAAAACGCCACCAAAAACGCCTCAGCCACCGGGCCTGCGCCCAGATAGGCCGCAATCATCATATCGCGGATAAAGCCAAAAATTCGGCTGATCAGTGTCCAGCCGCCTACGGTCATGAAGCTGCGCACCAGCCGAATTTGCGCCATCAGGTCAGCGCCCGTTCCGCGCCATCCGAAATCGCCTGACGCAGCTTTTTCTCCAAAGCTTCACGCCGGATTTTAGCATGCAGTTTCAGCCCAAACATGTCTTTGACATAGAAGCTGTCAACCACCTGCGCCCCAAAAGTCGCGATCACGGCACTGGCGATATAAATATTATCCGCGGCAAGCGTCCGGGTCAGGTCATAGAGCAAACCCGGCCTGTCACGGGTATCCACCTCAATGATCGTGTAAATATCAGAGCCATCATTGTCGAACGTGATCGAGGTTGGAAACCGAAACTGGCCTTCACGTTTGCGAATACGGTCACGCTCTTTCAGCGCATCGCGGGCGACAACTTCGCCCCGGAATGTCTTTTGGATCATCGCCCGCAGGCGCGGCAGGCGTGCTGCCTCATAAGGGGCGCCCTCGGCATCCTGCAGCCAAAAAACCGCCGTGGCATAACCATCTTTTGAGGTATATGTCCGCGCATCAACCACATTGGCCCCAACCAGGGCCAAGGCCCCAGCCAGGCGCGAAAAAATGCCAGGGTGATCAGCCAGCGCAATGCAAGCCCTCGTGGCATCGCGATCGGGTTCAGGTTTTAGATCAACACGGATTTCATCCTCACCCAACCCCCGCAGCAAATGGGCAAAGACCTCATGGGTTGAGGTTGTCAGACCCTGCCAATAGGGGCCGTAGTGGCGCGCCGTTTCTTGACGCACCTCGGCCTTGTCCCACGTGCTCAGCGCCTCGCGCAGGGCACGTTTGGCCTCAGCCTCGCGGCGGTCACGATTCAGGTCCTCCAGACCAGTTTCCAGTGCATCAGACGTGTCAATATAGAGCCTGCGCAGCAGCATCGCTTTCCAATTGTTCCAAGTGTTGGGGCCAACCCCACGGATGTCGCACACGGTCAAAACCGTCAACAAATCCAAGCGTTTGCGCGACTTTACTGCCTTGGCGAAATCCCGCACGGTGCGCGGGTCGGAAATATCGCGTTTTTGCGCCATATCTGACATCAACAGATGATAGCGCACCAACCATTCGGCGGTCTCGGCCTCTTCTGCATTCAGGCCCAGACGGGGTGCCAGACGGCGGGTGATCTGGGCACCTAAAACAGCGTGGTCTTCAGGCCGACCCTTGCCAATATCGTGCAACAGCAGCGCCACATAAAGCACCTTGCGGTTCACACCTTCGGACAGGATCTTGGATGCAACGGGCAATTCTTCGACCAGTTCTTCCCTTTCGATCTGTGCCAAGATCGAGATGCACTGAATCGTATGCTCATCAACCGTGTAATGGTGATAGACGTTGAACTGCATCATCGCCACGATCCGTTCAAAGTCGGGTATAAATGCACCCAGCACGCCCAGTTCATTCATCCGACGCAGCGCACGCTCGGGGTTGCCGTGCTTTAACAGCAAATCCAGAAACAACCGATTGGCTTCGCGATCTTCGCGCATGTCCTCATCGATCAGCTTCAGATTGGCCGCCAACAGCCGCATTGCAACCGGGTGCAACAGCATCTTGGTGCGTAGCGCCTCTTCAAAAATCCGCAGCATGTTCAACTTGTCTGACGCAAAGATTGCTGGGTCGGCCACCGACAAACGGTTTTGCGAAATAACATAGCCGTCGCGGGTTTTGCGCGGCCTGCGAAAGAACCGGGCAAGACTTGGCTCTTTTTTTACATGCTGCGCTTCCAAAGCGGTCAGAAAAATCCGCGTCAGCTCACCCACCCGGGTGGCGTGGCGGAAATATTCCTGCATAAAGTGTTCAACCGCACGACGACCGCCATGGTCACTGTAACCCATGCGCGCCGCCACATCGACCTGCAGATCAAAAGTCAGCTGATCCATCGCACGCCCAGCGATATAATGCAGATGGCACCGCACTGCCCAAAGAAAGGTCTCAGCCCGGTTGAAATGGCCCAACTCTTCGGCGGTAAACACCCCACGCGCCACAAGATCTTGGACATCTTCGACCTGGTGCAGATATTTGGCAATCCAATACAGCGTTTGCAAATCGCGCAATCCGCCCTTGCCCTCTTTTACATTGGGTTCCAACACATAGCGCTGGCCACCCTGACGTTTATGGCGATCACTGCGTTCGGTAAGCTTTGCCTCAATAAACTCGCGCCCAGTGCTGCGAAACAGCTCAGCCCACAGCTTTTCTTTCAGCTCAATCGCCAAATCATGATCGCCCACCAAAAAGCGGTGTTCCAACAGGGCCGTCCTGATCGTGTAATCTTCACGGCCCAACCGCAAACAATCAGGCACCGTTCGGCTGGAATGGCCGACCTTTAGCTTTAAATCCCACAGGATATAGAGCATCGATTCAATGATGCTTTCGGCCCAGGGTGTGATTTTATAGGGCGTCAGAAACAGCAGATCGACGTCGGAAAACGGCGCCATCTCTGCCCGGCCATAGCCGCCCACGGCCAACAGCGCCAAACGCTCTGACTGGGTAGGGTTACCCTGCGCGTGCAGATATTGCCGAGTGGCCGCAAAAACCATCATCACCAACCCATCGGTCAGATAGGCCTGCGCCTCTATCAGGCCACGGGCGGCATGCGGCTTGGCGGCAAACGCAGTTTCAAGCGCGGCATTTCCTTGGCTGCGCGCAATTGACAAATGGCTTACCGTCAGCGCCCGAACCGTCTTGGGCCAGTCAGAGGCCGACACGTCGGCCTTGGCATCGGCCAGCGCCGTTTCCAGCCCCAGCCAAACCGCCGCAGGGTCAAAAATCTGCGCTGCTGGGCAGATCAGATCATTTGGAACATGGGGGGCAAACCAAGGTGCCACCGGCTCAGAAGCCGGTGTTGGCAAAATATCTGGGGGCAGGGTCAATTTCGATCACCTGATTGTTGTTGATTTTGGCAATAGCCAGCGCGCGTTCATTGGTTCCATCAGGTAACAGGCGAAACACGCCGTTCACCCCAAGAAATCCAGAGCCCTGCGCCAAACCTTTTGGTTGCAGCGCCCCAGTTCCACGCGCGCGCACCAGCGCGCCAATTGCGGCAATGCCATCATAGGCCAGACCCGCCAAAGGCAAAGGGGCATCGGCATGAATTTCGGAATAACGGGCACTGAATTCCGCAAAAAGCGTGGGGTCAGGGCGCGCGAACCAGCCATTTTGCAAGGCTGGCAGCGAGATGGCCGTTGCAGGAACATCCCAGCGCGACAGCCCCATATACTGAATCACAGCCGGGTCGATGCCCTTGTCTGCCAACAATTGCGACACCAACGGAAGTGCGGCGGCCGTATCAGCGGTAAAGATCACCGCATCCGCTTGGGTCGCCAAAATCGCCTGAGCGATCCCGGGAACCGCCTCAATGATCCCTTGTTGCGAAAGGGCATATCCGTTGGCCGTGACAACCGAAACACCGGCATTACGGGCGGCCTGTTCAATCGCGCGCCGCGCCAGCTGGCCAGATTGGTTATCATCAAACACGATGGCGATTCGCGATTTTCCCTGCGCCGCAGCAAACGCCATCAAACGATTGGCTGTGTTGGCGAATGTGGGGCCAAGCACGAAAACATTGCCCCCCGCCACCTGCGCATTGTTCGAAAAGCTAAGAACGGGCACGCCCTTGGCACCAATGGCCAAACCGGCAGCGTTGGTTTCAAGCGCGTAAAGCGGCCCCAAAATGACTTGCGCACCGTCATCCACCGCACGCAACGCTTGGCTTGCGGCTTGGGTTTCCTGGCCAGCGGTTGGGTAAACCCGCAGATCAACTGTCACTCCCTGCAAATCAGCCATGGCCATGCGGGCCGCGTTTTCCAACGCCTCGGCATAAAGCGCATCGCCTGCCCGCTCAGACCCATCGGGGACCAGCAGCGCCACTTGGACCGCATCACGCGCGCCCGAGATCGGCCCAACCTGTGGGCTGGGGCCCGGCGCACAGGCAGAAAGACCTGCAACTATCGCAACCCAAAGCCACGCCAAAGGCTTGCGAATGGTCGGTAAAACGGCAAACATCGCGTATTCTCCGGCAGGTTGGCCCAATCGGCAAACCCTAGTCGCTTCGCCGCGCGAAGTAAACTTTGCATAAAGGTCAAGTGATGACACAAACCGTCCCAGAAACGGGCCAGACCTTTGCACCGGCTTTGGGCCAAGGGCAGGCTGGCCGTTGGCCCAAAGCAGCCCCCTTGCCGGCCGGACTTTATTTTGTTTCAACACCGATTGGCGCTGCGCGCGACATCACACTGCGCGGCTTAGATATATTGGCCACCGCCGATGTGCTTGCCGCCGAAGACACACGCACGCTGCGTCATCTGATGGAAATCCACGGGGTAGCCTTGGCCGATCGGCCGATCTTGCCCTATCACGATCATAATGGCGCACAGATGCGCCCAAAATTGATGCGCGCCATCGCAGAGGGCAAATCGGTGGCCTACGCGTCTGAGGCCGGAACGCCATTGGTGGCCGATCCAGGGTTTGCCTTGGGGCGTGCCGCAATTGCCGACGGCCATATGATCATTGGCGCGCCCGGCCCATCAGCAGTGCTAGCAGCATTGACAGTTTCAGGCTTGCCCACTGACCGGTTCTTATTTGCCGGATTCCCACCACCCACCGCCAGCGCCCGTCGCAAATGGCTGGAAGATCTGGCTGATTTACAAGCCACACTGGTGATATACGAATCCCCCAAACGGATCGCGGCGCTGCTGGCCACGATGGCCGATATCTTTGGCCCAGACAGGCCAGCCGCACTGTGCCGTGAACTGACCAAACGTTTTGAAGACGTTCGCCGCGCGCCGCTCAGTGCGCTGGCCACAGCGCTGGCTGAAACCCCGGTCAAGGGCGAAATTGTGCTGGTAATTGACCGCGCCGCAATCCCCGAGACAGACCCTGCCACCCTGCAGGCCGCGCTGGAACAGGCCCTGAAAACTGCCAGTCTGCGCGACGCAGCCACTGACGTTGCCAAAATGTTTGGTGTTTCGCGCAAGACAATATACAATCTTGGATTGAAAATTGGGGGTGATTCCTGATGGGGCAGCTGGCATATCATGCAGGAAACGCAGCAGAAGGCGCTGTGGCGCGTCATTATTGCGCCAAAGGGCTTGAAATTGTCGCCAAACGCTGGCGCGCAGCACGCGCCGATGGCGGCGGCGAAATCGATCTGATCGCTCGGAATGGTACACAGATCATTTTCATTGAAGTGAAGAAAAGCCACAGCCACGCCCAAGCGGCACAGATGTTGGGTGCGCGGCAAATGGCGCGTATTGCACGTTCGGCCGCCGTCTTTTTGGCGGGCGAGCCTGCCGGGCAGAACACCGAGGCGCGGTTTGATGTGGCCTTGGTCGACAGTTTTGGCAGCGTTGAAATCATTGAAAACGCCTATGCCGCCTGAGATTGCATCCTGACGGGTTCTGCGCCATCAACGGTGCAGAAATTCGCAGGAGAGTGCGCATGAAAGTTGCCTTGCAGATGGACCCGATCGGGTCGGTCAATATTGATGCGGACAGCACGTTTCGTCTGGCGCTGGAAGCGCAGGCGCGGGGGCATGAGCTGTTTTTTTACACACCCGACCGCCTGGCCTTTCAAGAAGGCCGGATTACAGCGCGCGGCTGGCCCATTACGGTCCAACAAGTTCATGGTGCGCATGTCAACTTTGGCCCGGAACAAGAAATTGATCTGGCCGATTGGGATGTGGTCTGGCTGCGCCAAGATCCGCCTTTTGACATGGGATATATTACAACCACCCATTTGTTGGAAATGGTTCACCCCAAGACGCTGGTGGTGAATGATCCATTCTGGGTGCGCAATTCACCAGAAAAACTGTTGGTTTTGGCGTTTAGCGATTTGACGCCCCCCACCACAATTGCGCGCGATTTGCAGACAATCCGCAATTTCAAAGCGCGCCATGGTGATGTCATCTTAAAGCCGCTTTACGGCAATGGCGGGGCCGGGGTGTTTCGGCTGGATCACAACGACCGCAATCTGGCATCGCTGCATGAGCTGTTCACCAGCATCAACAGCGAACCATTGATTGTGCAAAAATTCCTGCCCGCTGTTGCACAGGGCGACAAGCGGATCATTTTGGTGGATGGCCAGCCCGTCGGTGCAATCAACCGGGTACCGCAAGCGGGTGAAACCCGGTCCAACATGCATGCTGGCGGACGGCCAGAGCCGGTTGGCCTAACCGAGCGTGATCGCGAGATTTGCGCAAAAATCGGACCGGTTTTGCGCGAAAAGGGCCAAATTTTTGTCGGAATTGATGTGATTGGGGATTATCTAACCGAAATCAACGTGACATCGCCCACCGGCATCCAAGAATTAGAGCGGTTTGATGGCACAAATTCTGCCGCACTGATTTGGAAAGCCATTGAAGAAAAACGCGCAGCCTTTGCCCGCTGATCGAAGATCTGGTACCGTTTCTGACAGACCCGAAACGGGCGGGGCCTGTCAGAAACGCTAAACCACACAGCCGACCGAGAGAGATTAGAACAAACAAGACTGGGCCAATCAACCCGGCTTGGTTGACCGATCAGACCAAGCCACCGCTCGGGAGCGCAGCATAGGCCAAAGCACCCGCGGCCCACGTCACGCGCGCAACCGGCGTGCCGCCCTCAGGCCACTCGATCAGAACCAGATCAGCCCGCTGGCCCTGTGCAATGACCCCACGATCGGTCAAACCTAAGGCCCGCGCTGGGTTTTGCGCCACCAACGGCCACAGCTGTGCGAGCCCCCATCCCAGATCTTTTTGTAATCGCGCAATCGCCAGCAGCAACGCAGGGTAATAGTAATCAGATGCCAAAATGTCACAAAGTCCTGCTGAAATCATATCAGCCGATCCGGGGCTGCCAATATGACTGCCACCGCGCAGCGCATTGGGGGCGCCAAACACAATAAAATCACCTGCAGCACGGGCGGCCTGCGCCACAGCGACATTCATTGGGAATTCGCTGATACCCGCCCCCAACGCCCGGTAATAGCTGCGCGTCTCAACCTGACTGTCATCATGTGACAACATAGGGGCGCCACGCTTGGCGGCTGTTTGCGCCACCCGCGCCATCACACCCGGCACCTCAGACCGGCGGGCCCACACGTCTTGCAACAGGGCAACATAGTCCTCAACACTCAGATGCGAGCGCTTTGCCCGGGGTTTCATTTTTTCAAGAAATCGCGGCGCTGTCAGATCGGTGACTGGAAAGGCCGGATCATGGTCAAATGGGCGGTTTTGCAGCGGGACACTGGCATCGAGCAAAGCCATCGACGTATGGTCGTTAAAGGCCAGCGCCGGGGTCTGCGGCCCAGCCAGCGCATCAGAAATCAGATCAAGCGCTTCGAAACAATACGTCTCCCACCGCAATTGCACACGGTTATCCACCCGCAGCCGCGGCCCAAGCGCCGCCAGCGCTTCCACAATGGCGCGCCCCTGCATGACTGAGCGCAGCCCCGGCTCCCAGCTGAGCGTCAGCGCGTGATAGGCGGTGGCGATCCCGTTTGACGCCAGCTGACGATCGGTTTCTAACAACGCTGACTCAGTCGGAAAAAAGACACCCTGGCGCGGCATCAACTGCCGCTCAAACGCGTCACCATGAATATCGATCAGCGCAGGCGCCAGCGTTAGACCCGCGCCATTGATCACGCGCGCGCCGTGCCGCGCCCCGTCAATATCGGTAATCTGCCCAGCCTCAACCCGCACAGACACCCGCGCCACGCGATCAGGCAGCACGACATCTGCGCCTTCAATCACAAAGGGTTGATCCGCCAACCGGCTGTCGGTTTTCATATCCAATGCCACACTATGCCCCTTTTGCGCCGCGCTATTATTATACATTCCGATGAACCTCTATCGCCACAACGTAACCGATCCATGGCAGTTACGTAAAAATCGGCCCTCTGAACCAAGACATTGCATGTGGCCCTTTGGGCTGGATTGTTGCGCAGTTGGGTGCAAGCCACCGGGCAGATTTGGGAATTTTCAAGAGCTTGATTGGGCCCGTCATTGGGCTGCACCACCCCGTTCAACCACGCCGGCAATCCAGCGCCTTGGCCGCCGTTTGTCACGACAGGTTCACATATTCGTCACGCAGGGATCGCACAGCGGTTTTATCCAAATCCCAACAGGGATCTGGGGTGTGGGGCTGTATGGCTCTGGTAACGATAGAATATGACGATTGCAGCGGGCCGAAACTTCCCGCCCAAATGGGTGTAGCACTAAAGGGGTTACGGCCAGGTGCCCCACTTTGTGTTCTGGTGCATGGTTATATCTTGGCCAATCCTTGGGAACGCGATTGCCCAGACACCCATATTTTTGCCCCACCGCCCGATAACACCGCCAACCTTGGCTGGCCGCAGCGGCTGGGTTTGGCCCATGATGTTGGCTTGGCACTTTCGTTTCGGTGGAATGCGCGCGGAACATTGCGCGCAGCCTATCGCCAGGCTGCACCAGCAGCGGTGGGCCTGGCCCGGCTGTTAGCCGCGTTGGAGCAGATCGCCCCCAACCACCCGGTCACCCTTATTGGCCATTCGTTGGGCGCTCGCGTGGTGATGCGCGCACTAGAAGGCCTGTCGGCCAGATCTGTCAGCAATGTCATTTTGCTGCACGCCGTCATCCCACGGTCTGAGGCAGAACGCGCCGCCCAAAGCCCTGCCGCGCAAGGGTGCGAGATTTTAAACGTGACCAGCCATGGCAATATATTGTTTGATATTGGCGCGGGCATTTTGGTTGGTGGTGGGCTGAACGGGCTGTTTCGTTGCGGTCTGCGCGCGGCACTGCCGCATTGGATAAACCTGCAAATAGACCGCGCGCCCACGCGCGCGGCTTTGGCCGCATTAGGGCATCACTTGGCCCCGCCTGACCGATTGATTTGCCACTATGGCGCTTACACCCGGCCGGGCATTTTAGATGTTTACGCGGCGTTGATTAAAGGGGCGCTGAAACCCTCGCTGTTGCGGTTGAAAATCGCGCATGCCCGCACCAAGACTGAATTAACGGCCCCGGTGCAGCTTGAACTGCACTGATCACACGCCCTCAATCCGAACCCAAAGCCCGTTTGCATGAGACAAAACCGCTGATTGACAAAACGCCATGCCGCGCAGGCCGTCCTCAATCGTGGCAAATGCCACCACACCAGCCCCAAAGGGGGCAACTGTGCCACGGCGGGCGGCAATCGCCGTGGCCAGCTCAAGATAAAGATTGGCCCAAGCATCTGTCAGTGCTTCGGGATGGCCACGCGGCATGCGCACCAACTGTGCGGCGGGTGAAAAAATACCGGCGCCATGGCCACGGGTCAGCACCTGCATTGGCGCATCAATGGGACGAAACTGCAAAATCTCGGGCGTTTCGGCGCACCATTCCAAACTGGCCAACGTGCCACTCATCCGCAGACGCAGACCACAAGCGCTGCCCGCCATCGCCTGACTGACCAGCAGCGTCCCCGGGACATTATCGCCAAAGCGCAGCATCATGAAGGCGGTATCTTCCAACCTTTTTGGCCCACCTGTCACATGAAATTCAGCACGCAGCGCCGTCAGCGGCAAGCCGCTGACAAACCGTGCCAGATGTTCAGCATGCGTTCCGATATCGCCCACCGTAAAGGTTTCGCCGCCCCGCAAAGGGTCCAACCGCCACGGCCCATCGGCAGCGACCGCACTGTCTTGCAATCCAAGCGCCCAGTCCTGAAAATATTCAACGTGGATTTGGCGGATGTCACCAATCATCCCGCGCGCCACCATTTCACGTGCCTGACGCACCATCACGTGACAGGCGTACACATGGGTCAAGCCAAAGATCACACCACTTTGCTGCTGTTTGGCCAATAAAGCCTTGGCCTCAGCCATGTTCGTGGTCAACGGCTTATCACTGATGATATCAATCCCTGCATCCATAAACGCATGGGCAACCGGGGCATGCAGGTAATTGGGTGTGACAATGGCCACGGCGTCTATGCCATCAGGGCGCGCCGCCTCAGCCCGGGCCATTTCACGAAAATCAGAATAGATCCTGTCATCAGCCAACTGCCACGCCCGGCCTGAGGCCTGCGCCCGATCCGGGTCAGATGACAGCGCACCAGCAACAACATCCCACGCATTGGACAAACGCGCGCCATTGGCATGGGTTTGACCAATGAGCCCCCCACCACCACCGACAAACCCAAGGCGAAGCCGCCGGGCACGTATGATCGGCGCAGGGCTCATGGCTGCAGGTCTGTTTGGGTGGGGCAAATACGATATTCAAACAAACGCTCGTAAAAAGGCAGCGCGGCCTGCAAAAGCGGCTGATATTCTTCCGACAAGACGGGTGG
Organism: uncultured Paracoccaceae bacterium; assembly: GCA_937895435.1. GTDB lineage: Bacteria > Pseudomonadota > Alphaproteobacteria > Rhodobacterales > Rhodobacteraceae > CALAXT01. Next base: position 62,318 of record CALAXT010000055.1, on the reverse strand, counting down.
AGCACCCTCGGGTTCAGCAAACCCAGTAGAGTTATGCACCGCGCCATACCAATGCGCCGCCCACACCCCATCTGCCGCATTGCCACCCACAGGCCAATGCAGCATCTGCGGCTGAAACGGCACCTGCAACGCCGTACACAGCGCCAAAAGTGCCGCCGCAGGATCTGCCAAGACATCTGCCGCGTCCAAAACCAAGGGTGGGGCACCCAAATCATCAGCCACTTCATCAAAAAGTGCCGCCTGCTGTACGAAACCGATATCGCTTAACGTCGGCCCTTCGCGTTTGCGGGCATAGCTGGCGATCACCCGCGCCGGGTGCCGAATCAAAAAGACATTCGTACAAGTAGGCATGAAACCCCGTGGAAATTCAGGGATCATATGAAGCGTCATATGCTTTTGATAAAAAAGCGGCTTTTGTTGTGGTGCGGGCCCAGCGCAGGCTGCGGCCACCCGGCCAGCGTCTGCATCATGCGCGGCAATCACCGCATCACACATCGGATGGTCAATGCCCGTCGTTGCCAAATAAGGGCTGTAAAACGGCTCATCCCACACCGCGCAATCGCTGCGTGCGGCGAAAGCATACATCAGCGCCGTAGAAAGATTGCGCGGGCCTGACCACATGGCGATGTTCATGCCAACACCAGCGCCTTGTAGAGATCGCGCAATCTTTGGGTGACAGGCCCCATTTGACCGGTGCCAATCATTCGGCCGTCAATTTCGCCCACAGGCGTTTGTGCGCCAAACGTGCCGGTCAAAAATGCCTCATCCGCGCCATATGTATCAACCAATGAGTAATTTCGTTCAAATATGGGGATATCATTAGCGCGGCAAAGATCGATCACCTTTTGTCTGGTGATGCCGTTCATACAGTAATCACCTGTGCTGGTCCAAACGGCACCCTTGCGTACAATGAAAAAATTGCAGGCATTGGTGGTGTTAACGAACCCATGAAAATCCAACATCAGTGCCTCATCCGCGCCAGCCTTTTCGGCTGCGATACAGGCCAAGATGCAATTCAATTTCGAATGACTGTTCAGTTTTGGGTCTTGTGTCATCGGCAGGCCGCGCAAATGTGGCACAGTTGCAAGCCGGATGGGCCGCGGAATGGACGGGCGGGAATGTTCCATGATGATGACCATGGTCGGCCCTGAACGCGACAAGGCGGGGTGTTGAAAAGGCCGGGTTTTCACCCCCCGCGTTACCATCAGCCGGGCATGGGCGTCGGTCTGCATGTCATTTGCAGTCTGCGTGTCAAAAATCGCACGCGCAATACCAGCCCGATCCAGCGGCAGGTCTAGATCAATCGCCTTGGCCGCTTCAAACAGGCGATCAAGATGGTCATCCATGAACGACCAGCGGCCGTCATAAAGCCGCAGCCCTTCCCAAACGCCATCACCCAGCAAAAACCCCGAGTCATAGACACTGACCATCGCCTGTGATCGCGGCAGCAGCTTGCCATTCACCCAAATCAAAATTTGGTCATTGCGGGCATCTTCTTCGGCGGTATGGGTGCTGACGTCATGGCTCATGTCGCGTCTCCTGTTTGCAGCGTTTTATCAGCACAAACGCCCCGGCCAAGCCAAAATCAGCACAACGCCACACAGCAGGTTTTCCACACCCACCCTTGCAAAGCCGTGCAGTTTCGCGATGAATGCACCAAACCATGCGTCACCGCGCAGAAAAACTCGACAGCAAAGGTCCGACCCTGCCATGACCGCGCCCTTTCTTGACACTTCGCCACCTGTTTCCGATGAAATTCGCAAGACCACATGCTATATGTGCGCCTGTCGCTGCGGCATCGATGTGCATCTAAAAGACGGCAAAGTCGCCTATATTGAGGGCAACCGAGACCATCCTGTGAACAAAGGCGTGCTGTGTGCCAAAGGATCTGCGGGGATCATGCAGGTTAACGCACCGTCGCGGTTGCGCGCGCCGCTTAAACGGGTGGGGCCGCGCGGATCAGGGCAGTTTGAGGAAATCAGTTGGGATGAGGCGCTGCAAACAGCCGTAGACTGGCTGGCCCCCCTGCGTGCCACCGCACCAGAAAAACTGGCCTTTTTCACTGGGCGCGACCAATCGCAAAGCTTCACCAGCCTGTGGGCGCAATCTTATGGCACGCCCAATTATGCTGCCCATGGTGGCTTTTGTTCGGTCAATATGGCGGCAGCCGGCATCTATTCTGTCGGTGGCAGTTTTTGGGAATTTGGCCAACCCGACTGGGATCACACCAAATTTTTCATGCTGTTTGGTGTGGCCGAAGACCATGACAGCAATCCAATCAAAATGGGTATTGGTCGGCTTAAGGAACGGGGTGCCCGTATTGTTGGCGTGAACCCAATCCGGACAGGGTATAACGCGGTTGCGGATGACTGGGTTGAAATCACACCCGGCACCGACGGGTTGTTCATTTTGGCGATGGTGCATGAGTTGCTCCGCGCTGGCCAAATTGATCTGGAGTATCTGGCGCGCTTCACCAATGCGCCTGTTTTGGTCAATGCTGATCCTGCATCAGCGGAATTTGGGCTGTTTTTGCGCAATGACGCGGGAAAACCGTTAGTGATTGACAGCGCATCTGGCACGCCAATGGCCTTTGACAGCCCGGGCATTTTGCCAGACCTAACCGGGACCCTGACGCGCGATGGCATTACGCATCGCGCCGTGATGCATCAGATTGCCACCCGCTATCTGACCAAAGAATATGCGCCCGATACAGTCGCAGACCGCGTTGGCATTTCGGCTGAACGTATACGTGGCATGGCAGCGGAACTGGCCCGCGTGGCCTTTGACGAAGCGATCGAAATTCCCCAACCTTGGACCGACTTTCGCGGCACTCATCACGCCAGTATGACCGGGCGGCCTGTCAGCTTTCACGCCATGCGCGGGATTTCGGCACATTCTAACGGCTTTCAAACCTGCCGAGCACTGCACTTGCTGCAAATGCTGCTTGGGGCCATTGAACGGCCCGGTGGCATGCGGTTCAAACCACCTTATCCCAAACCGTTTGATGCGCACCCCAAGCCGCATTGTCAGGTCACGCCCGGCAAACCTCTGGATGGGCCGCATTTGGGCTATGTCACCGGCCCAGCCGATCTGGCACTGCGCCCCGATGGCACCCCAGCCCGGATCGACAAGGCATTTTCTTGGGAAGCGCCAATGTCAGCCCATGGGCTGATGCATATGGTGATTTCCAATGCACATGCTGGCGATCCCTATAAAATAGACACGCTGATGCTGTATATGGCGAATATGGCGTGGAATTCGTCGATGAACACACGCGGCGTCATTGAGATGCTGACCGACACCGATGAAAGCGGCAACTATGTCATTCCACGCATCATCTATTCCGATGCCTATTCATCGGAAATGGTGGCCTATGCTGATCTGATCTTGCCAGATACCACCTATCTTGAACGCCACGATTGTATCAGCCTGCTAGACCGCCCAATCTGTGAGGCTGATGCCGCGGCCGATGCAATCCGCTGGCCGGTGATTGAACCCGACCGCGATGTGCGCGGATTCCAATCGGTTTTGGTGGATCTGGGCGCACGCCTGGGCTTGCCCGGCTTTGTGACCGAAGACGGTGGTGCGAAATATACTGATTATGCCGATTATATCGTCAACCACGAACGCAGGCCCGGCGTTGGCCCACTGGCTGGGTTTCGTGGCGAAGATGGCTGTGGTCAGGGCCGGGGCGCGCCCAACCCCGACCAATTGAACCGTTATATTGAAAACGGCAGCTTTTGGATGGCGCATGTCCCCGCCGAGGCCGCCTATTTTAAACCTTGGAACACCGCCTATCAGGATTGGGCGGTAAAAATTGGGCTTTATGACAAACCGCTGCCATATCTGTTCAATCTTTATAGCGAACCAATGCGCCGATTTCAGGCGGCAGCAGAGGGCCACGGTGACCGCCAGCCACCCGAGCATCTGCGCGAGCGGCTGAAACAAGCGATGGACCCGCTGCCGATCTGGTATCCTCCGTTTGAAGATGGCGCCGTAGATACAGACGCGTTTCCCCTGCATGCACTAACGCAACGGCCCATGGCGATGTATCATTCTTGGGGGTCACAGAACGCTTGGCTGCGGCAAATTCACGGCCATAACCCGCTCTATCTGCCAAAAAATATCTGGGATGATCACGGCTTTTCCGAGGGGGATTGGGCGCAACTGTCATCAGCGCATGGGGCAATCACAGTGCCCGTTGCGCTGAATGCAGCGCTAAACCCGCATACAGTTTGGACATGGAACGCCATAGGCAAACGCCGCGGCGCGTGGGCCCTGGACAAAGATGCACCAGAAGCGACCAAGGGGTTTTTGCTAAACCACCTGATTCATGAATTGTTGCCCCCCAAAGGCGACGGGCTGCGTTGGGCCAATTCTGACCCAATCACCGGACAGGCCGCATGGTTTGATTTACGTGTGGCCATTAAAAAAGTCCCCGCCCCTGATGCCGCACAGCCACAATTTGACACGCTGGCCTCACCCGTAGGCCAAGGCCCACAGCTGCTGGAACAGGGAAAAAAATCATGACCACACTGCCCCCCTGCGGCACCAAGAAACTGGGCCTGGTAATTGACCTTGATACCTGTGTTGGCTGCCACGCCTGTGTGGTATCTTGCAAAGGCTGGAACACGGAAAACTATGGTGCGCCCCTGTCGGATGCAGACCCCTATGGCGCAAACCCGCTGGGCACATTTTTGAACCGGGTACATTCCTATGAGGTGCAGCCCGAGTCCGCCCCCACACAGCTGATCCATTTTCCAAAATCCTGCCTGCATTGTGACGATGCGCCCTGCGTTACTGTCTGCCCAACCGGGGCCAGCTATAAACGGGTGGAAGACGGCATTGTGCTGGTAAATGAAGATGCGTGTATCGGTTGCGGGCTGTGTGCATGGGCATGCCCTTATGGGGCGCGCGAAATGGATGCTGCTGCCGGGGTGATGAAAAAATGCACGCTCTGCGTTGATCGCATTTACAATGAAAACTTGCCCGAGATCGACCGCGTGCCCGCCTGTGTGCGCACCTGCCCGTCGGGTGCGCGCCATTTCGGCGATTTGGGCGACCCCACCAGCGCCGTCAGCCAGTTGGTCGCCGATCGGGGCGGCTTTGATCTGATGCCAGAATTGGGAACAAAACCTGTGAACAAATATCTGCCGCCCCGCCTGAAAGATACGCTGGCCAAGGCCCCACCCAAAGCCATGCCTACTGTCAATGTTGATGCGGGCGGCTTTTTGGGGTGGCTTGACCGTGCGCTTGATTCGCTGCCGGGCAAGGGGGAATAAACATGCATCCTGCACCCTCACTGATCATTTTTACCACGCTGTCGGGCTTGGGCTTTGGGCTGCTGTTTTGGTTGGGCCTAGGCTATCCAGACGTCAGCGGCTGGGTTGCTGCCACGTTTTTAGGTTTGGGCTTTGTGCTCGCGGGCATCGGGCTGGGGGCGGCCGCGCTGCATTTGGGCAATCCACAACGCGCTTGGCGTGCCTTTAGTCAATGGCGCAGCAGCTGGCTGTCGCGTGAGGCGGTGATGTCAGTGGCCGCCCTGTCGGTGATGGCACTTTATGGTGCAATTTGGGTGTTTGCCGGTGAACGACTGCCCATTTTAGGTGCCATAGGCGCGGCGCTTTGCGCAGCAACCGTTTTTGCCACTGCGATGATCTATGCCCAACTGAAAACCGTGCCACGCTGGAACAGCTGGACAACTCCGGCCCTCTTTCTGACGATAGCCGCTGCCGGTGGCGCGGCACTGGCAAGTTTGGTCTTTCTGGCAGCTTTTTTAATGCTGCTGGGCGGAATTTTACAAGGTGTGGCGTGGGTCACAGGCGACAACCGGGCCGAAAAGCCACACAGCACTATCGAGAGTGCAACAGGACTTGGCGCGATTGGTAAGGTGCGCGCCTTTGCCGCCCCCCATACTGGCGAGAATTATCTGCTGCGCGAGATGGTGCACCAAATTGGGCGGAAACATATCAAACGGTTACGCGTGATTTCGATGCTGCTGGGCTATACACTGCCGGCAATTGTCATGGCCACGGACCCCGGTCACACCGAGGCTGCTGTGGCGCTGGCCAGTCACGTGGTGGGTGTTTTGGCCGGACGTTGGCTGTTTTTTGCCCAAGCGGAACATGTGATGGGGCTTTATTATGGTAAAGGCCAATCTGACCAATAGGCGGTTACAACCCCAAAACCGCCTCGCGGCCCCGCAAGGCATCGGTGGCTGCGATCAGGGCCGCACTGATCCCCGGCTCTGACAGCGCATGCCCAGCTGCCGGAACCATGCGCAGCACTGACCTGCGCCAGCCTTGGGCCAGACGCCATGCCGCCGTGGGCGGACAAATCATATCCAACCGCCCCTGCACGATCGTGCCGGGCACATCAGCCAAGCGGTGCAGCTGGGCCTCAATCTGGCCATCATGCTCTAAAAAACCACCATTGACGAAATAGTGATTTTCCAACCGGGCAAAGGCGCGAGCGTATTCGGCGGGGCCATCAATCGTTCGGCCATCATGGTCAACCGATGCCAAGGCATTTTCCCAACCGGACCATGCACGGGCAAAGCGGGTTTCCAGCATCATATCGCCCGAAAACAATCGACGGTGATAGGCCGCAATAAGATCACCGCGCTCATCTTCTGGAATAATTTCACAAAACCGCGCCCAAAGGTCAGGCCAAAACCGACCTGCCCCACCACCATAAAACCAATCCAGCTCTGCCTGCGTCATCAAAAACACGCCACGCAGCACCAAGTGGGCAGCGCGCTCTGGGTGCGCTTGGGCATAAAGCAGCGCAAGTGTCGCCCCCCAACTGCCCCCAAACACCAGCCAGCGATCAATGCCCAAGGTACGGCGAATTTGTTCAATATCGCCAATCAGATGTGCGGTTGTGTTGGCAGTAACTGATGCATGCGGGCGCGACCGGCCACACCCACGCTGATCAAACAGCACGATACGGTACACACTGGGGTCAAAATACCGCCGCATCGTTGGGCTGCACCCACCCCCTGGCCCGCCATGAAGCACCACAACAGGCATGCCCTGCGGATGACCACACTGCTCAACATAGATCTTATGTCCATCGCCAACATCCAACATCCGCTGATCAAATGGATCAATCGGGGGATAGAGATGCGACACTGCGCTTTTTTGACCTGCGAACCTGTCCATGAATGTTCTATATAGAGTCCAAGCAGGCCCCGCCACAGGCTTGCAGAAAATTACCGGAGCGCAAAATGCAAAATGATGCCAGAACCACCATCGACCCATCCGAAGTTGCCAAGTTTGAGGCCATGGCCGCTGAATGGTGGGACCCAAACGGTAAATTCAAACCACTTCATATGCTCAACCCCTGCCGATTGGATTATATAACAGCCCAAATCGCCGCAGAATTTGGCCGCGACATGCAGGACCCCTTGCCATTTCAGGGGCTGCGGCTGCTTGACATCGGCTGTGGCGGTGGATTGTTGTCAGAGCCGATGGCACGCTTGGGCGCCGATGTTACGGGCGCTGATGCCGCCGCGCGCAACATTCCCGTAGCACAGCTGCACGCCGAGCAATCTGGCCTGACGATTGATTATCGCTGCACCACCGCCGAAGATATGGCTGATTCCGGGGCGCAATTCGATGTGGTTCTGAATATGGAAGTGGTCGAGCATGTCGCCAATCCGCTGACCTACCTAACGGCGTGCCAGCGTTTGCTGAAGCCGGGCGGATTGATGATTTGTTCAACAATCAATCGTAACCCCAAAAGCTATCTGATGGCGATCATCGGGGCAGAACACATCATGCGATGGTTGCCCAAAGGCACGCATGATTGGCGAAAATTCATCACCCCTAATGAGCTAGAGACGCTGATTACCCAAGCGGGCCTGACCCCCGTCGACCGACAAGGATTTGTGTTTAATCCTGTTTTGTGGCGTTGGTCGCTGTCAGCGCGCGATCTGTCGGTGAACTATGTCACCGCCAGTACAAAACCTGCATAAATTTTGCCTTTTCCCAACCGGTGCGGCTCACTAGGCTTGGGCCCAGCCATCAGGATAGACCGTGATAGAAACAGACGCCCAAACAACGCCAATGATGGCGCAATATCTGGAAATAAAGGGGCGGCACCCCGATGCGCTTTTGTTTTACCGCATGGGCGATTTCTATGAAATGTTCTTTGATGATGCGCTATCGGCCGCCGCAGCGCTTGACATTGCGCTTACCAAACGCGGCAAACATCTGGGCGAAGACATCGCGATGTGCGGTGTGCCAGTTCATGCAGCAGAGGGCTATTTGCTGACTCTGATCCGCAAAGGCTTTCGCGTGGCCATCGCCGAACAGATGGAAGACCCCGCCGAGGCAAAAAAACGTGGCTATAAGTCAGTGGTGCACCGCGATGTGGTGCGGCTGGTCACCCCCGGAACCCTGACCGAGGAAGGGCTTCTGGAAGCCCGGCGGCACAATTATCTTTGTGCCTACGCCAGTGTGCGTGATGAAGGTGCGCTGGCGTGGGTGGACATTTCAACCGGGGCGCTGCGGGTGATGCCCTGCGCCCTGTCGCGCCTTGGCCCTGAATTGGCACGTTTGGCCCCGCGTGAGGTGGTGATTTGCGAAGGCGCTGACCCAACAATTGACCCCTTGCTGGCTGAAATTCTGCGCGGAAACGGGGCGGCACTTAGCCCGCTGTCACGTGCCAGCTTTGACAGCACATCCGCGCAAAAACGCCTGTGTGCCCTTTGGCAAGTGGCCACACTTGATGCGTTTGGCAGTTTTGGCCGGGCGGAAATATCCGCCTTGGGGGCAATTGTTGATTATCTTGATCTAACACAACGCGGGCGGCTGCCACTGCTGCAACCGCCACTGCGCGAAGATGCCAGCCGCGCCATGCAAATTGATGCAGCCACCCGGCGCAATCTTGAACTGGTGTCAAACTTGTCGGGCGGTCGCGATGGTGCGCTTTTGACCACCATTGATCACACCGTCACCGCCGCAGGTGGGCGGCTGCTTGAAAGCCGTTTGGCTGGACCATCGCGCGACTTGTGGGAAATTCACGCACGCCTGAGTGCCGTCCGCCATATGGTGGGCGCCCAACAACAGCGCCATGCCCTGCGGCAAGCCTTGGCCCGTGTCCCCGATATAGATCGCGCCTTGGCCCGTCTGGCACTTGACCGCGGTGGCCCACGTGATCTGGCCGCCATACGCGCAGGCTTGGAACAGGCCGGGGAAATTGCCACGCTCTTACCCAACCATGATCTGCCCGAACGCCTGTCAGAAGCCTGCACAGCTTTGGTGGGGCATGACGATCTGGCCGAACTTTTGGGCCGGGCGCTGGTTGCAGAACCACCGCTTTTGCTGCGGGATGGTGGCTTTATCGCTGCACAATATGACGCCCATTTGGATGGGCTGCGCCTGCTGCGTGATGAGGGCCGTGAGGTTATCGCCTCACTTCAGGCAGAATATGCCACGCAAACCGGTATCTCCACGCTAAAAATCAAGCACAACAACGTGTTGGGCTATTTTATCGAAACAACCGCCACCCATGCCGACAAAATGATGTCTGCGCCATTGAACGCCACATTCATTCACCGCCAAAGCACCGCAGGCCAACTGCGCTTTGCCACCGTTGAACTAAGCGATCTGCAAACCCGTATCCTAAACGCCGGAAACCAGGCGCAAGAGATAGAGCGGGGGCTGTTTGACAGCCTAAGCCAAACAGTTATCGCACGGTCGGGCGCAATTGCGCACACAGCGCGCGCCTTGGCAGAATTAGATATAACCGCCGCACTCGCTGATCTGGCTGTTCAGGCCGATTGGGTTGAACCCTTGGTCGATGAAAGCCGCGCGTTTTTGATTGAAGGTGGCCGTCACCCAGTTGTCGAACGGGCATTGCGCCGCGACGGGCGCCCTTTCGTAGCCAATGATTGCGACCTTTCGGCCACCAAAGGTGCCGCAATCTGGCTGCTAACAGGCCCAAACATGGCTGGGAAATCAACGTTTTTACGGCAAAATGCACTGATCACCGTGTTGGCCCAAATGGGGTCATTCGTTCCAGCGCAAACGGCGCATATTGGGCTGGTCAGCCAATTATTCAGCCGAGTTGGCGCCTCGGATGATCTGGCGCGGGGCCGATCGACATTTATGGTGGAAATGGTGGAAACGGCCGCCATTTTGAACCAAGCTGATGCGCGCGCACTGGTTATCTTGGATGAAATTGGGCGCGGAACGGCCACCTATGATGGTCTGTCAATTGCTTGGGCGGTGCTAGAGCATTTACACACGGTGAACGGCAGCCGCGCACTTTTTGCAACACATTATCATGAAATGACCACACTTGCAGCCAAACTGGACGGCGTTGAAAACGCCACCGTCGCCGTTCGCGAATGGCAAGGTGATGTGATTTTTCTACATGAAGTTCGCCGGGGTGCGGCGGATCGGTCGTATGGGGTACAGGTAGCCAAATTGGCTGGCCTGCCCGCATCTGTTGTTGAACGCGCACGTGTTGTGCTTGAAGCGTTGGAACGCGGTGAACGTGAGGGCGGCGGCAGACAGCACGCCGTCATCGACGACCTGCCGCTGTTTTCTGCCGCACCATCCCGCATGCCACCGCAACCCGCGGCACAAACAAAATCGCCCTTGGTCGAAAAACTTGCCGAGATCCACCCAGATGCGCTAACCCCAAGAGAGGCGCTTGCGCTGATTTATGAGCTGAAGGATCTCGGCGAGGGTCAATGACCTGCTGGCGTTGATGAAACGCCAACCTGCGCCGGGCGCAACAGGCGGTCATGCAGCATAAAGCCTTCGCCCATCACCTGAATGATGTCACCCGCCTTGGTGCCGGGCACCGGGGCTTCAAACATTGCCTGATGTTGCTGCGGATCAAACGCTGATCCGATCTCGGGCGACACAATCTGAATACTATGTTTGCCAAAGGTGTTGGCCAATTCGCGCAGTGTCAGTTCAACACCTTCTAGAACGGCACCAGCTGCCGCGCGCTGTTCGTCGGTGGCGGCATCAAGCGCACGCTTAAGATTGTCATAGACGGGCAACATATCGCGCGCGAATTTGGCCGCACCATACTGCTCAGCCTCGCGTCGGTCTTTTTCACCACGCTTTCGGGCATTTTCGGCATCTGCCAACGTCCGCATAAAACGGTCGCGCATGTCATCGCGTTCAGCTGTCAGCTGTTCGATCACATCCGCAATCGCATCATCATTTCCCCCAGCATTTTCTTCAAATGCTTGATCTGAGAGAGTTTCATCAGTCTTTTCGTTCATTTTCTACCCCTTGCCGCGATCAGAAATCAGTTTCCCAACCAGCTGCGCCGTGTAATCGACAATCGGCACGATCCGCCCATAATTCAATCGGGTTGGCCCGATCACGCCCACCGCACCTATAATCTTACGGTCAGCGTTCATATAGGGAGAGACGACCAAAGAGGAACCCGAAAGTGAAAAAAGCTTGTTCTCAGAGCCAATAAAAATTCGGACGCCTTCACCCTCATCCGCCAATTCCAGAAATGACGCGATGTCACGCTTGCGCTCAAGATCATCAAACAGCTGGCGCACCCGTTCCAGATCTTCTGTCTGCTCGGTTGTGCCAAGCAAATTGGCGCTGCCCCGCACGATCAACCGCTCTTGTGCGCCGTTCTCATCTTCCCAAAGCGCCAGACCACTTTCAACCATGTTTCGGGCCAAATCGTCCAGTTCCTGACGGCGTGCGACGATCTCTTTGGCGATCCGCTCGCGCAATTCGCTGAGCGTCAAACCTTCTGCCATAGCATTCAGAAAATTCGCAGCCTCGCGCATCGAAGACGGCGTTTGGCCTGCCGGGGGTTTAAACACGCGATTTTCCACCTGACCATCGGCAAAGACCAGCACCACCAACGCCCGATCAGAGGCCAAGCTGACGAATTCAACATGACGGATGGCAGCTTCTTGTTTTGGGGCCAAAACAAGACTTGCACCGCGCGTCAATCCAGACAACGCAAGGCCAACCCTGTCCAGCAAATGGCCCACATCAGGTTCTGGCCCCTGCAACGTGGCATCGATCATTTCCCGATCGGCATCTTGGACGGCCGAAACCTCTAACAGACTGTCGACAAACATCCGCAAGCCAATCTGCGTGGGAATACGCCCAGCTGATACATGCGGGCTGCCCAGAACGCCCAGATATTCCAAATCTTGCATGACGTTGCGAATGGTCGCGGCTGAGAGTTTTTCACTCATGCTGCGGGTCAACGTGCGTGATCCAACAGGATCACCAGTTTCCAGATAGCCCTCAACAACGCGGCGAAACACTTCGCGCGTGCGGTCATTCATATCAGAAATACGGCGGTGTCCATCACTCATGGTATGATCCTGATGTCTTGATAGATGTAGGAACACAAGTGCACTTCGTCAATCGGGGTTGCGAAGCACGCGCCCACCCCTGTATCTGGCAGACATATCAGAAAAGGAACAGATCATGCGCCCTTCCGGCCGTCAACTGAACGAAATGCGCCCAATTTCTATTGAAACCGGGGTAATGAAACACGCTGAAGGGTCTTGCCTGATCAAGATGGGCAACACCCATGTATTGTGCTCGGCCTCATTAGAAGAGCGCGCGCCCTCATTCCTGCGCAACACTGGGCAGGGCTGGGTGACCGCTGAATACGGCATGCTGCCACGCGCCACACACAGCCGCAATCGCCGCGAAGCGGCAGCTGGCAAACAGTCGGGCCGCACACAGGAAATTCAACGCCTGATCGGGCGGGCGCTGCGTGCTGGGGTTGACCGTCAGGCCTTGGGCGAACGCCAGATCACGATTGACTGCGATGTCTTGCAGGCCGATGGCGGCACCCGCTGTGCGTCAATAACCGGCGGCTGGGTAGCCCTGCGTTTGGCCGTGAATAAGCTGCTAAAGGCGGGTGACATTATTTCTGACCCGATCATGGATCATGTCGCGGCGGTTTCCTGTGGCATCTATGCCGGGCAGCCAGTTCTGGATCTGGATTACCCCGAAGACAGCGAAGCTGGCACAGATGGCAATTTTATCTTGACCGGCAAGGGCCGCCTGATTGAAGTGCAAATGAGCGCCGAAGGATCAACCTTTTCACGTGAAGAAATGCAATCCCTACTGGATATGGCCGAGGCCGGCGCCAGCGCGTTGGTTGCCGCACAAAAGGCCGCTCTGGGATGAAACGGTTTGATGGCGACAGGCTGATCGTTGCCACCCATAATCAAGGCAAACTTGAAGAAATCAGCAAGCTGCTGGAACCTTATGGCATCGCACTGACCTCGGCTGGGGAACTGGGCCTGGCCGAGCCACGCGAGACGGAAACCACATTCGTAGGCAATGCCCGGATCAAAGCACATTTTGCTGCCAAAGCCAGTGGCCTGCCTGCATTGGCCGACGATTCTGGGTTGGCGGTCGAAGCGTTGAATGGGGCACCGGGCGTTTATACCGCCGATTGGGCGGAAACGCCGCAGGGCCGTGATTTTCCAATGGCGATGAAAAAGGTGTGGACCGCGTTAGAAGCAGCCCACGCCCCCTTTCCACGACGTGCTAAATTTTGTTGCACACTGGTGTTGGCGTGGCCGGATGGCTCTGACGCCGTTTTTGCGGGCGAAATGGTTGGGCAAGTCGTCTGGCCCATGCGTGGGACCCAAGGACACGGTTATGATCCCATTTTTCAACCCGACGGCTTTGCGCTGACCTTTGGCGAAATGGACCGTTGGCAGAAAAATGAAATCAGTCACCGTGCTGACGCATTTGCCAAGCTGATTGCCGGGTGTTTTTCATGACCAAAGCCGCCCTGCCCGATTGGCAAAATGGCGGCTTTGGTCTTTATATTCACTGGCCTTTTTGTGCGGCAAAATGCCCCTATTGCGATTTCAACAGCCACGTTGTGGCCACCATCGATCAGCCCGCATGGCAAGCGGCATATCTTTCCGAAATTGACCGTATTGGCGCTGAAACCCAAGGCCGGGTGCTGCAATCCGTGTTTTTTGGTGGCGGCACACCCAGCCTGATGCAGCCCGATCTGATCGCCGCTGTAATAGAGCGGATTCGCGCAACATGGCCCATGGTCAACGACCCCGAAATCACGCTAGAGGCCAACCCGACATCGGTCGAAGCTGGTCGTTTTCGTGGGTTTCAACAAGCTGGGGTCACCCGAATTTCCATGGGCCTGCAGGCCCTGAACGACACCGATCTGCGAAAACTAGGCCGCATGCATTCCGCAGCCGAAGGGCGCGCAGCGTTTGACATTGCCCGTGCTACGTTTGAGCGCGTCAGTTTTGATCTGATTTATGCACGCCAGGATCAAAGCCTAAAAGATTGGCGGGCAGAGCTGTCACACGCCCTGACGATGGCGGTGGATCATCTTTCCCTTTACCAACTGACCATTGAAGATGGCACTGCCTTTGGCGCGCGCCACGCAGCCGGGGGCCTAAAGGGATTGCCCGATGATGATTTGTCTGCGGATCTTTACGCCCTGACACAAGATCTGACCGGCGCGGCCGGAATGCCCGCCTATGAGATATCAAATCACGCCCGTGCTGGCGCGCAATCACGTCATAATTTGGTCTATTGGCGCGCTGGCGATTACGCGGGCATTGGCCCAGGCGCACATGGACGGCTGACACTTGATGGTCAAAGATGGGCCACCGAAACCCCCCGCGCCCCGTTTGAATGGCTTAAACAGGTCAGCATATCGGGCGACGGAGAAATAGCACGCCAGCTTGTGCCCCAAGCAGAACAGGCTGCTGAATATCTGATGATGTCGCTGCGGCTTAGCGAAGGGCTTGATCTGGCGCGCTATCACGCACTTTCAGGCGTCGCACTTGATCCACGGGCCTGCGCCCGATTGGCTGAGATGGGGATGGTCACCCAAAGCGCTGAACGTCTGATGGCGACCCAGAATGGTCGGATGGTTCTTAACAGCGTGGTGCGAGATCTGTTGCCAGATCCCACCTAAAACCCAGAACGTCCAGACCCAGAGCTGAGCATCTGACAAAGCGTCTCAAGCTGGTCAAGTGAACCATAATGAACAGTGATCCGTCCACCTTCGGTGCCGGTTTCATGCTCAATAGACACTTTCATGCCAATATTTGCTGCTAAATCAGCCTCAAGCGCCAGTGTATCGGCATCTTTTGGGCCTGTTTTGAATTTTGCTGCTGCATCAGCCTTGGGCCGATCGGGGCGCGATTGTGCGCTGGCGGCAAGCCGCTCAGTATCACGCACCGAAAGTTTTCGGCTGATAACTTGTCGCGCCATATCAACAGGTTCGGGCGTGTTGATCAGCGCGCGCGCGTGACCTGCCGTCAAAGACCCATCGCGCAACCACCCCAAAATAGGCTGGGGCAGGGTCAAAAGCCGCAACAGATTGGCAATGTGACTGCGGCTTTTGCCCAATGCCTCGGCCAGTTTTTCTTGTGTATGGCCAAACCGGTCCATCAATTGGCGATAGGCCATCGCTTCTTCGGCGGCATTCAAATCGGCGCGCTGAATGTTTTCAACAATCGCAATTTCCAACACTTCAGAATCGGTAAAGCTGCGCACCAACACTGGCACTTCGTGCAATTGCGCACGTTGCGCCGCGCGCCAGCGCCTTTCACCCGCGACAATTTCATACATGCCGGGTTTTTGTGCCACTTCACGCACGATCAGGGGTTGAATAATTCCCTTTTCACGGATCGATTCCACCAATTCTGAAAGCGCCGGTTCCGTGAAATCACGGCGAGGCTGATCGGGGTTGGGCACCAACTTTTCAATTGGCAGCATCTGGTCAGGCCTGCGCGGTGAAAGTGATGCTAAACGGCCACCAGGTGTGGCTGTGGGGCTGGCAGACAAATCACCATCAGTTTGAATATCGGCCATAAGCGCGGCCAGACCACGGCCCAGACCACGCCGGGCATCTTTTTTATCAGCCATTTGCCGTTCCTTTCCGGGTTTCTTGCAAGGCCAGAATTTCTATCGCCAAGGCCCGATACGCCGCTGCCCCCCGTGATGCGCTGTCATATTGCAACACAGGTTTTGAAAATGATGGCGCTTCGCTTAGGCGAACATTGCGCGGGATGATCGTTTTAAACACCAAATCGCCCAACGTCTCGCGGGCATCTGCTTCTACCAATTGCGACAGACGGTTTCGACCGTCGTACATTGTCAGCACGATCCCCTCAAACCGAAGGTCGGGGTTTGCTGTTTGGCGGACCTCGCGCACGGTCAGCACAAGTTGGGACAGACCTTCCAACGCAAAAAATTCACTTTGCAAGGGCACCAAAACTGAATCGGCGGCCACCAGGGCGTTGATCGTCAACAAACCGAGCGTCGGTGGGCAATCAATCAGCACATAATCAAACGCCGGTGCTGCATAGCCACCCACGCGCAACGCTTCGCGCAGCAGCATCATGCGGCGTGGGTTTTCAATTACGGCCATTTCTGCCGATGACAGATCGCTGGTGGCCGGGCAGATCCAAATGCCAGGAAATTCGCTTGCCACAGCAACACTGCCCAGCACCGCGCCCTCAACCAACAGATCATAGCTGGTCAGGGTACGATCTGGCGCAGCCAAACCAAGCCCGGTTGACGCGTTTCCCTGCGGATCGAGATCAATCAATAAAACCCGTTTGCCATGTTCCGCTAAAGCTGCGGCCAAATTTATGGTGGTTGTGGTCTTTCCCACACCCCCCTTTTGGTTGGCAATCGCAATGATTCTTGCAGTGTGAAGCTCAGGCACGGGCAATATCCCTGATTTGAAGAACGACCGCCTGATGATCGGTCTCACTGGGGGTTTTTGTAACCGCAAATTGCCAAAGTTCAAGCGCGTCTGTCAGTTCTTGAGCCGCCGACTGGCCTTTTGGAAAGATCGCCACACCATTTTCGGCCAAGTGCCGCTGGGCCAGTGGCAGCAAACCACTCAACGCTGTCAGCGCGCGTGCAGACACCACATCAGCACCGAGCGGTGGCACATCTTCTGCGCGCTGGCTTTCGACCCGTAGCTCAAGACCCAAGGTTTGCGCGACTGTGCGCAAAAACGTGGCCTTGCGTTGATCACTTTCAATCAAAATAACACGCATTTCTGGTGCTAATTCTGCAGCAAGGATCGCAATAACAATGCCCGGAAATCCGCCACCACTGCCCATATCCACCCATAAACGCGCGCCCTTCGGGCACAAAGGCCACAATTGCGCCGAATCGCGCATATGCCGCTGCCAGACATCAGGCAGGGTAGATTTGGACACCAGATTGATTACAGGGTTCCATTTCGCCAATAGCGCTGCATATTCTTCAAGTCGCACCAATGTTTCACGTGAAACATTCGGAAAAAAACTGGCCGGTGTCATTGTGCCCGCGCCCGCGCAGCACCTGTTTTAAGCCGCGCCAAAATCAGTGTCAGCGCAGCTGGCGTCATGCCGTCAATCCTTGCAGCCTGCGCCAGTGTGGCAGGGCGAATACGGGCCAGCTTGCCCTGCAATTCATTCGAAAGCCCCTGCAATCCGACATAGGGGAAATCGGAGGGCAAGTGCTGCGCCTCATCGCGCTTCATCGCGCGCACCTCTTGGTTTTGCCGTTCAAGATAGGGGGCATAAAGCGCATCACGCGCAATTTGTGCACGAATATCAGGCGCCATATCCAAAAGCTGCGGCGCCAACGCCTCCAACTGTTCGGGTGTCACATCAGGAAAGGCCAGCAGATCGAACCCCGATCGGCGCACGCCGTCTTGGTTAATTCGAATGCCACACGCCGCAATTTCGGTTGGGCTGAAAGACAGCGCCTTTAACGCAACTGTCGCTCCACCAAGCGCGGCAGTCTTTTCGCCAAATGCTCGCTCTCGGTCTGGCCCAACGCAGCCAAGCGCCAAGCCCATCGGCGTCAGACGCTGATCGGCATTGTCCGCACGCAGCGACAATCTGAATTCAGCCCGCGATGTAAACATCCGGTACGGCTCAGATACGCCACGCGTCACAAGATCATCAATCATAACGCCGATATAGCTTTCTGATCGGCTGAAAATCACCGGGGCGGCATCACGGCATTGGCGCGCTGCGTTCAAACCTGCAACCAACCCCTGGGCGGCAGCCTCTTCATAGCCTGTGGTGCCATTTATCTGTCCCGCCAAGAACAGACCCGGCACCGATTTCAGCTCAAGCGTCGGGTGCAGGGCTTGGGGGTCAACATAATCATATTCGATGGCATAACCCGGCTGCAAAATAACCGCACGCTCTAACCCCTTCATCGAGTGAACGTAGTCGTTTTGAACATCAACTGGCAAAGAGGTCGAGATGCCATTGGGGTAGACTGTCGAATCATCCAGCCCTTCGGGTTCAAGAAAAATCTGATGTGCGCCCTTATCGGCGAAACGCACAACCTTATCTTCGATTGATGGACAATAGCGTGGGCCAACGCCCTCAATATGGCCACCATACATCGCGGACCGGCCCAGATTGCGCCGAATAATATCGTGCGTTTCCTCGTTGGTATGTGTGATCCCACATGAGATCTGCCTTACCAATGGTGCTTTGTGCAAAAATGAGAACACGACCGGATCGGCGTCACCTGGCTGTTTTTCCAGCTGATCCCAATCAATCGTGCGGCCATCCAGCCGTGGGGGCGTACCCGTTTTCAGCCGCCCCAACGGCAGACCAAGCGCGGTCATCCGCTCTGCCAGACGCACCGATGGCGCATCACCCATCCGACCCCCGGGGCGCTGTTCTTCACCAATGTGAATGACCCCACGTAAAAACGTGCCCGAGGTCAGAACAACCGCGCCAGCATTGATCTGGGCACCATCAGCCAACACCACGCCACACACCCGACCCGCTTGCATTTGCAAATCGGCAACTTCTGCCTCAATCACGCTCAGCCCGGGGCGGGCAGCGGTTTCAGCCTGCATCGCTTCGCGATAAAGTTTGCGGTCAGCCTGTGCCCTTGGGCCCTGAACGGCTGGCCCTTTACGCCGGTTCAACAATCGAAATTGAATGCCAGCCGCATCAGCCACGCGCCCCATAACACCATCCAGCGCGTCAATTTCCCGCACCAGATGGCCTTTACCCAAACCGCCAATCGCAGGGTTACAAGACATGGTACCAATCCCGTCACGGCGCAGAGTGACAAGGGCCACACTTGCCCCAAGCCGGGCAGCCGCATGGGCGGCCTCTGCGCCAGCATGGCCACCACCAACCACCACAACGTCAAAATGTTTCACGTGAAACACTCCCTATTTTCCGATGCAAAATCGCGCGAAGATTTCACCCAAAACCTGTTCGACATCAATTCGCCCCACCAAGGATTCCAGTGCCATGATCGCCTGGCGCAAATAAAGCGCCGCCAGTTCGGCACGGTCTGTGCCCATCTCTATCTCATTGCACGCCAGAGCCAAAGCATCCATTGCCTGCATAACCGCAATCCGGTGACGCTCATGTGTCAGGGTGGCGGCCGTGCTGGCACGGGTTTCCAAAACGGTGGAAATCTGCGCAATCAGCGCCGCAATGCCCAGACCCGTTTTACCCGATACCGCCAAACCGCCATTTTGGGCGGCAAGATCTGCCTTGCCCCGAACAACCAGATCGTCACCGCTTGGCACAATTCCGGATGGCAGCTGACCCTGCTCATCAGATAGAAACACCCGTAAATCAGCACCACTGGCCCGTTCTAGCGCCCGATTGATGCCAATGGTTTCCACTGCATCGTCTGATATACGCAAACCGGCTGTATCAAGCAAAGTGACGGCCAGACCCGCTATATCCATCCGCACCTCAATAACATCGCGGGTCGTTCCGGCGTGTTCCGATGTAATCGCGGCCTCGCGTCCAGCCAACGCATTCAACAGCGTCGATTTCCCAGCGTTGGGCAGACCGACAATCGCCACCTCAAACCCATCACGAATTCGCTCGGCTATGCGGGTACCATCTGCTTCTCGATGCAGGTCGGCTTGAACTGAGGCTATCAGTTCAAGAACTTCTGGGGTGACGTCGACTGGCACGTCTTCATCAGCAAAATCTATGGTTGCCTCTAGCAGTGCAGCGGCGCGTAGCAATTGGCTGCGCCATGCCTCGGCCCGCTGCCCAATTGCACCTGATAGCACCCGCAAGGCTTGCTTGCGCTGGGCTTCGGTTTCTGCATCAATCAGCGCCGCTAAACCTTCGACTTGGGCCAAATCCAAGCAACCGTTTTCCAAGGCGCGTCTGGTAAATTCACCAGGTTGCGCCAATCGTAAGCCGGGCAGGGTGGACAATGCAACCAAAACTGCGGCAACAACCGCGGTGCTGCCATGTAAATGCAGCTCGACAACCTGTTCACCAGTAAAGCTTGCACCTTTGGCAAAGGGCAAAACCAAAGCCTGATCCAGCACGGTTCCTGCGTGTGACAGAGTGCACAATTGTGTTTGGCGGGCCGCACCAATCTGTCGGCCCATCAATTCCCCTGCTGCCGCCCAAGCCTCTGGGCCAGACAACCGCACAACAGCAACACCAGCTTTTCCCCGGGCCGAGGCCAGGGCATAGATCGTATCCATCCCCATCCTCATTTTCGTCAGCAGGGTTTATGAATTCATTGAGTCAAAGAAATCAGCGTTTGATTTCGTTTGCTTCAATTTGGAAATCAGGAACTCAATCGCATCTGTTGTACCCATTGGGTTAAGAATGCGACGCAGCACATAGGTTTTCTGCAAATCGGCTTTATCAATCAACAGATCTTCTTTTCGGGTGCCAGATTTCAGAATATCCATGGCTGGGAAGACACGCTTGTCTGCCACTTTCCGATCCAAGACAATCTCGCTGTTACCTGTGCCTTTGAATTCTTCAAAAATGACTTCATCCATTCGGCTTCCAGTGTCGATCAGCGCCGTGGCGATAATTGTCAGCGACCCACCTTCTTCGATATTACGGGCTGCGCCAAAAAACCGCTTCGGACGTTGCAAGGCATTGGCATCAACACCGCCAGTCAAAACCTTGCCTGATGATGGAACAACTGTGTTGAACGCGCGGCCCAAACGGGTGATCGAATCAAGTAAAATCACAACATCGCGCTTGTGTTCAACAAGGCGCTTGGCCTTTTCAATCACCATTTCCGCAACTGCTACGTGCCGTGTTGCCGGTTCATCAAAGGTAGAGGATACAACCTCACCTTTGACTGATCGCTGCATGTCAGTGACTTCTTCTGGGCGTTCATCAATCAGCAAAACAATCAGATAGCACTCTGGATGATTGGTTGCGATCGAATGGGCGATGTTTTGCAAAAGGACCGTTTTACCTGTACGCGGCGGTGCCACGATCAAGGCGCGCTGGCCTTTTCCCAGTGGGGCTACCAAATCAATAATCCGGGCTGATCGGTCTTTGACGGTCGGGTCTTCGACCTCCATCTTAAGCCGTTCATTTGGATAAAGTGGTGTCAGGTTATCAAAGTGAACCTTGTGACGTGCCTTCTCAGGGTCGGTAAAGTTAATTTGCGTCATTTTTGTAAGACAAAAATATCGCTCATTTTCACGGGGTGCCTGCATCACACCTTCAATAGTGTCACCAGTGCGCAGAGAATACTGGCGAATGATGTCTGGTGAAACATAGATGTCATCGGGTCCAGATAGATAATTCGCCTCTGGTGAACGAAGAAAGCCAAAACCGTCTTGCAGCACCTCTAACACGCCGTCGCCAGAAATTTCCCAGCCTTCTTCTGCGCGCTCTTTGAGAATTGAGAACATCATTTCACCCTTACGCATTGAGGGCGCGTTCTCAATTTCAAGGTCCTCTGCCATTGCAAGTAGGGCGGCAGGTGTATGGGCTTTCAAGGTGGCCAGGTCGAGACGTTCAACAGTCATGGTAAAGCGGGTGCTCCGATGTCAGTGCCAACGCACACAGACAAACATTTAAATAAGGGAGAAACCAAGGCCGGACGGCCCCTTGGAAAAAGGCGATACGCTCAATACTTGTCCGAGTCAACAAATCTAGAACTTCACGACAACCGCCAAAACAATGATTACCAACAAAACAGTCGGAACTTCATTCATCATGCGATATTGCCGACCCGTCAGTGTGTTTGTGCCAGCCACAAATCCTTTGCGCCGAGCTGACAGCCACATATGAAACCATGTCATGAGCAATACGCTGATTGTCTTGGCCCAAGGCCATATCATTGACCAGTCGACAATGCCGGGTGTCATCACAAGCAGTAAGCCAAAGATCCAAGTTGAAATCATTGCTGGGTTCATGATGGCCCGCAACAAACGACGTTCCATAATTTCAAAGGTAGGATTTATGGCCTGATTGCCTGCTTCGACATGATAGACAAACAGGCGTGGCAGATAAAACAGCCCTGCCATCCAAGAAATCACTGAAAGAATGTGCAGTGATTTTGTCCAAGGATAGAGCGTTGACAAAAGATCAGACATTGGGCGGTTGCTCCTGCAGGTTGGGCCTTCTTCTTTATATATAAGAATATATAGAAAGATTGATGATGTAGTAAGCCCTGTGGATAGTGTGGATTAAACGGTTATCCCCACAGTTGCTGATCTTCGGTTTTGTTCGCATAACTTTATCCACAACCGGTGCATAATTTTTTTTGGTCAGGAAAAAAGACAGAAATTCAGTAGTTTGGACCAAATATCAGAAACGCAAAGTTTGTTGATATTTTTCATTCAATCGCCCATGGTTTGCAGGATATTTGGTTTTGGGGATGTTTGATCCACACAGGAAAATCCGCCGCCAATCCACCCTGATCCAGCGTGAGTGATGGGGTTTTTTCAAAGGGTGGCAGTTTCGCCATTGAACACACCGGGAACGCCACCGGTTTATCCACAGGGTTTGCCCATGCGTCTTATTCTTGGTTCAGCCTCTTCCATCCGGGGTGATCTGTTGCGCCGGGCCGGTCTTGCATTCGAACAAATACCAGCGCGGATAGATGAACAGGCGCTTCGGGCCAGTTTAGAGGCCGAACAGGCGGCACCGCGTGACATTGCGGATGCCTTGGCTGAATTCAAGGCGCGCAAGATTGCCGATAAACACCCAGATGCCATGGTGATTGGCTGTGATCAGATTCTGCATTTGAAAGGTCAGATTTTTGAAAAATGTGACACTCTTGATCAAGCACGGGCCCAAATCGCGGCGTTGTCTGGCCAGACCCACATGTTGATTTCGGCTGTTGTGGTTTATGAAAACGCGAAACCTGTGTGGCGGCATATTGAAACGGTTCGGTTGACCATGCGTGCGTTGTCGAAAGCAGCCCAAGAAAGGTATTTGTCTGACAATTGGCCGGGCGTCGCTGATGCGGTTGGGTGCTATAAACTTGAACACCAAGGCGTGCGGCTTTTTTCGGCAGTTAAGGGTGATTATTTCGCTGTTCTGGGTTTGCCGCTGCTGCCGCTTTTGTCTTATCTTGCCCAGCGGGGGGTGATCGAAACATGACGGCTGAAAAAATACCACTGGCCGGCGTTATCGGTTCACCCATTGCCCACAGTCGTTCGCCCCTGCTTCATGGTCATTGGCTGCGAACGATGGGTTTGCCCGGATATTACATTCCTATGGATGTGATGCAGGCGGATTTACCACAGGTTTTGCAAGCTTTGCCCAAAGCGGGGTTTCGGGGCGTCAATGTGACATTGCCACACAAAGAAACGGTGCTGCAACTTGCTGATGTCGTCACAGATCGGGCGGCGTTGATTGGGTCTGCCAACACGTTAATTTTTCGCAGTGATGGCAAAATTCACGCTGACAACACCGATGGTTACGGCTTTACGGCCAATTTGCGGCAAAATGCACCTGATTGGCAGCCAGAATCGGGGCCAGCGGCGGTGTTTGGTGCAGGCGGCGCGGCGCGGGCTGTCATCGCGTCTTTGTTGGAATTGGGCGTGCCAGAGGTGCGTCTGACAAATCGTACAAGGCAGAGGGCAGAAATTTTGCGTGCCTCATTCGGGGCGCGGGTTGTGGTTTACGATTGGGGCCATGCCTCTGAACTGCCGATTGGGGCGGCCACGGTTGTCAACACCACGTCGCTTGGTATGGTTGGAAAATCAGAGTTTCGCGTGCCGCTTGATGGGTTGTCGCCTGATGCCGTGGTCAATGATCTGGTCTACACACCTTTAATGACGCCATTTTTGCAGGCTGCGGCTGAACGCGGGTGCACCGTTGTTGATGGTTTGGGCATGTTGCTGCATCAGGGTGCCCCAGGTTTTGAGCGGTGGTTTGGCCAACGCCCCGTGATTGATGAGGCGACGCGTGCAGCGGTTTTGGCAGGATGAAGCCGTTTTTGCTGGGGCTGACCGGGTCGATCGGTATGGGCAAATCAGCCACAGCGGCGCTTTTTGCAGCCGAGGGTGTGCCAGTTTGGGATGCCGATGCTGCGGTTCACAGGCTTTATGGCGTGGGCGGTGCAGCGGTGGTGCCGCTGGCCGAAATCTGTCCTGATGCGTTGCGGGACGGCCAGATTGACCGTGGGGCATTAAAAGCTTGGATGCGTGCAGACCCAACGGCCCTGTCGCAGATCGAACGCCTTGTGCATCCGTTGGTGGCTGCAGACCGATTGGCGTTCATTGATCGTGAACACGCTGCCGATCTGATTGTACTTGATGTGCCTTTGTTGTTTGAAACGGGAACAGATGCGATGATGGATGCCAATTTGGTGGTCAGCGCCCCAGCTGATGTGCAGCGCGCCCGTGTTATGGCCCGGCCCGGCATGACCGAGGCATTGTTTGAAACCATCAGGTCAAAGCAGATGGCTGATTGTGCAAAGCGTGCGCGTGCTGATTTTATTATTGAAACCCACAGCCCACAAGGTGCTGCAAAAGCAGTGCGTGCGGTGATCGACCGCATCCGAAAGGCCCAACATGCGTGAGATTGTTCTAGATACAGAAACCACGGGTTTTGAACCGACTGAAGGGCACCGGATAGTCGAGATTGGCGCGGTAGAGCTGTTAAATCACATGCCCACCGGTCGCACGTATCACCAATATATCAATCCCCAACGCTCTATGCCGGCCGAGGCCTTTGCTGTGCATGGTTTGGGCGATGACTTTTTGCGTGACAAACCGGTTTTTGCTCACGTTGGGGCCGCCTTTTTGGAATTTGTGGCTGATGCGCCGTTGGTTATTCACAACGCGGCCTTTGATATGAAGTTTTTGAATGCAGAATTGGGCTGGGCCAAACTGCCGCTTTTGCCAATGACCCGCGCCACTGACACGCTTTTGATCGCGCGGCGCAAGTTCCCCGGTTCGCCCGCGTCGCTTGATGCGCTGTGCCGTCGCTTTGGTGTCGATAATTCTGCCCGTGAAAAGCATGGCGCTTTGCTTGACAGTGAAATTCTGGCGGAGGTCTATCTGGAATTGATCGGTGGCCGTCAGCCAGATTTTGGTCTGGTCAGCAACGGCCCGTCGCAGGGCGGGGGTGCGGGGCAAAGTGGTACATGGCGCCCGGGCCTGCGCCCAAAACCGCTTGCACCACGCATTACAAAAGAAGAAGCCGCCGCGCATGACGCTTTCGTAGAAAAGCTGGGCGCGGCGGCTCTTTGGAACAAAGTCTGAATCTGGTTTTTTATGATACTGCTGTCGGCGTTTCCTGTGCCTGCTGCGCCTGCGCGCGGCGTGCCAGCTCTTGACGATAAAGCGATACAAAGTCGACGGTATCAATATTTAGGGGTGGAAAGCCACCATCACGCGTCATGTCAGAGATTATGCGGCGGGCAAATGGAAACAGGATGCGTGGGCATTCAATCAACAAAAACGGGTGCAGCTGATCGTCGGGCACGTTTTCAATATGAAAAACCCCAGCGTAATCCAGTTCCATCAGAAACAAGGTTTCGTTGGTGGCTTTGTTCATGGATGTGACCTTGTATTTGGTGATCACCTCATACTGATTGTCAGTCGGACGCTTGCGGGCATCGAGGCTGACGGCAACCTGGATTTCAGGTTGAACCTCACCGCCTTGGGTGCCCTTTTGCGCCACTGCGTTTTCAAATGACACGTCGCGTGCATATTGCGCCAGAACTTGCATTTTCACCTGTGGCGCGGCTTGCGGGGCTGCCCCATTGCCATTTTCAGCCATCATTCACTCCTGAAAAATAAAAAATCGATGAAAGATACCTAGCAGGTTCAGGGGGGATTCTCAATGGCGCGTGCGGTTTGGGTCGCGCCCCGATTGGTCAAGATTTTTGCTGGCGTCGGTGGCGGGGTTTTCTGGGGTGATGTCTTTCCAATCGCCCTCGATGATGTCGGGGGTTGCTTGGTGTTGATGGCCCCGATTGTCAAACCCTGCGGCCGCACCTGCGCGCTGCAACCGGGCCAGTGCCAGACGTGCCAGCAGCAGTTGAATGGGCGGCAACAACAGCAAAAGCCCAATAGTGTCTGTTAAAAAACCCGGCAATATCAGCAGGATCGCAGCTAATGGCGTGGCCATCTGTTGGGCAATCATTTCCAGCGCACCGGTCTGGCCCGCCATACGTTGACGCATTTGGTTAACAGATCCCATGCCTTGACCGCGCAGGATGGATATCCCCAGTGCCGCGCTGCCAATCACCAATGCCAGCGTGCCCCACAGCCCGATTGCTCCGCCCAGCGTGACAAAAAGCGCAATTTCAATCAGTGGCCACAGCAGCGGAAAAACAACCCACATCGGTAGTTTCCATCCTTTCGGTCCAACGGTGGACTTGATCCCCCGTCTGCCCTACATAAGTGGAGTCAGGCGGACAAACAAATGTTCAGTCGCCATTTTCCAACACTGGCCACCCTGATGGCCCAACCGAACTCGAGGTCCTGATGAGCTCTGCCGTTATCCAGCTTCTTGTTTTGGCCGGAATTGCGATATTTTTGATCCTGCGCTTGCGCGATGTGCTTGGCAGCCGCGATGGGTTTGAAAAGCCTGTGGCGCCTGTCGTGCAGACCCGTGATGATCTGCGCCGTGGGCTTGAGGTCATTGATGGTGGCCCAGATGCAGACATCACCGACCATGCCCCCGAAGGCTCGGCGACAGCAAAAGCGCTGGCGGCGATGAAATCAGAAGAACCCAGTTTCAACGTGACCGAATTCTTGCGTGGCGCGCGGGGTGCTTATGAAATGATCGTGATGGGTTTTGAAAAAGGCGCAATGGATGATCTGGTGCCGTTTTTGGCGCGTGATGTCTATGATACCTTTCAATCGGTGCTGGAAGAACGCGAAGCCCGTGGTTTGAGTGTTCAGGCGCAGTTTGTTGGCATTCGTGAGTTGTCATTAATCAGCGCCAGCTTTGATCACGACACCCGCGAGGCCGAGGTAACCATCCGTTTTGTGGGTGAACTGACATCCGTGATGCGCGATGCCGAGGGCAATGTGGTTGAGGGCGACGCCAACGAAATTCGTCGCCAGAAAGACATTTGGACCTTTGCGCGCAAGATGGGCGCCCAAAATCCAAACTGGCAGCTTGTGGCCACCGGAGAATGAAGGATGGCCCCGCGCAAGCCCCGCGGGCTTTCCAAGGATGAACAAGATCTTTGGCGCCGGGTGGCTGACACCGCGGCGCCTTTGCACCCTGATCGGCCTCCAGGTCTGACAGCAGATTTCGCGCAAATATCTGCACACAGGCCAAAGCCCAACGTGCATGCCGCGCTATCGGCCCAGCCAATTCGTGCGTTTGAAATCGGTGCTAACGCACCGTTACAAGGCGCGGCTGTGATGCGTGGCCCCAATGGCACCGCCCCGCCGATGATCCATATGGACCGTAAGGCTTATCAACGGCTGTCCCGTGGTAAATTAGACCCTGAGGCGCGGATTGATTTGCATGGCATGACCGTCGCACAGGCTCACCCAGCCCTAACCCGCTTTGTTATGCGCAGCCACGCAGAGGGTCTGCGTTTGGTTTTGGTGATCACGGGCAAGGGGGCAGGTAAGGGATATAAATCAACAGCAGATCATGGCCCAACCGCGCAGCAAAGTGGCGTTTTGCGCCATCAGGTTCCACATTGGCTGCGTTTGGCCCCGTTGGGGGGGCTTGTGTTACAATTGACCCAAGCACATCTGCGCCACGGCGGTGCTGGGGCGTTCTATGTCTATCTGCGGCGGCAGCGTTAGGGGCGCAGCTCGTCTGCTACGGCGGCCACGGGGCTTAGAACAATGCGTGTGGCATCCCGAATGGTCAAAATTGTGCCACTGATAAGATCCGTGCGGCGCAGGGCATCATTGCGCAGGGCAATGTCAAGATTATCAATTCGGGTTAAAAGCGCGATCAGCGCTGGGGAATCCCCGGCAGTAAAATGCCCCAAACCGGCAGAAAACGCGCCGACCTCTAGTATGGTGACATCAAGATCGGCCACTTCGGATACATCTGCCAAGGTGCCCAACCGTGGCCTGCGTGCCGTCAGCCCCGATGACAGCGCGAGCGCCCTGTCACGCTCAGAGGTAAAGATGACAAAAGGTTGTGGCAGCGTGCCGATTTGGCGCGCCTGAGATTTAAACAATTCAACATCAATATCAGGGGACACCATCACCACACCGCTCAACCGTGATAGTGTGCGCTGATCACCCGTCAGCGACATTTGGCGCAGCCCCTCCATGACCAGACTGCCACCCATGGAATGACCCACAATCAAAATACGGTCAGCGCCAGCCTCTGACAGACCCCGCAAAAGCGCATGCAGCCCATCTCGGGCTATCAAAGCTGAATCACGATCATAGACATAGGCGAGCGGCTTTCCCAGGGATGGCCAAGAGTAATGCACGACAACTGCGCCCAGCGCCAAATCATTGGAAAGCTGGGCCGCGCGAAACAGGCCTTCGGTGAAATTGGTGTTGAACCCATGCACGAACACCACCGCCTCGCGTGTTGTCCCCGGTGTCTTGGCCAATGCCTGCCGTAGGGCACCGTTAAAGGCGGTTTGGTCATCAAATCCTGTGCTGGACAGGGTTACAAAATGTTTTTGCGGATCAGTTTTTTGGCCATTTTTTGGCAAGGCAATTTCGCCCAACTGATGGGCGGGGGGAATAGATACGTCAAATCGGGCAAAATGCAAAACCGTGTCGCGCTCGCCGGTAAATCCGGGGCTTTCGGCGCGCGGGGTACGGCCTGTTGCAACAAAAACGGCTTGGGCGGTGCCAATACCCCGGGCCTGTGGCTGAATATCCATTTGGGGGCGCGGGGTGCAGGCCGCCAAACCCAGAAAAACAGCGGCGCAGACACACGCCCAGTGCCGCCGTTTTTGTGGCATTTTACAGCACATATCTGCTAAGATCGGCCGATCGTGACAGCGCGCCCAAATGGGTTTCGACAAAGGCTGCATCCACCAATATCTGCTCACCCGCACGATCAGGTGCTGAAAAAGAAATATCCTCGAACACGCGCTCAATCACCGTGTAAAGCCGACGCGCTCCGATGTTTTCCACGCCTTGATTAACCTCGGCTGCGATATGGGCCAAGGCAGCAATGCCATCGGCGGCAAAGGTGACAGTGACGCCTTCGGTTTGCAAAAGGGCGCTATATTGCCGTGTCAGCGCATTGTCTGGTTCGGTCAGAATGCGGATAAAATCTGACTCGCTCAGGGGGGTTAGTTCTACGCGGATTGGCAGACGGCCCTGCAATTCGGGCAGCAAATCAGAGGGTTTTGCGACATGAAACGCCCCCGAGGCGATGAACAAAATATGATCAGTCTTGACGGTGCCATATTTGGTTGAAACGCTGGTGCCCTCAATCAGGGGTAACAAATCACGCTGCACGCCTTCGCGGCTGACATCGCCGCCACGGGTATCGGCGCGGGTGCAGACCTTATCAATTTCATCAATAAAAACAATGCCGCTTTCCTGAACAGCCGTTAATGCGTTGCGGGTTACGGCCTCATCATCCAGCAGTTTATCGGCTTCTTCGCCCATCAGGGCCTCATAGCTGTCAGCCACCCGAACCTTGCGGCGCACGGTGCGCTGGCCAAAGGCTTTGCCGAAAATATCGCCTAAATTCATCATGCCGGGCTGTTGGCCTGGCTGCATGCCTGGCAGATCGAATGGCACCGGATTTGAGGTGTCGGCCATGTCGAGTTCAATCATGGTATCGTCCAGCTCGCCGCGCTTAAGCTTGCCACGAAACATCTCGCGCGTTTGTTCGCGGGCATTTTCACCTGTGATGGCTGCCAAAACGCGGTCTTCGGCGGCGGCTTGGGCGCGGGCGGCAACATCTTCGCGCATCTGGGCACGCGTTTGTGCAATGGCCACGTCAACCAGATCACGGATGATGCTGTCGACGTCACGCCCGACATAGCCAACTTCGGTGAACTTTGTTGCCTCAATCTTTAAAAAGGGTGCGCGGGCCAGTCGGGCCAGTCTGCGGCTGATTTCGGTTTTGCCCACGCCTGTTGGCCCGATCATTAAAATGTTTTTCGGGTAAACCTCATCCCGCAGATCATCGGGCAGGTGCTTGCGCCGCCAGCGGTTGCGCAGGGCCACCGCTACCGCGCGTTTGGCATCGGCCTGACCGATGATATAGCGATCAAGTTCTGATACGATTTCGCGCGGGGTCAAATCTGTCATGATGATGGGGTCCTTTGCGTGGCGTGGGGCTATGCGCTGATCGTTTCAACGGTCAGTTTGCCATTGGTATAGACACAAATATCAGCGGCAATCGCCATGGCGCGGCGGGCGATGGCCTCAGCGTTCATGTCGGTTTCCATCAGCGCGCGGGCGGCAGCCAACGCATAATTGCCCCCCGACCCGATTGCGGCAATATCATATTCGGGTTCCAGCACATCGCCCGCACCCGTCACTACCAGCAGCACGGTGCCATCGGTGACAATCAGCATGGCTTCTAGCTTTTGCAAATATTTGTCGGTGCGCCAGTCTTTGGCCAGCTCTACTGCGGCTCGTGCCAACTGGCCGGGTGTCGCTTCAAGCTTTTTTTCCAACCGTTCCAGCAACGTAAAGGCATCGGCCGTTGATCCGGCAAAGCCTGCAACGACCTCATGTCCGGCGGTTTGCAGGCGCCGCACTTTGCGTGCTGTGCCCTTTAGCACAGTTTGCCCCAGGCTGACCTGACCATCCCCGGCCACAACCACCTTACCGTCTTTGCGCACCGCTAAAATTGTTGTGCCGTGCCAGCCTGGAAATTTGTCATCATTCATCACTGGCTCGCCCTGTTTTGCGCCATTTTTCCCAATATGGCGGCTTGGATGGGGGCCTGCAAGCCTGCGCGGGGCTGGACCTTGGCGGGGCGGGCGGTATAACCAGCGGCAAGCTTGCAGCAAAGAGGCCCGCCATGTCGCGCTATGATCCCGCTGAAACCGAAGCCAAATGGCAAAAGGCCTGGGATGAGGCTGGTATATTTACCGCCCGTCGTGACCCAGATCGCCCAAAATACTACGTTTTGGAAATGTTTCCCTATCCGTCGGGGCGCATCCATATGGGCCATGTGCGAAACTACACGATGGGCGACGTCATTGCGCGCTACAAGGCCAGCTGTGGCTTTAGCGTGTTGCATCCGATGGGGTGGGATGCGTTTGGTATGCCGGCAGAAAACGCGGCAATCGAACGTGGGGGCCACCCCAAAGAGTGGACGTATGGCAACATTGCCGACATGCGCGCCCAGATGAAGCCGCTGGGTCTTTCGATTGATTGGAGCCGGGAATTCGCCACCTGCGATCCAGAATACTACGGGCAGCAGCAGGCGATGTTCATCGACATGTTGGATAAAGGCTTGGTGTATCGCAAAAATGCAGTTGTGAACTGGGACCCGGTTGACATGACTGTTTTGGCCAATGAGCAGGTGATTGACGGCTGTGGTTGGCGATCAGGTGCCCCGGTTGAGCGGCGCGAGCTGACTCAGTGGTTTTTCCGTATTTCTGATTATGCGCCTGAGCTGCTGGACGCCTTGGATGGTTTGCACAATTGGCCTGAAAAGGTCCGTCTGATGCAAGCCAATTGGATCGGCAAAAGCCGGGGCCTGCAATTTGCGTTTGATACGCTTAACGCACCGCAAGGCTTTGAAAAGCTTGAGGTCTACACCACCCGTCCGGACACATTGCTTGGCGCGTCATTTGCGGCGATTTCGCCTGATCACCCGCTGGCCCGCGCGCTTGAGGGCGCAAACCCCAATCTGGCCGCCTTTGTTGCTGAATGCCGTAAAGTTGGCACATCGGAAGAAGCGCTGGAAAAGGCTGAAAAGCGTGGGTTTGACACGGGCATTACCGTGCGCCACCCGTTGAACCCAGAGTGGCAGTTGCCGGTTTACATCGCAAACTTCATTTTGATGGATTATGGCACGGGTGCCATTTTCGGCTGCCCGGCCCATGATCAGCGTGATTTTGATTTTGCCACCAAATATGGTCTGGCTATTGCCCCCGTATTTGCAAGCTTAACAGATCCGATGACAGATCTTGCACAGGCGTTTGTGCCGCCCAAAACCGAACCGGTGCGCTATCTGTTGGGTTTTGCTGGTAATGAAGTACAGACCGGTGAACAGGCCGTGGTTGCGGCCATTGACAGCTGTGAATCGCGTGGGATTGGCCGTGGTGTTACGAATTACCGCCTGCGTGATTGGGGACTGTCGCGCCAGCGCTATTGGGGATGCCCAATCCCAGTGGTGCATTGCGAGGCCTGTGGTGTTGTACCTGAGGCCAAAGAAAATCTGCCGATCCGCCTGCCCGACGATGTGACGTTTGATAAGCCGGGTAACCCGCTTGATCGCCATCCGACGTGGCGCGATTGCACCTGCCCGGCCTGTGGTGCCCCCGCGCGCCGCGAAACAGATACGATGGACACATTTGTGGACAGCAGCTGGTATTATGCGCGCTTTACGGCGCCGCATGGTGCCACGCCCACCGTGGCCGAAGATGCGGCCTATTGGATGAATGTTGACCAATATATTGGTGGAATTGAACATGCGATCTTGCATCTGCTTTACTCGCGGTTTTTTGCGCGGGCGATGCATGCCACTGGCCATCTGCCCGCCAAAGCGATTGAGCCCTTTGATGCGCTGTTCACCCAAGGCATGGTGACGCACGAGATCTATCTGACACGCGATGCGGCGGGGCGGCCTGTCTATCATTTGCCAGAAGACGTGGAAGACGGCAGGCTAAAGGCCACGGGGGCGCCCGTTCAGGTGATCCCTTCGGCTAAAATGTCAAAATCAAAGAAAAATGTGGTCGATCCGGTCAGCATCATCAGCGCATTTGGTGCAGATACTGCACGCTGGTTTGTGATGTCAGACAGCCCCCCCGAACGTGATGTGGAATGGACCGCATCTGGCGCCGAGGCGGCCTTTCGCCATCTGGGCCGGGTCTGGCGTTTGGCCGATGAGATTGACCGGCGCGGTGGGGGCGACCCCAGCCACGACCTGGCATTGCTGAAAGCCATGCACCGCGCGATTGATGAGGTGACGCGTGGGATCGAAGGTTTTGCTTTTAACAAAGCTGTGGCCAAGCTGTATGAGCTGACAAACGCGGTGTCAAAATCAGACGCCAGTGCCGATGCCAAGCGTCAAACCATGCGGGTGATGGCGCAGCTGATGTCACCCATGGTGCCGCACTTGGCCGAAGAGGTCTGGGCAATGCTGGGTGGTATCGGTCTGGTCGCATCTGCGCCTTGGCCTCAGCCCGATCCTGCGATGTTGGTAGAGGATCAGATCACGTTGCCCATTCAGGTTAATGGCAAGCGGCGGGCAGAAATTCAGGTGCCAAAAGACATGCCGAATGCGCAAATTGAGGCGCTGGTTTTGGTGGAACCGGATGTGGCCAAACTTTTGGCCGGTGCCGCGCCCAAAAAGTTGATTATTGTGCCGGGGCGCATCGTCAATGTTGTTATCTAGGCGCAAAGCGGCCTTGGGGGGTCTTTTGTTGCTGCCTTTGGCTGTGATGAGTGCGTGTGGCTTTCAGCCGGTGTATGGGCCACAGGGTGCGGCGCAGGGGCTGCGGGGCAAGGTGCAGATAGCCGCGCCTGACACGCGCTTGGGCTATGATCTTGTGGCAGCGTTGGAAGACCGACTGGGCCGAACACAGTCTGTCCCCGATATGGTTCTGAGCTATGATATTACAACCAAAGAGTCGTCCGGTGGGATCACCTCAGATCAAGCGATTACCCGCTATACTCTGAGTGGCAGCGTATCTTATGAAGTGCGGGATGTACCGGGGGGCGTGGTGCGTGCTCAGGGTGTTGTGTCTGGCTTTACAGGATATAATTCTGGCGGTGGGCGGCTGTCGACGCTGTCGGCAGAGCGTGATGCAGGAACCCGGCTGATGGTGCAATTGGCACAGCAGATTGAGGATAGACTGGTTTTGATGCGCGTCTCTGAGGCTTTGCCGTGAAGCTGGCCGGGGCAGAGGCGCGGCGCTATTTCGCCAAGCCCGACCCCCAGCGGCCGGCTGTGCTGATCTATGGCGCAGACCCCATGCGCGTTGCCCTGCGCCGCCAAGAATTGATCGCTGCACTGATTGGGCCAGATGGCCCGTCTGAAATGCGGCTGACGCGGATGGCGGCTGCGGAATTGCGCAAAGATGGTGCGCGGCTGGGTGATGAGATGCGCGCGCAGGGCTTTTTTCCCGGCCAAAGGGCGGTGCTGCTTGAAGAAGCAGGCGATGGGGTGACAGCCCAAGTTGCTGCCGTTTTGGCTGATTGGCGCGATGGAGACGCTGTTTTGGTTGTGACTGCTGGGGCATTGGCTGCCAAGTCCAGCCTGCGAAAGTTTTTTGAAACCGACCGCGCGGCATTGGCGATTGGGCTTTATGATGACCCGCCTGACCGTGATGAGATCACAGCCCTTTTAAAGGCGGCCGGTGTGGGGGCTGTGGCGCCCGAAGCTGCGGGCGACATCGCTGCGTTGGCGCGTGCGCTTGACCCTGGAGATTTTCGCCAAATGGTCGAAAAGCTGGGACTTTATAAGTTTGGTGATGGGTCGGCACTAAGCAGCGCCGAGATTGCCGCGCTGGCCCCTGCAACGATTGAGGCCGAACTGGATGATATATTGCATGTGGTGGCCGAGGGCCGCGCAGGTGAGATTGGGCCCTTGATGCAGCGGCTGGGTGGACAGGGCGTCGCCGCAGTTGGCCTTTGTATCGCGGCCAACAGGCATTTCCGCACGCTGCACGCGGCCTGTGTCGATGGGGGAGGGGTTGCGCAAGGGTTGGCCCGCGCCCGCCCGCCCGTCTTTGGCCCACGGCGTGAGCGCATGGCCAAGCAGGCGCAGGCTTGGGGAATGGCCAGATTAGAGACGGCGTTGGCGATGGTGGTGGACACAGATCTGACGTTACGATCAGCCCAGCAGCGTGCGCCAGCTTTGGCATTGGTTGAGCGGCTGTTTATTCGTCTGGCGATGATGGTTCGGCGCTGAGACCGGGGGCTGCCTGCTCCCGGACCCCCGGGGATATTTGCAAACAGAAAAGATTTAGCGGTTTTTGAGGAATTGCGCGGCATTTTGGCCGGCCCAGCGTCCTGTTGCGAGACAGGCGGTAATTAGGTAGCCGCCGGTAGTGGACTCCCAGTCGAGCATTTCGCCACAGGCAAATGTGCCGGGGCGGGCACGCAATTCAAGCCCGTCTGTCAGACTGGATTGTTGGATTCCGCCGGCGGTTGATATTGCTTCATCCATTGGGTGGGGGTGGGTGATGTGGAGGGTCAGCGCTTTGAGCTGCTTGGCGCGGGCCGCTGGGGATGGTTGAGGTTGGCCGTGTGCGGAACGGGCGCATTCGTGCACAAGCGCGATACGCGTGGGATCAAGGTGGAGCGCTTTTCTGAGATGGGTGCTGAGACTGGTTTTACCTTGTTTTTCTAGCCGCTGGGTTACGATTGTGTGCGAAAGGTCAGGGAGAAGGTCGATGACCAATGGATAGCCATCGCGCAGGGCGCGTGAGAGCATGTAGATAGCGCCACCCTCAATCCCACGTGCGGAGATCACCCATTCGCCGCGTGTGTGCAAAGGACCTGCGGTGAGGTGCGTGCTTTTGACGGGTTTGCCAAAATGGGGGGCCATTTGGGGGCCCCAATCGACGGCGAAGCCCATATTGGCGGGTTGAAATGGGGCCAGGCCTACACCCGCGGCGGCCAATCCTGTGGCCCACGCCCCATCTGAGCCAAGTCGTGCCCAGCTTGCGCCACCAAGCGCCAAAATGGTGCAAGCTGGCCGCAGGGTTTGTTGCCCTTGGGCGGTTTCAAACACCAGAGCGCCGTCCCTTAGGCCTTGCCAGCGCCAGTTGGTGGCGTGCGTCACACCCAATGTGTCCAAGCGGCTGAGCCATGCGCGGAGCAGGGGAGAGGCTTTCATTGCCTTGGGGAAGACCCGCCCGGTGCTGCCAGTAAAGATGGGTTGGCCCAGAGACTGCGCCCATGCTTGCACCTCGGGTGGGCCAAATTCGGCCAGCATTGGTTTGAGCCACGAGGCGGCCTGGCCATATTGGGCGATGAAGTCTGTCAGTGGTTCGTCTTTTGTGAGATTCAGACCAGATTTGCCAGCCATTAGGAATTTGCGCCCTATGCTGGGCTTGCCCTCAATCACATGTACCCGGTGGCTGGCGCTTGCCAGCGTTTCTGCGGCCATCAGCCCGGCTGGACCTGCGCCGATCACAAGCGCATCTGGTGATATTGGGGTAGGTATTTGCATCTAGGTGATCTTTCGCCTGTTGTTTGACCATTTATGTCAGCCGTTGGACTGGCGCAAGGAAGTGGACGCAAGATGCCCCCTGTGGCTGGCTTTGTCGGGATGGCTGTGGCACGTTTGTTTTGTGCAAGTGGGGTGAGGGATGGCGATGTGGCGGGGTGTTTTGGCGGCAGTTTTTTGGGCTCTGGGTGGGTTGTCCCCAGTCTGGGCTTTAAGCGCTGAGGCGCTTTGGCGGATCTTGCAAGATCAAAGTGCGGCCACAGGGGGGGTGTTGCGCGCTGGTGCGATTGAGCGGGCGGGTGATGTGGTAACGCTGACGGATGTGACTTGGGTGTCGTCGAGTGCGGAGGCTGTGAGCGAGGCGCGGTTGGCGCGGCTGCATCTGCGCGAGATGGTGGGCGGCGAGGTTGAACTGACTGCCGACCCGGATGTGACCCTGCGCATTCAGCTTATGTCAGAATTTGGGGCTGCTGAACCATTTGTGCTGAATTTGCGCCAGACTGGGGGGCGCATTTTGGCGGATGGCGTGGCCGAGGATCTGACGCTGCGCCATGATA
Organism: uncultured Paracoccaceae bacterium; assembly: GCA_937895435.1. Lineage (GTDB taxonomy): Bacteria > Pseudomonadota > Alphaproteobacteria > Rhodobacterales > Rhodobacteraceae > CALAXT01. Next base: position 25,289 of record CALAXT010000055.1, on the reverse strand, counting down.
TACCGGATCTGCGATTGGCGAGCGCCCAGCCAATTGTGCTGGGCGTGCAGGGCGAATCTTTGCGTTTTGCACTGCAGATGTCGGATGTTTTTGGCCAATACCGGATGCAGCTTGGGGCGATGCGCCAGATAGAGTCGGAAATTCATGTCGGGCAGCTGGATGCAGATTTTGAGTTGCGTGTTGGGGCGCATGTGATGGCAGGGCGCGCCTTGCAAAATGATATTCGCAGTGTCCGAACAGGGGCTGTGCCAATGGGGCTGGACCCGTCTGATTTGGCGGCAAACTTGGCGGCGGGGCTGCGCACGGATGTTGTCATGAGCTTGGGCCCGCTGGTTGCCACAATGGCGGATGGTCGCCAGTTTGGCTGGCAGTCGCACGCGCTTACGCAGCGGCTGAGCCGTGAACGTTTTGACCAACGCGCCCTGATCACAGAGGGTTTTGGCCGCACTGCGGAAAAGTCAGCAGTGGTTGTTACAGTTGACGAGTTTGCGTGGGATGTCAGCGTTCCGCTGCCAAAACAACCCATCGCGCAGGAGGCCGAGATTGGTTTGCGGATAGATGGTCTGCAGCTTTCAAATGCGGGATGGAATATGATTGACCGCGCTATGATCTTGCCGCGCGACCCAATAGATGTGGCGGTTGATCTGCGCGTGGGGCTCCGCTGGCTGATGGATGCGTGGTTGCTGACGCCACAAGATCTGACAAGCGATACAGTGCCGGTTGTGGTCGAAACGGTTACATTAAACGGCGCGCGGCTCTCGGCGATGGGGGCCCAACTGGTGGCCAAAGGGGCGGTGGCGGCGTTGCCCACTGATTTATCTGGCAGCACCGCTGCGCCGACGGGTGTGGTGGATTTGACGTTGACGGGTGGTTTGACGCTGCTGGACAAGCTGGCGGCTGCAGGTCTTTTGGCCCCAGATCAGGCGGCTGGTGCCAAGTTGATTTTGGGCCTGTTTTCCACTGAGGGGGCGGCACCTGATATTCGCCATTCACAAATCGAAATGCGCACTGATGGGTCGATTTTTGCCAATGGTGCGCAGCTGCAATAGCATTTTAGACCCCCACATAGCGTTGAAATTGTGGCGCATTTGTGTTCAGGTCTGTGGCGTCACAGATTTCGGCGCAGGTGCCGCGTTCGATAAAGGCCACACGATCTGCGACGGCCAGCACTGGGGCCACACGCTGTTCAACCAGTACGATGGCCACCCCGGTTTGTCGCAGGGCGCGCACAGTATCCCCGATCAGCCGGATCATTGAGGGTTGTAACCCTTCTGATGGTTCATCGAGCAGCAGGATCTTAGGTTCCAGGCACAGCGCCCGAGCAATCGCCAGCATTTGCTGTTCACCGCCCGAGAGTGTTTGCGAAATTTGTCCCAGCCGATCGCGCAGGCGTGGGAAAAGTTGCAGCACCCGGTCCCGGGTGACCGCGCCACGTCCGCGGGTTTGCAGACCGATTTCCATATTTTCAGCAACGGTCAGTTCGCCAAAAAGGCGGCGCCCTTGGGGCACATAGCCAATGCCCAGACGTGGCACCTGATGGGCGGGCAGGGTTTGAATATCGGTGCCATCCAGTATGATATGGCCCGATTGCCGCGCTAACTGTCCCATGATGGCGCGCAGCAGGGTGGTTTTTCCCGCCCCATTGCGCCCCATAACGCATAAAATCTCGGCTGGGCGTACATCAAGGTTGAGGTCGTGCAAAACCTGCGCACCGCCATATCCCGCACAAAGGTCTGAAATTTTTAGCATTCAGCCCCCAAGATAGGCGGATTGTACCGCTGCATTGGCCTGAATGGTTGCTGGTGTGCCAGTGGCCAGTGTTTGGCCCATGTTCAACACGGTGATCTGGTCTGCCAGATCCATCACAACATCCATGTTATGTTCGATCAAAAGCACAGTGGTTTGTGGCACAACTGCACGAACCAGCGCCTTGAAGCCCGTGATTTCGGCATTGCTGAGCCCTTGGGTCGGTTCATCGAGGATCAGGAGTCGTGGGCGCAGCGCCAGACCCATTGCAATCTCTAGCAGCCTTTGATGGCCATAAGACAGAGTGTCTGCTTGCTGATTTATCTGCGATTCCAGCCCTACTTGGTGCAAAATATGTTTGGTTGCAGCGCCCAGATCATGTCGACTTGGCCGTTGGGCTGCGAGGGCCACATTGTCAAAAACGCTGAGCCCGCGAAAAATGGACGTGATTTGAAATGTATAGGCGATACCTGCGCGCACCCGCAAATGGGCTGGCATATGGGTGATGTCTTGTCCGTCAAAGTGAATGGTTCCAGCCTGCACCGGCACACGGCCACAAAGCAGCCCAACAAAGGTGGTTTTGCCCGCACCATTTGGCCCAATCAGTGCATGGATTTGGCCTGTGTTCAGCGTGAAATCAACGGCTTCAACCGCCCGCAAGCCGCCAAAGTGCCGTGTCAGGCCCTGGGTTTCCAACAAGCCTATGCCAGCCATGTGCCCCACCTTTTGCGCAGGCCCCCCAAGATGCCCCGCGGTGCAAACAGCACCAGCACCAACAGCGCAACCCCCACCACCATAAGGTGGGCCGATGTATAGCTACTGGACAGATCAATCAGGTAAAACATTATGAAAACGCCCAAAAACGGTCCCAAAACTGTGCCAGAGCCCCCCAACAGAACCCATAAAAGTGGGAGGATTGAATATTGAATGGCGGCAAAGCTGGCCCCAACATAGCCAAAAAGAATGCCGTAGGCTGCGCCCGCCACCCCGGAATAAAGCCCCGATATCACCAAAACGATCAGTTTGGTGCGAAACGGGTCAAACCCCAGCATCTGCGCGCGCGCGCTGTTTTCGCGCATGGCGACCATCACCCGCCCAAAGGGTGCGCGTACAATGGCGGTTTGCCCCAGAATTGCCAATGTAAACAGCCCAAGCGCCAGCCCATAGCGAGGGCCATCGGTTGTCAGGTCAAACCCACCCAACACGCGTCCAGTTCTGGCCACCACAAAGCCTTCGTCGCCACCTGTAAAGGCTCCGAAGTATAACAGCAGCAGATATCCGGCCTGGGCAAACATGAGGGTCACGATCATAAAAGACACACCCGCTGTCCGCAGTGCCAAAACCCCGGTGGCCAGTGCGACACCACCACCCGCCAAAAGCCCCAGCCCAAGCGCCAGCCCTGCCGTGACCCCACCTTGGTTGATGGCCAGCCCGGCCGCGTAAAGCCCGGCGCCAAAAAACAGCGCGTGTCCCAAGCTGAGCAGGCCCGTATAGCCAAAGGCGATATTATAGCCCATGGCAAAGACTGCTAGCACCAGAATGCGGGCCATATTGTTGTGATGATAGGCGGGCAACACAAAGCCCATAACAGCCAGCAGACCGATCAAGGCCAGTGGCGCCAGCCACGGTTTCAGCGGTTGGCCGTTCATCGTGTCACCTGTCGGCCAAAAAGCCCCTGTGGGCGGAACACAAGCACCAACGCCACCAAAAGCGTTGCAATAATCTTGGCCAGCGTGGGTGAGAAAAAGACCGATATCACTCCATCAGACAGCCCAATCAACAGCGCCGCCACCAGCGTACCCCGCAGGCTGCCCAACCCCCCAATTATGACCACGATGAATGACAGCAGCAATGGGTCGCCCCCCATCAGATAATGCGCCTGTTGAATGGGCACGATCAGCACCGCCGCCACCGCTGCAAGCCCTGCCCCCATTGCAAACACCCCAGCATAGACCCGATCAACATTTATCCCAAAGGCTTGCGCCATTTCGCGATCAATCTGGGTCGCGCGCATTACCAATCCGATTTTGCTGCGGTTTAGCACCAGCCAAACCCCGGCAAGCACCACGGCTGCTGCCCCAATCACCGCCAGTTTATAACCAGAATAGCCAAACCATGGCAGTTGCACCCGAAAGCTAAAGGGTGCAGGAACAGGCCGCGCGTCTGGCCCATATAGCGTCAGGGCCATTTGCTGAAAGATGTAAAGCAACCCAATCGTTGCAACAATCGTGGCCTCGGGGTCGTAGTTCAGCCGCTTTAGCACCAGACCATTGGCCAAGGCTGCAATGGCGCCAACCGCCAGTGGGCAGATCACGAGTGCCAAGGCAAAGCCCAACGCTGGTGGGTTGCCCACCCATTCGGTGACAAACCACGCGCCAACAGCACCCAGCATAAAGAATGCCCCATGTGCGACATTAACCACGCGCATCACACCAAACACCAAGCTCAAACCCAGCGCCGTCAACGCCAGAACGGCGGCGGTTACCAGCCCCTCCATCAGGGCAAGCAGAAGAAAGGGTCCAAAAGCCATGTGTGGGTTTGGGGGCGCTGGTCCCCCACCTTTGAGATGGGGGCCAGGTTAGAAAGACTGCTGCGTGTAATCGACCGCATCGGGGTATTGCCCCTGCGCAATTGAGGTCTGATAGACCCGCATGAGCTGGCCGCCGGTCACCTTGGAAATTGACTGATGCCCAAAGACCTGATGGGTTTTGCCGTTAAATATCTTATCACCCTGGGGGTGTGCGCGGCTGGCGGGCAGGGTCGTCATGGCCTCGATCGCTTCCACAAAACTTTGACGGTCTTTGGGGCCCTGATATCCAGCCGCTTCCATTCCGGCTTTGATCACAAAAAGCGTCTCCCACGTCGAAAACATGTGGGAATAGGTTGAAATATCGCGGGCATCGGCCAGTGATGCGCCGGTCGCATCAACGCCGACAGCGGCCCGGTAAAATGTTTCGTCCACGGACGCATCGGGTTGTTGATTGCGGCAATGACCTTCCCAAAAATGGGTGCCTTCCAGAAATTCCAACCCGGGGCTGGCCAGATTCACAGCTTCTAGTGAATCGATAAAGCCAAAGATTTCTGGGCGTGGGCCGTTTCCGTAAAATTCGCCCAGCTCTTTGACAAAGGTCAAAACCGCCGGCCCGACCATCACGTGATAGAGAACCTCGGTTTCTGCCGGAATTTGCGGCATATAGCGGGTAAAGGATGTTTCTGTGGGTGGAATAGCCAGATGGGCAATCACCTCACCGCCCTGCTCTTTCACTGCTTGGGTAAAGAAATCACGATGATCATGGCCAAAGGCATAATCGGGAAAGATCATTGTCACCTTTTTGCCCAGGTTGGCCGTGACCCAAGGGGCCATGGCGCGCACCTGTGCTTTGACATCAGTGATGCCGGGCTGAAGCGTCCAACGGTTCAGCATGCCCGAGGCAACGTGATAGCCCTCAGAGCAGACCAGATAGGGTATTTTAAGTTCGCCCGCCCGGGGGGCCGAGCCGATGACAACATGGCTAAACAGGGGGCCAAAAATTGCATCACAGCCGTGTTGGGTGGCCAGTTTGCCCACAACCTCGGCACCGCGTGCGGGGTCTGTGCCATCATCTTCAAACACCACTTCAACCGGGCGGCCATTGATCCCACCGGTTTCATTCAACAGCTTAAGGGCTGCCTGCGTTGTGCGCTGATACCACCGGCCATAGGATGCACCAATACCGGTGCGGTGCAGCTGAAAGCCCAGCTTGATGGGGGCCGAACTTTGGGCCTGAACAAAGCCCGGAAAGGCCCCTGCCGCCGCCAGCAGGCCGCTGCCCGCCGCCATACCACCCAAAACTGAACGCCGATTGGGGAATGCACTGCCCAATTTCGCTGTCATGATGCCCGTTCCTCATTCTTGGGACCAAAGACGCCCGTGCGCCCTTTGGCATTTAAACCGTGCGGGCCTATGCGCCGCGTGGGGTTGATAATAACCACAGCCCCAGCACGGTGTAACCCACCATCAACATGGTCATAGGCAAATATGCAATCAAGCGGCGATGGCGCCCAGCGGGCGGTGCCAGTGTCGCAGGGGGAGTGGGTGTCAGTTGCAGGGCCAGCACAACCGCCAGCACATGTGCACCCAAGATTAGGACAAATTGCAAGTTCCATATCAGGGTCATCATCTCAAAATCTGCCAAAAACCCAAAAGACACATAGATTGGGGGCAAGCCGAGAATGCTGTCACCCTGAAAGAACGGATCATTCAGCGCTGCCAACAGAAATTGCCCATTCGTGAGCAACGACACCAGATAATGTGCCGCGTGATACCCTGCAGCAATGGCCAAAAAGCTCAGCAATACGGGGCTTGCTGATTGCCAGACCGCACCGGTGGCCGCGTCTTTTTGCAGCCATGCCTCGGCCCAAAGTGCTGTCATGATGGCCGCGGCTGTGGCGGCCCACACCGCCAAAAGCCCCAGCGTGTTTGCGCCCAAAACAGCCGTTCGGCCGGGGAATTCCAAGGGGTTCACACCCAGCATCGCCAGCCACCAAAAGCTTTCCGATAGCCCGTCAAATGTCAGTGCGGCCAGCGTCAGGCTGATAAAGGCCATTGCACTTGGGGTGAGGGTGTTCATGTCGCGCACCTGTGTGCCGGGCCAGCCCGCCATCAGCCGCGCCCGTTTGTGGGAAAGCACCAGCCAAAATGGCGCAATTTTCGCCAAATAGCTAAAATATACGGTCAGAAATTCGCCCTGTTCTAACCAAGTGTCCCCTTCCAGCACGGCTAGAACAAAGATCACCACCCAATAGATCAGGGTTGCCTGCGCCAGAACGGCAGGGTCATCTGGGGCAACCGATACCATGCCAAACCAGGAAAACCCGAAAAATCCCACCACGGCCGGCCAATGGCCCCAAGTAGCCAGCCCCAAACGGCTGCGCCGCCGGATCAGCAAACGGGCGATGCGCACTGGCCCTGTCCACGGGTTGATGGCGCGCCACAGATTGCCAAACATCACCGAACCCAGCGGCACGATGACCCAAATCACCGTCCAAATCACCAGTGTCAGCATGTTGTGCATTGGGTCTCGGTCGCCCAAAAATCCAATGGATATTAGCGCAATCAACCCAAGAAAAGACAAATAGCTGGTGAGCGCCGTGGGCAGCAATCTGCGTCTGTCCCACAACAGATGTGCGCTAAAACTGGGCAGTCGTCCAGCCATCGCACCCAAAAGGGCCGTCACCCCAACCGCACTGGCAGCACCCATAATGTAATGACCCACCGGCAGTGTCAGCACCACTGACGGCGGCAGTGCACAGGCCAAGGCCCCGCCTGATAGCACCAGCAGCCAGCAACTTGCCGCAAAGAGGCCCTGCCGTTTCATGGGGTTGATCGTCGTTCAAATCCGCGCAGCCGCAGCGCGTTGCCCACCACCAAAACGGACGAAGCGGCCATCGCACCTGCGGCTAACATGGGCGACAAGTTCCAACCAAAGGCTGGGTAAAGCGCGCCAGCGGCCACGGGCACCAGGGCCAGGTTATACCCAAACGCCCATGCCAGGTTCTGACGGATATTGGCCATAACTGCGTGGCTTAACGAAATTGCCCGCAACACCCCGGCAGGGTCGCCCGACATCAAGACCAGATCAGCGGTTTCAATTGCAACGTCGGTGCCTGTTCCAATGGCGATGCCAACATCAGCGCTTGCCAATGCGGGTGCATCGTTGATGCCGTCACCAACAAAAGCGACTGGGCCATAATCGCGGTGTAATGCCTCAAGCGCGGCTTGTTTGTCGGCGGGCAAAACATCGGCCGTGACATGTGGGATGCCCAACTGTGTTGCAATTGCATTGGCAGTGGCGTGGTGATCGCCTGTGATCATCGCAGTTTTCAGCCCAGCAGCATGCAGCGCGGTGATTGTGGCGCGTGCTGTGGGTTTGAGGGGGTCAGACACAGCCAGAATGGCAGCCAATGTGGTGTCGATGGCAACGTAAATGGGGGTTTTGCCGGATTGCGCCAATGTGTTTGCGATGCTGTCAAAGGCGGCGGTTGGGATAGATTGCTGTGCCATTATGCGGGCGGCACCAATGGTAATATGGCGCGCGCCCAGCATGGCAGTAATGCCATAGCCGGGCACGGCTGTGACCGCGCTGGGCACAGGCAGTGCCAGCCCACGCGCCGTGGCCGCGCTGACCAGCGCATGCGCCAGCGGATGCTCTGATTGTTGCTCAACCGCTGCGACCATCGCCAAAATATCGTTCTCGTCAAAGCCCGCAGCTGTCTGCAGATCGGTCAGTTCTGGTTTGCCAAGCGTTAGGGTGCCCGTTTTATCAAATGCGATTATTTTCACTTGTTCCAGTTGTTGCAGCGCACTGCCTTTGCGAAAGAGCAGCCCGAGTTCTGCACCCCGCCCGGTGCCCACCAGAACCGATGTGGGCGTGGCAAGGCCCATGGCGCATGGGCAGGCGATGATCAGCACACAAACCCCTGCCACAAGCGCATGCGCAAGCGAGGGGCCAAAGATCAGCCAAAGCACCACCGTGCCAACAGCCACCGCCAAGATCATTGGCACAAACCAAAGCGTTATGCGGTCGACCAGATGTTGCACCGGCAACTTGCCGCCCTGTGCTTGTTGGACAAGGGAAATGATCCGCGCCAGCGCCGTATCAGCGCCAATCCGGCTGACCTTGAGCTGCAGCGCACCGCTGCCGTTCAGCGTTCCGGCCACCACCGCATCACCGGGGCCGCGCGCAACGGGCAGCGGCTCACCCGTCAGCATGGATTGATCGACCAGTGATTTTCCAGAGTGAACGTAGCCATCAGCGGGGAGCCGTTCGCCGGGCCGTACATCGACCAAATCCCCGATCCTTAGCTCTGAAAGTGGCAGATCAAACTGTCCAGTTGGGCGTGTGACACGCGCTGTGGTTGGCTGCAGGCCGATCAGGTGGCGAATGGCCTGGCCCGCTTGGCCACGCGCGCGGGCCTCTAGCAAGCGGCCAAGCAGAATCAGGGTGACGATAACGGCAGCTGCCTCAAAGTACACCGCGCGGCTTTCGGGGGGCAGCAGATTTGGGGCAAATGTTGCGATGGTCGAATAGGTCCAGGCCGACAGTGCGCCCAGCGCCACCAAAGCGTTCATATCTGGCGTGCCGCGCAGCAGATGTGGGAGACCCCTGGTGATAAAAACAGCACCCGGACCGATGAGCACCAAACTGGTCAGCAGAAATTCAAGTATCCAGAGTGTTTGCTGGCCCAGTGCGTGATGGACCCAGCTGTGAAAGCCAGGAAACAAATGCCCCCCCATTTCAACCACAAAAATCGGCAGCGTCATGGCTGTTGCTTGCAGCACAGACCGGCGCAGGGCGACCTGTTCGGCTAAGGTGGGATCGGTATGGGTGGTGTGGCCATCATCAGGCCCGATGATCCGCGCGGGATATCCTGCGCGCGTCAAGCTTTGGGCCAGTTCTGTTTGACTGAGTGCGCCGGTTAGAAATTCGACTTGGGCACTGCGCGTGGTCAGATGCACTTCGGCGTGCAGCACGCCTGGCAATGCGCGCAGGGCGCGCTCGACCCGGGCCGTGCAGCTGGCGCAGGACATACCTTCGAGCTCAATTTGCAGCTTGGTGGTTTGCGCGGGATAGCCTGCTTGGTTGAGGCACTGCTGGATGGTTTGTGGATCAGCGGGTGTTGCATAGCTGACGTCAATGCTGCGCTGGGCCAGATTGACCGTGGCCGTTTGTACCCCATCAAGTGCTTGCAGCGCACGTTCGACCCGCCCAGCGCAGCTGGCACAAGACATGCCAGAGACACGAAAGCTGAGCTGCGTGGAATTGGGCATGGTGGTTTCTTTCTTGGGGTTTGATTCACATGGGGGTTGAGGGCGGCAAAGGTCAAGAGGGGGCTTGATTGTGGTTAAGCCGGGGGCTGCCTGCCCCCGGGCCCCCGGGGATATTTGAAAACGAAAGACGTGTAGGTTCTGGTGGGTGCGAGGGGGTATTGGTATTCTATTTGCAGGGTTGGGACGATGGTTTTGACAATGGGGCAGAGATGGCTGGCGGACGGTTCACGGGAGTTTGGGCGGTTTTGGTGATGGTGGCGCTGCTGGGGTGTAGCCCGAAGCCGCAAGTGTATGAAGGCCCGCCGGTGACGACGATTGCGGTGCATAAGGCGGCGCGGCAGATGGATTTGTTTGCCGGGGATGTTTTGGTGCGCCGCTACAGAGTCGATTTGGGCTTTGCCCCCGAGGGGCATAAGCAGTTTGAGGGGGATGGTCGGACCCCTGAGGGGGTTTACCGCATTACGCATCGCAATCCGGCCTCGGCGTATCATCTGTCGTTGGGGATATCTTATCCAAATGAGACTGATCGGGCGCTTGCGTCTGCCTTGGGTCGGCCGGTGGGCAAGGATATTTTTATCCATGGGCAGGCTGGGAAAGATCAGGGAAAGCGTGATTGGACGGCCGGCTGCATTGCCGTGCGCGATCATGAGATTGAAGAAATTTATGCGATGGTGGCGCCGGGTACGCCTGTTTTGATCAGGCCATAAATCTGGAAGGCTGGGGGTTTAACCCCCTGTCACGACTGTCCACCAGATTTTGCCATTGGCAGTTTGAAAATACCCGATGCCCAGATCCGTGGCGGCGGGGTCGAGCAAGACGGCGCGGGTTTCGGGCTGCTCGATCCAGGCGGCCAAAGTTTCAAGTTCGGTCTCGAAGGTTTCTGATATGTTTTCGCCCAGCATCATTCCGGGATATCCTGCGCGGCGGACCCGATCGAGCGGCGAAGAGCCGTCAGAGCCGAAATGCCATGGTCGGTTTTGTACAGACATGTCACGCGAATGCGTCATTGCGGCGGCGGTAAGTTCTGCGTTGAGGCGCAGTTGCGGGGCGTTGGCGGCCATCCGCAGGGCGTTGGTTGCGTCTAGCAGGCGGTATTGAATGCGGGCGGTGTCGGTTCGACCGATGCGATAGACCTTGGGCAGGGGTTTGCCATCGGTGCCCAGTGTTGGGCCGCTGGGGGTTGGGGCGCAGGCCACAAGTGCAAGGCTTGCGGTAAGGATAATTAGGGAAAGACGAAGCATCTGGGCCCTCACACACGGTGTTTTCTATTGATAGCGGGTTGTGGTGGCAGGTTCAAACGCTGATATCGGCTGAGATTTGCTGGTGTGGCCGAGGCAGGCTTTGGGTTTGAATTGCGGTGGAGCCACCGAGTGGTTAACATGTCTTGGATTTTGCTTATTTTGGGAGGTTGAGATGAGTGCATCATCGCCACATCGTTTGAGCCGCCGCCATTTTTTGGCCAGTGCTGCGGCTGGGGTCAGTCTGTGCCACCCGGCTTTGGCGCTTGATGGGTCGACCGAGATTGATGCGCCGGTATCAGCCTCTGTTCGTCATAACATCTCAAGTTTTCGGTCGCTGCAGTGGCAGCCCTATTTCAGCGATTTGAAAAAGGGGGCGATTCTTGTTGATATGACATCGCGTGCATTGCATTTCTGGTCGGCTGATGAGGTGACCTATAAGCTTTACCCGACATCTGTGCCCTTGACCGATGAGTTGACGCGGCGGGGGCGTACTGAGATTATCCGAAAGGTTGTAGGGCCCAGCTGGAGCCCAACGGAGAACATGAAAAAGCGCAACCCAGAGTGGCCCGATTATGTGCCTCCGGGGCCAGAGAATCCATTGGGAACGCACGCGCTTTATCTTAGCTGGCAGTATTATCGTATTCACGGCACCCATGACACGCGCAAGATTGGGCGGCGATCATCGAGCGGCTGTGTTGGTCTTTATAACGAGCATATCGCCGAGCTGTTTAGTTTGGCTAACGTGGGGACACCGGTGTTGCTTATTTGACGCCAGCCTTGCAGATAAGGGAAAATCGCGAAAACAGAGATTGCAATTTACGCTTATTACTGCTTAAACGCGTATACGAGGTTTCAATATAGGCGTCCCGCTCTGCTATAAAAATCTGCGGATACGGGCAATTTCTGGAGGACTGAAATGAAGAAACTTGTTCTTGCTGCCGCTTTGACGGTTGCCGCTTCGACTGCGTTTGCCGGTGGTATGGCTGCCCCAACAATGGAGCCTGAAGTTGTGGCAGAAGCCGCATCGTCATCTTCGGCTGGTGGCATTCTTGTGCCGGTTATGCTGGTTGTGATGCTGGCTGCTGTTGCGTCAAACTAATCGCATCGGCACTGATAATTAGAAAAAGGCGGTGGGATTTCCACCGCCTTTTTTCATGTAATTTTAGTGTCTTTTGGGTCGTGATTATCAGACCCAACCGGCCATATGTTCTTCTATCACTTGGCTCAGTGCCGCGATATGCGCGTCATCGTCGTTCAGGCACGGGATATAGGTAAAGCTTTGGCCACCAGCCTCTTCAAAGCTTTCTCGGATTTCTTCGTTAATTTCCTCCAGCGTTTCGATGCAATCAGAGGAAAACGCTGGTGCAATCACAGCGATTCGTTTTTTGCCAGCCTCGGCTAGACGTGCAACTTCTTCTACTGTGTAGGGTTGCAGCCAGGTTTCAGTGCCAAAGCGCGACTGAAAGGTTGTCACGATCTTGTCTTTGTCCCAGCCCAAGCGTTCGCGCAGCAGGCGCGTCGTTTTCTGACACTGGCAGTGATAGGGATCGCCCTCAAGCAAATAGCGTTTTGGCATGCCGTGATATGAAGCGACAAGCACATCGGGCTTTTCTGCCATCTGCTCCCATGCGCGTTCAACCGATTTCGCCAGAGCGTCGATATAGACGGGATGATCGGAATAGGCAGGAACCGTACGCACGGGGGGTTGCCATTTTTCTGCCATCAGGGCGCGAAAAAACTGATCGTTCGCGGTGGCGGTCGTGGCACCTGCATATTGGGGATAGAGTGGAAAGAACACAATTTTACGGCACCCCTGTTCGATCAGCGCACGCAGTCTAGCTGGGGTTGAGGGGTTGCCATAACGCATGCAGAAATCCACCACTACATTGTCGCCATGGCGTTCTTGCATCACAGCGGCGATTTTAGCGGTTTGGGCTTTCGTGATCGTCATCAACGGGCTTTCATCTGCCTCGGTGTTCCAGATCGATTTATAGTTTCGCCCCGAAGTAAATGGGCGTTTTGTCAAAATGATCAACTGCAACAACGGCTGCCACAGCCATGGGGAATAGTCGATCACCCGCCGGTCCGACAAAAACTCGTTCAAATACCGCCGCATTGACCAGTAATCATAATGATCTGGCGTGCCGAGATTTGCGAGCAGCACCCCCACCTTTTCCTTGGCGATTGCTGGATGGTCTGCCGGGGCGTGCGGCAGTGGCATCATTTCGACCGCGGCTTTGGGGCAGCTGGGGGTTTTCGCGTCAAACATCATAATTCCTGAATTCTGTTAAAACCCACATAGTCTTTTTTGCCGCAGGGTCAATCGGTCTGGCCAGTCTTGGTTTGGTTTGGGGGTGGTTCAAAAGCGCGCAGGGCCTCGGACAGGTGGATGGTGGCACTGCCGGGCCGAAGCGGTTTGGGTTGGCTGTCATCTGGGCACCACCCAGTGAGAAAGATCAGATCAAACTCAGCAGTGATCCGGCCGCCATCGTGCGGATAAAGTGCGGCGGCTTTGTTGAAAAGCGCCCGTTTGGTGGGGGTGCGCAGTCGCGCGCTCAGTGCATTGGTTTCCCCCATTGCCCGCAGGTCGTGCATCAGGGCCCAGGGATTTGCATAGCTTACCCGCATGGGTAGGGCATCGGCCACGGGCATCGCCAGCCCCGCCCGGCCCAGCAGCCCGCCCAGATCGCGGATCTCGGCCATGGGAAGTACCCGTGGCGACAGCCCGCCTGATACGGCCACTTCGGCTTCGGCCAGACTGGTGCGCAGGGTTGACAGCGTTTGGCCCCCAAACATCGCAGCTAAAAACAGCCCATCGGCACAAAGTGCGCGGCGGCATTGCACCATTTGCCCAATTGGGTCATTGGCCCAGTGCAGTGCCAGGGCATGGATCACCAGATCATGCGCACCGGGGGCCAGATCCAGCAGATCGCCGTCGGCAACAATTTTTGCATTTGGCCAGAGACCGCGCCAAAAATCGGGAAAACCGGTGACGATGGCTGGATTTTTAAAGGGCTTGTTAACCTCATTAAGTCTTTGCTGGCACTCGTCGGCGACCAGTTCATGTAAAAACATCGCGGGTGTTCGCCCCGCGCTGGCGCGGCTGCGCTTGCGCTGTAACGCGGTGCGGTCAGACAGGGGGGGTGGCTGGGTCATAGCCGCAGTCATAGGCAAAAGGGGTGTGAAATGCAAAGGTTGGCGCATTTGATTTACCCGCCGCAATGTCTTGGCTGCGGCACGGTTGTGGCGGATGATTTTGCCCTGTGCGGCCCCTGCTGGCGTGAGACGCCGTTTTTGGGCGGGCTGGTTTGTGACAGCTGTGGCCTGCCATTGCCTGGCGAAGATGATGGCACGCGGCCGCGCTGTGATGAATGTCTGCAGATTGCCCGCCCTTGGGGGCGTGGGCGGGCCGCGCTGCTTTACGCAGGAACCGCCCGAAAAATGATCTTGGGGTTTAAACATGCCGATCGGGCAGAGATGGCCGGGCCAGCGGCGCGATGGATGGTTGGGGTGGGTCAGCCGATTTTCCGGCCCAATATGCTTGTCGCCCCGGTACCGCTGCACTGGTTTCGATTGTTGCGGCGCAAATATAACCAAGCCGCGCTGCTATCGGCGCATGTGGCAATGATGTGTGGGTTTGACCACTGCCCCGATTTGCTGATCCGGCCCCGTCGCACCCCCAGCCAAGAAGGGTGCGGGCTTGCTGCCCGTTTTGACAATATGCAAGGTGCGCTCTGTCCGCATCCGCGCCGTGCGGCCCAAATTGATGGCCGGGAAGTGCTGTTGATTGATGATGTGATGACCTCAGGCGCAACACTGGCTGCTGCGGCCGAGGCGTGTAATGCCGCAGGTGCAAAATCTGTTTCAGTTCTGGTGCTGGCCCGCGTTGCGAAGGATATCTAAAGCCCTATAATGCCGGGTGAAACAAGGATTTGCCCAATGAAACAAGTTGATATCTATACCTCGCCGCTTTGTGGTTTCTGCCATGCGGCCAAACGGTTGCTGGCCCAAAAGGGCGTGGCTTTTCACGAATACGATATTTCAACCGATCCGACGTTGCGCGACGATATGGTGCGCCGCGCGCCGGGCAGCCGCACCGTGCCGCAAATCTTTGTTGGCACGACCCATGTCGGTGGATGTGATGATTTATATGCACTGGATAGCGCGGGTCGGTTGGACCCGCTGCTGCAGGAGGGCTGAGGGATGCGCGCAGGCCTTGTGCAGCTGACAGTTTCTGATGATCCAGTGGCCAACTTGCCCCAAACCGTGGCTTTGGTACGTGAGGCGGCGCAAAAAGGCGGGGCTGGTTTTGTTTTGACGCCTGAATGTACCAATGCGCTTGGGTCAGACCGCGCATGGCTGGCCAGTGTTTTGCACACCGAAGAGGATGACCCGACGCTGGCCGCGCTGCGGGCCGAAGCGGCAGAGCTTCGCATCTGGCTTTTGATAGGCTCACTTGGGCTGCGGACGGGGGATGATGATGGCCGTTTTGCCAATCGGTCGTTTCTGATTGGCCCCGATGGCACGATTGCCGCGCGCTATGACAAGATTCACATGTTTGATGTGAATGTTTCACCGACCGAGGTTTACCGCGAATCAGCAGCATATCGACCCGGCAGTCGGGCTGTTTTGGCGCAAACCCCGTTTGGGGCGGTTGGTCTGTCGGTTTGTTATGATGTGCGATTTGCCGCGCTTTATCGCAGGTTGGCACAGGCGGGGGCGGATTTTTTGACCGTTCCGGCTGCGTTTAATCACATCACGGGTGCTGCGCATTGGGAAACTTTGTTGCGCGCTCGGGCGATTGAAACCGGTTGTTATGTGTTGGCGCCGGCACAAACAGGCCTGCATCCGTGTTCTACCGGGCCAGCACAGCGACGCACGCATGGCCACAGCCTGATCATTGCCCCTTGGGGTGAGGTATTGGCCGATGGTGGCACTGTGCCCGGCGTTGTCTATGCCGATCTTGATTGCGCAGCGGTGGCCGCGGCCCGCGCCCGCGTGCCTGCCCTGTCGCATGATCGGGATTTTGAGGGGCCATAACCCAATGGAAAAGTCTGAGGCCCTTGCCGTTGCATTGTTCAGCGAGCTGTTCATGGCAGAACGGCTGGCCCGCAGCCATGTGACCCACGCCCTGCCAAAAGGCATGGAATTGTCACATTTCGCGGTGCTCAACCTGTTGGCCCGCGCCAATGAAGAGCGCACCCCGGCGCAGCTGGCAAAGGCTTTCCATCTGACCCGTGGCGCCATGACCAATACATTGTCAAAGCTTGATTGGGCCGGATATGTTCATATCCGCCCCGATTGGGATGACGCCCGGCGAAAACTTGTGGCGATCAGTCCGGCAGGTCGCGCCGCACGCGATGCCGCTTTGCATGCGGTTGCCCCAATGATTTCAGATATGGTCGAATCGCTGGGCGCAGATCGGGTGCGGGCGGTATTGCCGGTTTTGCGGGCGTTGCGCACCCGGCTTGAAGATGATCCCACCGCTGAAACCGCCACCGATCTTTTTTGTGATGAAACTGGGTCAACGGCCCCCGGAGGCTAGAGGGCGCGGCGCAGCAGATAGATATCCATGATCCAGCCGTGCTGGGCGCGGGCCGCAGCCCTTGTGGCGAGAATGCGCGGGGTGGCCGTATCTAAAGGACCGCTGATCAACAGCTGTTGTGGCATTCCAAGATAGGCGCCCCAGTAAATATGCACGCCGTCGGTGGCGAGCTTTTGAAAGCTGTTTTCTCCATCCAGCATCACCGCTAGCGTTGGAATGCCCGCAGGCCAGCCGTGATCACGCAAATGCCGACCCGTTGTTACCAAAACCGGATCAGCCAGCGTGTTCAACGCAATTGCATGTGCTGCAGTCAGCAATTGCAGGCTGGTCAGGCCGGGGACCACGTTTACCTCAAGTGCCATGCCAGCCGCACGCAGCCTGTCGGCAATCCGCAGCGTGCTGTCGTAAAGCGATGGGTCCCCCCAAACCAACAGCGCCACCCGCCGCGCCTGGGGGTGCGCGGTGATAACATCAGCCCAAACTTTGGCGATGGCATCGTGCCAATCGTTTACCCGTGCGGTGTAGTCTGGCGTCGCGGGATCGCGTGTGGGCAGGGTAAATTCGGCCACGGCTGTTTCGGGGTTTGTCAAAAACTGACGACACAATGCGTAACGCAAATCCGCCAAATCGGCCTTTTGGGCGCCTTTTGACGGGATCATCACCAGATCGGCCTTGTTCAGCGCAGCAATGGCCTGCCCTGTCAGGTGGTCGGGGTTGCCGGTGCCAATACCAATCAGTTCAAGCGTAATCATGGCTGTTTCCCACGAAAAACGCGGCAGGCCCAAGACCTGCCGCGCCTTTAATAATTAAACTGACGCTCAGGCTGCGTTGTGCAGACGGGCGGCAAAAAAGCCGCTGTCTTTGTAACGCACCAACGCTTTGGCCCCGGCCAGTGCGGCCAGATCAACCAGAGGCTCGACAGCAATCACCAACGCATAGGCAGCTGCAAATGTCATCACTTGCGAAGCCGCACCAAAACCCTGACCAAAGATCACCCAGAATGCGACCCATGCGATGATACCGCCTTGATAGACGGCCGACAGCTTCAACACGTCAGTGTAGGTCAGATCAACATAGGGCTTATTGGATGGCAGTACGCGCTTTGCCATGGTTGCAATCAAGAACAGCGGGAAGACCAGCGTGGTCACGTTCACAAAGAACATAGGCAAGTCGGTTGGCGAGAAAAACAGGCCCTGAAACAGCAGACCCATCGCCAAACCCAAAGCTGCAGGGCCCGCGCCCAAAATCAGCATCAGGGTGGTGCCCATGATCAAGTGCACTTCCGATACGCCAGCCACGAAATGCGGCAGCACCTCAAAGCAGATGAACGTGCCAACCGTCGCCAAAGCGGTGCGGGCGACAAAAGACGCTGGGTTGCGCGTTTTAAGATCTTCGCCAACCAGCTTCATGCCCAGCCCGGCTGAGGTCGCCGCCGTGCCAACCGCCAGAATCATTTTCGCGCCATCGACGACGCCGGGTTCAATATGCATTCTCGTTCACTCCTTGCCGTCCCGCCGACGGCCACATGGTCATTCCGTGTCAGGCCGGTCTCCTGGCTTGCGGGTCGATGCGCATCACCGCCTTCCCGCCCAAGAACGGACAGTGGCATATTGGTGGCGCGCTCTCCGCATTCAGTCGCGGGGGCGGCTGGGGATTTCGCGCATTGCCGCAATACCCCATTCCCGTTTCAGCCCCCATTCAGGGCACCTAACTCAATCACCCTCGCAGGAACCCCTGCGTCGGTCAAGGCAGATAGCGGCGCGTTGCGCGCTGATTGCGACCTTGTTGGGCGCGATAAGCCTCGTCCAGCTGTCGCGTTTACCACCCGTCTTCGAGTGGCCCATAGATGATCAGCGCGGGTGCTTTGCCTGGATCTTGCGCCAAAGCGTGTGCCAACTCTGCAAGTGTGGTGCGCACAAGACGCTGCTCAGGGGTCGAGACGCTTTCGGCCATCAGCGTCGGGGTTTCGCCCGACAGCCCCGCCGCAATCAGCGCCTGTGCCAGTGTCGGAAAGGTGCGCTTGGGCATAAACACAACCGTCGTAGCCGTTGCATCAGCCAGCGCCGCCCAGTTCAAATCTGGTGGCAGCCCCCCGGTGATGTCATGGCCTGTGATAAATTGCACCCGCCGCGCAGCCAGCCGCCGCGTCAAGGGAATGCCCGCAAAAGCGGCCGCCGCCGTGGCCGAGGTGACACCGGGCACGATCTCAAAGTCAATTCCAGCTGTGCGCAGGGCGGTGATTTCTTCCTCCAGTCGCCCAAAGATCGCGGGGTCGCCCGATTTCAACCGCACGACACGCGCGCCGGTCTGCGCGTAATCAACCAAGAGCTGGCTGACATGATCTTGCCGGGGTGATGGTCGCCCCGCCCGCTTTCCAACCGCCACCAAATCGGCACCTGCCCGTGCATGGCTTAAGATTGGCCCCGATGATAGATCATCAAACAGCACCGCATCAGCGGCCTTAAGCCGTGCCACGGCTTTCAGTGTCAACAATTCGGGATCACCAGGCCCTGATCCGACAAAACTGACAAATCCGCTCATGCCGCGCCCGCCTCTGCAATCATGTGAAAAAAGCTCCCCGTCACGTGGCCGCGCTGTGATCCGCTTTCAGCCACCGCTGCGCCCGTGGCATCTGTTACATCCGCCAAAGCTGCATCGGGCTGCTCTAAAATGGTGGCATAGTGAAATTCATGCCCCGACAAACTTTGCCCCATTGCAACCCCGGGCATCGGTGCGCGCAACACGGCCCGGCGATAGCCCAAATGCATCCGCCGCTTTGCAAAACTTGTCACCAAACCCAACGCGCCCACCATGGCGTGTGAATGTCCAGCCGCATCCACCAATGTCTGCCCCAGTGCCATATACCCGCCGCATTCGCCGTGCACGGGCCGCGTTTGGGCAAACGCGCGCATTCCGGCTTTGAACCGCTCAGCCGCTGCCAGCGCACCAGCGTGCAATTCGGGATAACCACCCGGTAACCATGCAACATCGGCCTGAGGGTCTGGGGCGTCGTCATTCAAGGGGGAAAACGGCACAATTTCAGCGCCTGCTTGGCGCCACGCCGCGACCATATGCGGATAGACAAATGAAAAAGCCGCATCCTGTGCAAGCGCAATGCGCTGCCCGGGTGGCCTTGGTAAAAGATGCGGGGTGCGGTGATGTGGCGTGGCTTGCGCGCGCGCAGCCTGCCGTACAGCCCCCAAATCAACATGCGCGCGCATCAGATCCGCCATGGCATCCAGCCGTACATTCAAATCCGCCTGTTCTTGCGCTTGAACCAAACCCAGATGCCGCTCTGGCAAACCAACCTCGGGTGCTTTTGGCACAGCACCAAAAACCGTAAGGCCCGTGCCCTCCAGCGCGCCTCGGATCAAGCGCTCATGTCGCGCACTGGCCACACGGTTCAAAATCACGCCCGCAACGGGAACATCGCCACGAAACCGGGCAAAGCCTTGGGCCACTGCTGCGGCGGATTGCGCCTGACCCGATACATCCAACACCAAAACGACGGGCCAACCACGCATTGCGGCAATATCGGCACTGGCACCGACACCGCAAGCGCCCGCCGTTGCAACCCCATCAAATAGCCCCATCGCACCTTCAGCCAGGGCCAAATCAGCACCTTGGGCCAGCCCACCCAACGCACCAATCATCCCAGCCGACATCGCCCAACTGTCCAAATTGTAACTCTCGCGACCGGCTGCCACCGCGTGAAACGCTGGGTCAATATAATCGGGTCCACATTTAAACGGGGCCACCCGCAAGCCGTCTTGGCAAAACGCACGCATCATTCCAAGCGCTACAGTCGTTTTGCCCGCCCCTGATCGCGGGGCTGATATCAAAAGCCCCGGCACCTCTGCCGAAAACATGTCATCTTGCATTGCGCGCGTCCTGTTCTTTTCCCGGCCATAGGACGCAGGCGCGGCATGTGCAAGAACCCCACTCCAAGAGCCCAGCCCCAAGCTTCTGCCAAGCCAGTCCTATGACCCTCTTTTGTTCTTAAATATCCCCGCCGGAGGCCCATCGGTCCCACATACCAGCCACCGGCAAGGTCTGAACCTAAGCCAACAATTCGCCTTGCTCACTGCCGCGCGGCCTGGGCGGTTCCAGTCCCAAATGCCGCCAAGCCCCTGCCGCCAGCATCCTGCCGCGTGGTGTGCGCTGAATTAGACCCATCTGCATCAAATAGGGCTCTATCACCTCTTCGATAGAATCCCGCGCCTCTGACAGGGCGGCAGCGATAGTTTCCACGCCAACAGGGCCGCCGCCATAGCTTTCAGCCAGCAGCATCATATAGCGTCGGTCGGCGCCATCCAGCCCCAGATGATCCACCCCCAAACGGGTCAAGGCCCGGTCGGCAATTTCGCGGGTCAGGTGGCCATCGCCTTCTACCAACACAAAATCCACAACCCGGCGCAACAGGCGTCCGGCGATGCGCGGCGTGCCGCGGGCGCGTCGCGCAATTTCACGGCAGCCTTCGGGCTCAGCGCGTACACCCAACAGGCGGGCGCTGCGGGTGACGATCTGAAACAGCTCGTCTTCGGTGTAAAACTGTAATCGGGTCGGAATGCCAAAGCGGTCGCGCAGTGGCGTTGTCAGCAGACCCATCCGGGTTGTAGCGCCCACCAGTGTAAAGGGCTGTAATTCAATGCGCACTGTGCGCGCTGCTGGCCCCTCACCAATCACCAAATCCAGTGCGAAATCTTCCAACGCTGGGTACAGAACCTCTTCCACCACAGGCGACAGGCGGTGAATTTCGTCTATGAAAAGCACATCGCGCGGTTCAAGATTGGTCAAGATCGCCGCCAGATCACCCGCTTTGGCCAAAACTGGCCCCGATGTCATGCGAAACCCCACCCCCAGTTCTCGCGCCATGATCTGTGCCAGTGTGGTTTTACCCAAACCGGGTGGGCCGTGAAACAGCGTGTGATCCATCGCTTGCCCGCGCATCCGCGCGCTTTCGATGAAAACTTTCAGATTGGCGCGCGCCTCGTGCTGGCCGATGAAATCGTCCAACATTTGTGGGCGCAGGGCGCGGTCGGCCTCGGGGTTTGTGTCTTCGGGCAGCGGGGCTGGGCGCAGGGTCGGGTCGGGTTCGGCCATTTTTTATGCCTTGTTTTCTGCCTTGGGTGCTTGGATCATGCTTTAGGCGCCAAGAGTTTGAGTGCCGCGCGGATCAGGGCGGCCGTTGCTGAATCGGGGGCGTCATTGGCCGCTTGTGCGACGGCGCTGGCGGCATCACCTTGGCTGTAGCCCAGATTGATCAACGCTGACAGCGCCTCGGCAGTGGCTGATGGCGGGGGCGGGGCCGCTTTGGGGCGGGGCGTGGGCGCATCTGATGTTATCAGCGGTTCAAGATCTGCCATATCCTCGGGGGTGGGCTGTGCGTTTTGGCCTTGGCCCACCTGCCCGCTCATCGCCATCACGGCGGGGGCCTTGGCTTTCAGTTCCATCACAACGCGCTGTGCGAGCTTGGGGCCAACCCCGGGCGCGGCTTTGATGGCATTCGCGTCGCCCAATGCGATGGCGCGGCTGGTGCCTTCGGCGCCCAGCGTGCCAACGATGGCCATCGCGGCTTTGGCCCCAACACCCTGCACGCTGGTCAACAGACGGTGCCATTCTTTATCGATCAGCGTCAAAAAGCCAAACAGCTGCAACAGATCTTCGCGCACCAGCAATTCAGTATACAGTGCGACCGCTTGGCCTGTGGGGGGCAGGCTGGCCATGGTGCGGTCTGAGACATGCACGATATAGCCTACACCGCGCACATCAATCAGCACATGATCGGGGCCACGATGTTCCAGCCTGCCAGAAATCTTGCCAATCATCTTTGTTCTCCTGCCGCCCGGCTTGTCCTTTGTGATCGTTCCACGGCATTTTGCAACCGCCCGGCTGATTGCAAATGATGGGCGTGGCAGATGGCGATGGCCAGCGCGTCGGCAGCATCCACCCCCGCCAGTTCTACGCCGGGTAATTGCAGGCGCACCATGTGGACGACCTGTTCTTTGGCCGCGTGCCCCACGCCCACCACTGCTTTTTTCACCGCATTTGGGGCATATTCCCCCACCGCCAGCCCGGCTTGTGCAGGCACCAGCAACGCGATTGCGCGTGCCTGCCCCAGCTTTAGCGTGGCCACAGCGTCTTTGTTGACAAAGGTCTGTTCGACAGCGGCGTGATCGGGGGTGTGGCGGGCCAGAACATCGGTCAACTGATCATGAAGCGACAACAGCCTGTTGGCCATGTCATCGCCTGTTGAATGGCAGATACCGTTTGCGACATGGGTGATTCGGGCGCCCAACACATCAATGATGCCCCATCCCATATTCCGCAGGCCGGGGTCGATTCCCATCACCCGCATAGTGCCCCCTGCCTTGGCTGCGATTGGCCTGACCGTTAGCACGAACCAAGAACATTGGCCAACGAAAATCCGGCCAGGGTCAAAGTGTGGCCGCGATGACGACCGTGTTTGGGTGCCAAAATTACTTTGCAGGTGCAGAATGCGCCACTTGGGCAGAGGAAAGCGACGGTTTGCCACCATTGCCGAATGGCCCTTTCAAAAAAGGGCTTTGGGTCCGTTTGTGAGCCATGCAGTGCGTGCAATTGAGCAATGCAGTTGCAGCGATTGCGTCTTTGATTTGCCCAAACTATATGCGCTCAATCGACAGAACGCTGTCACCCTACGCAGTTTGTAAAGGATAGATCCATGGCTGCTCTTGAAACCCTCCGCCCGGTCGTCGCCGGCCGCCCCTTTGGTCGGTTTGGCGCGGCTTTTCACCAGGCAATCAGCATGCTGACCGCTTGGAACGATGCGCGCATGACCCGTAACGCGCTTGCACGTCTGAGCGATCGTGAACTGGAAGATATCGGTTTGAACCGCTGGGATATCGATGAAATCTCGGGCCGTAACGTCTAAGATCGTTCCGCGATCTTACTGACGTGCGCAAAGGCCGCTCCGGGCAACCGGCAGCGGCCTTTCTAATTGTCTGAGAGCGGTGCGTTTGTCGTGGAGCGCAGTGCTGATGCAATCACACGTGTCAACGGATCAGGATAAAATAACACGGCACCCGCCTGTTCCAGCCACCCTCCGGTGGCCAAATGATCCAGTCGGGCTGTGTATTCGGCCGGGCCCGCTTGGGCATACAGCATGCCTTTGATCACAAAGACTGATAAAATCGTCAGAACACCCACCATCACCCAACCAAACGCGTGTCCATCACCCGTCGGGCGATCAAGGTGGCGAACCGTTCCAGGTGCAACAAAGCCCTTGCCGCGTTTGTGGGCGCGCTCGATCTGTCGGATCTGTTCTTTAAAAATTTCACGATCGTCAGTTGTCACGTTGCCCCCGCTTTGGCCTTTGTTGGGGACAATGGCGCAAAATTTTGGCCGAATTATGGAGAGCCTATTTAGCTTTGCGCAAAGTCAGCGTGGTCCAATCACCGATTTCTTCGTGATGCGCGGTTTCAAAGCCTTGGGCATGATAGGCGGCAGTCACGGCAGGGGCCTGTTCATTGAGCAAGCCTGACAAAATAACATGCCCGCCGGGCGCGCTGCTCTTGGCGACATCAGGCGCCAGTGCGATCAGTGGACCTTTTAGAATATTTGCCAAAATCACGTCAAAAGGTGCAGCCTCTGCCAGCTCTGGGGTGTTGAAACCTTCGGCTTCCAGACAAGTCACCCGGCCCGCAAGACCGTTTGCGGCCACGTTTGCGGCGGCCACTTCAACTGCGACGGGGTCTATATCGGATGCCAAGACCGGATTGGGCCAGATATGGGCAGCGGCCATTGCCAAAACGGCGGTGCCGCACCCAATGTCCACGACGTTGCGCCCAATGATCCCCTGACGGTCCAGCCGATCCAAAGCGCGCAGGCAGCCTTGGGTTGTGCCATGATGGCCCGTTCCAAAAGCCATTGCGGCTTCGATAAGCAGCGCAACCGACTCTGCTGGAACTTTGTCAGCATCGTGACTGCCGTAAACAAAAAACCGCCCCGCTTCCACGGGGCATAATTCGCGTTTGACCTTGGCCACCCAGTCAATTTCGGGCAATTCTGACAGGGTAAAAGGGCGGGCGCCAAAGGCCATTGCCAATAGCATCAGCCCAGTTTCATCAGGTTTTTCAACGAAATAGGCACCGACTTCCCAAAGGCCTGACCCATCCTCAATCTCAAAGGTGCCAACACCGACGGGCGTGGGCTCCATTGCTTCAATCGCTTCACCAAGGGCTTCGGCGGCCTCTTGGCCCTCAAGGGTGGTGAGTGCGCTATAGGTGGGCATCAGGCCTCCGATGGTCGAATTAAAGGCGGTTCACTCGGCGGCTTGGGCCGGGCGACGACGGGTCAAAATGGTTTCGTATCCGGCCTCGGGGTGGCGTGGGATCATCAGGGCCAACAACAACGATATCAGCGCCATACCAACCGCCAGCGAAAACACCGCCGAGGGTGCTGTGACCCAAAGATAGCCCAAAAGTGCCGGCAAGAAAACCGCTGCAATGTGGTTGATGGTAAAAGCCACTGCGGCCGTCGGCGCAATATCGGCTGGATCGGCAATTTTTTGGAAATAGGTGCGCAGGCCAAAGGCCAGACCAAAGAACAGATGATCCAGCACATAAAGTGTCGCGGCCACGATAAAGCCCCAGCCAAACACGTATATGCCACCATATGCGGTAAAGACCGCCATCAGGCCGATATATTCAAACACCAAAACATTCCGCTCGCCAAACCGTGCCAGCGCGCGACCCATCATGGGGGCACAAAACATATTGGCCAGATAATTGATCAGGAAAAGCGCGGTCAGTTCATGCACCTGAAAGCCGAAGCGTTCGACCATCATGAACGCTGCAAACACCACAAAAATCTGACGACGCGCGCCAGACATAAATTGCAGCAGATAATAAAGCCAATAGCGCCGCCGCAGCACCATATGGGTGTTCTGACGGGTAGGCCCCTGAAA
>CALAXT010000054.1 GCA_937895435.1 uncultured Paracoccaceae bacterium | reverse complement strand
AACGATTACACGATGGTTTATATAGATACGGATGCTGACAGTGACGCCGAGATGACGATTGTCCTTCAGGGGTTGGTCAATCTGACGGCGCGTGATTTTTTGCTTTAGCGCTTTTACTTGGGTGTTTTGCGTTAAGGCCTCAGGTCGTGCCACCTACGATCAGGTTTTGTGCCATACGGATGGTTTTTTGTGCGGGCGAGGCCGCGCCATTGCGCTGATTGCGTATCAAAGTGCCAGCCAGATGGCCCATCTCATAGCGGGGCGTTGCGATCGTCGTCAGATGGGGGGTGATCGAGTGACAGATTTCCAGCCCGTTGTAACCGGCCAGCGCGAGATCGTGCGGCACTGATATACCGTGGGTTTGGCAATAAAAAAGCGCCCCCATGGCCAAGTCATCATTGGCAAAAAATACGGCGTCGATGCCCAGATTACGTGCCAAAAGTTGCTTTAACCCATCTGCCCCCCCCTGCATCGAGGATGCCTGATCAAGAATAACTGACGCAATTATGGGGGCGCCCAGCCGGGCCAATTCGGCCTCAAACGCCAATCTGCGCTTAAGCGAGCGTGTCGGCCGTTCGCCCCATGCCCCGACATAACCGATCCGGCGATAGCCGCGTGCAAAAAGGTGCTGCGCGATCAACACGCCAGCTTCTTGCATGGAAATGCCAACGGCCATGTCGATGGCATCGCCGTCGATATCCATGACCTGAACAATCGGGCCAGAAAAATCGGCCAGCATTTCCTTTGTGTTGTCTGAATGCTCAAGCCCGCTGAGGATAACGCCTGCAGGGTTCCAAGTGAGCATATCGCGCAAAATAGCTTCTTCGCTGGTGTCATCGTATTTGGTCATACCCAGCACAAGCCGCAGCGATGACCCTTTCAGGGCATCATCAATGCCATCGACAATATTGGGGAAAACATCATTGCTCATTGATGGCACAATAACGGCGATAAGATCTGTTGTTTTGCCGCGCAGTGACCCCGCGATACGGTTGCGCTGATAGCCAATCGCCACCGCCGCCTGTTCGACCTTTTGACGCAGTTGATGTGAGATATTTGGCGCATCGCGCATCACCCTGGATGCCGAAATGACGCTGACCCCGCTGAGGGCGGCCACGTCTTTCAGGGTTGGCTTGCGCGCGGTGTTATCCATCTTTTCTGCTCCTCATCAGATCGACCATCATGATCTTTATTGCGCCGGTTGACAACGATACCATTATAAATGACAACGTTACCAATATAGTTTCTGTGGGAGGAAGTCATGAAATCTATCGTTAAAACAACAGCAGCGGTTGCTGCGCTCGTTCTGGGCGCTGGTGGGGCTGTGGCACAAGATTTTCCGGTGCGTCCGATCAACATGATCGTGCCGTTCAACGCAGGTGGTGGCACTGATTTGCTTTTGCGCGCTTTTGCGCCGCATTTTGCCGAAGCCGTTGGCGGTGATGCGTTTGTGTCGAACATGGCTGGCGGGTCTGGCACGGTGGCTGCGGCGGCCCTGGCGGGTCAAAAGCCAGACGGGTATCAGATGGGCTATTGGTCGGTGACCGTCGCGACCGTTCAGCCACAAATCAAAGATATCCCCTATGGTCTCGACAGTTGGACCCCGATTTGTTCGGTGGCGGCATCGCCGACGGTTCTTTTCACTCAGGCTGACAGCCCTTTCAAAACGGTTGATGATGTCGTAGCGGCGGTCAAAGCCAACCCGGGCAAATACATCTATGGCTCCTCTGGTCCCGGTGCGATCACGCATCTGACGACTGTGGCTGCGTTTTCGGGCTTGGGCGTTATTGATCAGATGAAGCATCTGCCCTTCCAGGGCTCGGGCCCAGCCATGCAGGCGATGGCTGCGGGAACGATCCAGTTCTTTGGCGACACCGAACTGTTGATGACGCGTGGCGATTTCCGTCCTTTGGTCGTTTTTAACAACGAACGTTTGTCCAGCATGCCTGATGTCCCAACGGCTGCCGAAGTTGGGATTGCCGCACCCTTGAACGAACTTTATCTGTGGGGGGGGCTGTTTGCGCCAGCCGGACTTGAGCCGGCCGTGACCCAAAAGCTGAGCGCCGCATGTGAGATGGCGATCAATTCCGATGGGTTTCAGAAATTTGCCGCCGATACCAGCACGGTTCTGAACTATCGCAATGCAGCTGATTTTGATCCGTTTTATCGCGCGCAATATGCGGCAAACTCGGCGTTGATTGACGCGGCGGGGCTTTAAGCCATTACGTGAAACCCACGCCCGGGGCATGATGCTTGGGCGTGGGGCTTTTGCAGGAATGCAGTCATGACAAGTCTTTTTTCAGAGCGTCGGATTGTTTCCGTCGTGATTTTTCTTTTGGCGGTGGGGCTCGTTCTTTCAACCTTTGGGTTGGAATTTGCGGATCTTGGTGGGGCGTTTAGCCCAATGTTTTTCCCGCGCATCATCTTGTTCATTCTGCTGGGGCTTGCGGTGCTGAATGTCGGGATCGACATGCTGGCGGTGCGTGTGGCCCAACCGATTGAGGTTTTGCCCGTGAGTGTGATTGCGGTTGCGTTTCTCGCCTATGTTCTTTTGCTGGTGCCGCTTGGCTATTTTCTAAGCTCAACCGGGGTGGGTGCCATTATTTTGTTTGCCGTGGGGCTGCGCAACCCGTTGCAGGTTGTTTTGGTCCCTGCTGCGGCCTCGGGCGCGCTGGTTGGGCTTTTTAATCATGTTCTGAAAATGCCGTTGCCAACATCGCCGTTCTTTTGGTGGATTTAAGAGGTTTGCCATGATCGCGTCATTGCCCGAAGCCCTTGGTTTGATTTTCACATTTGAAGGCCTGCTGGTTCTTAGTTTGGGAACCATGTTGGGGATCATTCTTGGCGCTTTGCCCGGAATCGGCTCGACGGTTGCTGTGGCGATGATTTTACCGTTTACGCTGAGCATGTCGCAGGCCCCGGCGATTTTGCTGTTGTTGGCGATCCATGCGGGGTCTGTTTACGGTGGGTCGATTTCGGCAATTTTGATTAACACACCGGGCACTCCGCAATCGGCCGCCACTTGTCTTGATGGCTATCCAATGGCGCAACGAGGCGAGGCTGGCAAAGCGTTGGGCTGGGCCACGGTGGCGTCAGTTATTGGGGGTTTGGCATCAGCCGTTGTGCTGATTTTTGCGGCCCCACAATTGGCGGCCTTTGCGCTGAACTTTGGCCCAATCGAAACATTTGCGCTGATCTTGCTGGGATTGACCTGCATTGTGTCAGTGTCTGAGGGGTCGTTGATTAAAGGGCTGATGGCGGGGTTTATGGGGCTGTTTTTGTCGACGGTTGGCGGTGATCCGATCACTGGCGAGGCGCGATTTACGTTTGGTCATTTTCAACTGATCGCCGGGTTTGATCTTTTGGCGGTTGTGATTGGTGTTTTTGCCTTGTCTGAGGTTTTGACCCGTGCCGCCGCCAGCCCTGAAGATATTAAACCACTGGTTGCCTTTAATGGGATCGTTTTGCCAAAACTTAGTGAGTGGAAAGGCCGGGTAAAGGGGCTGGTAAAATCGGTTTTGATTGGCAATGGTATTGGAGTGTTGCCCGGCACTGGGGCGGCAACGGCTGCTTTCATCGCCTATGCTGAGGCACGGCGATCTGCGCCGACGCGGGCCAATTTTGGCAAGGGCGAACCTGATGGTTTGATTGCGTCAGAATCGGCCAATAATGCCGTCACGGGGGGCGCATTGGTGCCGACAATGGCGCTTGGCATACCTGGCGATGCGATCACGGCCGTTATGCTGGCCACCTTGACGCTGCATGGTGTTACCCCGGGCATTCGCCTTATGTCAGACAACCCTGTCTTGATGGCTGCAATTTTTGCCGGCTTTTTTGTGATTAACCTGATGTTACTGCCGCTGGGCATGGTGGTGTCGCGCATGGCTGCGCCGATCCTTCGGATCAAAGAGGCCTATATGTTGGTCATGATCAGCCTGCTGTGCACGGTGGGTGTATTTTTTGTGCGGGGAAACCCGTTTGATCTTTTGGTGATGGCGGTCGCGGGTATCATTGGCTTTATCTTGCGCCGTCAAGGCTATCCGATGGCACCGCTGGTGATTGGTATGGTGCTTGGACCAACGCTGGAAATTAGCCTGCGCCAAGGTCTGATTATCACTGATGGCAGCTTTTCAGCATTTTTTGTCGGGCACCCGATTGCGGGCGTGTTGGCTGTGATTGCGGTGGGCATGTTGGCGTTGCCGGTGATCCGTGTGATCAAAGATCGACAGGTGTCCGCATGAGCGCTTGCGACAGAATGGGGGCCTTTCGGCCATGACCGCACCCTATCGCCTGAAAACAGCGGGCTTAACCGTTAACCTGCGTCAAGAAGGAGCAGGTAAGCCGTTGCTTTTTCTAGGGGGATCAAATTTTGATCTGTCTATTAAGGCGGCGGTGTTTGCCAGCGCCTTGCCCACCCGCTTTACTGTGGCTGCTGCAGATCCGCGTGGGTTAGGGGCGAGTGACGCCCCTGTTGGCATTTGGTCTATGGCTGATTATGCCCAAGATGCGCTGGATCTTTTGGATGCTCTGGGTTGGGAAACAGCGGATATTTTGGGCGAAAGCTTTGGTGCCATGACCGCGCTGCATTTGGCGGCGCTGGCACCTGACCGGATTGGGCGGATGGCTTTGGCCGTTGGTGCCGCCGGTGGGGCAGGTGGTGCATCTTACCCGATTGAGACGTTTTTGGACATTCCAGACCCTCACGTTCGTGCGCGCGCCGCGCTTGAGGTGATCGACAGCCGGTTTGCTGACCGGATGCGCCTGACCCCAGATCTGGCACAGCAGCAGATCACTGATCGGGTGACGGCAGGGGCTGCCTTTATGGCCAGTCACAACAACACCCAAGGCTATCCGCGCTTGTTGCGCGCGCGCGCGGGGCATGATGCTTGGGCAAAGTTGCCGGGCATATCCGTGCCAACGCTTGTTTTTTCTGGACGCTATGACCGCCAAGCCACGCCAGATCGTTCAGAAAACATCGTGCGTGCCATGCCAAATGCAACCCTTTATATGGTTGAGGGCGATCACAGCCTTTGCTTTAACAACCCCGAACCGGTTGCAACGATCCTGAGCGCTTGGACATAACACAAACACGAGGCTGACATGTCTTTATCGAACATCTCTCTGATTGGGCTTGGGTCTATGGGCTTTGGCATGGCGACATCGTTGCTGGCGGCTGGTCACGCGGTGCAGGGCTTTGATATCAACCCAGACAGTGTGGCGCGGCTGGTGGCCCAAGGCGGGTTGTCTGCTCCGCAGGCAGACGCGGCCGCACGCTGTGATATTTTGGTCATTGTTGTGCTGAATGCCGAACAAACCCAAAGTGTTTTGTTTGGGCCTGCGGGGTGGGCCGCTCAGATGAAAAAAGGTGCAACCGTTGTCTCTTGTGCCACTGTTGCCCCGGATTTTGCAAAAGAAATGGCACAGCGTTGTGCAGAACTTGGGCTGAATTATTTGGATGCGCCGATTTCGGGCGGGGCGGCAAAAGCAGCGCAGGGCAAACTGAGCATTATGGCCGCAGGGCCGATCGCGGCATTTGACGGCGCTGCCCCCGCGCTGGATGCGATGGCTGAGACCGTCTTTCGCTTGGGGGATGTGGCTGGGGCAGGCTCGGCGATGAAGGCTGTCAACCAGATGCTGGCGGGCGTTCATATCGCCGCCATGGCCGAGGCTGTAACCTTTGGCATGACCCAAGGCATTGCCCCAGCAACATTTTTAGACGTGATCCGCCAATGTGCGGGCACCAGTTGGATGCTGGAAAACCGTGCGCCGCATATTGTTGACGGGGATTATACGCCGAAATCATCTGTCAATATCTGGCCCAAAGACTTGGGGATTGTGTTAGATATCGCAAAATCTGCAAAGTTTGGCGCCCCGCTGACGGCGGCTGCATTGCAACAGTTTTTGGCCGCCGCAGGCTCTGGCTGGGGGGGCGAAGATGATGCGGCCGTGGCCAAGGTTTATGCGCGCAATGCGGGCCTTAGCTTGCCGGGGGACAAGGGATGAAGCTTGGCTGCATTGGCGATGATTTCACAGGTTCCAGCGACTTGGCCAATACTTTGGCCAAGCAGGGTATGCGCACAATGCAATATTCTGGGGTTCCCAACAGCCCGGCTGCGCCGGATGTTGATGCCGGTGTTGTGGCGCTGAAAACCCGGTCAATTCCTGCAAAAGATGCCATTGCCCAATCTTTGGCGGCCTTAGAATGGTTGCAGGCGCAGGGCTGCACGCAGTTCTATTTTAAGTATTGTTCAACCTTTGACAGCACGGCCCAAGGCAATATTGGCCCAGTGGCCGAGGCTTTGGCCGATGCGCTGCATGCGCGCGCAGTCATTGTGTGCCCGGCATTTCCGGGCACTGGTCGATCGATTTATCAGGGCCATCTTTTTGTCAAGGATATGCTGCTGAATGAAAGTGGAATGCAAAACCACCCCCTGACTCCGATGACCGATCCCGACCTTCGTCGGGTTCTGGCCGCCCAGTCAAAAGGCCCGATTGGGCATGTGGCCGCGCAAACCGTTTGGGGTGGGGCTGCGGCGATCCGGTCAGAACTTGACGCGCAGGCGGCTTTGGGGCGGCGTTTGATTGTGGTCGATGCCGTCCAAGATTCTGATCTGATCCAGATTGGGGCAGCGGCTCAGGGGCTGGTGCTTGTCACGGGTGGGTCAGGGGCGGCCTTGGGTCTGCCTGCAAATTTTGGGATTTCTGCGCAGACGGTGGTGCCATGGCGGGGGCAGGGGGGTAAATGTGTGGCGCTGTCTGGGTCATGTTCGACCGCGACGCGGGCACAAATTTCCCGGCACAAGGCGCAGCATATGACACTAGAGGTCAGTGCAGATGCGCTTTTCTCTGGCCAAATGACGGCCGAGGCTGCCACTGGCTGGTTGTTGGCCAACGACGGCGTGCCGCTTGTTTACAGTTCCGCCGACCCCAGTGTGGTTGCTGCGGCGCAACGCCAGTATGGCCGCGCCGAAAGCGCTGCGATGTTTGAGCAATTTTTTGCAGATGTGGCAACGCTGTGCACGGCGGCGGGTGTGACTAAGCTGTTGACCGCTGGGGGCGAGACATCAGGCGCTGTGGTTGAAGCGCTTGCTTTGAAGCACTTGGAAATTGGCCCAGAAATTGACCCAGGCGTGCCTGCACTGCGCGCCAGCGATCACTTGGTTTTGGCGCTGAAATCAGGCAATTTTGGCGCAGAAGATTATTTTGAAAAGGCGGCGGTTGTTTTGGCCGGAGGGCTGTCATGACCAGCGCGCTGCGCGAACAGATGTGCTTGTTGGCCAAATCAATGTTTGATCGTGGCCTGACTGGGGGCAGCACGGGCAATATCTCGGCCCGGACGCCT
>CALAXT010000053.1 GCA_937895435.1 uncultured Paracoccaceae bacterium | reverse complement strand
GCGCCAATCGCGCAGGCCAAGCGCGTTCATCAGCGGCGTGGCAATGATCGCGCCAGTGATGCCGGTACACAGCACCAGCACAGCCGCCAAAGTTGGCGCACCACCCAGCCGTTCTGCGATGCCAATGGCAACGGGTGCCGTCGCTGATTTTGGGGCCAGTGCGGCCAAAACATCTGGCGGCGCGCCCAATGCCCAAGCCACACCCAGCGCCCCCAACATCGCCGTAAGTGCCCCCACAATCAGCGCCGCTGCAATCGGCAGAACGACGGGCCGAATCAACGCCAGATTGCCCCAAAGCGGCACCGCAAGTGCCACCGTGGCTGGCCCCAGCATGAAATGGACAAATTGCGCCCCCTCGAAATAAATCTGATAGGGGGTTTCGCTCAGCCAAAGCACAGGCGCCAACACCGCCACCGCCAATGCAACTGGATTGGCCCAGGGCCTGCGCCCGGTTGCCTGAAAAAGCGCCATGCCAACGCCATAAGCCACCAACGTCGCCGTCAGCCACAAAAGTGGTCCCTGTGACAGGTAGCTCCAGATCATCGCAGGATTGGATACGGGCAAGCCCATCACATCTGTCCCCCGCCCGAGGGATTCGTGCGGCGCCCCATCAGCCGCGCAACCGCCACAAAGGTCAGCGCCCCTGCAGCAATGGCCAGCACAGTCGAAATGACCAGCGCGGCCAAAAGCGCCCCACCATGCGCACCCAAGACACCAATTTGCGCCACCACACCCACACCCGCAGGAACAAAAAGCAACGACAGATGCGCCAACAGGCCCTGCGCCGTTGGCTGCACCCGTGCGCCAAGTCCCGGCACCATGACAAAGGCCACCACCAGGCCAACCATACCCAAAACTGGCCCAGGCACGGGCAACCCCAACAGCCGCCCAAGAACCTCACCGCCCAGTTGAAAGACCAACAAGACGCCCAGAGCATAGACCATTGGCCGATATCCTTTGAACCAGAGCACCAGACGGGGCATAAGTGGCGAGATCCGCGGCAACCGTGGAGGCGTGAATTTCCCGAGAGCCTGACGTGTCAGGTGGGCGCCAGATACCAAGGCCAGGGCCTTGGCAGAGCCAGCTCCCTCGGAAGTGCTTATCGGCCACTGGAAAAGAGCCACACACGAGAGGGGCAGAACCCGCCGCTGCTACATTTAGGAACATCCCCCCCCCGGCACAAGCGCCAAGTTGGGGCTGGATGGCACGCGCAGGGCTGGACAGCGACAAAAAATTGCGCAATGTTCACTTTATGTTCGACCGCAACCCACCCCATGCCCGCAGATTTGGGCCAGACCAGAACCGCCCAGTGGCCCCCGGTGTTTTATTGGCCCGTGGCGTGTGCCGGCATTTGCGCGGCCATGATTTTGCCACGCTTACCGAATTTCCTCCTCAAAGTGGGCTGCGGGTCGATGTGATGGCGCTTGGTCCCAAGGGGGAAATTTGGGTGATCGAATGCAAATCAAGCCCCACAGATTTTCATGCCGACCGCAAATGGCGCGGATACCTGCCTTGGTGTGATCGGTTCTTTTGGGCGGTGGATATCCATTTTCCGACCGAGCTTTTGCCCGAGGATACAGGTTTGATCATCGCAGATGGCTATGATGGTGATATTCAACGCATGGGTCCGCTGCGCGCACTTGCCAGTGCGCGGCGCACGGCCCTGACGCGGCGATTCGCGCGCCATGCAGCGCATCGATTGGGCGCACGGCATAGCGGTTGGGCAGGGCTAGATCTTGATTTTGAACCACCCCCCTCGTCATCCTCGAGCGGCCCAAGGGGCTATTTCTGACGGGGTTTTGGTTTGGCTTTTTGCCCCATGGCGCGGGCAGCTTCTGCGGCGGCGCGCAATTCTTCGGCAATTTCATCTGCCTCTTCGGGATCGAAATCCAACGGCAGATCAACGCCTTCGCCCTCAATATAAATGCGCACCATGCCCAATGTGGTGGGACCGATCTGAATATTGGCCACCAGATCGCTTTGTTTATCAATACCCATGCCGATATCCTTGCCTGAGGGCGGCTGAGACCAAACGCGCAAGATGCAGCGCCCGCCCTCAAACTGATTGAGCCGCAGACTTACCTGCGCAAGGGGGTGTTTTCAAGCCGCAGACCTCTTGCAATCATGGGGGGGCGGCGCTAGAGGATTGCGTGAGTGCCGACGTAGCTCAGTAGGTTAGAGCACCAGATTGTGGATCTGGGGGTCCCCCGTTCGAGCCGGGGCGTCGGTACCATCTTCCTTTATAGCATTGGATCGGTCGCGTTACCTTTGTGGGGCGGCTATAATGCTGCCAGGCGTTGAGCTTAGAGCCCCGCAATATCCATCCCGAACGCTTCTGCCAACAACACAAAGTTTAGACCAAGCACAATGGTCGCCCCCAAAATGGCCAGGGCCCGCATCCCACCACGAATGCAAAACACCCCCATGATATCTGCCCGTCCCGAAAAGATGATCAGCGCAATCATCGGCACTGGCAAAGCGATGCTGAGGACGACCTGTGACATCACAAGCGCATCGGTCGGGTTAACCCCCATCGCCACAACCCCAAAGGCCGGAATAATCGTGACCAGACGGCGAAACCAAACCGGCAGACGAATATTGATAAATCCTTGCATGATCATCTGCCCCGCCATCGTGCCCACCACCGATGATGAGATGCCCGATGCAATGAGAGACAACAAAAAGAACCCCGCCGCCGCCCCGCCCAACAGCGGCGTCAGCATGTAATAGGCCGTTTCAATTTCAGCCACATCACTATAGCCGGCATGAAACGCGCTGGCCGCCATCATCACCATCGCCATATTCACCATACCCGCCGCCGCTAAGGCAACCACCACCTCACGGTTGGAAAAGCGCAAGACCTTTGCGCGCTCTGCATCGGTGCGGGTCACAACACGATTTTGGGTTAACCCAGAATGCAAATAGATGGCATGCGGCATCACGGTGGCGCCAATGATGCCAACTGCAATCGTCAGGGCCGCCGCATCGGGCAAAGACGGCGTGACAAGACCTGTGGCCGCCTCACCCCAAGCAATGGGGGCGATCAAAATCTCAATCAGATAGCAAAGACCAATCGCGCCCACGAATGCACCGATGATAAGCTCCATTGGGCGAAAGCCGCGCGCCTCAAACAGCAGCAAGCCGTAGGTGATGATCGCCGTTACCGCCATGCCTGCCATCAGCGGCATCTGAAACAGCAAGGCAAGCCCAATAGCACCGCCCAAAAACTCTGCCAGGTCTGTAGCCATAGCGGCGATTTCACTGATGATCAGCATAATCCAAACCACAGGCTTTGGGAAATGGTCACGGCTCAGTTCTGCCAAGTTATGCCCAGTAACAATGCCCAACCGTGCCGAAAGCGATTGAAACAGCATGGCAATCAAATTGGCCAACAGCACGACCCAGAGCAGCGTATAGCCGTAACCGGCCCCGGCCTGAATGTTCGTCGCATAGTTTCCCGGATCCATATAGGCGATTGATGCAATCACCGCCGGCCCCATAAACGCCAGCGCCGAGCGCGGGCCGCTGCGCGTGCCGGCCAAAACTTGGGCCATCGTTGCTTGGGTTCGCCCGGTCAGATTGGTGCGCATGGCTTTCCACTGGATAAAATGACGATGGGAAGATCGTTGGCGCCAATTAAAGCCTTGGCTACACTTGTGTCAACTATCATCATAGTCTTGTCATGTCTGCGCGGGTATCAAACACCACAGACAAAGTATAGCCAAGGCGTTAATCCTTTCTTGGCATTGTGAAAGTGACCCCAGCTTGCTAGACTGCAAAGGCAACAGGACTGATTTTATGACCGAAACACCCAATGAAACGCCTGATAACGCCCCGCAGCCTGAGCGTTTCAACCAAGCCCGCGCCGCACAGGCAATGGCAGTTTTGGAAGATTATGCCGAAATGATCGGCGATCTGATGGATGAAATGGGCGAGGCCCGCATCACCGACATTGCCGCCCGTATGGGCGTCACCCACCCCACGGCGACCAAAGCGGTTGCCCGTCTGAAACGCGAAGGCCTGGCAATGTCACGGCCCTACCGCGGTGTGTTTTTAACCGAGGCTGGCGTGGCATTGGCGGATCGGGTCCGCGGGCGGCACCGCACGGTGGTTGATCTGCTCATTGCGGTGGGCGTTCCCGCCGAAACTGCGGAACTCGATGCCGAAGGGTTGGAACATTACGTATCAGCCACAAGTTTGGCCGCGTTTGAGATGTTTTTGGCAAACAGCGCCGCCAGATCGTAACCGTGGCTTAAAAGGCGTTAGGGCGCGCTTCACGGGCCATGTGGTCAAGCACAGCATTGACAAAATTAGGCTCGCGCCCCTCTGGAAAAAACGCCCGCGCAATATCGACAAACTCGTTGATCACCACTTTGGGTGGCGTGTCAGAATGGCACAGTTCGGCCCCCGCCGCGCGAAACAGCGCCCGCAGCGTCGGATCAATCCGGGCGATCGGCCATTTGGCCACCAAGCCACGATCTGTCAGCTGATCAATTTCAGCCTGCCAATTCACCGCATCCCCCACCATTTTCCGAAACAATGTGACATCGCCCTCAGCCATTTCATCATCATCGTAAACGGCACCAAAGCGGTGGCTTTCAAATTCTTGTTGCACAGATTCAACGGTCTGGGCCGATGCTTCCATTTGAAACAACGCCTGCACGGCATAAAGCCTGGCGGCAGATTTCATTTGCCGGCGGTTATTGGGGACACTCATGGCTTTGCTCCGTTCGGAAAGGAAATGCCGACACAGCAGCGGGTCAATCCCGCTCGGCCGCGCGCCATGGGGGCCGCGATCAAACGCAGGGTCATGCCCGCGCCCAATCCTGCAGGCGCGCGACATAGCGTGCAAGCGTGTCAATTTCCAGATTGATTTGATCGCCCAGCGCGGTTGCACCCCAAGTGGTTACCGATTGCGTATGCGGGATCAGGTTGATGCCAAATACGGCACCGTTGACCTCATTCACGGTCAGCGATGTGCCATTCAACGCAACCGAGCCTTTGGGCGCAATAAAACCCGCCAAAGCCTGCGGTGCGCGCAACGAAATCCGCAGGCTGTCACCCTCGATCCGCAGGTCGATCACGTCGGCCAGACCATCCACATGGCCCGACACAATATGCCCACCCAGTTCGTCGCCCACTTTCAGCGCCCGCTCAAGATTAAGATATTGGCCAACCTGCCAAGCGCCCAGATTGGTCTTTGAAAGCGTCTCGGCGGAAATCTGCACCTCAAACCACGGGCGCGGCGTGGCCCCCAGTGCAATCACTGTCAAACAAGCGCCATCACACGCGATCGAGGCGCCGATGTCGATACCCGCAATATCATAGCCCGTGCCGATCCGCGCGCGTAAATCACCCTGAGGCGTCAGCGCCATGATTTGGCCAATGTCAGTGATGATGCCGGTGAACATGCGCACACTCCAAACTTGGGGTAGCTCCTAACTTGCGGCGCGCCTGCGCGCAAGACCACCCCACCCGCCCCCCAACACAATAAAACCCAGTGCCAACCGCATAACCGCGCCCTAAATCAGCCGACACCCCCCCATTTTGCAGGCTGGCCAACCGCCCCATTATTGCCTAGAGTTGAAAACTATAAGTTTGACAGGAGCCTGAATTTGCAACTGCCCACGCTCGTTCGTTTCAAAACAGTCTTTTCTATCGGCCTTATCTGTGCGCTCGGTGCCTGCGCCCTGCCAAAGTCCGGCCCCGGCCGTGACGGCATTTTGGAAAATATAAGCGCAGCACCGGGATCAAGCGCGTTTGTTTTGGTTGACCCCGAAGTGGCACGCTTAACACAGCGCCCCCCCGCATCAGGATTTGGCCCCTTTTTCCAAAAGGCGATGATTGTGGGCCCCGACACGCTGAGCAGCGGCGACACGCTGGGCTTGACGATTTATGAAAATGTGAATGATGGCCTGTTGGCCAGCCAAGGCCAGCGGACATCAGCGTTGACGCAGGTGCAGGTAGATGGCGACGGTATGATCTTTGTGCCCTATGCCGGTCGCATCAAAGCCGCTGGCGAAACGCCCGACGGGCTGCGCGCCCTCATCACACAAAAATTGCTGCCGCAAACGCCAGACCCACAGGTGCAGGTTGTGCGGCTGGCCGGCAATGGGGCGACTGTGTCAATTTTGGGCAAAGTAGGGGGGCAGGGCGTTTACCCCATCGAACAACCCACCCGGCGACTGTCTGCCATGCTGGCCAAAGCCGGTGGTGTCGCGGTCGAGCCCGAGGTGGCGCTGGTAACTGTGCAACGGGGCGATCAAAGTGGTACCGTTTGGTTTAACGACATCACGCACAATCCCAAAAATGATATCGCTCTCCGCCCGGGCGACCGCATTATGGTTGAACAAGACACCCGCGCATTCATCGCGCTTGGCGCGACCGGATCACAAAGCCGCGTGGCCTTTTCAAAACAAGATCTGTCAGCGCTTGATGCACTGGCGGTTGTGGGCGGGTTGAACAGTTCGCTGGCAGATCCGACAGGTGTGTTCGTATTGCGCAAGGAACAGCCAAAAATTGCCAATTCCATCTTGAACAGAACAGATATCACGGCCGATCAGCGGGTGATCTATGGGCTGAACCTGTCAGGGGCGGATGGGCTGTTTTTGGCCCGCGAATTCATCATTCACGATGGCGATACCATTTATGTGACCGAAGCGCCGTTTGTGCAGCTGCAAAAGACGCTAAGCGCCATCACCGGCCCCTTGAACACCGTGGCATCGGTTGATCGTTTGACAAACAGGTAAGTCTGCGCCGTTTTCCCCAACAGTTTTTGGAACGGATTTTTAGGGCAACGTTTTTGGGAACCCTATTTTCGGGGACAAAAATCAGAAAGATTGCGAAAATCTGCTTAGACTGCAGAGGATTTACGCCACAGGTTTAGAACATCTGGGCCGAGAACCTCAGTGCCTGCCAGCTCAAAGCGGTCAAAAAGTGCCAAGGGTTGATCGGCCAGCGGGCCAACCCCTGCGCGCCCACCGGCCCCCAGCATTAAACCGGCGTGAAAGATCGCAAGACGGTCGACAAAACCTGCCTGCAACAGCCCAGCAGCCAACGCGCCGCCACCCTCGCAAAACACCCGACCGATGCCTTGGCCAGCCAAAGCCCCCAGCATCGCCCCCACCGCCAGCGCACCGTCTGGCCCAAGCGCAACAGGCAACAGCCGCGCACCTTGGGCTTGCCAAAAATCGTAACATTCTCCAACCAGGCCCGCGCCATGCAGCAGCCACAACCGCCCCTCGGCGGCCGAGGCGGCAAGCGCGCCCCCTTGCGGCAAATCCAAGCCCGCACTGGCCACCATCCGCACTGGCTGTGCCGCAATGCCCAAGCCCCGCACGCCAAGATGCGGGTCATCCGCCCGCGCAGTGCCCGCCCCTACCAGAACTGCATCATGCTGGGCGCGCATCAAATGCACCCGTGCCCGGGCTTGCGGCCCTGTGATCCAGCGGCTTTCACCGGCTGCAGTGGCAATGCGCCCATCAAGGCTTAGCGCCAATTTCAACGTCACCATTGGGCGTGCTTGGGTGATGCGGGTGAAAAACCCCAGATGCGACTCGGCCGCTTGGGTGGCCAGCACACCGGTTGTTACCTCGACGCCAGCGGCACGCAACATGGCATGACCGCGCCCACCCACCCGGGAATCAGGATCTTGGATCGCGCTGACAACACGCGTTATGCCCGCAGAAATCAACGCCTGCGCACAGGGTGGGGTTTTACCGTGATGGGCGCATGGCTCAAGACTGACATAGGCTGTCGCACCACGCGCCAGATCGCCCGCCTGCGCCAAAGCCATGGTTTCTGCATGCGGGCGGCCACCTGGCTGGGTCCACCCCCGGCCGACGATGCGGCCTTGCACCACAATCACAGCCCCAACCGCAGGGTTTGGCCAAACCTGCCCCAGCCCGCGCTGCCCCAATTGCAGCGCCAGCGCCATAAAGCGGGTGTCGTCGCTGATCACTCGTCTGCCGGGCTAACCGGTGGGCGCAGTTCTGACACGAATTTATCGAAATCGTCTGCCGCCTGAAAGTTTTTATAAACACTGGCAAAACGCACATAGGCCACGGTGTCGATCCGGGCCAGCGTTTCCATCACGATCTCACCGATCACTTTGGATGGGATATCACTGTCACCCAAAGATTCCAAACGCCGCACGATGCCTGAAATCATCTGATCAATCCGTTCGGGATCAATTGGGCGTTTTTGCATGGCGATACGGATAGAGCGTTCCAGTTTGGTGCGGTCAAAATCTTCGCGCCGGCCAGAGCTTTTGATCACCACCAAATCGCGCAACTGCACCCGCTCATAGGTGGTAAAACGCCCGCCACAGGCCGGGCAAAACCGCCGACGGCGAATAGACACATGATCTTCGGCGGGACGGCTGTCTTTGACTTGGGTGTCAATATGTCCACAAAATGGGCAGCGCATGGGGCCTCCGTCGGCGATAAACAGGCTTATACCACCGCAACTATAGGTCACACGCTAGGGATTGGGTAGGGGGGAATTTTATCCCCATATCTTGCGGATGGGCCACACACGCCTAAAGCGCGCTGCACAGGCTTTCGGCAAACCTTGCATGGACGCCCGCGCCAGTATGGCCCAGCAAAAACATCCCCGTTGTGCTGGTTGCCTGTGCCGGATCAAGCGAAAAGCTGATGCCAGCACCAGATCGGCGCGGGGGCGCGGACACCCGATAGATTTGCGTCACACCGGGCAAGCCCATTGCATCAATCACATAATCGCCCGCCGCGCACCAAAACGCCTGAACATCCGATTTGCCGCCAAAAGGCACGAAAAACGCATCTGGCGACACGGCAACCACCCGCAAGCCGTTTTGCGCCCAAAATGGTGCGGTGGCGGTGCCGACACCCGCCCCCAAAGTGGCGGATGCCAAGACAAAGCCCAAGGCGGGCCAAAGCCGCATCACTGATCCAAGAAGCTGCGCAACTTACGCGACCGCGAGGGATGTTTCAGTTTGCGCAATGCCTTCGCCTCAATCTGGCGAATCCGTTCCCGGGTAACACTGAACTGCTGGCCCACTTCTTCTAATGTGTGGTCGGTATTCATGCCGATACCAAAACGCATCCGCAACACCCGTTCTTCGCGGGGCGTTAGGCTGGCCAAAACGCGCGTTGTGGTTTCGCGCAGATTTTCCTGAATGGCGCTTTCCAGCGGCAAAATTGCGTTTTTATCTTCGATGAAATCGCCGAGCTGGCTGTCTTCTTCATCGCCAATCGGTGTTTCAAGGCTGATCGGCTCTTTGGCGATTTTCATCACCTTGCGCACTTTTTCCAGCGGCATTTGCAGCTTTTCAGCCAGTTCTTCGGGCGTCGGTTCCCGGCCAATTTCATGCAGCATCTGCCGCCCTGTGCGCACCAGCTTATTGATCGTTTCAATCATATGCACAGGGATACGGATCGTGCGCGCCTGATCAGCAATCGAGCGCGTGATAGCCTGACGGATCCACCACGTGGCATAGGTACTGAATTTGTAACCACGGCGATATTCAAATTTATCGACCGCCTTCATCAGACCAATATTGCCTTCCTGAATAAGATCCAGAAACTGCAAGCCACGGTTGGTGTATTTCTTGGCAATTGAAATAACCAAACGCAGGTTCGCTTCGACCATTTCTTTCTTGGCCTGACGCGCTTCTTTTTCACCTTTTTGCACCTGATTAACGATGCGGCGGAACTCTGATATGTCTACGCCGACATATTGGCCAACCTGGGCCATATCATTGCGCAATTCCTCAACTTTTGGACGCGAGCGTTCCAAAAGCGCCTGCCAGCCCCGGCCCGCCTTGGCCGCCATCCGATCCAGCCAAGTTGGGTCCAGCTCATAGCCGCGATATTCATCGATGAATTCGCGCCGGTTGATCCGAGCCTGATCGGCCAGCTTAACCATATTGCTGTCAATCGACATAATCTTACGGTTGATGCCGTAAAGCTGGTCGATCAGCGCTTCGATCCGGTTGTTGTGCAGATGCATCGAATTGACCAATTCGACAATCTCTGAGCGCAACTGCTGATAGGCGGTTTCTTCATGGCTTGAAAATGCGTCTTCTTCGTTCAGTGTGGCCGACATGCGCAAATCTTGCATTTCGGACAATTTGACATAGTCACGCGCGATCTGATCCAGCGTTTCCAGCACGCGTGGCTTAAGCACGGCCTCCATCGCGGCCAGCGACATGTTTGAGGCCTCTTCGTCATCCTCATCATCATCACCGCCCCGCATCAACGGGTTGCCATCGGCATCTAACTCGGGGCCTTGGCTCGATGCTGCAGAAGAATTGGGTGCGGCAGAACCGCTTGCGCCCAAATCCAAGCCCTCACCGATGGGGCTTTCTTCATCAGAATCTTCTTCAAGCGACCGGCCAAAGGTGGCATCAAGATCGATCACATCGCGGAGCAAAATATCTTCGCTCAGCAATTCGTCACGCCAGATGGTGATGGCCTGAAACGTCAGCGGGCTTTCGCACAGGCCCGCAATCATCGTGTTGCGCCCCGCCTCAATGCGCTTGGCAATGGCAATCTCGCCCTCGCGGCTGAGCAGTTCAACCGAGCCCATTTCCCGCAGATACATCCGAACCGGATCATCGGTGCGGTCCAGCGTTTCGCTGGGTGTTTGCGAAACCGCAACATCGCGCGATGATGACAGCTCAACCAGCTCACCACCGACAGGATCAGCCTCTTCGGCCTCGTCATCTTCGATAACGTTGATGCCCATTTCACTGAGCATCGACATCACGTCTTCGATTTGCTCTGAGGAAACTTGTTCGGGCGGCAGCACCGAATTGAGCTGATCATAGGTGATATAGCCGCGCTCTCTGGCATCGGCGATCATCTTTTTGACGGCCGCTTGGCTCATATCAAGGGCCATATCGCCATCCTGATCGTCGGGCTTGCGGTCGTCTGCTTCACTCACAGCCATCTTTGCTCCTAAGTTCGGGGGCGAATCACTCCCCCTCTTTACCGAATCACGCAACCGAATCACAGATGCGAAACAGCCTAGCGTGGCTTCCTGACCCAAACCTGCGAATCAATCAAGGATTGCAGGCCTTTTGATAACGCTGCGCGGTCTTCGCCCAGATCCGAACTGTCTTCAATGCCTACCCGCTCTGCGGCCTGACGGGCGGCAGTGGCTTGGGTCAGCCGCCAAGTTAAACCCTCATCGGGCAATCCGCCCAGATCTTGCATTGCATCCTCAATCTCCTGCGCAACCGCCCGGCGCGCATGCAGCTTGGCCAGTTCTTCGGCCACACAACTGCGGGCCAAATCACGGTCATCGCGGCTGCGCATTGCCGGCACTATGCGGACATGGCTTTGAACCATCACTCTTTCAAGGGCATCGCCCGCTGCGATAGCAATCGCTTTACGCTTGTCATCATCAGAACCGGGGCCAATCTGGGCCAGCAGCGCCCGTTGTAGCGATGCGTGATCAGGCAGGCGGGGCTGCAACTGCGCCAAACCGGGTTCAAATTCTACAATCAACGTAGGGTGCACGGCCAACACCGCCAAAATCACCGCCTCGCGCAGATTGTTTTCGGCGCCATCGACCGCGTTACCCAAAAAGGATTTGCGCGTGACCCCCAGTGGCGGTTGGGGCGGCATGTACGCCCCGGATTTTCCACCAAATCCTTTGTTTCCATATGATTTGCCCACACCACGGCGCACCCCCATGCCCGCCACAGGTGCGCTGCCCTTGGCTGGGCGGGCAGCGGCAAAAAGCGCAAAGCGCAGTTCCGCAATCGCCGCACCGTAGTGGCTGC
Source organism: uncultured Paracoccaceae bacterium (assembly GCA_937895435.1). Classification (GTDB taxonomy): domain Bacteria; phylum Pseudomonadota; class Alphaproteobacteria; order Rhodobacterales; family Rhodobacteraceae; genus CALAXT01. The sequence goes on along the minus strand of CALAXT010000053.1, from coordinate 10,071 downwards.
GCACCGATGGATCTTTGATCTTGGCAATCAAACTCCGCAAGGTTTTATCAAGCCCTGCCCGACGCTCGGGGCTGTCAAACACCCGGCCCTCGGTTTCGCGCTGCCACAGCAGGCTGACCATCGGCACCGCCGCATCCAAAAGCCCCCTCAGCGCATCGGCACCCTGACTGCGCACCAAATCATCTGGGTCCATCCCTTGTGGCAACAAACAAAACCGCAACCCCCGCCCCGCCTCTAACAGCGGCAAAGCCAGATCCATTAAACGCATCGCCGCGCGCAACCCTGCCTTATCGCCATCAAGCGCAATCACAGGCTCGGGGCTGATGCGCCACATCATTTCCAACTGGCTTTCGGTGATCGCAGTTCCCAACGGGGCCACGCTGGCCTCAAACCCTGCCTGAACCAGCGCAATGACATCCATATAGCCCTCAGCGACAATCAAGGGCTGGCCCTTTCCAGCCGCCTCACGCGCGGGGCCATGGTTGTAGAGGCTGCGCCCCTTATCAAACAACGCCGTTTCAGGACTGTTGAGGTATTTTGCCCGCGCATCGGCCGCCATTGCGCGCCCACCAAGGCCAATGCACCGCCCCCGTGCATCGCGGATTGGAAAGATGATGCGGTCGCGAAAGCGGTCATAGGGCGCACCACCACCATCGGGCAGCGCCACCAAACCGGCCTCAATCATCTGATCAACCGCGATTCCCTGCCCACTCAGCGCCTGCAAAAGACCCCCACGCGCATCGGGGGCAAATCCCATTTCAAACCGCGCCAAAGCCGCATCTGGCAGCCCGCGTCCCGCCAAATAAGCGCGTGCCTGCCCCGCCGCCGCGCCCCGCAACATCATGCGATAATGGCGTACCGCCGCCTCCATCACTTCGGCCAATCCGGCCAGATGATCACGACGCACATGGTTTTCTGGCGACACAGCCGGCATCTGCATGCCAGCCTCAGTGGCCAAAGCCTCAACCGCTTCCATGAACCCCATATTCTCAGTTTCACGCAGAAAGCTGAGCGCATCACCTTTGGCTTGGCAGCCAAAGCAATAATAATAGCCTTTGCGCTCATCAACATGAAAAGACGCAGTTTTTTCTTGGTGAAACGGGCACGGCGCCCACATGTCACCCTTGCCTTGGTTCGACTTGCGCGGATCCCAAACCACACGCCGCCCGACAACCCGCGTAAGCGAGGTGCGGGTGCGCAACTCATCAAGAAATCCTGGCGGCAAACTCATAGATGCAATATCGGCTCATCGACCTGCCAAGTCCAGCACCCACGCGGCCTGCGGGCCGTCTAAATAATTGCCAGATGTCTGCCGCACCGTTTGACCGACATCAAGGCACCGCCAGACGCCAGCCCTTAACCACAGGGCAAAGCGATCACCACAGCCGCACCTTGGGTCACACACGCTGCTTTCAAAGAAAAGGCCAAATGCATGCCCGCTGAAACACCATCTGATTTGCCCATTGATCTGGGGCTTGGGGCAGGACTTGAGGCGGGGCTTGGGACGGGCGCACAGCGCCCCCCACGGCGCATCTTTCGCAAAATCTGGCTTTTGGTGCTGTTGATCCCAGTTTTAATGTTTTCAGGCGCGGTGATTGGCCTTTATTTTCAACCGCCTGGCTTACAGAAATTCTACGCGCTGACCGGGTTGCAGCCCGGTGGGGGCTCAAGCGCACCGATCGCGCTTCCCCCAAAAATCACTCTGCCGCCGAAAATGGCGGAAACGATGCTGCCCACCGATGTGATCGGCTTGGCCCGTATTCTGCCGCGCGGCGATATTTCGATTGTTGCGGCCCCGTTTGGCGCGGGTGATGCGCGGGTGGCAGATATTATGGTGTCTGTTGGCGACAAAGTGGCCAAGGGCGCACCCCTTGCCTGGCTTGATAACCGCACCGCCTTGGAAAGCGCCGTGCTGATGGCAGAGGCAAATTTAGCGATCCGCCAAGCAGGTCTGATGCAAACCCGCGCCGCAGTCGCCGCCAGCCGCGATGAAGCCCAAGCCGCTTTGGACCAAGCGGTGACCAACGCAACCGAAGCCCGCACCAACCTTGCCCGCAGCCAAGAACTGTTTGACCGCAGCGTCACAACCGAGGCCACATTGGATGCCATGCGCAGCGCCGCCGCCGGAACCGCGTTGGCCGTCACCCGAGCCGAGGCAACGCTGAATCGGTTTTCAAGCCTTGCGCTGGATGAACAACCCGATGTCGTTGTGGCCGCTCGCAATGTCGACGCGGCACAGGCCGAACTGGCCCGGGCCAACCTTGATCTTGCCCGCGCCGCGGTCGTGGCACCAATTGCCGGGACAATTTTAGAGATTCATGCAACCCCCGGCCAACGCCCACCATCCGAAGGCATCATGGAAATGGGCGATACCAGCCAGATGATGGCCGAGGTTGAAATCTGGCAAGATCGGATCAGCGCCATTGAATTGGATCAGGCGGTCGAGCTGGTCACAGCCGCCTTGGGCCAAACCCTGCGCGGGCGCGTTGACAGCATTGGGCTAACCGTTGGCCGTCAAGGGATGATTTCCGACGATGCCGCTGAAAACAAAGATGCCCGCGTGATCCGCATTTTGGTGGCGCTTGATCAAGGGTCATCGGAACTGGCGGCGCGGTTCACCAACCTTGAGCTGATCGCCCGTATCGACACCACCGCCCCCCCACAGGCCGCGCAATGAGCCAGCTTTTACAACGGCTGTTTGGCCGGTTACCGATTGGCTGGTTGCAGCTGACCCATAACCGCACCCGATTTGCAGCGGCGCTGGCCGGGGTGGCCTTTGCCAATGTGTTGGTCTTTGTGCAATTGGGCATCATGAATTCAATGGCCGCCGCCACACTCCGGCCCTATGATTTTTTTCAGGCCGATGTGATGATTTCAGCCCAAGACGCCAACGCCCTAAGCGAGGGCGGCAATGTTGCGCGCCAATGGTTACTGCAAGCCTTGGCAGATCCTGATGTCACCGATGGCACCGGACTTTTGATCGGCAACGTGCCATGGGACCGCGCCACCAAAGACATAAGCTTCACCACCTTTGGGATTGATCCAGCAAAGCCCCGCTTTTTGGCCAATGAAATTGCAGGCGATACGAACCTGCTGCAGGTCCAAAATGCTGCCCTCATTGACCGGCTGGCCCGAGGCCTGCCCCGTGATGAGGCGGCCGCAATCCGCCCCCAAAGCCCACTTGAATTTGAAACACAGGGCCGCACACTGACAGCCTATGCCACCTTTGCTGGTGGCGGTGGGTTTGGCGGTGATGGCTATATGTTGGTGTCAGACCAAACCTTTTTGTCATTGTTCCCAGCCCGCAGTTCAGGGGCGCCTGATCATATTTTGCTGACGCTTCGCGCGGGGTCTAAGCCAGATCAAGTGATTGCACGGCTCAAAACGCTGATTTCTGACCCAAGTTTGCGGATCCGTTCCTATGCTGATGCCGCGCAAGAAGATCTGCTATACCAGCAAACCCGCCGACCAACCGGGATCATCTTTGGATTTGGCGTGCTGATCGGGGTGCTGGTGGGTTTGGTGATTGTCTATCAGGTTCTCTCAACCGATGTCGCCGATCATCTGCGCGAATATGCCACGTTTAAGGCCATGGGCTACAGTGGGCGCTTTTTTCTGGGTATCGTTTTGGAAGAGGCGCTGGTGCTGGGGGTCATGGGGTTTTTGCCCGGCTTACTGGTGGGCACAGCTATTTTAAAGCTGATGGGCGCCATAACCACGCTGCCATTGGCTATGTCTGGCACAATGGCGATCAGCGTTTTTCTTGGCACCATCGCCTTTTCTGCACTGTCAGGAATCATTGCCACGCGCCGTCTGGCCGCCGCTGATCCCGCTGACTTGTTTTAAGGGCCACCATGACCGACGATGATATCATTAAGGTTGCGGGTTTAAACCACTGGTTTGGTGGCGGTGATGTACGAAAACAGGCGCTGTTTGATATTAACCTGACGCTGAAGCGCGGCAGTTTTACGGTGCTGATGGGGCCATCGGGCTCTGGCAAAACGACTGTGCTGACGCTGATTGGATGTCTGCGTGCCGTGCAAGACGGATCCGTGCAGCTTTTGGAACAAGAGATCAACGGCGCAAGCGAAGCGGATCTGGTCGCGTTACGCCGCAGATTGGGGTTTATCTTTCAGGCCCATAACCTGCATGAAAGCCTGACAGCGTTGCAAAATGTGATGATGGGCCTGCAGGTGCACCCCGGGATCCCGAACGCTCTGGCGCAAAAAGCCGCAGGCCACATGCTGGGGCTGGTTGGGTTGTCTGACCGGGTTAACTATCTGCCGGGAAATCTTTCGGGGGGGCAAAAACAGCGCGTCGCTGTCGCGCGTGCCTTGGTGGGCACCCCGGCCATGGTCCTTGCAGACGAGCCAACCGCCGCATTGGATAAAGACAGTGCCGCCGAAGTGGTCGATTTGCTCAAACGCATGGGCCAAGCACGCGGCACCACCACACTGCTGGTCACCCATGACCCCCGTATACTCGACCGTGCCGACCGCATTCTGACGCTAGAAGATGGCCAGATCGTCAAGATCGAAGATCGTAATTGACCACCCTACATCACCAAACAGATGGCAAGCAGGGGGGGGCACACTGTCTTTGACTTTTGATTGTCGGCCACAACAAAACCAATCTACAGCACATCTTTTGCCAAGGGCATGCCCAGAAAGGGCGCGCCGCCCTTTTGCGCAACTGCGCGTGCTTACCAGCGGCGTTCAAACTTGCGACGCAGATAGATCGCACACCCATTCATGATGACCAAGAAAATCAGCAGCACGATGATGGCCCCCGAAGCCCGCTCAATAAAGCCAGGATCGCCACGGGTGGTCCAGTTGTAGATCTGCACCGGCAAAGCGGCGGCTGGATCAAAAAGACCTGCGGGCGGCGCATCGGGGAAGTCACGCACAAAGGCCACCATACCGATCAACAGCAGCGGTGCCGTTTCCCCCAAAGCCTGTGCCAAACCGATGATCGTTCCGGTCAAAATACCCGGCATCGCCAGCGGCAATACGTGATGTGTTACAGTTTGCAATCGGCTGGCACCAATTCCAAGCGCGGCCTCACGAATGGAGGGGGGCACAGCTTTCAATGCGGCCCGTGTTGGGATGATAATTCCCGGCAGCGTCATCAGCGTCAGCACAAGCCCGCCCACGATCGGCGCCGAAAGAGGCAACCCCATGAAGTTGATGAAAATCGCCAACCCCAAGATCCCAAAAACAATCGATGGAACCGCCGCAAGGTTGGCAATGTTGACCTCAATCAGGTCCGTCAACTTATTCTTGGGGGCAAACTCTTCCAGATAGACCGATGCCGCCACACCGATGGGCAATGCCAAAACCAGCACCACCAACATCATGTAAAGCGACCCAAGAATGGCAATTCCAAGCCCAGCTGCTTCGGGGCGTTTGTCTGAGGCATCAGGCATTGTCAGAAATCCGGGGTTTGCCTTAATTTCCAAAATACCGGCCGCTTTCAATTCATCAGCCAAAGCCAATTGCGCGGGCGAGGTGTTTTGATCAAGCATCGCGGTTTCCATCGTCACGCGGCCCTTAAAGTAACCGTCAATCCGACCACCAGCCAAAACATTGACCACAATCGTCTGCCCAATCAGCGACGGATCAGCCAGAACCTGGTTGCGCAAGGTCGCGGGGGCCTCGGGTGAAATCAAATTGCCCAGTTTCTTTGGATCAAGCGCACCCATATCAATGCCGCGTGCAACAATTTCAGCGTCAAGCGCTTTGATCAAAACCCGTTCATAAGTTCGCGTTGTGGCCATTGCCATCGTATCTGGGTCGCGCGTCCCAGATTTATCCAGCACCGCGGCATCAAGCAGCACCGGATAGCTGAGAAAGGTCTGTTTAAACGCGGGCAGACCGTTGGAAAAAATCGACACCAACAGCCAAATCAGCGCCGAAATCGCAATTGCAATGGCCCCAAGCCCATAGGCCCGAAAGCGTTTTTCGGCTGCGTTGCGCGCGCTGGTGCGAGCGTCTTGTTTGAAAAGCGAAGCGCGGGTCAATCGTATTGCTCCTGATATTTACGCACAATGATCAGTGCAACGACATTCAAGCAAAGGGTCAGGGTGAACAGCGTCAACCCCAAGGCAAAGGCCACCAGCGTTTCAGCACTGGCAAATTCAATATCACCCGTCAACTGACTAACGATTTTCACGGTAACCGTGGTCATGGCTTCTAACGGGTTTAACGACATTTTCGCCGCCGCCCCTGCCCCCATCACCACAATCATCGTCTCACCGATCGCGCGGGACGCCGCCAACAAGATAGCCCCAACAATTCCCGGCAACGCGGCTGGCAACACGACCTTGCGCACCGTTTCCGATTGCGTCGCGCCCAAAGCAAACGAGCCATCGCGCAGGCTTTGCGGCACGGCGTTGATAATGTCGTCAGACAGTGATGACACAAAAGGGATGACCATGATGCCCATGACAAGCCCGGCCGTCAGCACCGATGATGACGAATTTCCCAACCCCAAGGGCTCTGCGAAATAATCGCGCAGCAACGGCCCCACTGTAACCAGCGCAAAAAGCCCATAAACAATCGTTGGAATACCAGCCAGAATTTCAATCGCTGGTTTGGCCCAAGCGCGCGTTGCGCGGCTGGCATATTCAGCCAAATAAATCGCAGACAACAGACCAATCGGCACCGAAACCAGCAGCGCAATAACAGACACATAAAGTGTCCCCCAAAGCAGCGGCAATACACCCAGCGTGCCGCCTCCGCCAAATTTCGGCGACCACTCGGTTGAAAACAGAAAATCTGTAATGGGATACAGTTGGAAAAAATGCAGCGATTCGAGCAAAAGTGAGGCCACAATTCCAAAGGTGGTCAAAATCGCAATCATTGAACAGCCCAACAGCAACCAGATCACAAAACGCTCTGCCGAATTGCGCGCCCGAAATACCGGTGAGATACGCGACAGCCCCAAAGCCAGCCCCCCACCCGACACCACAAGCGCCACAACAACCATCGCCAGCCGCGACAGTGACTGCGCTTGGCGCAAGGCCATGCTGGCCGTCATGATCGAGGGTGCTGGCTCGGTTTGCAGCACAATGCCATTGTCATTTAGGGCAGTTTTCAACGCTGCACTGTCTTGCAGCAGCGGCGCCAGATCCTGGCCGTTGGCCTGCAGCATATCCAGCCCAGCGGCCACCCGGCGCACATCTGACATCACCAGCTCAGTCGATTGCCCCTGCGGTATATCGGCCGAATCTATCAACGAGAACGCGTGGTTTTCCAAAAACAGTGGCTCAACCAACAGCCAAACGATGATCAGCAGCGCCGCTGGTACAGCCGTCGTAAGCGCGGTGATCCGCCCATAAAACACCGGCAAAGAATGCAGCTTGCGGATATCACCTGAGACTTGGCTCACAGCGCGGGATCGTCCGACGACATATCCAATTACCGTCAGGGTCAGAACGATTAACGAAAGAAGGCCGATGCTCATGGTAGTCCTGCCAGTCAAAGGGTCTTGGGCATGACCAAGGCCGTGCCCGTATTAAAATCAGTCTAGCCACACAAAGGCTTGGATCCTGCGGGTGGGCGCAGTTTGAACAATACGATCTGCTCTCACCTGCACATCAAAACATTTCTTACCCACAACGTTTTGCGCATCAGGCAGAGTGCCGCCGCATCTACACGCACGCTTAAATCTGTTCCATTTCGTTTTTGCGGCATTTTTGTAACAGTTATATGACAGTTTGAAATAAGCCCCCCCCATCAAGACAGGCATATAGATATCTTGTCACAATAATCATCCCAAAATGTAAGACACACCGCAGACACCCAAGAATTTCGTTGGCCAACCCAAAATTAATCGCGGCCCGGCGCAGTGGCGCATGTTTTGGATTGGAGGCGGGAATGTGAATTTTTTGTGCAAATCCCAAGTGTCGCATTTCCTTCACATAACTGTCCTATATCGGGGCCACGTTAGAGTCGAACGATGCTCGCACTGTTTGACTTTGCTCTTAAACATTCTTGGGAGAATGAGATGACACCGTTTAAAATCGCAGTAGCCGTAGCTACACTTTCGCTTGCTGTTGCTACGACTGCGACCGCCCGTGATCGTGTGCAACTCGCCGGTTCCAGCACCGTGCAGCCCTATGCCACAATCATCGCCGAAGCTTTTGGCGAAAACACCAAATTCAAAACCCCCGTTGTTGAGGGTGGCGGTTCGGGCTCTGGCCGTAAAAAGCTTTGTGAAGGTGTTGACGAAAATACCATCGACATTGCAAACTCATCTTCGAAAATCTCCAAAAAAGACATCGCAGCTTGCAAAGCAAACGGCGTTGATTTCCTGGAAGTCGTAATCGGCTATGATGGCGTTTTGTTCGCAACCGATGTGAACGGCCCCAGCTTTAAGTTCACACCTGCAACCGTTTGGAAAGCAATTTCGAAAGAAGTTGTGGTCAACGGTAAGGTCGTTGAAAACCCCTATACCAACTGGAAAGAAATCGACGCTTCGTTCCCAGACCAGAAAATTTCGCTGCTGATCCCGGGCACCAAGCACGGCACCCGCGAAGTGTTTGACAAAAACGTGCTTGAGCGCGGCTGCAAAATGTTTGACGAAAACAAAGCCGTGGCCGAGTGCACCGCGATCCGCACCGACGGTGTGGTTGTTGAAATTGATGGTGACTACAACGAAACCATTTCGCGCATTGCCGCCAACCCACAGGCCGTCGGTGTGTTCGGAATGTCATATTACCTGAACAACATGGATCGCATCAAAGCGAACCCGTATCAGGGCAAAATGCCATCGCTGGAAGGCATTGCAGATGGCAGCTATGGGATTTCGCGCCCGCTTTATATCTATGTCAAAAAAGCGCATGTCGGCATCATCCCAGGCTTTAAAGAGTTCATCAATTTCTTCGTGTCAGACGATCAAATTGGCCCAGACAGCGCCTCGGCCCTGTTCGGTCTGGTTCCAAACCCGAAGCTGGCCGAACAGCAAGCTGCTGTTGCCGCTCTGAACTAAGTTTCAGAACCTAAAACCAGAAAGGCGAGAGATAACATCTCTCGCCTTTTTTATTTGTGCTGCGGGAAAGGATGGGCAATGGGGCAAGAGCGCTTCACCTTGCACACAAAGGTGCGATCAGATTTAACGCCCCAGCTTTGCGCGCAACGCTGCATGAACTGCCGGCGTCACAAAAGAGGCCACATCGCCCCCCAGCCGGGCAATTTCCTTGACAAGCTTTGACGCAATCGCCTGATGTCGGGCTTCGGCCATCAAAAAAACCGTCTCAATGCTGTTGTCCAGCACCCGGTTCATGCCCACCATCTGATATTCATACTCAAAATCTGCAACTGCCCGAAGACCGCGCAAAATCAGCCCCGCGCCAACATCACGTGCACATTCAATCAACAGATTTTCAAACGGATGCACACGAATTTCCATGCCAGTCTCAACACTCAGCCGCGCGCTTTCTGCCTCTAACATCGCCACGCGTTCTTCCAAAGAAAACAAAGGGCCCTTATCTCGGTTGATGGCCACGCCGATCACCAAGCGGTCCACCAAACTGGCCGCACGTTTGATAATATCTAAATGGCCCAGCGTCATTGGGTCGAAAGTGCCGGGATAAAGTCCAATCCGCATAGGTCCGCCCTTGGCTGTTGCGCGCTCAAGCAACAATATTACAAGCGCCTTGGCAAGAGGGCGGCCCTTGGAAACATCTGCCTTGGTCCGTTATGCCCCACCGTGATGCACCCGCGCCTCAAGCCGCGCCACCTCCTGTGCCAGGCCACTGACCAGCCGCGCAGCAAAGCGGTTCAGTCGATCAACCTTGCGATCATCTTCGGGACGAATCAGATAAAAGCTGCGCTGCAAAGAGACCTGATCGGCCAGCACGCTGACCAGGTCGGGGGCAGCGTGACGGGCGAAATCATGCACCATCCCCACCCCTGCCCCAATACGAATCAGATTGAACTGCACCGATACCGAATTTGACGCCATACCCAGTTTGCGTGCACCGATTTCGGCCAGATAATCCAACTCTCGGTCAAAAATCATATCTGGGATATAGCCAATAACCCGATGTTGCAGCAAATCTTCTAATCC
>CALAXT010000052.1 GCA_937895435.1 uncultured Paracoccaceae bacterium | reverse complement strand
GAACCGGTCTACTCGGATTTGCAATCCGGTGCATAGCCTGCCTGCCCACCCGCCTCACAGTGTGTCGTCTTAAACCAAAGCGGGCGCCTGGCGCAAGGGTGCGCACGCGGACTTTTGGAATTTCCTAGCGAACCACACAAGCGTACAAAATAACCAAACAAGTGCCATCGGCCGCTTTAACACCCACAGCCCAGTCGCAGATTTAAACGGGCTTAGATTGGCATAAACCTTTGTTCAGCAGGGTCATATTGCTCCAACCCACCTGTGCCGATCTCATTCCACAAGCCATGAAGGGTCAGGCGATCTTCTTCCACCCGGCTGCGCACGAACGGAAAGCTCATAAGGTTTTGCAACGATATCAGCACCGCCTCTTTTTCCAGTGCTTGCAACCGGGCGGCAGGGTCTTTGATGGTCGCAGCCCGTTCATAGCCGGGGCGCAGAATATCCATCCAACGCCCAATAAAGCTGGTGCGCTCTTCCAATTCGGGGGCATCACCTGCGCACATATCGTGGCATCCCTTGACCCCACCGCAATTTGAGTGCCCCAGCACCACCAGATGCGCCACCTTTAGAACTGTCACCGCATATTCCACCGCAGCAGAAGTGCCATGGATATCGCCATCAGGTTTATAGGGCGGCACAAGGTTAGCGATATTGCGGTGAATGAAAAATTCGCCCTGATCCGCCCCAAAGATCGCAGTCACATGAACACGGCTGTCACAGCACGAAATCACCATAGCACGCGGGTGCTGACCGTCCTCGGCGAGACGATGATACCAGGCTTTATTTTCCTGATAACTGGTTGCCTTCCATCCATTGTAGCGCTGGACGAGATAGGGCGGAAGCGGCGATGCGTGATCCATGCTGTCATCCCTTTTTTTGCTGTTGCCTGCCTAAGGGGCTTGCGCCCAAAAATCGAGGGGTTTGTGAAAATTTTCACGAACAGATCAACCTTATTTTGACGACTGACTGTCAAAACCCATCCTAAGACCAGTGGCACAGGAGTGTTTGGGTATGGAATTGTCAGTATTGCATCACAAAGAAAACGTCGGGCTCGACCCTGACAAGCTGATGGGGCTTTATGTGAAATTGGGTGAAAATGCCGCCGAAGATATGATTGAGCGCGCCATGGAAACGCTGGCCCGGCGATTGGCCGAGATGGAGCGTCAGTTTAGCACCCAAGACATCGCAGCACTGTGCAAAAGCTGCAATGTAATCCGAAAACTGTCGCAAGATGTTGGGCTGACAAGCGTGGCACAGGTGTCGCGCGATGTCGTGAATTGCGCGCTGCGCTCTGATCAGGTGGCACTGGCGGCGACTTGGGCGCGGCTGTCGCGCATTGGCGATCAGTCACTGGCCGAAGTTTGGGATCTGCGTGGCCAAAGCGTTTGATCGTTTGGGGCCTGCGTTCCCTTGGAACGATCTTGCAGGCGACGCATGATCGGCTAGGGTGACAAGCAGGGCGCACTTGGCCCATGAAGGTTCAGAGGCCCGGTTATATCGATGCGTTTTGCCACAAATACCCATGATTCGTTACCACTTTACCTGCTTGCCCCCCAAGATCTGGCAGGCTGGCTGGCCACACAATCGCATGCACATCAGGCATGGCTGGTGGCCACCGGGTTTGATGCAAGTTTGGGCGATACCCGCATTTTACCCGGCACCGACGGCCGACCATGTGCTGCTGTGGCAGGCATCGGCACGGACACGGCGCGCTTGCGTTTGCGCTTTTGGTCAGCCCGAATCGCTGCCAGCTTGCCTCAGGGCAGCTTCTCGCTGGATCAAAGCGCACTGGCCAGCCCACTTGTTGGCCCCGCGTTGGATCAAGTCGCCCTCGGTTGGTTGTTGGCGGGGTACCGCTTTACCCGCTATGCCAAAGCCAAACCACTGGCAGCCTCGTTGATTGCGCCTGAGGGTGTTGATTCCCACCGGCTGGAAATCATGGCCGCAGCCGAGGCGCTGACCCGCGATCTGATCAACACTCCCACCAATGATATGGGCCCCGATGCGCTTGAAGCGGCGTTTTTTGAATTGGGCCACCAGTTTGGTGCCACCATGACAGCCATCCGTGGCGCATCACTTCTGGAACAAAATTTCCCAATGATCCACGCCGTGGGCCGCGCCGCAGCACAAGCGCCACGCCTGCTGGATTTGCGTTGGGGAAAGGCTGGGCCCAAACTGACGCTGGTGGGCAAGGGCGTGTGCTTTGATACTGGCGGGCTTGATATCAAGCCAGCCAGCGGCATGCTGCTTATGAAAAAGGATATGGGCGGGGCTGCAACGGTGATGGGTCTGGCACAGATGGTCATGGCGCTGAATTTGCCGATACAACTGCGCGTGTTGGTCCCCGCCGTTGAAAATGCGATCAGCGCCAACGCCTTTCGCCCCAAAGACATTCTGACATCGCGCGCGGGGTTGACCGTTGAGGTGAACAACACCGACGCCGAGGGACGATTGATTTTGGCCGATGCGCTGGCCTTGGCCCGCGAAGAAAACCCCGATTGGCTGATTTCGATGGCCACGCTTACCGGCGCGGCGCGCGTTGCGCTGGGGCCTGATCTGTCTCCCTATTTCACCGATGATCCCATTGTATCGGCAGCTTTGGAACGCGGCGCGGCCCATGCCAGCGATCCAGTGTGGCGACTGCCATTCTGGCCCGCATATGAAAAAGATATTGAGCCTGGCATCGCCGATCTTGATAACGCGCCCTCGGGCGGGTTTGCGGGGGCAATTACCGCAGCATTGTTCCTGCGCCGTTTTGCCGGCGATGACACACGATATACACATTTTGATATCTATGGCTGGTCGCCCGCTGATCTGCCAGCCCGACCCAAAGGGGGTGTTGGCATGGGCGCACGCGCAATTCTCAACGCCCTGCCCGATGTATTGGGGATTTGAACCATGGGGCCAGTCCTTGATCCGCGCAGCCTACTGGCAAATGACCGGGTGGCGCATGTGTCGCTGCGCGGTCAGGTGCAGGCAAGGCGCTTTGTCCAAGGAGAATGGGCAGCTGTTACGCACAGCCTGACAGAGTTGCGCCGCAGCCCACTTGGCCCGCGGGATCGGCAGCTGCTTTATGGCAGCCGGTTCTTGGTGCTGGAGCGCCATGGGGGCTGTGCCTTTGGGCAATCGGCATGCGATGGCTATGTGGGTTACGTAGATTTGCGCGCCTTGGGCGCCGATCAAACCCCCACGCATTGGCTGTCTGCCCCAGGCAGCCATCTTTACACCGCCCCCAACATAAAAACCCCTGAAGCGATGCCGCTGAGCCTGGGCGCGCACCTCTCTGTGGTGGCCGACATTGATGACCGTTTCGTGCAAACCGCACATGGTTTTTTTGCCCTGCGCGGGCATCTCAGCGCGATTGGGCAATGGGCGGGTGATCCGGTTGCGGTGGCCATGGGCTTTTTGGGCACACCGTATTTGTGGGGGGGAAACAGCCGGGCGGGTATTGATTGTTCAGGCTTGGTGCAGGCGGCGCTGCTGGCCTGTGGCATCAGCTGCCCCGGCGACAGTGATCAACAATGTGCAAGATTTGGCCAAAATTTGCCAGACACGGCCACCTTGCAACGGGGCGATCTGCTGTTTTGGCCAGGCCATGTTGCGATGGTCTGCGATGAGCACTCTTTGATCCATGCCACAGCCCATGTGATGGCCGTCTGCCAAGAAGAAATAGCCACCGTTTTGGCCCGCATCAACATGCCCCTGATCGGCCGCAAACGGATTGAGCCACCCTCAGCAACACTCAGAGCCAATACATGACACACCACCACCGCTTGATCTGTGCAGTATTGGCGCTGCTGCTGGCCCCCATCGCGGCACAAGCGGCAGATCTCTGCACGGCAAACCAGCCCCCCGATTTGCGGCTGACCGTGCGGCCCAGCGCGATGGTTCAGGTCTCTGTTTCTGCCCCCTGCGCCCCGAACACCCGCGTAGTTTTACACCACGCAGGGCTGGCGGTGACGCTGCTGACATCAGATCAGGGGACGCTTTTGGTTTGGCTGCCAGCGCTTAGCCCACTGGCTTTGATTGATTTCAACCTGCCCGATGGATCGACAGTGCAAGGAACCATTGCCGTGCCAGAGGTGCAAAACTTTGACCGCTTTGGGGTGCAATGGCAGGGGCAGGCCGGGTTTCGCTTGGAACCCGCACCCGACGACAAATTCGGCAAGATCAGTCGGCTGGGCGACCCTCGAGCAGGTCTGCCAATGCTGGCCCAGATTTATTCACGCCCCCATCAGCCTGGGGTGGCGGGTCTCAGCTTGCAGTTGCCCGTGCAGCCAGAAAATTGCGGCAGCCGCATTTTAGGCGAAACGCTAGAGATGCGCGCGGGCGGGCCAGTGCAAGTGGTTGAGCTGTCACAGGCCGTGGCCGACTGCAGCCACATCGGCGGCACAATTCTTTTGCCACGGCTTTTTGGCGCACTTGGTGGCGCTGAGGCGTTATCAGCACACTAGAGTCACCCCGCAAAAGCGCCAGGTCAGACCAGCGCGGCCACCACGGGTGCCAATGCCTCGGCCACTTCTGTATGCACCGCCGGGCCCAGCAGGGCATTTGCCTCGGGTGCGTCACTGGGCTGAAAGACCATACCAGCAACGCCTTCGGCACGCGCCGGAATTGAGGCTACAACCTCAACCAATTCAGTGGCAAAGGGACGAATGGTCTCAACCATCGCGCGGTTGATAAACAGCGGCTCAGCACCCAAAATCGGCATGTGAACCACATCATCGGGGCTGTGGCGAGCCATCCACAAAAGCACAGTCTTACCTTCAGTCTTTTGTAACAACATCTTCATGCGCGCGGCCCATGCCGCACGAATTTCCTCAACAATAATCGTGAACCGCTCGGGCGAAGAAGCGTTCAGGGCGCACAACATTTCAGAAACAGTCTGAAACTGTTCAAAATCAACCTCTCGATAGATGGCCATCAACAGGGTTGAAACTTTCAAAACACGGTCATTGCGACGGGGATGCACCGAGTAATAGCGGTTTGAGGTGTTCTGCGCACCAGTCATCTGCACAAGCGTCACCCGCGCTTTAACACATGCTTCAAGCACCGCGGGGTCGTTCAAATAGACATCAAGCCCAGCATGAACACAGCCAAAATTTACTGCAGGCACGCCACAAAAATTTTCCAGCAAAGCCGGGTATGGGGTGGGGATGAATTTGCCGTAGGTCTCCGTCCCACCCAAAATCGCACAAAAACTGCCCTCTAACTTGCGGCGGGGGCCACGGAACAGCATCTTTGACAGGCCATAGCGGCACGGAAAATATTCCAGTGCGGTTTCATTCAAACGCTCATAGGTCATAGCCTGCCCCTTTGGCCGAATCACTCACACTCTTCTTACGCAAGACGGGTTGCCAAAAACCTAAGGGGGGTGCGTCTTTGCGCTTCCGGCTTGCGTGGGATGCACATGCGGGCATATGTTGGGGCCGCGCGAACGGCGCATAAAAGGATGAGCGCAAAGATGGAAATCAAAACGGTGGGCATCGTTGGGGCCGGGCAGATGGGCAGTGGTATTGCCCATGTCTTTGCTATGGCGGGCTTTGACGTGCAGATGACCGATATTTCCACCGACAGCCTGGCACAGGCCATCGACCTGATTGCCCGCAATCTGGAACGTCAAGTCAGTCGGGGTAAAATTGCCGAAAACGCCGACAAGGCTGCCATGGCGCGGATTTCAACAACCGATCGCCTGATTGATCTGGGCAGCTGTGATCTGATTATTGAGGCCGCAACCGAACGCGAAACCATTAAGGTCGCAATTTTTGAAGATCTGGTGCCCCACTTGGCACCGCATACCATTTTGACCTCAAATACCTCATCAATCTCGATCACGCGCCTGGCCAGCCGCACCGATAGGCCTGAAAAATTCATGGGTTTTCATTTTATGAACCCAGTTCCAGTGATGCAATTGGTCGAACTGATCCGCGGCATCGCAACAGATGAAACAACCTATAAAACCCTGTTGGGCGTGGTGGAACAGCTTGGCAAAACGGCGGCAAGCGCCGAAGACTTTCCAGCCTTTATCGTGAACCGTATTCTGATGCCGATGATCAATGAGGCGGTCTATACACTGTACGAGGGCGTGGGTTCGGTCAGTTCAATCGACAGTTCGCTGAAACTAGGGGCAAACCATCCGATGGGCCCGCTGGAGCTGGCTGACTTTATTGGGCTGGACACCTGTCTGGCCATCATGAACGTGCTGCATGACGGGCTTGCCGATACCAAATATCGCCCCTGCCCTCTGCTGACCAAATATGTCGAAGCCGGATGGCTGGGCCGCAAAACACAGCGTGGCTTTTACGACTATCGTGGCGAGGTTCCCGTGCCCACGCGCTGACTGTGTTGTCAGCTTTCGTCGTGTTTCAACGCCAATGTCCGTTCGCGCAGCCAAGCGACGAACCCGCGCGGGTTCGTTGACCATTGCTTAATTTCATCGCGCCCAATCGGATGGCCAATCACAGGGCGCTGCGGCTTGTTCAGCGCAAAGGCCACTTCATGCAACAAAAGGCCCTGCCTTAAAGTGGGCGACAGTTTGTTGGCAATTTGGTAAAGCCGCGAATTCTGGCCAGGAAAGAAAATCGGCAACACCACCGCACCGCTGCGTTGGACCATTTTCGCAGTGAACACGTTCCACTCGGCCTCTTGCGCACTGCCAAAAAATGTCTCTGACGCGGCAACACGACCTGATGGAAACAAGATCACCACACCGCCGTCGGCCAAATGATCCATTGCGATACGCCGCATTTCCAGCCCTTTTTCTTGGCTGTTCTCTTCATGCGGAAATGGCACCGGCACCATGTGATAGGCGATTTCGTCGATGCCAGTCAAAAGCGAGCGTGTCAAAATTTTGAAATCACCACGCACCTGCATCACCAGCCGCGCCATCACTAACCCATCAACAAGCCCGTGCGGATGATTTGCGACCACGACAACTGGGCCTTCACGTGGGATGCGGCGCAGCTGTTCGTCTGGGGTGGTCAGATCAATGCCCATCACATCCAACGCACGCTGCCAAAACGCCAAACCGCGGGCGGGGCCTTGGGCCTCAAACCGGCGGATCAGGATTAACAGACGCAGCTTGCCCGTCAGCCATTCGATGGCGCGAATAGCCCCCGCTTTCCAAGGGTTGGTGAACGTCCCCGCATAGGACAGGCGGCGCTTGTCATACGGGCGATAATTCGGATCGCCAACGAAGCCAGAGTCTTTTGAGGTCTGAACCAATTGTTTTCGACTTTCTTGCTGTCAGCAGTGACGCTCAGAACGCTTCACCAAACCGGTCGGCCACCAGTGCGCGCAGCGCTTCAGCCAGTTGGTCAGCCTCAACGCCCTGCGTTTCAACCTCAATAGTGCTTCCTTTGGATGCTGCCAACATCAAAAGCCCCATGATGGAATCTCCGCCCACCTGCATCCCGTCTTTGCTTACCTGAGCTTGGGCATCAAATCCTTCGACAACTTCGACAAATTTGGCTGATGCACGGGCATGCAGGCCCTTTTCATTAATGATTTTCAGATCGAATGTGACCGCCATCGTGCCTAATGTGACCCCAAATTATAGCTGTTAATGTACTTATGCGCCGCTTCAACCGCCGAAGCGACCGCCTCAGGCACAGATAAATTTCGTGATTTCGCCAGCTTAATCAGCATCGGAAGGTTTGCACCATAAACAATGCGGCGGTTTTCGGCAGCACAGGCGCGCAGCGCCAAGTTTGACGGTGTGCCACCAAACATATCTGTCACCACAACCACCCCGTCGCCCACATCAACTGTATCAGCCGCTGTGCAAATTTCCGCTTGTTTCACCGCACGATCATGATCGTCTTCGATCGCAATGGCAACAACCCCAGGTTGTTTCCCCACGACATGCTCGACAGCTGCGAGATATTCCCGCGCTAGTCCCCCATGCGCTACGATCACAATCCCAATCAAGCCTTTTGCCCCGGTGCGGGAAGGCCAGAACCCAACGCCCGACGTTCCAATTCACGATGCCTTATTGCCACCTGCCACCCAGCATCTGCAAGGGTCTTGGCGAATTTTTCAGCAATTGCCACACTTCTGTGCTGCCCACCGGTGCAGCCAAAGCCGATAGACAGGTGGCTTTTGCCCTCGGCCAGATGTGCAGGCAACAGCAGCGCCATCAATTCCGTGATCTGCTGCATGAAAGGCGCATGTCGTGCATCAGCCGCCACATAGGCCGCAACAGCATCATCGCGCCCATCCAATGCGCGCAAAGCAGGCTCCCAATGGGGATTTCGCAAAAAACGGCAATCCAGCACCGTATCCACCCCGCGCGGCACACCACGACGATAGGAAAAAGACTGCACCGAGATCATCATTCGCGTGGCGCCGGGCTGGGCAAACCACAAATCCACCTCGGCCCGCAGATCATGGGGGGACATTTCGGTGGTATCAATCAGCACATCCGCCCGCGCCTTGATCGGTTGCAACAGATCAATTTCGCGTTCGACACCGCGCACCGGGTCATCGGCGGGGCTTAGCGGATGCCTGCGCCGGGTTTCCGAAAAGCGCCGCACCAGCGTGTCGGCCTGACAATCTAAAAACAACACCTCGGGCGTGATATCAGCACGCCAAGTCAACCGATCAATCAGTTCAATCAGACCAGCAGCCGAAAAATCACGGTTGCGCACATCCAGCCCCAAGGCAATCGGGCGGGCCAACGCCGGGCCTTCTAAAAGCCGCGGCACAAGACTGAGCGGCAGATTATCAATCGTTTCAAACCCCAAATCTTCCAATGCGTGAATAGCCGTGGACCGCCCAGCACCCGATGGGCCCGTGACCAGGACAACCCGTTGGCCAGAATCAACGTCATGCTGCGCAATATCATTTGGGTCTTGGGACATGGTCACGCCCTCCTGCCAGCCACCATATAATGAAATATCGCAGCGGGGAAATGGGGGGCAGGCACGGAATGCAGCACCACAAGGCGCAGCCCCATCATCTCGACATAACGGGGTGGTGGCAACCGCAGAGGTTCGCGGTGAGACAAATCAACAACCAACCCAACCGGGGCTTTGACACAGGGGTCTGCATTCAAAATACCAACACCGCGCGCCTCAATCAGGCCAGACAGCGCCTGTGGCGCGCTGGCCCATAGCGTTTGATCCACCCGCTGCAGCACCGTGCGATCATCGGCTACAAGCTGCGCGCCAAACGCCATCAATTGCAACGCTAAACCAGATTTTCCCGCACCAGAAGGTCCAACAATCAATACAGCACGCCCACCAATGGCAACGGCACTGGCGTGGATGGTGGGCGGTGGGTCACGAACGTCAGCGTCGATCACAAAGGCAAGCCCACAACCAAACGCGCGCCCAAAGGATCAGAATCAGGATCAGCTTTGGGCGGGCGGACATTCTCGGCCCAGATAACACCGCCATGCGCCTCAACAATTTGGCGGGCAATCGCCAGCCCAAGGCCTGAATGCTGTCCAAACTGTGATTCGGGGCGTTCGGAATAGAATCTTTTAAAGACCTTGGCCAAGGCGTCTTCAGAAAAGCCAGGGCCGGTATCTTCGACCACCGCCAATGCGCGATTGTCGCGAATGCGCAGCCAGACCCGGATTGTGTCACCCGTGCCACAAAAAGACATGGCGTTCGCCAAAAGATTAACAAAAACCTGCGCCAAACGTGCCTCAAGCCCTGAAATCATAACCGGTTCTCGTGGCAAATCTGCATAAAGTTCGATCCCCTTGGCCCCAGCCTGTTCACGATGATAGTCTGTCAGCGATCGCAGCATCTTGGCAAGGTCAAAGGGCTCTTCTTCTTCCTTGACCAGATCACTGTCCAAACGGGATGCGTGTGAGATGTCAGATACCAACCGATCCAGACGCCGGGCGTCGTGTTCGATCACCTCAAGCAGTTTATCGCGTTGTTCCGGCCGCTTGGCCACGCGCATAGTCCCCACCGCTGATCGTAAGCTGGCCAGCGGGTTTTTCAGCTCATGTGCCATATCTGAGGCAAATTGCTCATTCGCCTCAACCCGGTCATGCAGCGCCTCGACCATGCCACGAATCGCGGTGGACAATTCGCCGATTTCGTCAGGCCGGTCAGCCAAATTGGGCAGTCGCACCCGAACCGTCGCCAGTTTGCGCGCATTTTTATCGCGCCAGAGCTTGGCCGCTGCCGTCATTTCGGTCAGCGGATTGGCAATGGTACTGGCAAGTTTCAGACTGAACAGCAGTGAGGCAAATATTGCCACGACAAACAGCCCCAATTGCCACAAAACAATCGACATCGTCAGTGCATCCCGGTGTGGGGCCAACATCACCACCACATGGCCTGCATCCAAAGGTGCACGAGCGGCCAAGACGGTAGCGCCCTGCGCCGTGCGCAAAACCATCGCAGCATCGGGTGCAGCTTGCATCTGACGGGCCAAAATCACGAAAGAGCCAGCACCAGCACTGGCGGCACGAACCTGCCCCTTGTCATCAAACACAAAGACCGCAGCGTCCGTGCGCGCCACGATCAAGGCCAAGCGCGCATCAAGCGGGGCCTCGGGCCCGAGGGGCGCCAGCACAAGTGCCGCCAACCCCACCTGTTTCATCAGCCCCTGCCTGTCATTGCTGTCACTGCCAAAAACCCGCGGCACCAAGATCAAAACTGTGCAGATAATAGCCAGCAAAACGCCCAGATTGAACGCCAGAATTTTGCGGGCCAGGGGCGATCGGCGCAGCAAACCGATACCAGCCCCCCGCACGCGGGCGGCCTCGGGCATGGGCTCATCCAGCGCCTCCCACAGTTCAGCGGCCTTGGGCGGCGGGGCAGGTGCTTTTTTGCGTGCAAACAATCCGTTGAACACTGAGGCCGTCATTCCTCATTATAGCGATAACCGATACCGTAGAGCGTCTCGATTGCCGAAAAACTGTCATCGGCTGCGCGCAGCTTTTTGCGCAAACGCTTGATATGGCTGTCGATGGTGCGATCATCGACATAAACTTGATCAAAATAGGCCACATCCATCAGCTGATCACGGCTTTTGACAAACCCCGGACGTGACGCCAGCGCTTGCAACAACAAAAACTCTGTGACCGTCAGCGAGACCTCTTGCCCCTTCCAGATTACGGCGTGGCGCAGCGGATCCATCGTCAGGTTACCGCGCTCAATGATTTTTGTATCCTCGCCACGTTCAAAATCCGCATCACCTTCGGCTTCTTTGCGACGCAGCAGGGCACGGATGCGTTCGACCAAGATGCGTTGCGAAAATGGCTTTTTGATATAGTCGTTAGCCCCCATACGCAGGCCCAACACCTCATCAATCTCATCATCTTTTGATGTAAGAAAGATCACCGGCATCGTGCTTTTCTGCCGCACCCGCTGCAACAGATCCATACCATCCATGCGCGGCATCTTGATATCAAACACTGCAATATCGGGCATTTTCCGGGCAAAGGCATCCAGCGCAGACTGACCGTCTGTATAGGTCTCAACCTCAAACCCTTCGGCCTCAAGCGTGATCGACACTGACATCAGGATATTTCTATCATCATCCACAAGGGCGACCCGCGACATCTGTATTATCCTATTCAAATCAAGCAGTAGGCACAAACTACGACAAACAGACCATATGTTGTCGCTCAGTACATTCAACCATAAATATGGCTTTAATCGTTAATATTCTGCTTTTGGATGTATTTTTGCCATAATTTTGGCCTGCTTTTGGCTGCGGGTGGTTCATTTGGCTTTTTTTGCGATGATTGCGCTAACGGGCGGCTTGGCGTTCTGTTCTTTTGCTTTTTGTGCGTGTTATAGCGCGCGTGCCGGGTGAAATTGTCATCCGACCGATGTCTGACTGCCCCGGGCATCGTGGTTTTTCCTGCGACCGGACAGGTCGGCACTTGGAGCTTTCATATGACCACAGACCGTGTGAACCCACAGCATCGTTTGGAAAATCAGGGGATTAGCGGACTCGGCGCCGCACATTATAACCTGCTCGAGCCAGCCCTGATGGAAATGTCGATCACCCGCGGCGAAGGACAAATTGGTCAAGGTGGTGCGCTTTTGGTCAGCACCGGCGTGCACACTGGCCGGTCACCCAAAGACAAATTTGTGGTTCGCACGCCCTCTGTCGAAGACGGCATCTGGTGGGAAAATAACGGTGCAATGACGCCCGAGGCCTTTGCCCAGCTGCGCACCGATATGCTGGCGCACATGCAGGGTCGTGAATATTTCGTGCAAGATCTGTATGCTGGCGCTGACCCAGACCACCGCCTGGACGTACGCGTTGTCAATGAGTTGGCATGGCATGGCCTGTTCATTCGCCACATGTTGCGCCGCCCTTCATCTGAAGAACTGCAGACCTTTGTTCCCGGCTTTACCATCATCAACTGCCCCAGCTTTGCGGCAGATCCGGCCCGCCATGGCTGCCGTTCGGGCACAGTCATTGCGTTCAATCTGGATGAAAAGCTGATTTTGATCGGTGGCACCGCTTATGCCGGTGAAAACAAAAAATCTGTCTTTACGCTTTTGAACTATCTGCTGCCAGCCAAGGGCGTGATGCCGATGCATTGCTCGGCCAACCACGCAATCGATAACCCCGCCGACGCAGCTGTGTTCTTTGGCCTGTCAGGCACTGGCAAAACCACACTTTCGGCCGACCCCGGGCGGGTTTTGATTGGCGATGACGAACATGGCTGGTCAGACCGCGGCACCTTTAACTTTGAGGGTGGCTGCTACGCAAAAACCATTCATCTTTCTGCCGAAGCGGAACCCGAGATTTTTGCCACCACCACGCAATTTGCCAGCGTTGTGGAAAATATGGTTTATGATCCGGTCACCCGTGAACTGGATTACAATGACGACAGTCTGACGGCGAACATGCGTGTGGCCTATCCGCTGCACTATATTTCGAACGCGTCAGACACAGGGCTGGCGGGCCACCCCAAAAACATCATCATGCTGACCTGCGACGCCTTTGGTGTTCTGCCGCCAATTTCACGGCTGACACCGGCACAAGCGATGTATCACTTTTTGTCGGGCTTCACATCCAAAGTGGCCGGCACTGAGCGTGGCGTGACCGAGCCCGAGCCGACCTTTTCAACCTGCTTTGGTGCCCCCTTTATGGCACGCCGCCCAGAAGTATACGGCCGTCTGCTGCAGGCAAAAATTGCAGAACATGGCGCAACCTGCTGGTTGGTGAACACCGGCTGGACTGGCGGTGCCTATGGTACGGGCAGCCGTATGCCGATCCGCGCCACCCGCGCGCTTCTGACTGCTGCGCTGAACGGATCACTAACCCAAGGCGAGTTCCGCACCGATGCAAACTTTGGCTTTGCTGTGCCGGTTGCGCTGCCGGGCGTGGATGCCAAACTGTTGAATCCGCGCGATACGTGGGCCGATCCAGCGGCCTATGACGCTCAGGCTAAAAAACTTGTGTCGATGTTTGCCGCAAACTTTGCGCAATACATGCCCTTTATCGACCAAGACGTGAAAGATGCCGCCATCGGCTGATCGCATCCATCTTGCCCCGCCGCCACCAAAGCACGCGGCGGGGCAAGCCCAAAATATCACACCAAAAAGGCTCGGCGCAGCAAATTTGCACCGGTCAGGATCAAAAAGATCAGCGTCCAGCGGCGAAAGCGCGCTGCATCCAGCCGATCTTGAATTTGATATCCAAGCCACAGCCCCAGCCCCGCCGGGACAACCATCGCGGCAGACAATGGCAAAGTCCGCATGTTCAATATACCCGATTGCAAATGTGCCGCTGTCAGCATGAATGCGCCAATCACAAACACAACACCCTGTACCCGCACAGCCTGGCGCTTTTCGGCGCCGATGCCCAGCAAATACATTAAAATCGGGGGCCCCCACACCCCTGAGATGCCACCAAAAAAGCCTGCCACCACACCGGTCACCACCTCAGCCCGGCGCTGATGGGTGGGGTTAATTTGCAACCCCCAGCCCCAAAGCTGGCTGAGCGCAAATAAGATGATCGGCCCACCCAGAATGGCAAACAGAACCGATTGCGGGATCAACGTGACAAATTGCGCAGATACCGCAATGCAAATCAGCAGCGGACCAATCAACCAACGATGCTCTTTAATTGATTGTAACGCAGCCCTTGGGCCTTGGCGCAGGGCCTGCGACAGGTTGGTGGCAACAGTTGGTAGAATCATCGCAGCCAACGCTATTTCCACGGGCAGAATTGATGCCAGCCCTGACATCAGAATCATCGGCATCGCAAAGCCCACCGCGCCCTTGACCACCCCAGCCAGCAGCGCAACGGCAATCGCCAGCACAAAACTTTGGCCATCCAACCCCGCAAACAGTTCCATTTCCGCCCCTTTTTGCTTCAAGCTGCGCTGATACATCAGAATTTTTGACACGGGCAGCGAAAAGCGTTGAGACATATTCATTCAAAATAGTGCTTCACTCTGTATTTTTGTTGCGCTGCGGCGACAAACACCCTATGACGTTTTGCACACGCAGCATGGAGACGCCCGATGCCCAAGGATGGCCTGACCCTGACAACCCAGCATGACCCGATCTTGCCCGGTTTGACCGCCCTGACATCTGACGCGGTACGCGCCGCCACAACGCTGCTGTCCCAAGCACAAGCCACCGTCAAAGATCGCGTCTCGGACGGAGGGCGTGTGGTGGCAGCTTTGGTCGATACGCACCAGGGCGCCGCTCATGGTTTGGCGTGGCTGGCCACCGTTGTGGAAAGCCTGCGCCAAATGCAGAACTGGGCTGATAGCTTAGTCGCCCATGGTACCTTTGGGAAAACCGAACAGCTGCTGCAACAACTGGCCTTTGGTGAATATCTCAACCAGATCATCGGCGGCATCCCGATGAACCAAACAGAATTTGTGCGCCCGCAAGATATGGGCCTGCGCGCCCAAGATATCGCGGCATTTCAGACGCCTGCGGTGATGCTGCTGTGCCAACAAGGCAACACCGCACCCGCACGGATGGCACTGGTGACAGCCCTGCGCCATGCACAAGGCAGCGCCACATTTGGCGCGTCGGGTTTGGAAGATGAGCTTGAGATGATTCGTGACCAATTCCGCCGCTATGCGCAGGAAAAGGTTATTCCACATGCGCATCAATGGCATCTTGATGACAGCCTGATCCCAATGGAAATCATCGAAGAATTGTCTGAAATGGGCGTGTTCGGCCTGACCATCCCCGAAGAATTTGGTGGCCTGGGTCTGCCGAAAGCTGCGATGGTTGTGGTGTCCGAGGAACTTTCGCGCGGTTATGTTGGCGTGGGCAGCCTTGGCACCCGCAGTGAAATCGCAGCCGAGCTGATCTTGTGCGGTGGCACCGATGCGCAAAAAGCCCACTGGCTGCCAAAACTGGCCAGCGGAGAAATTTTGCCAACGGCCGTCTTTACTGAACCAAATACGGGTTCAGATCTTGGGGCGTTGCGCACACGCGCAGTGAAAGATGGTGATGATTGGCGCGTCACGGGCAACAAAACGTGGATCACCCACGCCGCCCGCACCCATGTCATGACCCTGCTGGCCCGCACCGACCCCAACACAACAGATTATCGCGGGCTGTCGATGTTTCTGGCCGAGAAAATTCCCGGCTCAGATGACACCCCATTTCCGACCCCCGGCATGACCGGCGGCGAGATTGAGGTTTTGGGTTATCGCGGCATGAAAGAATACGAACTGGCCTTTGATGGGTTCCACGTTAAAGGCGAAAACCTGCTGGGTGGGGTTGAGGGGCAAGGGTTTAAGCAACTGATGCAAACCTTTGAATCTGCCCGCATTCAAACCGCCGCACGCGCGATTGGCGTGGCGCAATCGGCACTTGATCTGGGGCTGCGTTATGCCGAAGATCGTAAGCAGTTTGGCAAATCCCTGATCGAGTTTCCGCGCGTGGCCGATAAATTGGCCATGATGGCGGTTGAAATCACCGTGGCCCGTCAGCTGACCTATCATTCGGCCCGCGAAAAAGACCAAGATCGCCGCTGTGATTTGGAAGCGGGCATGGCCAAACTGTTGGCCGCGCGGGTGGCGTGGGCCTCGGCCGATAATGCGCTGCAGATTCACGGTGGCAATGGCTTTGCGCTGGAATATGCGATCAGCCGGGTGCTGTGCGATGCGCGGATTTTGAACATATTTGAAGGTGCCGCTGAAATTCAGGCACAGGTGATTGCCCGGCGCCTGTTTGAACTCAGCTAAAGCCCGGGGCCAATCGGTGGGCCCATGCGCAAACGCGCGCGCTCGGCCCCCGACAGACCCAACTGGGGGTGCAGGTTGCCCGCCAAATACCACGCGCAAAACAGCCCCAGACCACAGGCCGCAAAAATAGCCGCCACTGGTGCAAATTGCAGCACAATCCAAGCGACCCCGGGCGTCACAATGCCCGAAACATCGCGAAAGCTGGAGTAGACCGCCGACATTTCTGTGCGCTCAGACGGCTTGACCGACATCAAAAACGGCAAACCGCCACAGATATCCAGCAGCACCAAAAAGAACGCCCCCAACATCAGCACAGCAACCGTCAACCACGGCAGTGGTGAAAAGAGCGTGCCAGCCGTAAAGCACAGCGCGCAAGCCATAAACCCTGTCCGCACCGCCACGCGCACGCTGCGCCCCTGTATCCAGCGCAACATCAGAGGCGATAAGAACAGCGTCATATTGGCAAGCGAGGTGGTCACCCCACCCACTTTTTCGCCCAATCCCGCCTCAACTGCAAAAATCGAAACATAGACAATATAAACCCACCACCCACAGGACCGCAGCACCGCAAAGGCCCAACCAGCGACCAACCGAGGCTGGGCAAAAAACCGCATCAAATAGGCAAAAGGATTGGGCGAGGCCACACGCGCCCGCGCAATCACCCGGCCATTGCCCATCCGCAAAAACCAAAAGCTGCCCAGCATGAAACAGGCCGCGGCACCTGACATCAAAAAGGGCGCACCTTGCCAGAATTGCAGCAGCCACACACCCAGCATGGGCCCCACCGTCCAGCCAATTCCACCATAAAACATTCGCAGCGATTCCAATCGCCCTAAATCCGATTTAGTAATGTTATCCAAGACATAGGCATTAAAACAGACAAAGGCGGTGGCCGTAGCCATCGCGTGGCACAAAAGCGCCAGCACGGTGAGCGAGCCACCCCAAACCGCCAACCCCGCGCCCACCAGATAGAGCGAGACACCAAAGCTATAGACCCAGCGTCGCGGCACCCAGCGGGTGGCCAGCGGCACCAGCAAAGCCGTGACCAAAGATAACAGCCCCACCCCAAAATAATATTGGGACACCACCGCCGCATCACCATAAGCGCGATACATCATCAGCGGATAGACCGACAGCACCATGCCACGCACGACCGCCTCAATCCCAGCCAAAAAGGCAAAGGCGCGCACGCCGGGAACAGGCGCGCGGGTCAATATTTTGGGCAGGGCGAAATGAACTGTCATGGGCGTTTCCAGCCC
>CALAXT010000051.1 GCA_937895435.1 uncultured Paracoccaceae bacterium | reverse complement strand
AGGCATCCAACGCCGTCAGCGTTTTGTGGACGGCCCCTGTCTGCGTATCAAAAAAAGTGGCGATCGCCGTTGGGCTGACGGCTGAGGTCTTTGGCCCCAGCGCGGCGGCCAGCATCTCGGGCGCTACCACGGCACAAACGCCGGCAGCGATTGCTTCTGTGGCCGGAAATTCGATCGTCCAGATATGCGGGCCCACGATTACCGGTTTTTGCAAAGCCAACGGTTCGATGATGTTATGCGCGCCCTTTGGGGTATAGCCGCCGCCGACAACCACCTGATCGGCCAAGGCCAGATAAAAATACATCTCGCCCAAGGAATCGCCCAAAAGAACATCGATGGTGTTCAGATCTGTGTTTGTTGAAAGATCGGGTCTGAATGCTGCGCTGCGGCGTGCGACGGTCAGGCCGGCCGCTTGCAGGCTGCGTGCGACCGCATCAAAGCGTTCAGGCGCGCGCGGAACATAAACAAAGAGTGGTGCAGGCAGGGATTGGGCTGCAAAGTGGTGCCGGGTTGTTTGAATGGTCTGGATGTACAGATCGTCCTCTCCCTCAACCGCGCTGGCGATGGTGATGACATGGCGATTGTGGCGTTGCAGGTCTGCGCGCGGTGGCTGGGCGGCGGATAAAAGCGCCGTTGGTATGGGTTGGTCAAATCGCAGTTCGCCTGTGATGGCAATGGGGTTGACGCCCACCGCTGCAAATCGCTGGGCCTGCAGTGGTGATTTCACCATGGCACCTGCAAAGCCCTGCATGAGTTCTGCGCGCAGCGGTGTGCGCGTATGGTCGCGGGTAAAGCTTTTAAGTGGATATTGCGCATTACACATGAAAAGTGGCACGCCTGCTTTATGGGCGGCAGCGATCATTCTTGGCCAAATCTCAATTTCCATCACCAGCCCGCAGCATGGCTGAAAACGGTGCAAGAACCGACGATAGGCAAAGCCAAATTCCAGGGGCACCCACACGACCTGCACCTGACCTGCGCCAATTTCGGTTGCAAAGACGCGCAGCGATTCCCGGCGACCTGCAGGTGTAAAATGGCT
The DNA here is from genome assembly GCA_937895435.1 of uncultured Paracoccaceae bacterium. GTDB lineage: Bacteria > Pseudomonadota > Alphaproteobacteria > Rhodobacterales > Rhodobacteraceae > CALAXT01. Next base: position 23,432 of record CALAXT010000051.1, on the reverse strand, counting down.
GATCAGCACGCGGTCACCGCGCGCCAGCAAGGCTTGCACAAGCGGCACAGCCGAGCGCAGTTCGCCCAATGAAACCGCATGGACCCAGATCGCACCGGGGGCTATCTGGGGGCGTGCCCAGCCAAACCGTTCGCCTATATGCTGGCCATAAAGCCGGTCACGCCGGGCGCGCCACGCCAAATAAGCCAAGATAAGCGGCAGACACAGCGCCCAAAGCAGGCCCCAACCAATCAAAAAACCGCGCATTTTGCGCGATGGAAAGCACTTGCGGGTCATTGCGCCCCCGGCATCAGCGCCAACAGATCAATGGAAAGCTGCGTAATGTTCTGGGCGGCATGCGTCTGCACCTGCGCACCACGCTGCGCAATCTGGGCCAGATCAGGGCGCTGCAGTGCGGCCGCAAGGCCTTTGGCATCTGCCACTTTCACGCAGCCATCTGCCGCTTGAAGGGCTGCGTAGTCTTGGGTGAAGTTGTCGGTATTTGGCCCGTGCAGCACCGCCGCACCCAGACGCAAAGCCTCCCACGGGCTGTGGCCACCGGTTGGGCCAAAAGACCCACCAATCAGCACAGTCTGGCACAATCGATACCAAAGCCCCAATTCGCCAAAGCTGTCGGCCACCCAGACTGCCGTTTCGGCATGGGGCACGCCACCTGCGCTGCGCTGAATGGCGGGCAGCCCCGCCGCCTGACAGGCATTTGCAATCGCCCCGCCCCGCTCTGGCGCGCGCGGCACCAATATCAGCAAGCTGTTTGGAACGGTTTTGCGGTAGAGAGCATGGGCGGTCAGCACGACCGCCTCATCCATCGAATGGGTCGGTGCTGCGCACCATAAATCGCGCCCGGCCAAGGCATGGGTTAGATCGTCAAGTGTGGCTTGGTCGCACGCCAGTGCTGGGCATGCAGGTTTCAAAGATCCGGTCACCTGAACGCGCGCACCGGGGGAAAGCTGGGCGATGTGACGCGCGGTGATGCGGTCTTGGGCGGCCAGCAGCGCAAAGCGCGCAAATAGGTCGCGGAAAATTGCACCAAACCGGGCGCGCGCGCGAAAGGCGCGGGTGTTCATGCGGGCATTGATCAGTGCAAGCGGGATCGCGCGTCTGTGTGTTGCGACGACCAAGCCCGGCCAAAGATCCTGTTCGGCCCAAATCGCCAGATCTGGCCGCCAATGGTTCAGAAACTGCGTCACAAACGGGGTGGCATCAAGGGGCAAAAACTGATGCATCACATTGGGATGTGCCGGGTTGCGGGCCAGGGCCACGGCCGAACTGAGGGTTGATGATGTCACCAAAAACTGCAGGTCTGGCCTTTGGTGGGCCATCTGGGTGATCAAACCACGCAGGGCCAAAACCTCACCCACACCGACGGCATGCAGCCAGATCAGCGGCCCTTTGGGGCGGGACAAACCCGCATGGCCCAGTTTTTCTTGCCAGCGCGCAGGGTCTTCACGCCCACGCGCCAAGCGCCGCTTCAGATGCCACTGGGCCACAGGGGCTGCCAAATGCATCAGCCCCAAATAGACCATCAACAAAGCACCAATCGGCGCTGTAGGTCTGGGTTTAGCTTTGGTCATGAAAGCGCTTTTGCAGATCGCTGGCCCAGAACGCCGGATCTTGCAAGATTTCAACAAACCGATCGGCTGCGCGGCCCTCGCCAAAGCCGGTGTGGGGCGGATAAGCTTGCCCCCATTGAGTCTTTAAGAAAGATTGGATGGCTGCGGTATCATAGGCTGTGGCCGATGCCAGCGACGGGGCCGAGGCGCGATTGGTTTGCCGGGTCCCAATATCAAGCGAGGGCAGGCCCAAAAATGGGGCTTCGCGCACACCGGCCGATGAATTGCCCACCATCACGGCGGCATTTTTCATCAATTCTGAAAAATGCGCAAATCGCATCGAGGGCAGAATGCGGAACCGTTCGGATGGTAAGGCCTGCATTGCTGCAAAAATTGCGTCAGATCCTGGGTCATTGTTGGGGGCGATCACCACGAAATTGCGCTGTGATTGCATCAGGCTGGCATAAAGCGCCTGTGCCTGCGCCCCCATCGTTTGGGCTTCGGACGTTACGGGATGGAAGATACAGATGCCAAAGTGATCAAAGCTGATACCATAGCGTGCCCGCACCTCGGCGAGGCTGACACCGGATGGGTTGGCGTGAAAATCCAGCTCGGGTGAGCCAATCACATGCACGGCCTCGGCCGGTTCGCCCAACCCCATCACCCGCCGCCCTGCTTGCACCGATGACACAAAGTGATGGCTGGCAAGCTTGGTGTTGCAGTGGCGAAAGATCTCATCAATCGTGCCGGAAACTTCGCCGCCCTCAATATGGGCGGACCGGATATAATTTGTGGCCGCCACAAGCCCACAGGCAAGTGCCTCAACGCGGTCACCATGCACCACGATCAGATCGGGGCGCTGTTCGGTGACAAAATCGGAAAAGCCCATGACGGTCTTGGCCAAAACCAAATCTTGTGGATCGCCGGCGCGCTGGTTCAAAAACTCATGCACGCCTGCATCGGCCATTCGCCGCACTTCAAGCTTGGTCAGGCCGTACTGTTCCAGCATATGCATGCCGGTGACAAAAAAGCTGATCCGAAACCCTGCGCTGTGCGCTGCAATCGCCAGCGGTTCCAGTTTCCCAAAATCAGCGCGTGTTCCGGTGACAAAGAGCAAATGACGGGGCACGCTTTATTCCTTGGATCGTTTTTTTCAGGGATAAACCAGCTTGGGCGGTGGGGCAACTAGGGCTGATCGGCAGAGGGGGCTTGGCCGCGAAACTGCTGATCATAAAGCCTGCGAAACAGCCCATCTTGGGCCAAAAGTGTGGTGGCTGTGCCGTGTTCAACCAACCTGCCGCCATCAATCACGCAAATCCTGTCAGCATCCAGAATGGTTGACAGGCGATGGGCGATAACGACGGTCGTGCGGCCTTGCGTCAGGCGGGCCAGCGCGTCTTGCACAAGCGCTTCGGTGTTGGCATCCAGTGCGCTTGTTGCCTCATCCAGCAGCAAAATTGGGCTATCGCGCAAAATGGCCCGGGCAATCGCAATGCGCTGGCGCTGACCACCTGACAAAAACGCGCCGTTTTCACCAACCTGCGTTGCATAGCCCTGTGGCAGCGCGCTGATAAATCCGTCAGCATTCGCGGCTTGGGCGGCGGCGATCACGTCTGCTTCTATTGCTTTGGGCTGGCCCAGCCGAATATTTTCCAAAACCGTGTCTGAAAACAAGAACGTATCTTGCCCGACATAGGATACCTGTGCCCGTGCAGTATCAAGCGTCATATCACGCAAATCAACGCCACTGATGCAAATCTGGCCAGCATCAGGATCGTAAAGCCGCAAGATCATGTTCAAAAGCGTAGACTTTCCACCGCCTGAGGGGCCAACTAAGGCTGTGGTTTGCCCCGCTGTGCAGTGCAGCGTCAGATCTTGGATCACCGGCGCATCGGCGCCATAGCCAAACGATACCTTATCAAAAGAAATGTCGCGTGGGCCTGCGGGCAGTGGGCGGGGCGCAGCCGGGGCAGGCATGGTGTCGGGGCGATCAAGCAGCGTAAACATCATACGCACGCCGACCATCCCCCCCTCTATCGACACCCGCATCCGCGACAGCCGTTTGGCCGGTTCATAGGCCATCAACAGAGCGGTGACAAAAGACATCAGTGCCCCGGGCGTGGTGGCGGTATCACCGGCCAATTCCAGCGCGCTCAGGGCGACGACACCGGCAATGGCAAAGCCAGACAGCGTATCCATCATCGGGCTGGTTACGGCCTCAAGCCGGGCCATGGCATTGGCGCGGGCCTCAACTTGGCGTACGGCGCCATGCATGCGCCGGGCCATGCGATCTTCCAAGCCAAAAGCTTTGACGACTTTAATCCCAGTGGCGGTTTCTTGAATGACCTTGATGATTTCGGCCATAGACGCGATTTCCATTTCCATGATGGCGCGCACGTGTTTGAGCAGTTGCCGCACCACTAAAATGGCCAGTGGCCCAATTAACAGCGATACCGCCGCCAACAGTGGCTGACGATAAAACATCACCCCGATCAGCGCTGCCAATGTCAAAAAATCACGCACAAAGGATGTGACGATTGTATCGATCACCGCACGGGCCTTTTGGGCAGAAACAGTCACCCGCGTCAGCAGATCAGAGGATTCAGTGATGTTAAAAAAACCGACACCCTGGGCCAGCAGCTTGTCATAAATGCGTATCTGTTGACGCGCGACAATCTGGTTGCCCGCCCGTGTCAGGGAAATTGATTGCACATAGGTGGCCAATCCTTTGATCGTAAAAATCCCCGCCACAGCCCCCGCCACCCATAAAACCCGGCTCCGCCCACCGGGCATGGTCATCGAATCAACGATATCTTGCATGATCCAAGCCACGGATGCTGTTGCACCAGCCACAACCGTCATTGCGGCCACAGCCAACAAATAGCGTGGTGCCTGCGCTCTCAGATTTTCGCGCAAAAGCCGCCATAAAAGGGAATCGGCCAAAAGGGTCAGCAGCGGGTTTTTCAAAGGTTTTGCACCAGTCTCATTGGTGGGGTCTTTCTTGGGCTTATTCGATATTGGCTGCGCAGAACGGGGCGCGTGCATAGAGGGGCATAGGCGATTGCGTCGCGCATCGCCACAAAACTTTCACCTTTGGCGAACGCCAAACAGCCCTTCAGGCCAAAAAGCTGTGCAAAATCCGCCAGAGCGGCCATTTTTTGTCGCAGATGGCGCAGCCTTGGGCCCTGTGCGCGCTAACTCTACCGATAATTTTTTCGGTTTTTGCAGGAAACAACGCCCGTGGCTGACAGCGCATCCCAGATTTTTGCAGCCCCCGCAGTGGCTGTGCGCGGCCCGCTGTTGGGCAATCTGTTTTGCGTTTTGTCTATGGCGCTGTGGGCGATGGGGTTTCCTGCCATTGATACTTTGGTGGGCAGGGTGCCGCCGTTGCCGATGACTGCGCTGCGGATGGGGCTGGCGGTGGCATTTTTGCTGCCAATTTGGGCATTGGTGGAGGGCAAGCGCGGTGTGATGTCTGCGCGTTGGTGGCAAGGCCTTTGGGTGGGGGGGCTGGGCTTTGGTCTGGGGGGCACACTGCTTTTTGCTGCCCAAAGCCATATTGACCCGGTGACGCTTGTGATCCTGACCGCCTGTTCGCCGATTTTTGGTATTTTGCTTGAATGTCTGGTTGATGGCCGGCGGTTGACCGTGTGGTTGATTTTGGGGCTGATGTTAAGCGTTTTGGGTGGCGTGTTGGCTTATTTGGCGCAGCTTGATCTGTTTGCGATGGGGGCAGCCGTGGCTGCGCGTGGGGCAGGGTTCTTTATTGGGGCCGCGCTTGTCTTAGCGTCGGTGATGTTTTTTACATGGGGGTCGCGGGCAACCGTGCGTGCCCTGCCCGGGATGACCGGGTTGGGCCGCACGACGGTCACGCTTGTGGGGGCGCTGATTGTAACGCTGGGGCTTAGTTTGGCGGCGGGGCAATTGGGTACACTGGCGGTGGCACTGCCGCAGTTTTCCCCCGCAGACATTGGCGCATTGCTGATCTACAGCCTTGGTGCGCTGGCCGTCTCACAGCTTTTGTGGATTTTGGGGGTGGGCCATTTAGGGATTGGCGTGGCCAGCATGCATTTCAACAGTGTGGCGTTTTATGTGATGGTGATTATGTTCGTGCTGGGTGCGGATTGGAACTGGGTGCAGGCTGCGGGCGCACTTTTGGTGGGGCTGGGGGTTTTGCTGGCACAGCGCCGCCGCAGGGGCGGCAGCGCTGCTGTATCTGTCTAAAGCAGCCTGAGCTTACGCGCCCCGTGAAAGGGCCGCAACGCCGGTGCGTGCCACATCCATCAGACCCAAGGGCCGCATCAAATCGGCAAAAGCATCGACTTTTTCTGGTGTGCCTGTGATTTCAAACACAAAGCTTTCCAGCGTGCTATCCACCACATTTGCGCGGAAAATATCGGCCAAGCGCAGCGCTTCAACCCGTTTGTCACCGGTCCCAACCACTTTCAAAAGCGCCAATTCGCGCTGTACCGCCGGGCCCTCGACAGTCAGGTCATGGACCTCATGTACGGGAACCATACGTTCCAACTGGCGTTTGATTTGCTCAATCACCTGTGGCGTGCCACTTGTAACAATTGTGATGCGCGAGCGGTGGCCGGTGTGGTCGACCTCGGCCACGGTCAAGCTTTCAATGTTATAACCCCGCCCGGAAAAAAGCCCAATGACACGAGCCAAAACCCCCGCTTCGTTGTCAACCAAGACGGCCAGAGTATGCACCTCAATCAACTGAATGTTCGGGTCGCGCAGATCATAGGCTGAATGTCCAGATGCGCCTTGTTTGATATTAAGAGCCGACATGTGTTTGCTTCCTTTTTCCTGCCCGCACGCTTAAACCAAAACCGCGCCGGTCGAGCCGATCGCCCCTTTGGTATCAGCCTCGCCCAACAGCATTTCATTGTGCGGCTTGCCCGATGGGATCATCGGAAAGCAGTTTTCATGCTTTGAGACCAGACAATCAAATATCACCGGCCCATCATAGGCGATCATCTCGCGGATCGCCTCATCAAGATCAGCGGGGTCTGAAACGCGAATGCCCTTGGCACCAAAGGCTTCGGCCAGTTTAACGAAATCAGGCAGTGCTTCAGACCAGCTGTGGGAATAGCGTTCCCCATGCAGCAGTTCTTGCCATTGGCGCACCATCCCCAGCCGTTCATTGTTCAAAATAAATTGTTTGACCGGCAGGCGATATTGAATGGCAGTGCCCATTTCCTGCATGTTCATCAGCCAACTGGCCTCACCGGCCACGTTGATCACCAGCGCATCACGGTGTGCCACCTGAACACCGACCGAGGCTGGCATCCCGTAGCCCATTGTGCCCAGACCCCCCGATGTCATCCAACGGTTAGGGTCTTCAAAGCCCAGAAACTGCGCCGCCCACATCTGGTGCTGGCCCACTTCGGTACAGATATAACGATCCATCCCAACCGTCAGCGCCTCTAGCCGCTCAAGCGCGTATTGCGGTTTGATGATCGCGCTATCTGGGGTGTAGCTGAGGCATTTGACGGCCTGCCACTGAGCGATTTGTTTCCACCATGCGGCAACAGCGGTGGTATTCGTGCGGCTGCCGCGTGCTTTCCACAATGCCAGCGCATCGGTCAGGATCTCGGTGACATCGCCAATGATTGGAACATCGGCCCGGATCACTTTGTTGATTGATGAGGGGTCGATATCAATATGGATCTTTTTGGAATTGGGGCTGAAATCAGCCACCCTGCCGGTGATCCGGTCATCAAAGCGCGCACCAATATTGATCATCAGATCACAGCCATGCATTGCAAGGTTGGCCTCATAAAGGCCATGCATGCCCAACATCCCCAGCCACTTGTCACCCGAAGCCGGATAGGCCCCCAAACCCATCAGGGTTGAGGTGATGGGAAAGCCGGTTTCCTGCACAAAAGCGCGCACCAGGCGTGTGGCCTCTGGGCCAGAGTTGATCACACCCCCGCCTGTGTAAAAAATTGGACGCTCTGCTGTTTCCATCAGGGCCACCATGGCCGCGATGGCTTCTGGGTCACCCTTGGTGCGCGGTTGGTAGTGGGAAATATTTGCTTGTGGTTTCGGGGTATAGGTGCCGGTGGCAAATTGCACATCTTTGGGAATATCAACCAAAACCGGCCCCGGCCGCCCCGAGGTTGCAACATGAAACGCCTGGTGGATGGTGTCGGACAATTTGTCAGTGTCGCGCACCAACCAGTTATGTTTGGTGCAGGGGCGGGTGATGCCGACGGTGTCTGCTTCCTGAAATGCATCATTACCGATCATGAATGTCGGCACCTGTCCTGACAGTACAACCAATGGAATGCTGTCCATCAGCGCGTCGACAATCCCTGTGACCGCATTGGTGGCCCCAGGCCCCGATGTCACCAGCACAACACCCGGCTTACCGGTTGAGCGTGCATAGCCTTCGGCAGCATGCACGGCGCCCTGTTCGTGGCGCACCAGAATATGCTGGATATCGTTTTGTTGAAAAATCTCATCATAGATCGGCAGAACAGCCCCGCCTGGATAGCCAAAGATCACATCGACTCCCTGATCCTTCAGGGCTTGCACAACCATTTTTGCACCGGTCATTTGCCGTGTCATCGTCTTATCCCTTTCAACATTTCCGCAGCCATTGCCGCATGAAAAAGCCCCCGATACCGAACCGAGGGCGCGTGCCATCTGGCGGTCAAGCGCGCTTTCAGTCCGGGCCAAAAGCGGTGTCAGACACCGACAGCGCCATCTGGCCGCAACTTTCCGCAGTGCGGCGGACATTATGTGGGCAGATTTGGGGCGTCAACCAGCAATATGTAAAATATTCTGTCGCAACGCAGTTTTTTTCTTTTCGTTTATTGCGCTGGTTGGGCTTTTTGCGAAATAAGCCATGTTAATTGTTGATCCTGCGCCTTGAAGTCAGACACAATCGTGATCTTCCTGCAGTGCAGCATTAGGGATGCCGCGCAAAGGGCCGTTAAAACTGGGTGGGGCGGCTGTCAGGCAGGTTGATGCGGGCGACCTGTTCGGCGATTGGGTCTGTTGACAATGGATGAAGGTCAGATTTGTGGCAGCTGGGCTCGCCGATCGGCTGCCATTCGCCATCTTTATAGATCTCAAGCCCTGAAAAGTTAGATTTATAGCCCATTTTGCGGCTGCCAGGCACCCAATAGCCCAAATAGACATAAGGCAGCCCCCATGCGCGGGCCAAGGTTACGTGATCTAAGATCACATGCGTGCCCAAACTGTCTGACATCCGGTCTGGGTTGTAGAAAGAATAGACCATGCTGAGACCGTCATCGAGCAAGTCGGTCAGGCACACGGCGACAAGCGGTGTGGCCGATGATGTGGGGGTGGGGCGGTCAAAATATTCAACAACCCGGCTGCGCACCGGGGTTTCTTCGATCATGGCGGCAAACTCAAACACATCCATATCTGACATGCCGCCATCTGAATGACGGCTATCAAGATAGCGGCGAAACAGCACATATTGCTCTTCGGTCGCCCATGGGCTGGTTGTTTCGCGGCGCAGATCGGCATTGTGGCGCATCACCCGGCGTTGCCCACGAGAGGGCTGGAACGCTGACACTTTGATCCGCGCCGACATGCACGCCGAACACTCGGTGCAAGATGGGCGATAAAGCACATTTTGTGATCGACGAAATCCCTGCTTTGACAAGGCGTCATTCAAACGGTCAGACTTATCCCCTTGCAAGGCCGTAAACAGCTTACGCTCCATCCGCCCATCCAAATAAGGACAGGGCTGGGGCGCCGTCACATAAAACTGCGGCGCGATGGGCAAGGAATGGCGCATCACGGCTCCGGTGAATTTGCTGTTCGCCCTTATGTTAGCAATCTGTCACGGGGCCGCCAAGATGAAAGCTCAAATTTTCGTAAACCCATCCAATGTGGCAGGTTGCGATGTATCCCGCACCGTGACGCAGGGATCAGCCAGCCTGCACAACAAAGTCGCAAACCTGCGCGCCGGTCAGCGCTAAAAGATCGTGTGGGGTGATGGCAAAAATATGGTGCGGGGTGCCCGCAGCGGCCCAAATGACGGGAAATGTCAACAAAAGTGGGTCGAGAAATACAGGCGAGGGCGTCAGATGGCCCACCGGCGCCACCCCGCCGATGGCAAAGCCTGTGCGCAGTCTGATCAGCGCAGCATCGGCTTTTTCCAAAGGCTCTTGCGCCGCGACGGCTGCTTTTTGGGGGCAGACCTGATGCCCACCTGCGGTTAAAAACAAAAAGAGACCGTCTGTTTTCTGGCCCCAAAACAGAATGGATTTCGTGATTTGATCCACAGCGCATCCCGCCAAAGCACTGGCCTGCAGCGCGGTGCGCGCCTCATCCTGCAGGGCCAGAATCTTGGGCGCAAGCCCTGCGGCGTTTAGGGCGTTGGTGACGCGTGTCAGGCTTTTGCTCATGTCTGCTTGCGGGGTTTGTGTTCGTGGGGCAGGGCCGTGGCGACGTTTCATGGCACTATTTCCGTATCGCTGTCACAGCGCAAGACCAGTTGACGCCCCCCGCAGCCCTCGCCATGGTTGGGCGATGACACACCAGACATTCGCTGCCCGACTGACCCGCCAACCTTTGCCGCATGACCTTGTGGCTGGGGTGGAGGCTGCTGCTCAGTTCGCTGATCTTGGCCCCGAGTTGGCAGGACTTTTGGCGGGGACCGCAGGATGCAGCCCTTATTTGCGCAGCCTGATGCAGCGCGAACACGAATGGCTGCGCCCCGTATTGTCCGGCACACCGGAACAGGCCGTGCAAGAAACGCTGGCCGCACTGGATCACGTTCCAACAGAGGGTCTGGCCAGCCAACTGCGTCAGGCCAAGCGTCGGGTGGCCCTGGTGGCAGCGCTTGCTGATCTGGGGGGCGTTTGGCCGTTGGAAGCTGTGACCGGTGCGCTAAGCGCACTGGCGGACCGGGCGGTGGATCTGTCGCTGCGGCATTTGGTGGCCGAGGAAATTCGCCGCGGCAAACTGCCGGGCGCAACACTGGATGATGCAGAGACCGCAGGGGGCATGGTGGCGTTGGCCATGGGCAAGCTGGGTGCGGGCGAGCTGAATTACTCATCCGATATCGATCTGATCTGTCTTTATGATGATACCCGTTTTAGTGCGGCCGATAACCCCGAGGCGCGGGCGTCTTTTGTGCGTGTGACCCGGCGGATGACAGCACTGCTGTCTGATTTGACCGGTGAGGGCTATGTGTTTCGTACAGACCTGCGGCTGCGCCCAGATGCCTCGGTCACGCCGGTGTGTCTGTCGATGAGCGCGGCCGAGGCCTATTATGAAAGCGTTGGACGCACGTGGGAACGTGCCGCCTATATCAAGGCGCGGCCTGCGGGGGGTGATCTTGCGGCGGGGGGGCGGTTTTTACAAACCTTGGCCCCGTTTGTGTGGCGCAAACATTTGGATTTTGCCGCCATTCAAGACGCCCATGACATGCGTCTGCGCATTCGCGACCACAAGGGCCTGCATGGGCCGATTGTGCTGGAAGGGCACAATATGAAATTGGGCAAGGGCGGCATTCGCGATATCGAATTTTTCACCCAAACCCGCCAGCTGATCGCCGGGGGCCGCGATCCTGATTTGCGGGCGCGCCAAACTGTGGTTGGGCTTGGGGCTTTGGCGGCCAAAGGTTGGATCCCACAGGATGTGACCGACGATCTTGCCGCACTTTACCGATCGCATCGTTTGGTTGAACACAGATTACAGATGATCAATGATGCCCAAACCCATAATTTGCCCAACAACTCAGAAGGCTTTGACCGTTTGGCCCGGTTGATGGGGATAGGCGATACCGCGCAATTGCGCGGTGATTTGACCGCGCAATTGACCCGCACCGCCAATCAGACTGAGGGCTTTTTTGCCCCGGGCCCATGCGGGGATGGCGCGGATGACAAAGCTCCTGTCTTGTCGGAAACGGCGCGCAGCATTGTTGAGGGCTGGCGCGCTTACCCCGCTTTGCGCTCAGACCGCGCTATCGAAATTTTTCGCCGTCTGCGCCCGCGCTTGTTAGAGCGGCTGGGCCGGGCTGCAAACCCAGATGCCGGGCTGATGCAATTTGATAATTTTCTGCGCGGTCTGCCCGCAGGTGTTCAGGTCTTTTCGCTTTTTGAGGCCAATCCCCATCTGATTGACTTGATTGTCGATATTGCCACCACTGCGCCCAATCTGGCGGGCTATCTGGGGCGAAATTCCGCAGTTTTGGATGCGGTGATTGGGGGGGCATTTTTTGACCCATGGCCGGGGGTGGGCGCTCTTTCGGGGGTGTTTGCTGCCGCGATGGCCAGCCAGTCTGATTATGAGCAAAAATTGGATGCAGCGCGGCGCGTGATGCGCGAATGGCATTTTCGCATTGGCGTGCATCACCTGCGGGGCCTGATCGACGCCTTTGAAGCCGCCCGCCATTACGCCGATCTGGCCGAGGCAGTGCTGGCGGCACTCTGGCCAGTGTGCTCGGTAGAATTTGCCCGTAAACATGGGCCCGCGCCGGGACGTGGGGCGGTGGTTTTGGCGATGGGTTCGCTGGGTGCGCAGCGTTTGAATGCTGGGTCTGATTTGGATTTAATCGTGATCTATGACCCCCAGGGCGTTGATGCCTCGGATGGGCCGCGCCCCTTGGCCAGCCGGCCCTATTACGCCCGGCTGACGCAGGCCTTTGTGACGGCTTTGACCGCGCCCATGGCCAGTGGCCGGTTGTATGAGGTCGACATGCGGCTGCGCCCCTCGGGGCGGCAGGGCCCGGTTGCGACATCGCTTGCATCCTTTGCCAGCTATCAGCGCGATGAGGCTTGGACATGGGAACATTTGGCACTGACGCGAGCGCGTGTGGTGGCGGGTGCCCCGGGTCTGGGCGCAGAGGTCGAAACGCTGCGCCGCGCTTTGCTGCATGAAAAGGGCGTGGGGGCGCAGATTCTGGCCGATGTGGCTGAAATGCGCGCGCGCATTCGCCACGCCAAACCCAACCGTTCGGTGTGGGAGGTAAAGCTGGGCCCGGGGCGGATGCAAGATATTGAACTGATGGCGCAAACCACGGCGCTAATCGCCGCTGATGCGTCGCGCGGGGTTGAGCGCCAGTTGTTTGCCGGGCGCAAGGCTGGATTTCTGAGCGAGGCGCAAGAAAGCGTGCTGTTGGCGGCCTATCGTTTGTGCTGGCGGGTGCAATGCCCAGCGCACTTGTTGGCCGAAACAACGCTTGATCCGGAAACGATTGGGCAGGGGGGGGCGGAATTCGTGTTGCGAGAAACCGAGATGTCAGATTTGGATACGCTTTTGGTCGAATTGGATACGCGTGCCGCCGCGGCTGCTGCGATTATCGAGCAGCTGATCTCGGCAAACAGTCCGCAAAACTTTACACAGCCCGAGGTTACGCCATGACAGATGCGCCACCAATCAAAGCGCTGTCCGAATTGGACCCCAAGGGGTTGATCCGCGAAAGCTATCAGATTGAGGGGATCAGTGCGCCAGAATGTCGCTCGATTTTCGTTGATTGGGCGCTAAGCCTGTCAATCGCGCTGAACCAACCCCAGGCGCTGTCCGACTTGATCGCCCATTATGCGCCTAAAGCCCCTGATCATCCGATGACGGTTGTGATGCGTGATGGGCTAAAGCCCGCCGCAACGCCGCAGCGGCGCGGCGGTCGGGCTGGACGATTTGCCCGGAAAGTCTAGGCCCAAAACCAATGGCTGGGCCGCGCGTTGCAGCTAAATCTGATCAGCTTTGCAGGCTGCTGGCCGCACGGGCCAGTGCTGTAATCCCTTGCCAGTCACCACGCGCCAACAATGCGCTGGGTGCCACCCATGACCCGCCGACGCAGATTACGTTTTTAAGTGCCAGATACTCGGGCGCATTGTGGGTGTTTACCCCGCCTGTTGGGCAAAACTGAACCTGTGGCAATGGCCCCGAAATCGCGCTGAGGGCTGCCACGCCCCCATTTGCTTCGGCGGGAAAAAACTTTTGCACGCTATAGCCGCGCGCCAGCAGTGTCATGACCTCGGTGATCGACGCTGCACCGGGCAAAAGTGGTAAATCGGCAGCCTCGCAGGCATCGAGCAAAGCAGGGGTTGCACCGGGTGACACACCAAATTCAGCGCCAGCAGCTTTTGCTGCGGATACATCGCTGGCAGTGATCAATGTGCCTGCGCCAACCGTGGCGCCGGGCACCGTTGCCATCGCCGCGATGGCGGCCAGTGCCACGGGCGTGCGCAGTGTGACCTCAAGCACCGACAGGCCGCCTGCGATCAGGGCACGGGCAAGCGGCACCGCATGCGCCAGATCGTCAATCACCAAAACCGGTACAACGGGCGCTTGGCTGCACAGGCTGTGCATTTTAAACGAGGCCTCAGCTGGGGTCATGTCAGATCCTCTTGGTATGCAGAGTGGGTAATGTTCAGAATGTGCGGATTAGATCAGCGTGCGCGCCCCATCGCTGGACGGCCCCACATTTTGGCGAAACAGTTCAAAAAGTTCGCGCCCCATGCCATGGCTGTTGCCAGTCAAATCTATCTGCACCGCTGGCCGATCGGTGAAATCTTGGGTCAGCACATCCAGTGTGCCGGCTGTGGCATCTAACCGAACAAGATCACCATCGCGCAGACGCGCCAGCGGCCCCCCCATTGCGGCTTCGGGGCTGATGTGAATGGCGGCAGGCACCTTGCCTGAGGCGCCCGACATGCGCCCATCGGTGACCAGTGCCACCCGCAATCCGCGATCTTGCAACACCGATAATGCGGGCGTCAGCCCGTGCAATTCTGGCATCCCATTGGCGCGCGGTCCCTGAAAGCGCACAACGACGATCGTGTCTGTGGTGAAGCTGCCTGCTTTGAATGCGGCTTTGACGGCGTCTTGGTCGTGAAAGATCCGCACGGGGGCCTCGATTACATGATGGCTTTCGGCCACGGCTGACAGCTTGATCACCCCGCGCCCCAGATTGCCTGCCAATTGCCGCACGCCGCCCATTGGTTGAAAAGGGTCAGCGCAGGGGCGCAGAATTTTTTCGTTATGGCTGATGCGTGCGCCGGGCTGCCACGTCAGGGCGCCATTCTCCAGCTTTGGCTCGGCGGTATAATGCGCCAGCCCTGTGCCCATGATGGTTTCGCTGTCAGGGTGTAAAAGCCCAGCCTCGAGCAGCTCACCAATCATAAAGCCAAGCCCACCCGCGGCATGGAAATGGTTTACATCTGCCAACCCGTTTGGGTAAACTTTAGCCATCAAGGGTGTCGCATCTGACAGATCTGCAAAATCTTCCAGATCCAACAGAATGCCCGCCGCGCGCGCCATCGCGGGCAGGTGCAACACCAAATTGGTTGACCCCCCCGTAGCCATCAGCCCAACGATGCCATTAACAAAAGCGCGTTCATCTAAAATCTGGCCAACTGGGCGATATTCTGTTCCAAGTGCCGTGATGTTGGCCGCGCGCTGGGCGGCGGCTTTTGTCAGGGCGGCGCGCAGGGGGGTGTCTGGGTTCACAAAACTGCTGGCAGGCAGATGCAGGCCCATGAATTCCATCAACATTTGATTGCTGTTGGCTGTGCCATAAAATGTGCACGTCCCGGGCCCGTGATACGAGGCCATTTCAGCCGCCATGAGTTCATCCCGGTCTATCGCACCGGTGGCAAATTGCTGACGGATCCGTGATTTTTCATCATTGGGCAGGCCAGAGGTCATCGGGCCTGCAGGCACAAAAATCGCGGGCAGATGGCCAAACGTGGCCGCCGCAATCACCAGCCCCGGTACAATCTTGTCACAAACACCCAAAAACAGCGCCGCATCAAACACATTATGGCTGAGCGCCACGCCGGCTGACAGCGCGATCACATCGCGCGAGAACAAGCTGAGCTCCATCCCGGCTTGGCCTTGGGTCACGCCATCACACATTGCTGGCACGCCACCGGCTACCTGCGCTGTAGCGCCGATCTCTTCGGCCGCAGATCGGATCAAATCGGGGTAGGTTTCAAACGGCTTATGTGCCGACAGCATATCATTATAGGCCGTGATAATCCCAAGGTTTGGGCCCCGCGCTGCCGCCAATGCGGTCTTTTCTGTCCCCATTGCGGCATAGGCATGGGCTTGGTTGCCGCAGCTGAGATGCGCGCGTGCAGGCCCCGCCGCGCGTGCCTGTCCTATCTTTCGCAGATAGTCAGCCCGGCTGATGGCCGAGCGGGCGCGAATGCGTTCAGTGACCTTGGCGATGGTGGGGTTCAGCTGCATGGAAAGACCTTTGCAAGTTTGACCTTTGACGTCCATAAGACGTTAGCGCTAACAAATCAAGCAACACCCCCAGATGCCGTATTTGGGGGGCAGATTGCACGGCTTGGCCCTTTCACAGCCGGCACGAAGCGCTTATGAGCGGTCGGATGAACAGTGAAACACGCCCCACCGTCCGTCTGCGCCCAAAAGCCGAGTCGCGCGCGATTCAATTTGGTTTTCCATGGGTCTATTCCGATGAACTCGTCACCGACCGCCGCACCCAAGCACTGGCGCCCGGTGCGCTGGCTGTGCTGGAAAATGCTGACCGGGTTGCAGTTGGATTGGTAAGCGTTAACACCCGTTCGCGCATCATTGCGCGGATGATTGACCGCGATCCAGAGGCAGTTGTTGATCAGGCGTGGTTTGAAGCCCGGCTGCAGCGGGCGCTTGCGCTGCGAGCGCGGCTCTTTTCAGCCCCGTTTTACCGGCTTGTGCATGCTGAGGCCGATGGGTTGCCCGGCATCGTGATTGATCGATTTGGCGATCTGGCTGTGGTGCAGCCTAACGCAGTCTGGGCCGAAAACCATTTGCCACAACTGGTTGCGGCTTTGGCGCAGGTGACCGGGGTCAAAACGATTGTAAAGAACGGATCGGGGCGCACCCGTGGGCTTGAGGGCCTGCCGGAAGAAACGCTAGTTGTCTATGGCGCAGTCAGTGGCCCTGTGATGGTTGAGATGAACGGCGCACGCTATATGGCCGATGTGTTGGGTGGCCAAAAGACAGGACTGTTTTTTGACCAGCGGCCCAACCATGCGTTTGCCGCGCAACTGGCGCAAGGCGCGCGGGTGCTTGATGTCTTTTGCCATGTGGGCGGCTTTGGTCTGGCTGCACTGGCGGGGGGGGCGCAGTCTGTTTTGGCTGTGGACAGTTCTGCCCCTGCCTTGGTTTTGGCAGGCCAGGGGGCTGAGGCTTCGGGGTTTGCTGCTCAATTTGCCACGCGTCAGGGCGACGCCTTTGCCGTGATGGAGGCTTTGGTCGCCGAGGGGGCAACATTTGATGTGGTGGTCTGTGATCCGCCCGCCTTTGCCCCGGCGCGTCCTGCGCTTGAGGCGGGGTTGCGCGCCTATGAACGCGTTGCGCGGCTGGCGTCTTTGTTGGTGGCACCGGGTGGGTATTTGGGGCTGTGTTCGTGCAGCCATGCCGCAGATCTTTCAGCCTTTCGCAGTGCCAGCAGCCGTGGCATCGGGCGTGCGGGGCGGCGGGGGCAGATTTTGCACACAGGCTTTGCTGGGCCCGACCATCCGCAACTGCCACAACTGGCTGAAAGTGGCTATCTAAAGGCCCTGTTTTATCGGTTGGACTGATGCGCGCGGTTCTTGATGCTTGTGTGCTCTTTCCAACTGTTCTGCGCGAAATTTTATTGGGTGTTGCGCAAAAGGGGCTTTATCAACCTGTCTGGAGCCCACGCATCTTGGAAGAATGGGCCCGCGCCACGCGCAAATTGGGGCCAACGGCTGAAGTAATCGCCCGGGGCGAAATTGCAGCTTTGGGGCTGGAATTTCCCGGGGCCAGCCAGTCTGATGACCCCGCCGCCGCTGATCGCTTTGATCTGCCCGACGTGGCTGATGCCCATGTTTTGGCGCTGGCCGTTGATCAAAGAGCTGATCTGATTGTGACAGCAAATCTGAAAGATTTTCCCACCCGTGCTTTGGCGGCCCTGGGGGTGCGTGCGGTGGACCCCGATCGGTTTTTATGCGCGCTTTGGCAAGATCACCCGAACGTTGTCGCGGGTGCTGTGGCCCAAGTGCATGCCAAAGCCGAAGCGATATCTGGTGAGACGCTGGAGCTGCGCGCGTTGTTGCGACGCGCGGGCCTGCCACGTTTGGGCAAAAGGCTGTATGGGTCGATCACGCGCTGATGGGCGCGGACAGGGATTGATCAGCTGATACAGATTTCAATCATGCGTGGGCCGGTTGTGCCGCGCAATTTGTCCATAGCCATGTGCAGGGCTGCAACCGAATAAGGGATGCTGGCAAAGGGCAACTGACAGGCCGCAGCCAGTTCGGCCATGCGCGGTGGGGTTGGTGTGCAGCCCAGAACTGGCACACCCACGGCCTGCATCGAATCGGCGATTTCTTGAAACCCGTGATTGTTCCAAACGACAAAGGTGATGTTCAATTGCGCATCAAAAGCGGTCATCAGCTCGGCCAAACTGAATTGCAGCCCCCCATCGCCAGTCAGGCAATAGACATGCGCATCTGGGGCGGCAATGGCTGCACCGATGGCGGCGGGCACCCCAAACCCCAGTGCGCCAAAGCCCGTGGCAGCATTAAACCAGCCGCCGGGGCGATCATGATCATACCAAATGTTGCCAGCATAAATCGGCTGTGTGCTGTCGCCCACGATAAGAGAGTTGGGGGCGGCATCGCGCATCGCCTCAAGCATGCGAACCTGATCTTGCATGACAGGCGTCAGTTCTGCCCATCCGTCTGCCAGCGCTGTGGCCACGCGGGTGGCACCGTCTTGGCCTTGGGCGGTGCCATTGCACACCTGTGGCACCAGCTGCGACAGTGCCGCGTGCGCGTCGGCGCATATTTTAAGTGCGGCAGGATGGCGGGCCAGTTGATCGGCATCAATATCAATGCGGATCATACCGGGGGGTGCGGGCAGATCGCCCTTGGCATACATGTCATATTCTGTCGGGCCAAATTCGGTGCCCACCGCCAACACAACATCGGCGCTATGGATCAGCGCGCGCACCGAATCCAGACATGGGCTGGCGGGCAGGGCCAGCGGATGGCCATGCATCATGCCGCGCGCATTGGCCGTTTGCATAACCGGGGCCGAGATATGGTTGGCCAATTGCGCGATCAAATCCCCACAGTATCGCGCGCCCCCCCCCACCAGAATGATGGGCGCGCGCGCTTGGCGCAGCATCTGTGCGGCCTGCTCAAATTGGGCAGTATCAGGCGCGCGGTTCAAACCGGGGCGTGGCGCGGCGCGAACCGCAGTCAACAAGTCAGCCGGGCAGGGTGCGGGCATGACATCGGTTGGCACTTCGATGTGCACCGGGCCACCCCGGCCATGTTCCAACAGATCAAACGCTTGATCCAAGGTCGGTACAAGGTCTGAAGCCGCTTCAATCCTTGTGGCACTGAGTGCGACACTGGCCACCATCGCGCGTTGGTCAGGCAATTCATGCAAATGCCCCATGCCAAGCCCCAGCGTTGGCCGGGCATTCACCCCTGACACCACCAAAATTGGCACTGAATCGGCCCTGGCTTGGCCCATCGGGGTCAGAGTATTGGCCACACCAGGCCCGGTGATCACAAAGGCCACCCCCGGCTTGCCTGAAACGCGTGCATAACCATCGGCCATAAAGGCTGCGCCCGCTTCGTGGCGGGGCGTAATGTGGCGGATGCCAGATCCGGCAAGGCCGCGGTAAAGTTCAATCGTATGCACGCCCGGAATGCCAAAGACCGTATCGACGCCGCGGGCTTTTAGCCCGGCCACCAAGGCCTGACCGATGGTCGGGGTGTCGGGTGTTTGGGTCATGGATGGCCTTTCCTTTGCGGCAAAGGGGTCAGATTAAGCTGAGGCTACATGGGCTGCAATGCGGGTGATCGCGGCATCAATCTGATCGTCTGGTGCTGTCAGCCCCACCCGAACCCATCCACGCAACGATGTGCCAAAAGATTCGCCGGGCATAACACCAACACCGGCTTTTTCCAGCAAACCACGGGCGAAATCTTCGCCTGACAGCCCGGTCGCGCGCACATCAATCAACGCAAACATTCCCGATTCGGGGCGATGCACCCGCAAACCGCCAACCCCATCGAGCCCTGCATGCAGCCGCGCCGCCCGCGCCGCAAACCGCGCCCGCATGCCCGCTGCCACGGGCGAGGGGGCGCTGACAGCTGCTGCGGTCATATCGGCGATAAAGGGTTGATTGCCAAACAGCATGGTTTCTGACACTGGCAACAGCCTGTCACAAAAAGCAGCAGGACCGACGCACCACCCCGACCGAAAACCGGGTGCGGCATGCGATTTTGACAGGCTTGAGGCCACAATCACCCGATCTGCCAGCGCCGGATCCGCCAAAGGCGAGGTAAAGGTGACACCATCATAAACAAGGTCTTCATAAACCTCGTCTGCGATGATCCACAGATCATGTTCTATGGCCAGCGCGCCAATGGCTGCGATATCTTCGCGTTGCAGCACGGCCCCGGTGGGGTTGTGGGGTGAGTTGATCAAGATCATCCGGCTGTTGGGTGTGATTTTTGCGGCAAGATCTTTGGCTTGCAGGCGAAACCCGTTCTCGGGGCGCAGCGCCACCGGCACCGCCCGTGCGCCCGATAATGCAATCAGCCCCTCATAGGTGGCATAAAGCGGGTCGCCCAGCAAAACCTCGTTTCCTGTTTCAACCAACCCCATCAACACGGCGTAAAGCGTGGTTTGGGTGCCGGGAAAACATAAAATCTGATCGCGGCCAATTGTGCGCCCCAGACGGGCCGTGTAGCGGTCGGCCAAGGCTTTTAGCAGCCCCGGCTCCCCACGCCCGTTGGAGTATCCTGTGCGCCCGGCGTGCATTGCGGCAGCAGCCACATCTGCCAGTTCGGTCGGGGTGGGCACATCAGGTTCGCCAATGGTCAGCGCGATAATGTCGCGGCCTTCGGCCTTCAGCGTGCGGGCGCGCAAGTGCAGTTCCCATTTCGCGCCGCCCAAACCCGCCAGACGTTCTGTAACCGATGCATATCGCATGATTGGTATCCCTTTTGAGCCAGCCTTTGTGGGCAGCTTTGTGTCAGGCGGCGATGAAACCGGATGATTATGCACTTGCACAAATACGCATGAGCCGTCTTAATGCAATAAGATTTCATATGATTTTGGTGCCAATGCTGACTGATCCGTCCCCTGTTGCTGCCGCTGTGCAAAACCCGCTGGCCATTGAAATAGCGGGCCTGCGCAAATCCTTTGGCCAGTTAGAGGTGCTGAAAGGCGTGGCGCTTTCGGCGCGTGAGGGGGATGTTGTTGCGATCATCGGTGGCTCTGGATCGGGCAAATCGACCTTGCTGCGGTGCATCAATTTTCTTGAAACCCCCAGCGCAGGGCGCATTGTGATTAATGGCGAAGAAATCGCCATGCGCGCAGATGGCACGCCAGAAAACCGTCGCCAGATCGAAACGGTGCGCACGCGCCTGGGCATGGTGTTTCAGGCCTTTAACCTTTGGACCCACCGCACCCTGATCGAAAATGTGATTGAGGTGCCTGTGCATGTTTTGGGGGTGCCTCGGGCACAGGCGCTGGAACGTGCTCATACCTTGTTGGCGCGTGTGGGGCTGTCGGAAAAGGCGGATACCTATCCGGCATTTCTATCGGGTGGTCAGCAACAGCGTGCAGCCATTGCCCGTGCGCTTGCCATTGAGCCGCGGGTGATGTTGTTTGATGAACCGACATCGGCGCTTGACCCGGAATTGGTCGGTGAGGTGCTGGGGGTGATCCGGGATTTGGCCGCTGAAGGCCGCACGATGATTCTGGTGACCCATGAGATGAAATTTGCACGAGAGGTGGCGAGCCATGTCATTTATCTGCACAATGGCGTCGTTGAGGAAGAAGGCCCCCCCGAAGAAATCTTTGGGGCGCCGAAGTCCGAACGCCTGCAACAGTTCCTGAGATCCGTCGGATAACGACGGGCATATTTACAACAGAGAAGAGGAAACCCTATGAAAAAGACCCTGATGATGACCGCTGCCGCGTTGATGATGGTGGGCGGTGCTGCAATGGCCGAAACGGTCAAGGTTGGCGTTGCGGCCGAGGCCTATCCCCCCTTTGCGTCCCCCGATGCTTCGGGCAAGTTTTACGGCTGGGAAGTTGACTTTATCAACGCCGTTTGTGCCGCTGCCGCGATGGATTGCGAAATCGTGCCGGTCGCATGGGATGGGATCATTCCGTCGCTGACCAGCGGCCAGATCGATACAATCATGGCGTCGATGTCGATCACGGAAGATCGCATGAAAACCATCGATTTTTCGAACAAATACTACAACACCCCAACCGTGATTGTTGGCCCGAAAGGCGTTGACATGACCGCCACCTCCGAAGGTTTGGCTGGCAAGATCATTGGTGTGCAAGTGTCCACGATTCACCAGGACTATGTGCAAAAGTACTTTGAGGCTGGCGCCGCCGAGGTAAAAACCTATCAAACGCAAGATGAGGCCAACCAAGACCTCGTTGCAGGCCGGATTGATGCAACCCAAGCTGACAGCATCGCGCTGGATGCGTTCCTGGCCACCGATGCCGGTAAAGCCTGCTGCGAAGTCAAAGGCGCTGTTGCCAATGACACATCGATCTTGGGTTTGGGTGTTGGTGCCGGCGTGCGTAAGGGCGATGATGCTTTGAAGGCAAAGATCAATGATGGCATTGCCAAGATTTTGGCCGATGGCACCTATGAAAAGTTCACCGCGCAGTATTTCGCATCGTCGATCTATGGCGATTAAGGCGCGAGTGTGATCGACAGCGTTTTTCAGGCTATTGGTCTGGGCCATGCAGCGACGCTGTTGGCCCTGTCCCCCCCCGGTTGGGGGGGGGCTTTGCTTTATGGGCTGTGGAACTCGTTGCAAATTGCGCTTGGCGCGTTTGGTGTGGGGCTGGTTATTGGTTTGGCCGGGGCATCGGGTAAGCTTTACGGTGGGCCCGTCACACGGGACTTGTTGGCGGTTTACACCACCGTTGTGCGCGCGGTGCCTGAACTGGTTTTGATCCTTATTTTGTATTACGCAGGCACAGATGCACTGAATAAACTTCTGGTCAGCTTGGGGTATGCCCGTGTTGAAATCAGCGGGCTTATGGCCGGTATTGGGGTTTTGGGTGTGGTGCAGGGGGCCTATGCCACCGAAGTGCTGCGCGGTGCCATATTGGCCGTGCCTGCAGGCCAGATTGAAGCCGCGCGGGCCTACGGCATGCCGCCTGTGATGGTGATGCGGCGCGTAACCCTGCCATTGATGCTGTCAAATGCCATTCCGGGGATGGCCAATCTGTGGTTGATTGCAACCAAAGATACAGCGCTTTTGGCGATTGTGGGTTTTGCCGAACTGACATTGCGCACACAGCAGGCGGCGGGCACCACCAAAGCCTATTTCACGTTTTATTTGGCGGCGGGCGTCTTGTACCTGATGGTTACACTGGTATCCGAGCGGCTGTTTGCCCTGCTTGAGGCCCGCGCAAGGCGCGGCCAGCCCAGCTTGAAAGAGGGCGCGGCGTGATGCGGGCGCTGTTGCAACCCCACCGGTTGGTGATG
Organism: uncultured Paracoccaceae bacterium; assembly: GCA_937895435.1. GTDB lineage: Bacteria > Pseudomonadota > Alphaproteobacteria > Rhodobacterales > Rhodobacteraceae > CALAXT01. Next base: position 413 of record CALAXT010000051.1, on the reverse strand, counting down.
TTGGCGGTCGCGGTGGCGCTGATTTTGTGGTGCGCGCTTTCGCTGCGGTGGGATTGGATTGCCGATTATGCGCCACTGGCGATGATGGGTCTTTGGCGCACAATCTGGATTTTGGTTGTTACCGCCACTTTGGGGTTTTTATTGGCGATTCCGCTGGGCTTGGCGCAGGCGGTGGGGCCGTGGTATTTATCCGCACCGGCCAAGACATTTTGCACCGTTATTCGGGGCACGCCGCTTTTGTTGCAGCTCTGGTTGCTTTACTATGGTTTGGGGTCGCTTTTTCCCTCAATTGAGGGAATTCGCGACAGTTGGGCGTGGCCCTATTTGCGGCAATCTTGGCCCTATGCGGTGCTGGCGCTGACGCTAAGTTTCGCGGGGTATGAGGGCGAAGTGATGCGCGGTGCTTTCAAGGG
>CALAXT010000050.1 GCA_937895435.1 uncultured Paracoccaceae bacterium | reverse complement strand
TAACCCGTTCGGCTGCCAGCCGTAAAAACCACACTGCAAGAATGCGCCGTGCCATCCAAACCCCATGTGTTCACTTTATGTTCTATGATGTGTGAAACTTTTGTAAGAGTCCAGCAACGGGGTGAAACGAATCCTTTTTTGTGGTAGGAAGCACGCTAGGATTGAAAGATGAATATCTTAATGTAACAGGAGCTTTGCCATGCAAATTTTTATGAAGTCCGCCGCCACTGCCATAGTATTAATGCTGGGTTTGACACCGGCGATCGCAGCTGACGCCACCAACCCTGCAGCCATCGCGCGGATGCAGTTGATGAAAACGATTGGTGCCAACACCAAGGTTTTGGGTGGCATGGCGGGTGGTAAAATTGGCTTTGATGCCGCAGCGGCCGCTGCCGCCAAGGCTGCGATTGTTGCCGCTGCCGGTGAAATTGATGCCAAGTTTGCCCCGAAAGAAACGGATCCTGCCTCAGAGGCCAAGCCTGAAATCTGGACCAATTGGGCTGATTTTTCGGCCAAAGGCATGGCGTTGAAAACCGCCGCCGAGTCGCTTGACCCCGCATCGCTTGATGGGATTAAGGCGGGCATGGGCGCAATTGGTGGCAGCTGTAAGGCCTGTCATTCCGTTTACCGTATGTAGGCAAGGCAGCGCAGGCCCCCAGTTCAGAACCCCCCCAAGCGGGCTTGCAAACAGGCCCGCTTTCCCGCATTCCTTAAGGCAAGATTTGGCCTTTGGGCAATATTTGTGGGAGGAAAGCCATGCGCACCCGTGCAGCCGTCGCCCTTCAAGCGGGTAAATCGCTTGAGGTCATGGAAGTGAACCTGGAAGGCCCAAAGGCCGGTGAAGTATTGGTGGAAATCAAAGCCACCGGCATTTGTCATACGGATGAATTTACCCTGTCAGGTGCTGACCCTGAGGGCATGTTTCCTGCGATTTTGGGTCATGAAGGTGCGGGTGTGGTGGTTGAGGTTGGCCCCGGCGTGACCAGTTTAAAACCCGGTGATCACGTGATCCCACTTTATACACCCGAATGCCGTTGCTGCCCGTCCTGTCTAAGTCAAAAAACCAATCTGTGCACTTCAATCCGGGCGACGCAGGGCCAAGGGCTGATGCCTGATGGCACCACGCGGTTCTCAATGCTGGATGGCACGCCGATCTTGCATTACATGGGCTGCTCTACCTTTGCCAATCATACCGTTTTGCCGGAAATTGCGCTGGCTAAGGTGCGGGAAGATGCGCCGTTTGATAAAATTTGTTATATTGGCTGTGGGGTCACCACGGGCATTGGTGCTGTGATTAACACGGCCAAGGTTGAAATTGGCGCCAAGGCTGTGGTGTTTGGGTTGGGCGGTATCGGCCTGAACGTTATTCAGGGCCTGCGTCTGGCTGGGGCCGATATGATTATTGGCGTTGATCTGAATGATGACAAGAAAGCTTGGGGTGAGCGGTTTGGTATGACGCATTTTGTCAACCCGCGCGATCTTGGGGCTGATCTTGTGCCGCATATCGTCAACATGACCAAAACGCCGTTCGACCAAATCGGTGGGGCGGATTACAGCTTTGATTGTACTGGCAACGTCAAGGTCATGCGCGACGCGCTTGAATGCACCCACCGTGGTTGGGGTGTTTCGGTGGTGATTGGCGTGGCACCTTCGGGGGCTGAAATTCAGACCCGCCCGTTTCAACTGGTGACTGGGCGTGTTTGGAAAGGCACGGCCTTTGGTGGGGCACGTGGCCGAACAGATGTGCCAAAAATCGTTGATTGGTATATGGATGGTAAGATTGAGATTGATCCCATGATCACCCATACCCTGACCTTGGATGAGATCAACAAAGGCTTTGATCTGATGCATGCGGGTGAAAGCATCCGTTCGGTGGTGGTGTTCTGATCCCAACACCTGCCCGCCTCTCTGGGGCTTTTTGCACTTGGCTGCCAAAGGATTGATATGACGAATTTTTTGCATCTGTCTGATTTGCCTGATGGGTTAGATTTTGGCCCGATCGTGGCGATTGATACCGAAACAATGGGGTTGAACCCGCATCGCGATCGCTTGTGTTTGGTGCAGTTGTCAGCTGGCAACGGCGATACGCATCTGGTGCAGATCGTGCGTGGCCAGACAAGTGCGCCCAATCTGGAACGGCTTTTGACCAACCCAGAGGTGTTGAAGCTGTTCCATTTTGGACGGTTTGATATCGCCGCCCTAAAGGCGGCCTTTGGCGTGCTGACGGCCCCGGTTTATTGCACCAAGATTGCGTCAAAACTGATCCGGACATTCACAGACCGGCATGGGTTAAAATATCTGGTGCAGGATCTGTTGGGAATCGACATTTCTAAGCAACAACAAATGTCGGATTGGGGGGCAGAGACCCTGACTGAGGCGCAGTTGTCATACGCGGCTTCAGATGTGTTGTATTTGCATCAGCTGAAGCGTGAACTTGACGTGCGATTGGCGCGTGAGGGGCGCACCCAGTTGGCGCAGGCTTGTTTTGATTTTCTGCCGGTTCGCGCAACGCTTGATCTGACGGGCTGGCCTGAGGTGGATATCTTTGCCCACTGACACAAACGACATTCTCGCAGCTGCCCGCGCGGTTATTGGCCAAGAGGCGCAGGCCTTGCAAAGGCTGGATGCCGCGCTTGGTGAAAGCTTTGCACAGGCAGTGCGGCTGATTTTGACCGCGCATGGGCGTGTGATCGTGTCAGGCATGGGAAAATCCGGCCATATTGGTCGAAAAATCGCAGCCACTTTGGCCTCAACCGGCACGCCTGCACATTTTGTGCATCCAGCCGAGGCAAGCCACGGCGATTTGGGCATGTTGGCGCGCGGTGATGTGGTGTTGGTTTTGTCAAATTCTGGCGAAACGCCAGAATTGGCCGACATTATTGCGCATACGCGGCGGTTTGCCATTCCGCTGATTGGGGTTGCTGGGCGGGCAGGTAGTACGCTGTTGACCCAAGCGGATGTGGCCATTTTGTTGCCATCGGTGCCAGAGGCCTGTGGAACGAACACGGTGCCCACCACCTCTACAACGATGACACTGGCGCTGGGCGATGCCTTGGCGATTGTGGTCATGCAGCAACGCAAATTTTCAGCGGAGGATTTTCGGGTATTCCATCCTGGCGGAAAACTTGGTGCGCGGCTGACACGGGTGGGGGATTTGATGCATGGCAAAGACGAATTGCCGCTGGTGGCACAGACTGCCCCAATGCCCGAAGTTTTATTGACCATCAGCGGCAAGGGCTTTGGCGTGGTGGGTGTTGTTGATGCCGCGGGTGGATTGGTGGGGATTGTCACCGACGGTGATCTACGCCGCCATATGCAGGGCCTGATGGGCCGCACTGCGGCAGAAATCATGACAGCTGAGCCGCGCACAATCGCGCCGCAGGCCTTGGCTGAACAGGCGCTGATGCAGATGAACGACAGCCGGATCACTTGCCTCTTTGTTGCGGATCCTGCCGTTGGGCCGGAACCGCTGGGGATTTTGCATGTGCATGATTGTTTGCGCGCCGGTGTGGCCTAAGCGATGGCGGTGCTGCTGAACCCACGCGCATCAACGGTAGCTTTGCTCAAGATTGTTTTGCCGTTGGCGGCGCTGGCCTTATTGTCGACGTTGTTTCTTTGGCAAGGCAAGATTGATCCGTCGCGGGCCCTGCCCTATGCCGATGTCGATGTAGATACATTGGCACGCAGCCCGCGAATGACTGCCCCCGATTTTGCCGGTGTCACATCAGATGGCAGCGCAATTTCGTTGCAGGCTGATGTGGCGATTCCAGATGTCCAAGTGCCAGGGCGTTTGCAGATTGATGCGCCGCAAATGCGTATCGAGACCCCTGATGGGCTTAGCTATGATGTCTCGGCGCAACAGGCATGGGTAGAGCCTGAGCAAGGCGTGCTGCGCTTGGGGGGGGATGTTGAAATAATCTCAAGCGGTGGCTTTGACCTGAGCTGTCAGTTTCTAGAGGCCGCGATGGACCGCACCCAAATCGTGGCGCGCGGTGATTTGCTGGCCAGGGGGCCAAGTGCGCGCATCACAGCTGATGAGGCCCGCATCATCCCCGCAGGGGATGAAAGTGCGCCGTATCTTCTGGTTTTCAAAGGGCAGGTTAAGCTGGTATACGGAGCGGAACCCTAAGGATATGTGATGATGGTATCTTGGCGGAGTATAGTGGCCCGATGGATTTCAGGGGTGTTTGGCCTGATCCTGATGTGCTTTGGGCCAATCATTCTGTGGCCTGCTGTGGCACAGGCGCAGGGTGCGTTTTTTGGTGGCCAGGCATTTGATCAGGGCCAGCCGATTGAGGTTTTGTCTGATGAGCTGTCGGTTGACCAGCAAGCCGGCACCGCCCGTTTTATTGGCAATGTGGTGATGACGCAGGGCATGCTAAAAATGGCGGCAGCAGAGCTTTTTGTGGAAAATGAGCGACTGGCAGGTGCTGCGTCAAACAAAATTGCGCGGATGGTGGCCAAGGGTGGTGTTTTGCTGACAAGCCCCACCAGTGCGGCCGAGGGTCAAGAGGCCGTCTATGACGTAACAAGTGGTCAGATCGTAATGACCGGTGATGTCTTGTTAAGTGAGGGCGTTGGTGCGATTTCTGGCCAGCGTATGACGGTCAGCTTGGCCACAGGCAAAGCGGTGGTTGAGGGGCGCGTCCGTACCACGCTGCAGCCCGGCGCGGCACAATGACAATGCCAAAGTTAAGCGTGACCGCTGGTGACCAAGGTCTGGATGTGCGCAATCTGCGCAAAAGCTATCGCAAGCGGTTGGTGATCCGGGATGTGTCGCTGCATTTGAACCGGTCTGAGGTGGTCGCCCTTTTGGGGCCAAACGGATCTGGTAAGACGACATGCTTTTACGCCATTGCCGGCCTGGTTGCGGCGGATGCCGGCCAGGTTGTGCTGGATGGGCGCGATGTGACTGGCTTGCCGATGTATCGCCGCGCCCGGTTGGGTATTGGCTATCTGCCGCAGGAGGTTTCGATTTTCCGTGGCCTGAGTGTCGAAGACAATATTCTGGCCGTGCTGGAAATTGTGCATCCTGACCGTCATAGCCGACGCGAGCGGTTGGAAGAACTGTTGTCTGATTTCTCGCTGACCCATCTGCGTGGTGCGCCCGCGCTTGCGTTGTCAGGGGGAGAGCGTCGGCGGGTTGAAATTGCCCGTTGTTTGGCGGCAGAGCCGAAATATTTACTGCTGGATGAGCCGTTCGCCGGGGTCGACCCTATCTCGGTTGGGGATATCCGCAATTTGGTGCATGATCTGAAATCGCGGGGCATTGGCGTGTTGATCACCGATCATAATGTCCGCGAAACGCTAGAAATCGTCGACAGGGCGTATATCCTGCATGATGGTTGTGTGTTGATGAGTGGGACAGTTGATGAAGTCGTGCGCGATGAGAACGTCCGCCGGGTCTATCTTGGCCAGGGATTTCGTATTTCTTGATGCGCGCCTTGGGGTGGCCTAGGTATGGCGGGTGGTCCCTCTAGCGCAGCTTTGGCAAATATATCGCAGCGTGCGCGGCTGGGGCTGACGCCAGCGTTGCGCTCTGCCCTGCATGTTTTGCGATTGTCGGCCCAAGATTTGATAGATGAAGTCGCAGCTGAGGCTGCTGATAACCCCTTTGTTTTGGTGGGGGAATTGCGGATGGGCGTTGGGGGGCAGACCCATGAAACGTTGACCGCGCGGCGGTCTTTGGTGGCAGATATTCGGCATCAGTTGGCGTTGATGCCACTGCGCCCAGAGGTGCTGCAAATTGCTGCCTTTTTGGCGGGTGATCTGCGCGACGATGGGTATCTTGATACGCCACTTGCAGAAATGGCGAGCCATACCGGGCTTGAGATTTCTGCCCTGCAAGAGGGTTTGGCTGCGCTGCAGACGTGTGAGCCAGTGGGCGTGGGTGCGCGCACACTGGCCGAATGTCTTGCGCTGCAATTGACAGATCGCGGTGTGGCGCCAGGATTGGCGCAGGCGATTGTTGGGCACTTAGACCTGTTTGCCGTTGGTAACTGGCGCGGCCTTGGTCGGGCGCTGGATCTGTCGCAGGATGCGCTGATGCAAATGTCAGCCCTGATCCAGACGCTGGCCCCCCACCCGGTTGTCGCAGTGGATGAGGCTGCGACCGCGCTTTTGCCGGATGTCGCGCTGGAGCCGGATGGATTTGGTGGCTTTGTGGTGCGGCTTGCTATTCCCTTTGCGGCGCAGGTACGGCTGAACCGCGCCTTGATCCGCGCCAGCCGCCAAGAAACAAGCGCCTTTGCCCCTGACCGACAGGCCCGTGCCGAGGCGCTGGTGCGTGCAATCCGGCTGCGGGGGCGCACCTTGTTGCGCATTTGCCGCTGCATCGCCGAACACCAGCATGGTTTTTTAACCCAAGGCCCAGACTACTTGCGGCCCTTTAGTCGGGTGGAGTTGGCATTGGCGTTGTCGTTGCATCCGTCGACAGTTGGGCGGGCGGTCGCGGCCAAGGCTCTGACGGTTGGTGGGCGGGTGTATCCGCTGTCGTTTTTCTTTTCATCAGCCCTAGCCCGTGGCAGCGACTCGCCTGCCTTAACTGCTTTTGTCGTGCAGCGCAGCATTTCGCGGCTGATCCAAGGTGAAGATCCAGGGCGCCCGCTGTCAGATTCAGCAATTTCTGACCTGCTTACGTCCGAAGGCGTTGACATCGCACGCCGAACTGTCGCCAAATACAGGGGATGCATGCGAATACCGCCATCCTTCGCCCGCCGAAACGCGTCTGCGCGTTCCAAAGGGTGTTTGAGTGGCCCGTTTTCATAACAAAGCATCCTCGCCCCATGACAAAGGGGTGCGCAACGCGCTTTTCCATACGTTAAAGGAGGCTTAAATGCGCTACCAAATCAGTGGTCAACATATCGACATCGGTGACGCCCTGCAGACCCACGTAAAAGAGGCCCTTGGCGCCGCGGTTGATAAGTATTCCCACCGTCCTATTGATGCTGTCGTCACATTCACGCGCAGCAGCTATCTTTTCAGCTGTGAGACAACTGTGCATTTGTCGACCGGTCTTATGGCCTCGGCCAAGGGGCAAGCGAACGAGATTTACGCCGCATTTGACAGCTGCTGTGACAAAATGGAAAAGCAACTGCGGCGTTACAAACGGCGCCTGACCGATCATCATCGTGAACGTGAACAGCCGGTTGAATTCGGGCCGGGGGCAGCATATATCCTCGCGGCATCAGAAGAGCCGGAAGATATTGAGCCCCAGACCCTGTCGCCCGTGATTATTGCCGAAATGGAAACGAAGATCCCTTCGATTTCAACGGGTGAAGCGGTGATGCAGATGGAACTGTCGGGCGAAAAGCTTTTGGTTTTTCGCAACGAGGCACATGGTGGCGTGAACGTCGTTTACCGTCGAGATGACGGAAATATCGGCTGGATCGATCCGCGCAACAGCAAATAACAGGTCGTTCAGCAGACGGCAGGCAAGGACCAGATGCAGATTTCCAAGATCCTTGAACCTGGAGGCGTGAAAGTTTTGGGGCATTCTACCTCAAAAAAGCGCCTTTTTCAGGATTTGGCAGAGATCGCATCGGGTTGTTATGGTGTCAGTGCGTCTGTTGCGTTGGATGGCTTGTTAGAGCGTGAGACGCTGGGACCAACTGGTGTGGGGCATGGCATTGCTTTGCCCCACGCCCGCATTGCGGGCCTAAGTTCGGTGGTTGGCGTGTTTGTTAAGCTGGAAAAATCTCTTGATTTTGATTCAGTTGATCGTCAGCCGGTAGACTTGGTTTTTGCTTTGTTTGCCCCGACGGGGTCGGGCGTTGACCATCTTAAGGCACTGGCCGTCGTGTCGCGCACGATGCGTGACGAATCAGTCTGTAATAAACTGCGGGCCAATTCTGATGCGGCCACGCTTTATGCGGTTTTGACCGAAGCGCGCGCAAATCAAGCCGCCTGATCGTCCTATTGCACGGTGCCTTTTGGTCGCCAATCGTCGAAACCCAGCGTAAGGTAATCTGTGCCATAAGCGCGACGCGCGGCCTGTTCCAATGCGCCATCGTATATGTCTTGCAATGCGATTGGTGATGGGGGGCCAGATAAGCATGTTGGGGCTTCTGCACCCTTGGCCCCGATGGCTGCTGCAAGTTCTGTCAAATCCTGGGCCAGCCGATCTTCGCGGCACAAAACATGGGGAAGGGTGATTTCCCCAAAACCTTTGAGCTGCATGGTTTGGCTGGCCCATTCAATCAATACGGGAAACCCAGTTTGTTGATTTAAATTGGCCCGCAAAAACCCCAAAAACCCCAAAAATCCGGCATGAAAAGCTGCAAGATCAGATGCAAGGATGCTGGGGTCAGCCGGGTTTGGTACGTTATAGTTTTGGGCCAACATTTGCCGCAAACCATCGTTTTGGGGTAAGGCCACCACCGAACAAAAGGCTGCATGCGCCCGCACCAGTGGGTGGCGCAGCACGGTAAAGCTGCGATGCGTTTTACTGGTTTGCATCCATTCACGCAGGGTTTTGCGGGTGAAATCGCTTTGTGTGTCTGGCGTATCATTGTCATGGCGGGCCAATGTCCCCAGCCAGTCGCGGATCGGCGCGGTTGGGTGTGCCTGAATGGGCATAAACAACAGCCCGGCCGCATACGATCCGATAAACCCCGGCACATGTGGGCCGCGGCGGGGCTCAAAATTGGGCGTGCGCGACAGATTGGCCCAATCAATCTTTGCCAGTGCGGCCTCCATCTCGGGGAAGTTGCGTACTTTTTCAGCCATTTCATGGGGATTTTGAACGATTTGTGCTGTGGGCAGCGCGTCGATCCGATCTGCGCAGCCCAAAAATGCCGCCAAGCCGTTTAGCACGGTAAGGTCAGTTATATCGGTGTAATCCAGATAAAACGCAGTCTGCCCGCTGCGCTGCAGGCTGTTCAAAATCAATGCCTGAAACGCACGCAGTGGGCCCAAGAAAGCTTCAAATTCGGCAGGTTTGAAAGGGGCCTGAAACGGTCTGCTGTCACGAATATGGCTTAGTTGCCAACGGTCGGTGTTATAGGCGATTTTCAAGCTGATGTAGCTTTCGACCGGGTTGCGGGTCAGGATGATTTTGGCACATTTAGAATCGTTAAGAATTTCGTCGAGAATGCGTGGATCGTGATCATGAAAATATCGAAACCCATGCAGGCCCGGGGCTTTTTTCATGCGTTTCAGCAAGCGCTGTGGTCGGTTGCCAATTTCGGTTTGGGTCAGCGCCAGTAAGGGGCCAGTCTTTGGGTCGGCAAGCCGCCTGGGGTTAAAAACTTCACCGTGGCATTGCAGGTCATTAAGATGATTCAGGCATGATTCCAACAGGTTAGAGCCAGTGCGCATTTCCGCAAAAATTACAAAGCTGTCAAACTGCGCTGCCATTTTTAGCCTCGCAACAGAATTTTGGGCCGTGGCGTATGAGGGTGTGCGCTTGGTTCCGATTGATCGGGCGAAAAATCACCCATCAGCATTGGTGGCATGCCGTGATTGCGCAGGCGCTGCAAAAATGGGCCAAGACCGGCCAGATCAACCACAGCTGGCATTTCTGTGGGTCGAACGGGCCCATTTGGGCCTAGGTGCCGCACGATATCTTGCAATTGGCCGTGTGGGTTTTCGACAAAATCGGCAAGTGTCCAGATTTGGACATGTGCGCGCACCCAAGGTTGGCGTAACAGCGTCAAAAACTCTGTCTCAATGCGTTGCAATTGGGCCGCGGTTTCACGCTTTTGGTCAAAATCTTGGTCCAGGTGAAACAGTGGCACCGCCCACGCCCCAGAAATAACCGCTATTTGTGCATTTTTATCTTGGGCTATAAACGTGGCAATGTCTTGTTGGTCGCGCGGACCAAATTGAAACACTTGCCGCTCGCCACGGGTATTCCACAAAAGATTGGTCAGGAACGATTGTGGGTTGTGATCACGCAGTGACGCGCTGTCTGACAGGCAACCGTTATAAACTGGAGCATTTCCAGCAAACTCAGCGCGATCTTTGGCAAAGAGATGCCCATGAACCCGCCCACCAACGGCTTTTTCCAACCATGGGGCAAATCCCTGCAGAACATCAGAAAAGCCACAGAAAATGCTGTAGGGCGCGCAAGTTTGGCCAAATTCACGACCGGCGTCAGGAAATCGGCTTTGCATGTAAAGCCCGGGCCGCCCGCGGGTGCGCCGTTCGCCTGCTTGGGCAAAGAGCCGGGTGATTTTGCCAGGTGCTGGTGCTGCGCGTTGGTGTGTAAGGGCCTCGGGGGCTAGAAAATGGTGATAGAGTTGATTGGCTTTGGGCCAGATTTTGCGGACCATAAAACAATCAGAGCGTCGCAACAGCTGTAAATGATCATCGTAAAACACATGAGGCCGACCCATCGGATCAAATTTTGAAAGTGTCAGCGACCGGCTTTCGATGTTTTTGGAATAGAGCCGCACAAGCGATTGAAAATAGGCCTCATCTGGAATCCAGATACCGCGAAAATAGCGGTTAAATTTGGCATGATCAGGGTCTTCAAGCAGGGCGGTCAGTGTCTGGCGTGTTAGGCACCACCATTGTGATCCCATATGCGGGACGACACGTTCAGGGATCTTTCGCCGCAAGCCGAATGCACGTTGCACGGTAACATAGGCATCAAACAGCCGCTTTTGTTTCGTCCAAGAAAATGGGAAATGCAGGGTAAAGCGTTCCAGATCCAATCCACCAGCCGTCCAGCAGACATGGCGAGTCATGACCGATTCGATAAAATCGGTTTCTGGATGATCGGCCAGATAAGTTTGCAGATCGCTGACCGGGCGCAGCGGCAGACAAGAGCCCGATACAAGACAGACATGTTGTGCGTTGGGAAAGCTTTCGAGCAGAATTTTGCTGGCGCTTAGCGTTGCCTCAATCAGTGACCATGTGCCCCAGTAACACTGAATTTGTGGCACGAATTTCAGGTTTGGCACATCCTTCAAGCTGTTACGAAAGGCCAGAACTTCGGCTGCCGGTGCCTTGGCATCCACATGGATTACGACAGGGCATCCGGCGCTTGCCCAATAGCGCGCAGTTTGCGCAGCGCGTTCCAGCGCGGTGTGGCATAGCATGACAAATCCAAGACCCATAACCGCGCGCCTCAGGCCCAATTGCCTTTTGACATCAGCCCAAGAATTTCAAGCTGACGCCAATTGACATATTTTTCTGACCATTTGCACCAAAGATCCCGATCAGATCTGGTCCATTCTTCATAGAATTCATATTCACGGCCGCCTTTGTAATGTTGACGACGGTTCAATTCTTCTGCCGCTTTAGGCCCGAGTGTGTCCAGAAATTTCATATGCAGCAGGCACCCTGATGCCATTTCGCCACCTTGTGTTTCGTATACCACGTTTAGCCGACGTGGCACCAACGCATGGGTTGAGCTGACATAGGTGAAGCTTTTATGCCATTTGACCAAGGGTATTTTATTCAGCGCAGGCGCTTGGGCTGCGTGTTCGGATGGCATCATCCGTGCCCGAGGCCCTCCTTGAATCCAAAGGTTTGCAAGCAAGTGGTGTTTTTTTATTGTGTAATTACCAGGATCAAACCATGGAGCGATTTCTAATGGGTCTTGGCCTTCGTTATAGGTCTGCGCAGCCAGTGGGCCTTTGGGATACATATCCAACAGCATCGCGCCAAAGGATTTTCGGCCCGTATCTTCTAACCAATCGGTAAGCGCATGAATGGGCCGGCTTTCGCAAAAAGGATAGATGAAGAATTCATCAACATCGACACACAACGCCCAATGATCATTGGCATAGCGATGTAGCAGGGCATTAACCCAATCCATTCCGAAATGTGCGGCTTTATAGCCTGCGTGTGTTTGCCAAAGCGAGACATCGGGTTGTTGGGCAAGATAGCTGTCACTGCCATCGGTCGACCCATTATCGATCATCAAGAAATGGGAAACGCCAAGGTTGCGATAATATTTCAAGAAATAGGGCAAGCGTACGCGTTCATTACGTAGGGTGCAGAAAACCAGCACATCATAGGCGCCGATTTTTGTGGTTTGGTTCGAGATAGCCGTTAGGGCCCGCGCGCCCCGCCACGCGCAAAATTTCCGTTGTTGTTGCAGAAAACGGGCGGCAAGCGTCTGTCTTATCTGCATGTGGTTACCCGTGTCTGCCGCACATTTTGCCAGCCGCAAAGTATTTTAGTTGCGATTCCTTCTAAGGGCTTCACACTCAGGTTGCAACCATGGGTGGATTTGGGCCGATCTGCAAGATAAGCCAGTCAACACGCCCGAGGCTGCGCATAGAAAACAGCCTGCGTGTTCTATTGTGCGGCATCTTTTGCTGCGACAATGGTTGACAAAAAGTCGCCAAACTCATCGGCCAAATCAGGCCTGGCGAGCGCAAAGGCGACAGTGGCCTGTAAATACCCAGCTTTTGTGCCACAGTCGTAGCGTTTCCCAGAAAAGCGATACCCATAGACATTGTCAGCTTCGGTGATTTCAGTCGCGATTGCATCGGTCAGCTGAATTTCCCCAACCGCACCGGGTTTCATACGCCCCAGATGCCGCATGATGGATGGATTAAGGATGTAGCGCCCGATAACGGCCAGATTTGATGGCGCAGCAGAGGTTTCTGGTTTTTCAACCATGCCCCGCACCGAAACCAGTGCGCCCATGTCCTCTTTGACATCAACGATGCCATAGGAGGACGTCTGCGATTTTGCGACCTCCATCACGGCGACCATGTTTCCCCCGGTCTCGGCATGGCTTTCGATCATCTGTTGCAGACACGGCTTTTGTGATGCGATCACATCATCGGGTAGCATCACCGCAAATGGTGCATCGCCGATCAGATTTCGCGCGCACCAAACCGCATGCCCAAGCCCCAAGGCGCGGTGCTGCCGGATATAGGCAATGGCACCACTTTCCATATTGGTCTTGCGCAGAGTTTCCAGCATTTCATCTTTGCCGGCACGGCGCAGAGAGCTTTCTAAACCGGGGGCGTGATCAAAATAGTCTTCCAGCGCACTTTTGCCGCGGGCAGTCACGAAAATGAACTCTCTGATCCCGGCTGCGCGTGCCTCATCGATGGCGTATTGAATGAGTGGGCGATCAACTAACGTCAAAATTTCTTTTGGGATTGATTTTGTAGCAGGCAAAAAACGCGTGCCAAGGCCCGCAACGGGAAAAATTGCCTTGGTCACTTTGCCTCTGTTTGCCATTTCAACCACTCCAATGTAAAAACTAACTTCGTATGCTGACACTATTCTTCAGCCCATAGCTGATTTTTGCCAGACGTTCAATTCCAGATGAACTTTGGTGATCAGGATATCGCCAAAAGGTAAAATTTGGTTTCATTCTACGTGAGAATGCAGTGCCAATATCCGTCTAGATTAGTCAAGTTTGTAAACAAAGCAGCATTCTATTCCATGCCCATCGTGGCCATCATCGTTTCAATCACGGGGATATCGGATGGGTTGTTTAGTTCCCAAAATGTGCGGTCTTGGGCATTAACCTCTACGCACAGAACCGGGTGGCCGTTTTCTAAAAAACGCAATTGCTCTAACCCCTCCAATGTTTCAAGCGGGCCAATTGGCAAGGTGCCATAGGCGTGCAGTGCGGCGGGTTTGTAAGCATAGACCCCGACATGGTGAAAGACGGGTGTTGCGGCCCTGTCGGAATAGGGGGAAGCTGTGAAGGGGATCACTTCTTTTGAAAAATAAAGTGCGCGGCGGTCTGCGCCAAACACAGCAGTGGTGCCACCGACGCGGCCGGCAAGTCGGTCGTTGCGTAGCGCAGTGAGTGTCTGGCCGTCGCATTGCAAGACGGGCGTTGCCATAACCGCCCAGTCGGTTTGTTTTAGTTCATCAACCAATGCGCTAATAAACCAAGCAGGGGTCAGTGGTGCGTCGCCTTGCAGGTTGATCACGATATCGAACGGTGCACCAATCTTCTGGACTGCCTCGGCGCAGCGTTCGGTTCCATTGCCGCAGGCGTCGCTGGTCATGATGACTTCTGCGCCAAAGCCCTCGCAGGTTTCACGGATGCGGGCGTCATCGGTTGCAACCACAACGCGGTCAATATTGGGCACCTGTTGTGCTGCCAACCAGCTGCGCTGGATTAATGGCATGGCCTGCCCATTTGCACCCCGCAGCAGCGCCAGCGGTTTTCCGGGAAAGCGGCTAGACCCATAGCGCGCCGGAATGACGATAAGACAAGACATCAGGTATCTGGCTGCATCAAGGTAACACCTGGGGCATAGGCTATGAAAAACGGGTTGGCGTAGCCGTCTTTGCCGTAAGTCAGGGGGGCGTGGTTATCATATCGTACCACTTGGCCGCCAGCCCCGCGCAACACAGCATCGCCTGCGGCGGTGTCCCATTCCATTGTCCGACCCAAACGGGGATAAAGATCTGCCTCGCCCGTGGCCACCAGACAAAACTTCAACGAGGAGCCCGCGCTGGTCATGTCTTTGACTTGATATTTTGCTATGTAGTCGTCAGTCGCCTGATCCCGATGGGATTTTGATGCCACGACCATCAGATTGCTGTTGTCGGGTGCGGCGACATTCAGGGCTGTTTGGGGGCCGAACGTGCCAGGATCCATTGGGCCTGTTTCTTCAACTGACTTGCCATGCGTGTTCGTATAGAAAAGCCGCCCCTTTGCTGGGGCATACACAACGCCGCGCACAGGCACACCGTTTTCGACGAGTGCAATATTCACGGTGAAATCACCGCGCCGCTGTACAAATTCTTTTGTGCCATCAAGCGGGTCGACAATGATGAAACGATCAGCCTTGTGCAGGTGCGTGCCCGCCTGTTCTTCGGTGACAACCAAAATGCCGGGAAAGGCCTCGGCCAAACCTTCGGCGATTAGGGCATCGGCGGCTTCATCTGCTGCGGTGACGGGGCTGTCGTCGGATTTCGCGCGGACGTCGAAATCATCAGCTTGATAGATTTGCATGATCTTGTCACCAGCGGCTAAGGCCAGTGCGCGAAAGACGCGTGTGACGCGTTCCATATCCATCTTAACCTCATACCATGTCTTTGGGCCGTTGCAGGCGTTGAAAATAACTTGTGCAAGCCTTATGGTATTTTGCTAAGGGATCATCAAGCTTTTGGCTTGATATTTAGGTTGTGCCCCTTCTGCACCCCTTGAAAGGCCTGCTGATGTTTCAGACCCATGAAAAAACGACCCTGTGGCACTCTGCCGTGGCCATGACCGTTTTGGTTTATCATGTGGCCGTGCGCCAAGTCCGCAAGTCAAATGGAAATGCCGTCAAAGGTCTGATCCTGCTGGTGGCGCAAAACTTGATCATGATTGCGGCATTTTATGCGTTGGCTGAATTTTTGTCGATGCGCTCGGCAAAGATCCGGGGTGATCTGATTTTATTCGTCATGTCGGGCGTGTTCATGTTCATGACGCATACAAAGGCGATTGCGGCGGTTGCTTCCTCGGCGGGGGCGGCCTCATCGATCATGAAGCACGGGCCGATGAACACGCTTGTTGTGATTTTTGGCAATGCTTTGGGTGCGCTCTACAGTCAGGTCTTTGCGCTTTGTGTGATTTTGTTTGTTTATCACGCCGCTTTTATGCCGATTACAATTTACGATCCGGTTGGGGCGATGGGCATGGTTTTGTTGTCTTGGGCATCTGGGGTCGCGATTGGGGTGATTTTTTTGGGGGTCAAGCCTTGGGCCCCAAACATGATTGGTATTTTGCAACAGACTTACACGCGCATCAACATGTTTGCCTCGGGTAAGATGTTTTTGGCCAATTCCACACCTGGGGTTTTGCGGCAGTTTTTTGATTGGAACCCGCTCTTTCACACCATCGATCAGGGGCGCGGTTTTACGTTTATCAACTATAGCCCACACTATACATCGATCAGCTATCCCTTGATTTTGACACTTGTGCTTTTTACCGTTGGGCTGATGGGTGAATTTTTCACCCGACAGCATGTTTCCGCCAGCTGGTCGGCGCGCAACTGACCATTTGGGTGGCGCAGTTTGTTGTGAAATTCGTATGAATTGGCATCAATTCCATTCCCAGCGACGCTTGCAGCCCTGCGGGACGCAACCTATATACACTTCCGAGCCAGGCAGGGTGTGAACGCTGTCATGGCCTTGGGATCGGATAGCAGGTGCTGAAATCAGGCCTGTTTTCCACAACATCGCCTTAGAAGAGGGTTACATTATGGCCAAAGTCATCGGGATCGACCTCGGGACCACCAACTCCTGCGTTGCTATCATGGATGGGGCGCAACCGCGTGTTATCGAAAACTCAGAAGGCGCTCGCACGACGCCTTCTATCGTTGGGTTCACAGAAAACGAACGTCTGGTTGGCCAAGCCGCCAAGCGTCAGGCTGTCACCAATCCATCGAATACTATCTTTGCCGTGAAGCGTCTGATTGGCCGCCGCCATGATGACCCGGCAATTCTGAAAGATATGAAAAATCTGCCGTTTTCTGTTGTTAATGGCGGTAATGGCGATGCTTGGGTTGAAACCCGCGGTGAAAAATATTCGCCTAGCCAGATTTCGGCGATGATCCTGCAAAAGATGAAGGAAACAGCCGAATCCTATTTGGGTGAGGATGTTACCCAAGCTGTTATTACAGTGCCGGCCTACTTCAACGATGCCCAGCGTCAGGCGACCAAAGATGCTGGCAAAATTGCCGGCCTTGAGGTTCTGCGCATCATCAACGAACCGACAGCTGCTGCACTGGCGTATGGTCTTGATAAAAAAGAGGCCCGCACCATCGCGGTCTATGACCTTGGTGGCGGGACGTTCGATATCACAATCTTGGAAATCGATGATGGTCTTTTCGAAGTGAAATCGACCAATGGTGACACCTTTTTGGGTGGCGAAGATTTTGACATGCGCATCGTCAGCTATCTGGCGGATGAGTTCAAAAAAGAAAATGGCGTCGATCTGACACTGGATAAAATGGCGCTGCAGCGTTTGAAAGAAGCTGCTGAAAAGGCCAAGATTGAATTGTCATCTAGCCAGCAGACAGAAATCAACCAACCCTTTATCAGCATGGACCGTAACACCGGTCAGCCATTGCACATGGTCATGAAGCTGACGCGTTCCAAGCTGGAAAGCTTGGTGGGTGATCTGATCAAACGCTCGATGAAGCCTTGCGAAGCCGCGCTGAAAGATGCGGGTCTTTCCAAAGGTGACATCGATGAGGTGGTTTTGGTTGGCGGGATGACCCGCATGCCCAAGGTTGTGGAAGAAGTCACGAAATTCTTTGGCAAAGAGCCGCACAAAGGTGTGAACCCAGATGAGGTTGTGGCCCTCGGTGCGGCCATTCAGGCTGGTGTTTTGCAGGGCGATGTTAAAGACGTTGTGCTGCTTGATGTAACGCCGCTGAGCCTTGGGATTGAAACTTTGGGCGGTGTCTTTACCCGCCTGATCGACCGCAACACCACAATTCCAACCAAGAAATCGCAAGTGTTTTCCACCGCCGAGGATAACCAGAACGCCGTGACTATTCGCGTTTTCCAAGGTGAGCGGGAAATGGCTGCTGACAACAAGATCTTGGGTCAGTTCAATCTGGAAGATATCCCCCCCGCACCGCGCGGCATGCCCCAAATCGAGGTCGCCTTTGACATCGATGCCAACGGTATCGTCAGCGTGAATGCCAAGGATAAAGGCACGGGTAAAACCCAGCAGATCACCATCCAAGCTTCGGGTGGTTTGTCTGACGCCGATATTGAAAAGATGGTCAAAGATGCTGAGGCCAACGCCGATGCAGACCGTGAGCGCCGCGAATTGGTGGAAACCTGCAACCAGGCCGAGAGCCTGCTGCACTCTACCAAAAAGTCGATCGAAGAGCATGGCGATAAGGTTGACCCTTCCACTGTTGAGGCGATTGAACTTGCGATGGGTGCCTTGGAAGAGGCGTTGCAGTCGGATGAAGCCGGCAAAATCAAAAGTGGAATTCAGAACGTGACCGAGGCGGCGATGCGCTTGGGCGAGGCGATCTATAAAGCGCAAGAATCGTCTGCTGATGCGGGTGATTCGGGGGCGGACGAGCCCATGCGTGGGGTCGATGAAGATATCGTTGACGCCGATTTTGAAGATCTGGACAAGCGCAACCGGTGACAACAGCACTGACATGGCGAAGCCGCCCCGATTTTTTCGGGGCGGCTTTGGCTATGACAGGGGAGACATAACATGGCAAAGCGCGATTTCTACGATGTTTTGGGCGCATCCCGTGACGCTTCGGCAGATGAGCTGAAAAAGGCGTATCGGCAAAAGGCCAAAGAATATCACCCAGACCGAAATGCCGATAACCCCGATGCCGAGGCCAAGTTCAAAGAGATCAATGAGGCCTATGACGCGCTGAAAGATCCAGAACGCAAAGCCGCCTATGATCGTTTCGGCCATGCCGCTTTTGAGGGTGGCGGTGGTCCGGGGCGTGGCGGCTATCCGGGTGGGCAACAGGGCGATTTTGCATCGGCCTTTTCGGATGTGTTCGAAGATTTGTTTGGCGATTTTATGGGTGGTCGCGGTGGTGGACAGGGGGGTGGCCGGCAACGGGCACAGCGCGGGTCTGACCTGCGCTATAACCTGCGAATTTCGTTAGAAGATGCCTATTCTGGTTTGCAAAAAACTATCAATGTGCCAACGGCAGTTCCTTGTGATGTGTGCAAAGGCAGCGGGGCCGAAGGCGGTGCAGAGCCTGTGACCTGTCCGACCTGTTCGGGGATGGGCAAAGTGCGGGCCCAACAGGGCTTTTTCACCGTTGAGCGTGGTTGCCCGACCTGTTCGGGTGTTGGCCAAATCAACAAAAATCCGTGTCGGTCGTGTGCTGGTGCTGGGCGCGTTCAAAAAGACCGTTCGCTGTCGGTTAATATCCCGGCAGGTGTGGAAACTGGCACGCGCATTCGGCTGTCGGGTGAGGGCGAGGCTGGTCTGCGTGGTGGGCCGTCGGGCGACTTGTATATCTTTATCGAAGTTCGCGACCATGCGATTTTCCAACGTGACGGCACAAGCCTGTTTTGCCGAGTGCCAGTTGGCATGACCATTGCCGCCCTTGGTGGTGATATTGAGGTGCCAAGCATTGATGGTGGTCGTAGCAGGGTTAAAGTGCCTGCAGGCAGCCAGACGGGCAAGCAGATGCGCCTGCGTGCTAAGGGTATGCCCGCGCTGCGCGGTGGCAATCATGGCGATATGCTGATTGAATTGGCCGTTGAGACACCGGTTAATCTGACCTCACGGCAAAAAGAACTGCTGCGCGAGTTTGAAAAGCTTTCGTCAGAAAATAACCCGGAAAGCTCTTCTTTTTTCGGTAAAGTGCGCGGCTTTTGGGAAAACAAAAAGAGCTGATGCAAGGGCGTGGCTGTTAACGATTTTGCAACCCTGTTGCTGCAATCAGGGGGGCATGAGCCCAAACCCCGCCTTTCACGAACAGCCTTTACCGCTTTTTGGCGAGGATGAGGCGGTGGCCCAGCCCTTGGTGCAGGGCCGCCTGCCATCTTACATTCGTGACCATCGCAAACGCTTGCGTGCCCGTTTTCAAGAGGGTGGCGCACAAGCCATGCCGGATTATGAATTGTTAGAACTGGTGCTATTTCGTGCGCTTGCGCGCCAAGATGTCAAACCACTGGCGCACAGCTTGATTGCAACGTTTGGTGATTTTAACCGGGTGATCACGGCTCCTGTGGCGCGGCTGTTGGCTGTACCAGGAGTGGGCGATTCGGTTGTTCAAGAGCTCAAGATCATTGAGGCTGCGGCCCAACGCCTGACCCGGGTGCGTGTTATGTACCGCCCAGTGTTGTCCAGTTGGGATGCGTTGCTTGATTACTGCCGCAGTGCGATGGCACATCATGAAATTGAACAGTTTCGTGTGCTGTTCCTTGATCGTAAAAATACCTTGATTGCTGATGAGCAACAGGCCCGTGGCACGGTCGACCATGTTCCAGTCTATCCGCGTGAGGTCGCCAAACGCGCGCTTGAACTGAATGCCTCGGCGTTGATTTTGGTCCATAATCACCCCTCGGGTGATCCAACGCCGTCTGACAGTGACTTGTTGATGACTGGCCAGATCCGCGATGCGTTAGAGGTGCTGGGGATGGTGCTGCACGACCATCTGATCATCGGTAAAGGCCGTGATCTTAGCTTTCGTTCAGAGGGGTACTTGTAATCCCCGCCACATGCGCTTCACATGGGTTACATGGGCGGGGGTTAAGTATATCAGAGTTTTCCCGACAATTCCGGAACAGCGGTAAAGAGATCGGCCACCAGACCATAATCGGCGATCTGGAAAATCGGCGCCTCTTCATCTTTGTTGATGGCCACGATCACCTTGCTGTCTTTCATCCCAGCCAGATGCTGGATGGCGCCTGAAATGCCTACGGCCACGTACAGATCAGGGGCAACCACTTTGCCCGTCTGCCCCACCTGCCAGTCATTTGGCGCGTAACCTGAATCAACGGCGGCGCGGCTGGCACCAACTGCGGCATTCAGCTTGTCGGCCAGCGTTTCAATGATGGCAAAGCTTTCTTGGCTGCCAACGCCGCGCCCGCCCGACACAACGATGCCGGCAGATGTCAGCTCGGGGCGGCCCGAATTCGCGACCTTATCTTCGACCCAAGCGCTGAGACCTGGGTTTGCAGCTGTGGCAACGGCGGTTACTGGTGCGCTGCCGCCCATTGCGGCGGCGTCAAACGTTGCTGTGCGGATCGTGCCAACCTTTTTTGCATCGGATGATTGCACCGTTTGAATGGCGTTACCGGCATAAATTGGCCGTTCAAAGGTGTTGGCGTCGATCACGGCAGTAATTTCGGAAATCACCATGACATCCAGCAAGGCTGCCACGCGCGGCATCACATTTTTTGACGCAGCGGTTGAGGGGGCTAGAATATGGTCATAATCGCCTGCCAGACCAACGATTAGCGCGGCCAAAGGTTCGGCCAAGCCATTTCCAAGGCTGGCATCATCGGCGCACAGCACTTTGGTGACGCCTGCAAAACCTGCAGCTGCCGCGGCGGCTGGGGCGCAGCCTGCGCCTGCGACCAACAGTGTGACCTCACCCAAAGATGCGGCGGCGGTCAGTGCTTTTGCGGTGCTGTCAACACCCAGATCACCGCCTGTAACCTCTGCTATAAGAAGAACGGCCATCAGATCACCCCCGCTTCGTCTTTAAGTTTTGCAATCAGCTCATCTACTGAGCCCACTTTGACCCCAGCTTTACGCCCAGCGGGCTCAACCGTTTTGACGACCGCAAGCCGCGGGCTGACATCTACGCCGTAATCGGCGGGTGTTTTTTCATCCAACGGCTTTTTCTTGGCCTTCATGATATTAGGCAGGCTGGCATAGCGTGGTTCATTCAGACGCAGATCGACGGTGACGATCGTGGGCATGCTGACCTTTATGGTTTGCAAACCGCCATCAACCTCACGCGTGACAATGGCGCTGTCGCCCTCAATCGCCAATTCACTTGCAAAAGTAGCCTGTGACCAACCCAGCAGTGCTGACAACATTTGCCCTGTAGCGTTCATGTCATTGTCAATCGCTTGCTTGCCGCAGATGACAAGGCCGGGCGCCTCTTGGGCTACAACAGCGGCCAGCAGTTTTGCCACGGCCAATGGTTCGATATCGGTTTGTACATCGGTGGTGGCTTCAATCAAGATCGCGCGGTCAGCACCCATGGCCAAAGCCGTGCGCAGCGTTTCTTGTGATTGTTTGACCCCAATTGACACGACGACGATTTCATCGGCCTGTCCGGCTTCGCGCAAGCGCAGCGCAGCCTCGACGGCGATTTCGTCGAACGGGTTCATAGACATTTTCACATTGGCCAGATCCACGCCTGACCCATCGGCCTTAACGCGCACCTTAACGTTGTAATCGATTACCCGTTTGACAGGCACAAGAATCTTCATCTGCAAGCTCTCCCATCGTATCGGCGCGGCCCAAAAGAGGTGCGCTGCGCAAAGATATTTTTTGTCATTACCGCCTCGTGCCAGTTCGCAACAGTGCAAAATCGACATCATTGGCCAGAAGCGCGGCGGGTTTTCCGTATTCCGGGCGGCCTAGCGGTTTGCGCCGGGCACCCAAAGCACATCTGCCTTGCCATCTTCATTGGCAATCCGGCCCGCGACAAAAAACCAATCTGACAAACGGTTAAGGTATTTCACCGCATCAGGGTTCACCGATTCCATAGTGGCCAGTTCAACCGTCAGGCGCTCGGCGCGCCGGCATACGGTACGGCACAGGTGCATTTGCGCAGCCAAAACCGAACCGCCCGGCAAGATAAAGCTGCGCAGCGGTGTCAGCTGGGCATTCATCACGTCAATCTCGGCTTCAAGCCGTGCGACTTGCGCTGGGGCCATGCGCAGCGGTGGATAGGGGCTTTCGTGATCGCGTTCCATATTGGGGCGGCAAAGATCGGCGCCCAGATCAAACAGATCGTTTTGAATGCGAGCCAGTTGGGCATCCATCTCACCGGTGGCGTGCAGCCGCGCCAGGCCGACGGTGGCGTTGGTTTCATCAACGGTGCCGTAGGCCGTGACCCGCATAGAATGCTTGGCCACGCGGGCACCATTGCCCAACGCGGTTTCGCCATCATCGCCGGTTTTGGTGTATATTTTGTTCAAAACAACCATGTCAGACCCCTGATTTTCGCAAATAGACAAACAATAAGATCAGCGCGACCGCGACCGCTTGGGCACCAATACGGTAACGCATAATTCGGTTCGCGTGTTTGCGGTTAAACGCGCCCCCTTTGGCGAAACCGCCGATCCCCACCATCAAGATGATCAGGACGGCCAGTGCGGCAAAGGCCGTGACCAAAAACAGCGGATCATTCAGCATGGGATATCCTTTCGTGCTTGCCCGGGTTTAGGCGCTTTTTTGGCAAAAGCGAACCCGAAAGCGCTGCGGCGTGGTGGCGCGGCTAGGTGCGGGCCAAAAACCAATCAAGTGCGCGGGTTGGCAGAATGCGGCGCAAAGCTGCCATCAAATAGGTCGGCGTTGTCACGTAATATCGTGGTCGGGGTTGGGGGCTTTCCAGCGCATGCACAAGCTTTGCGGTCACAGCGGCGGCGGGCAGTTCGAATTGGTCGGGCCCGGCATCGCTGTAAAGCCGCGGCCGGAGCTTTTCGCGATATTGCGCTGCACGAGGCGAGCCTTGCCAATCAACCCAACGTTCGAAATGCGCAATTGAATTGGCCCGAATGCGTGACGTGATTGGCCCTGGTTCGATCAGTATGATCTTTATGGGGGTGTCCCGCATTTCCAAGCGCAACACATCTGTCAGCCCCTCGAGTGCGAATTTGGTGGAAACATAGGCCCCGCGCCACTTTAACCCAACAAACCCCAGCACGGATGAGCAGTTGATAATCCGGCCATGCCCTTGGGCCCGCATCACTTTGATCACCCGACAGGTCAAATCATGATAGCCAAACAGGTTCACCTCAAATATCTCGCGGAGGGCTTGGCGGGGCAGGTCTTCAACCGCGCCAGGGACGGCAAAGGCACCATTGTTGTAAAGTGCGTCCAGTGTGCCGCCGGTGCGTGACAAAACATCGGCCACTGCGGTTTCAATGCTGGCCTCATCTGTCAGATCCAGCACCAAGCTTTCCAACCCTTCTGCGGTCAGGCGGTCACAATCGACCTGCTGGCGGCATGTTGCAAAAACCCGCCAGCCGCGCTTGGCCAAGCCGTGGGCCGCATCATAGCCAATACCAGACGAGCAGCCAGTGATCAGAATTGTTTTCGGGCTTTGCATGATTTGTCTCATTCCGTGCTGGACCGGTTGGCCTGTCCGATTTACACGGGTGGCATGAGTGATGCCACAGACAATCCGCCCGCAGATACCCCAAATGAGGTCAGCGAATCGCTGAGCCGCGCGATTGGCGAGCGGTATTTGACCTATGCGCTGTCCACCATCATGCACCGGGCCTTGCCCGATGCCCGCGATGGGTTGAAACCCGTACATCGTCGCATTTTGTTTGCGATGCGGGAATTAAAGCTAAGCTCAGGTGGGGGCTTTCGCAAATCAGCCAAGATTTCAGGCGATGTGATGGGCAACTACCATCCGCATGGCGATCAGGCGATTTATGATGCGCTGGCGCGTTTGGCCCAAGATTTCAACCTGCGCTATCCGTTGGTTAACGGGCAGGGGAATTTTGGCAATATCGATGGCGATAACCCCGCTGCCGCCCGTTACACCGAGGCCCGTCTGACCGCTGCTGCCGAGGCGCTGATGGAAGGTCTGGCCGAAAATGCTGTTGATTTTCGTGCCAACTACGATGGAACTTTGGAAGAGCCGATTGTGTTGCCCTCGGCCTTTCCAAATTTGTTGGCCAACGGATCGAGTGGTATCGCTGTTGGTATGGCAACCAATATTCCGCCGCACAATATTGGTGAGTTGATTGATGCCTGCTTGCTGATGATCCGAGAACCCGAGGCGACTGACGCCGCGATTTGTGCGCTTGTGCCCGGGCCTGATTTTCCAACCGGCGGTGTGATCGTTGAGCCGGCGGCCAGCATGCAAGACTCGTATCGCACAGGGCGCGGCGCATTCCGATTGCGCGCAAGCTGGGAGGTCGAGGATTTGGGGCGCGGCATGTGGCAGATTGTCGTGACCGAGATCCCTTATCAGGTGCAGAAATCCAAGCTGATCGAACGGTTGGCCGAATTGATTCAGACCAAAAAGATCCCGATCTTGGCCGATGTGCGCGATGAAAGCGCCGAAGATATTCGCATTATTTTAGAACCGCGCGCCCGCACGGTTGACCCCGATATGCTAATGGGCATGCTGTTTCGCAATTCTGATTTGGAAACCCGCTTTTCGTTAAACATGAACGTGCTGATTGATGGGCGCACCCCCAAGGTCTGTTCGTTACGCGAGGTGTTACGCGCCTTTCTCGATCATCGGCGCGAGGTTTTGCTGCGCCGCAGTCAGCACCGGTTGGATAAGATCGATGCCCGGCTTGAGATCTTAGAGGGCTATATCGTTGCCTATCTCAACCTTGACCGGGTGATTGAAATCATCCGCTATGAGGACGAGCCAAAGGCCGTGATGATGGCCGAGTTTGACCTGAGCGATGCGCAGGCCGAAGCGATTTTGAACATGCGGCTGCGGTCGTTGCGCAAGCTAGAAGAAATGGAGCTGCGCCGCGAGCGTGACGCCCTGTTGATTGAGCGCGCGCAACTGGATGACATTTTGGGCAGCGAACGGCTGCAGTGGAAAAAAATCGGGGCTGAACTGGCGGCAACGCAAAAGCAGTTTGGTAAAACCGCCCCCGGCGGTGGTCGGCGCAGCCGCTTTGCCCAAGCTGCCGAAATTGAAGAGGTGCCGATTGAGGCTATGATTGAACGCGAACCGATCACGGTGGTTTGTTCGAAAATGGGTTGGATCCGCGCCATGAAGGGGCATTTGCCCCCTGAGCAGGATTTAAAGTTCAAAGACGGCGATGAGCGCCTGTTCAGCCTGCACGCTGAAACCACCGACAAGATTGTCTTGTTTGCCAGTAATGGCCGATTCTTTACCATCGGTGCCAATAATCTGCCGGGTGGCCGTGGAATGGGTGAGCCGGTGCGTTTGATGGTTGATCTCCCGAATGAAGCAGCGATTTTGGCGCTGTTTGTCCATAAGCCCGGAACGCGGTTGTTGCTTGCCTCATCCGAGGGGGACGGCTTCGTGGTGGCCTCTGATGACGTGATTGCCCAGACCCGAGGTGGCAAGGCAGTGTTGACAGTACGAGAAGGTGCACAGGCCCGTGTATGTCGGCCTGTGGCGGGGGATCATGTCGCGGTGGTCGGGGAAAACCGTAAGGTTTTGGTGTTTGCTTTGGATGAACTGCCCGAGATGGCGCGGGGCAAAGGCGTGCGGTTGCAGAAATACAAAGATGGTGGCTTGTCGGATGCCACGACCTTTGTTCTGGCCGAGGGGCTGTCTTGGAAAGATCCAGCAGGTCGCACACGTACCGAAAGCGATCTGGGAGAATGGCTGGGTAAGCGGGCCAGCGCTGGGCGCATGGCGCCACGGGGCTTTCCGCGCGACAATCGGTTTAACTGATCAAAATTCGGCCTTTTTCAGACTGGATCAACATTCAGCCAAACACCGCCCTCGGGGCGCAAGGTCAAAATCAGGCTGGGGCGCGGGTCGCGGCCCGGCACGCGGGAAAAGCGGTATTTTGACAGCAAGGTGGCCAAAATAATCACGGCTTCTTGCAGCGCGAAATTGGCACCAATGCAGATGCGCGGGCCATCGCCAAATGGCAGATAGGCATATCGATCAATGCTGCGCGCCACGCGAAACCGTTCGGGGTCAAACTGATGCGGGTTGGGCCACAGCATATGGTGACGTTGCAGCGCATAAATGGGCAGCATGACGGTATCGCCCGGTTTAATCTCGCGACCGCAAAGTCTGTCTGGCTTTTGTGCGGTACGCGATAAAAACGCGGCGGGCGGATAGAGCCGCAGCGTTTCATCAACAATCATCCGGATATAGGGCAGGTTTGCGATATCGTCGACACAGGCGCTGCGCCCCCCCAAGGTGGCCTGCGCCTCGGCCCGGGCGCGGTCTTGTACGTTTGGATCAAAAGCGCACAGATAGAGCGCCCATGCCAAAGTCAGCGCGGTGGTTTCATGGCCGGCCACGATGAATGTCAGCAAATTGTCGCGCAACTCAGCTGTGGTCATTTGCCGACCTGTCTTGGGGTCAGCGCCTTCAAGCAGCAGATCCAGCAGATCTGGCACCGGGCGGGCTCCCGTCTGTCTGCGGTCATCAATGGCTTTGTCGGCCACAGATTTCATCTGGGCCAGCGCACCCGACGAAAAGATACGCCCCAGCCGGGGCACCCAGCCCGGAGCCCCCAGAATATCCAACAAAGACACTTTGGCGGTCTCGGCCATATATCCCTCAATCGCGGTATGCACTGCCGCGCGGTCAAAACCATCATCACCTGAAAACGTCACATCCGAGATGACCTCAAAGGTGGCTGTGATCATTTCATCAAAGAGATCTGCGGCGCGACCCTGTGCTGGGGCCAGCCGTGCCACGGCGCGCTCGGCGGCATGGGTCATGACGGGCCCAAGATTTTGGATGTTACGCATTGAAAAGACGGGTGCTGCTGTGCGCCGTTGCCACAACCAATGCGCACCCTCAGCGACAAAAAGACTGTCGCCGATCGCAGGGCTTAGGATCAGTTTTGTGACGTCTGACTTTGGATAATTATCAACAGCATCTTTTAAAATATGACGGTTTGCGGCGGGGTCCATTACCATATGCCAGCGTTTGCCGGTGCGGCCCGACACAATCGGCTGGCGGGTGGCAATATCTGGGATCAGCTCTAAAATGTTGCGCCGTGCCACCTTGAATGATCCCCAAATCCCCAAGGGTTCGGTTGCAAGCTTGACCTGAACGGGCAGCTCTGCGTGGGGTGGTGTAGGGGTGTTCGAGGCGGGCATGCGGTGCTCCTGCTTTTAAAATTTAGATAGGCCTTTTTTGCGGAAGAAAAGGGGTTTTGTTGCGCAGCCGTTACGATCTGTCTAAACACAAGCTGTATCACGAAAGAATTGCCCAGATGGCCCTGCCCAAACGCTTTGTTCCTTTTTTGATGCTAGTGATGTTTTGGGGGGTGTCAGCCTGCGCCCCCGAAGACCAGCTGCCCGCCAAGCCGCCAGCCTTGGGGGATTTCAGCTTGGGCTATAACATTGTTGTGGTCGAAGACCCTGAGATTGGGCCGCTGTCGCGGACAGCGACAACCGCTGAATGGACTGAGGTTCTGAGCGCTGCGATGGCTGAGCGGATGGGACGGTATTCGGGCGAAAAGCTTTATCATTTGGGTATCAAAGTGGCGGGCTATGCGCTGGCTAAGCCAGGGATTCCACTGGTGGCCAGCCCAAAGTCTGTGTTGGTGATCACGCTCACCGTATGGGATGATGCTGCCAAGGCGCGGCTGAACCCAGAGCCCGAAAATTTTTATGTGTTCGAAAGCCTGTCGGGTGCGACGGTGATCAGCTCAGGCTTGACCCAAACCAAAGAGGTTCAGATGCGCAACCTGTCACGCAACGCTGCGCGCAAGGTCGAAGATTGGCTTATCAAAAATCGCGCTTGGTTTGAAGCCGCGGTGCCGGTTTCGGACCCGGCAGAAAGGGGCCCTGATGGGGTGCCCATTGCGGCTGATCAACCAGATTTAACGCCTTCGGGCGCGCCCGCGCGACCCACGCCACCAGATGTGCCGGTCGTCACCGTGACAACGTTGAACTGACGCTTGATTTTTTCTGCGCCAGTGGTTAGACGGCGCGCGTTGAATCAATAGGGTCGATCCTGACCCCCGCAACCCAGGGGCGCCACATCATGGCAAAGGCAAAGTTTGAACGGACGAAACCGCACGTTAACATTGGCACG
>CALAXT010000049.1 GCA_937895435.1 uncultured Paracoccaceae bacterium | reverse complement strand
GAGGCCAAAAGCGCCCGGTTCAGCGCCGCCTCATCTTCCAGGCCCAGCCCGTCGGGGGGAGATGGCAACAACGCAGAACCACCCCCACAAATCAGCGCAACGACCAAATCATCTGGGCCAAGCCCCTGAACCGCGTCAAACAGCGCGGCACTTGCCACCAATCCCGCGGCATCGGGCACCGGGTGCGCGGCTTCCAATACGCGGATATGGCGACACGGCGCACCATAGCCGTACCGCGTGACCACAACCCCCTCAAGCGGGCCCTGCCACAACGTTTCAAACGCGGCCGCAAGCTGTGCTGCACCTTTGCCAGCCCCCACAACAATAGTGCGCCCCTTTGGGCGGGGCGGCAAATGTGCGGCCAGCGCCTTAAGCGGGTCGGCGGCCGCAACGGCTGTGGTGAAAAGCTCAGTCAAAAAGGTGCGGTCTTGCGGGGTCATGGCAGCTCCGATTTATCAAGCCGCCAGTTTGGGCAATGTGGGGCAATTGGGCAAGCCCCCACACCCCCTTTCGCAGCCGCGCTGAAAAGTGCATGGAGACGCTGGCGACACATGATTGCGCGCGCCCGTTTCTTTTACACCCCGAGGCCAGAATGCAGCAGCAAAAAACAATTCCCCTGCGTGCCTGGGCCGAGCTGTTATTGTTGGGCTGTATCTGGGGGGCATCGTTTTTGTCGCACCGGATCGCACTGGCCGAAATGGGGTTTCTGAGCATCGTGGCCTTTCGCGTGACTGGCGCCACTTTGGTGCTGTGGTCGGTGGTGCGGTTACGCGGCCTGCCAGTGCCGCGCGCCCCCAAAATCTGGGCCTCATTTTTAGCAGTGGGCGCGTTGAACACCGCACTGCCCTTTAGTTTGATTGTTTGGGGCCAACAACGCATTGATTCGGGGTTGGCGGGGATCTTGAACGCCTCAACCGCGCTTTTCGGTGTGGTGGTCGCCAGCCTGTTTTTTGCTGATGAACGCCTGACGCTGCGCCGTGGTATCGGCGTAGGATTGGGGTTTTGCGGCGTTGCGATGGCGCTGGGGTTGGACCGCATGGCTGGGTTTGACCCCAGTTCGCTGTCACAGCTGGCCTTGCTGGGCTCATCCCTGTGCTATGCCTTTGGTGGATCATTCGCGCGCCGCGCGCTGCACGGTGTCGCCCCCGAGGTATCAAGCGCGGGCATGCTGGCTGGCGCAGCCGTGGTCATGGTGCCAATCGCGCTTTGGAATGAGGGGTTGCCCAGCCCTGATCACGGGCCGCAGGTGTGGGGTGCGCTGATCTATCTGGCTGTGGTATCCACGGCTCTGGCGTATTTGCTCTATTACCGGGTTTTGGCGCAAGCGGGCGCCGGCAATCTTTCACTGTCGACCCTGATCGTGGCGCCGGTGGCGATTGTGCTGGGGGCGATTGTGTTTGATGAAAACCTTGGGCTGAACGCGTATGCGGGGTTTGGGCTGCTGGCGTTGGGGCTGATGGTGCTGGATGGGCGTGTTTTACGCATTCTGTGGCCTGTCAAATCGCAAACAGGCCAGCCCTGAACGCCCCCCCTTGCCCGGCGCGCCATTGACCAACCCCCCTTGGGCCCGCTACCACTGCGCGCAGGCCGCGCTTGGCCCCCTGATCTGAAAATGCGCCCAAAGCGGCGGTATGAGGTTTGGTATGATCTATTCCAGCGCAAACGAGTGGCGAACAGCAGCGCAAAAACGTGTGCTGCTTTTTGGCATGTCAGGGCTTGGTAAAACCCATGTCGCCAACCTGCTGCGCGCCGCTGGGGGCTGGTTTCACTATTCGGTCGATTACCGCATTGGCACACGCTACATGGGCGAGCACATCGTGGATAATTGCAAACACGAGGCGATGAAAAACCCATTTTTGCGGGATCTTTTGATGAGTGATTCGATCTATATTGGGTCTAATATCACCTTTAATAACCTGTCACCGCTCTCAAGTTATTTGGGGAAACCGGGCAACCCGAATTTGGGTGGTTTGCCATTTGAAACATACATGATCCGGCAAGATCAGCACCGCACTGGCGAAATTGCAGCCCTGCTCGACACGGCCCATTTTATTGAGCGGGCTGAGGCGCTTTACGCCTATCCTAATTTTGTGTGCGACAGTGGTGGGTCGATCTGCGAAGTGGTCACCCCAGATGATCCCCAAGATCCCGTTTTGCGCGCGCTGTCAGACGCGGTGCTGATGGTTTGGATCGCAGGCAGCGATGATCATACCGCCGAACTGGTGCGCCGCTTTGATCGCGCCCCAAAGCCTATGTATTATCAGCCCGCGTTCCTGCACGCCGCTTGGGCCGAATATCTGGAAAGCTTTGGCCAAACCCCCGATCAGGTGAACCCCGATGCGTTCATCCGCTGGGCCTATGCCCGCGCGCTGGCCCACCGCCAACCACGCTATCAGGCAATGGCGCGTAATTGGGGCATCACACTGGCCGCGCACGATGTCGCCAAAATCCGCCACACTGAGGATTTTGATGCTTTGGTAGAGCAGGCATTGAAAGATCGCGGCCTGGCTGCACCAGCCATCCACCCTAAATAACTCCTATCTTGTACGACAAAGGACCCTGCGATGCCCATTACTCTGCCTGAAAACCTGCCCGCCTTCGACGTGTTGTCACGCGAAGGGGTGATGGTTATGGGGGAAAGTCAGGCGGCCAAACAAGATATCCGCCCGCTGCGCTTGGGGCTGTTGAACCTGATGCCCAAGAAAATTCAGACAGAAACCCAATTCGCGCGGCTGATTGGTGCGACGCCCTTGCAGATTGATCTCACTCTGATCCGCATGAGCGAACACCAAAGCCGCAACACCGCCCCCGAACATATGGAGGCGTTTTATCAAAGCTTCCAAGACATCAAAGATCAGTATTTTGATGGGCTGATCATCACGGGCGCCCCCATTGAACATCTGCCTTTTTCCGAGGTCAGCTATTGGGAAGAACTGTGCGAAGTGATGGATTGGACCCAAAGCCATGTCCATTCCACCTTTGGCGTATGCTGGGGCGGCATGGCGATGATCAACCATTTTCATGGTGTGCAAAAACATAGTCTCAAGGCCAAGGCTTTTGGCTGTTTCAAACACCGCAATCTGGCCCCGACATCACCCTATCTGCGCGGCTTTTCCGATGAATTTGTCATCCCAGTCAGCCGCTGGACAGAAATGCGGCAGGCCGAAATTGACGCGGTTCCGGGGCTGACCACATTGCTTGGCAGCACCGAGGTGGGCGCCTGCCTGGTCGAAGACCACGCCCATCGCGCCCTCTATATCTTTAACCACTTTGAATATGACAGCGGCACGTTAAAGGAAGAATACGACCGCGATATCGCGTCAAATACCCCGATCAATGTTCCAGCGAACTATTATCCTGACGATAATCCCAGCCTGCCCCCGCTCAACCAATGGCGCAGCCATGCCCACCTGCTTTACGGCAATTGGATCAATCAGATCTATCAGACCACACCGTTTGATCTGACTGAATTGGGCCAGACCTCAGCGCCACGCTGAAAATCTGGGGGCGCGGGTTTTTAGCAAAATAAAACCAGCGCTCCCTCTTCCCACGCCACCCTTGCCGGTGCACCGCGTTCCAGAACCTGCCGCCCCACCAAATTGCGCATCGATATGCTGACTGGCCGCGCCACATCCGGCAAGCTGACCTCATAGCTGGTCATATCGCCAAAATACTGCACTTCTTCCACACGGCCCAGTAATTCGCGTCCCCGCGCAACCTCACCCTCAAAAAGAACCGTCAAGGTTTCAGGGCGCAACCCAACGCTGGCCGCCCCAATTTGTACGCCACTGGGGCATTGTTCGGCGGTAATTTCACAAGCCCCCAGCCCCGCCACATTCAACTGCACGCGCCCGCCGTTTTCGCCCAGAACCTGCACGGGCAAAAAATTCATCACCCCAATAAACTCTGCTACCTGACGGCTGATCGGGCGGCGATAAAGCTGCTGCGGGCTGGCCAATTGCGCAATCTGGCCCTCAAACATTACAGCAATCCGATCCGACATGATCAGTGCCTCTTCCTGATCATGGGTCACCAAAATAAAGGTAATCCCGACTTGGCGCTGCAAACGACGCAGTTCAATCTGCATCTGCTCACGCATCTTCTTATCCAATGCCGAAAGCGGCTCATCCAGCAGCAAAACCTTGGGCTTCAAGATCAACGCGCGCGCCAAAGCCACCCGCTGCCTCTGCCCCCCCGAAAGCGCATGCGCCGCACGCCCACCGTAACCGGTCAACCCAACCATTTTCAACGCCGCATCCACCTCGGCGGCCTTTTCCGTCCGGGACAAAGCCGCCCGCCGCAGGCCAAAGCCCACGTTTTCTGCTACGGTCAAATGCGGAAAAATCGCATAGGATTGGAACACCATATTGGTCGGCCGCACATTTGCAGGCACCCCATCCATATCTTTGCCGTCAATATGCACCGTCCCCGACGATACATCCTCAAACCCGGCAATCGTGCGCAAAAGCGTGGTCTTGCCGCAGCCCGATGGCCCCAACAGCGAAAAGAATTCACCCTGTTGGATTTCAGCCGTGATCCCACGCAACGCATGATAATCACTGTAATATTTCTGCACATCGCGCAGGGCGATGATAGGACGGGGCGCGGAAAGGGTCACAAAAAGCCTCCGGTATCTTGGCCGCCCCGCCGCTTGATGCCACGGCGACGGAAATATTCAGCAATGCTCAGCAACACAAATGAGCCCAACACCAACAACGTTCCCAGCGCCATAATAACAGGCACTTTGGCAGGGTAGCGAAACTGACCATAAATATAAACCGGCAAGGTCGGGCTGGAGCCTGTCAGGAAATAGGACACGATGAATTCATCAAACGAAATCGTAAACGCAATCAGCAACGATGAAATGATACCCGGCATCACCAAGGGCAAAATTACCAAACGAAACGTTGACACTCGCGTCTCACCCAGATCAATCGCGGCCTCCTCCAGTGAACGATCCAACGCCTGAAACGCGGCATTCAAGATCGCGATGCTAAAGGGCAAACAAATCAGCACATGCCCCATGATCACCGTCCATGTCTGCAAAGCGATCCCCAATTGCAACAAGACCACCAACAGCGAAATCGCCACAATCACATCGGGCAGCACCAGCGGCAGCATGATCAACCCCATGATCGGCCCCTTGCCCGCAAAAGAAAACCGCGTGGCGGCCCGGGCCGCAAAAATGCCCAAGATCGTCGAAATCAGGGCTGCACACAGCGCAATCGTCAAACTGTTCTTAAACGCCGCATACAGTGCCGGAATCTTGGTCATTTCGGTAAACCAATGCGTGGTGAACCCACTCAACGGAAATGAAATAACCTTGGCATCGTTAAAGGCAAAAAGCGGCAACAACAGGATTGGCGCATAAAGAAACACCAAATACCCCACCGCATAAAGTTTCAACGCCTTCATCGCCCCACCCGCAAATAGCGCCGATTGGCCCACAAAAACGCCACGCTGATAATGGCCACAATCACCATCGACGACACCGCCAAAGCTGATCCCGCAGGTTTGTTATCCAAATCCAGCATACGGTTTTGAATAAGGTTAGCCACCAATGGAATTTTGCCACCGCCAATCAGTTGCGGCGTCACATAATCACCCACCGTCGGAATGAACACAATCAACACCGCTGACACCACACCAGCAATACTCAGCGGCAACGTCACCCGCCAAAATGTGCGCAAATGCCCCTCCCCCAGATCCCGACTGGCCTCAAGCAAAGACCGATCAATCCGCTCCAAAGCGACAAATATCGGCAAAATCGCAAAGGGTGCATAGGCATGCGCCAACGTCACAATAATCGCTGACACCGAATAATTAAAAAACGTCAGCGGCTCAGAAATCAATCCCAGGCCCATCAACCCCGAATTGATCACTCCCGAATAGCCTAAAATCACTTTCCACAAAAAAACCCGAATCAAATAAGATGTCCAAAATGGAATTGTGATCAAAAAAAGCCACAGTGATTTGCGCTCGGGCGCCACGTGAAACGACACGAAATAGGCGATCGGAAAAGCCAGCACCACCGTCGCCGCCGTCACCAAAGCTGAGACATAGAGCGAGCGAAACAATATCTGCCGAAACAGAGGGTCGGCCCATGCCTTCGTATAATTTTCCAAGGTGAATTCTGGCAGAATTTCCAGATAACCATCGGTCATAAAGCTAAAGGCGACAATCATCCCCAGTGGGGCTGCCAAAAGCAAAATCGCCACCAGCGCCGTCGGGCTCACCATAGCCCAACCACGCAGGTTTTCTGACCGCGCCACGCGTCCAATAAGGCTCGATTGCATCATTGCGACCCCAGCTCCCGTCAGCTTGTGCCCATCTTACACAGGCAGCCCTCGGTGAAAAGTCCGAAATCCCCCTGTGCACTCTTCTGTTTCTAAATATCCCCGCCGGAGGCTCCAGCCCACGCCAATCATGCAAGCCTCAGAGATCGTTAATATCTCCTTCCACACGCCGCACCACAGCCCGGCGCCCAAAGATTGCCCGTAATCCCAGCCATGCCATCAAAGACAGGCTGGCAAAAATCACCAGAGTCAGCGCCAAACCACCAGCCGGCACCAGTTCCAGCCAGATCACCCCCCCAGTCGCCAGCGCACCCAGCGCAAACCCCAAAAACAAAAACGCAGGCAACAGCACTTCTGCAATGGCCAGCACAAAGCCCAGCACCATCCACACCCACCAACTCTCCGCTCCGCTCAGCGTCAATGCGGCCGCGTCAGCCCCACCCATCATGGCCGCCGCCCCATCAGCATCTTAAACGCATCCCCAAAGGCATCAAGCGCCTGCGCGGGCACAATCACAGTCTGTTTGCCCGCACCCTGCCCCACCGCGGCCAAGGCCTCCACTTGTTTAAGCGCCACCTGATACTGCGCCGCCTCTATTCCGTTGTCTTTGATGGCCGCTGCGATGGTTTGGGTGGCATAGGCCTCCGCATCAGCCAGAACACGGCGGGCTTTGGCTTGTTGTTCGGCCGCATAAAGATCCCCATCGGCTGCCAATTCAACCGAACGCTTGCGCCCCTCGGCCTCGGTCACTTGGGCCCGGCGGGCACGTTCAGCGTTCAACTGCTGCAACATCGCCGCCCGCGTCGCCTCATCAAGGTTCACATCCAAAATCTCGGCGCGCGTCACCTCAATGCCCCATTCATCCACCATCGCGCGCACCTGTTGACGAATATTGGCGGTCAACTCATTGCGGTTTGATTGCACCTGATCCAATTCCATCTTGCCAATTTCTGATCGCACGATCCCCGCCACGGTCGTGGCAATTGCCGCATCAACGTCACGAATGCGATAGACCGTCTTTTCGGGCTCGGTAATGCGGTAAAACACACTGGTTTCCACTTTGACCAAGACGTTATCAGTGGTGATGGCGTCTTGCTGGGCCGTGGGCAATTGCCGTTCAAGGATCGAGATGCGATGCGCAACCCGGTCCAAAAATGGCACAACAAGATTGATGCCCGGCGACAAAACGGAATGCAGCCGGCCAAACCTTTCCACAACAAATTTGTCTGATTGCGGCACGATCCGCACCGCAAGAAAGCCACACAGCACCACAAAACCGGCCAAAGCCAGCAAAACACCATTCGCCCCAAGCACCTGTTCCATGGGTCCCCCCTCATTCACCGCGCTCATACAGTATCAAGCCATGGGGCAAGATATGGGCCATAACTGCGGCAAATCAACGCCCCTGCACCACGGCGCTAGACAAAGAGCGCCAA
>CALAXT010000048.1 GCA_937895435.1 uncultured Paracoccaceae bacterium | reverse complement strand
TTTTTTGATACGCAGACAGGGGCCGTCCACAAAACGCTGACGGCGTTGGATGCCTGGGTCAAACCTTAGCCAGACCGTCCGCCAATTGCTGGCCCAAAAGAAATTCGACCAGACGAAAGTCATAGGGGCTATCAATATCGTGGCAGCGTTCGGGTGTGATTTCATAGGGGATCACCCGCCCCTGATAGAGGCCATCGGCGCTGCGCAGATAATTGGGTGCCACCACATAAACCAGCCCGACATGTTCATAAACCACCGGCGCATTTTGCCGTGCCAAAACCCCACCCGGCAACGGCTTTGACACATGCAGCGCACCGCTGGCATCTGGTTCGACCAGATTGAAATAGGGATTTTTGCGGGCTTCGCAGACGCTCATCACCATATCCGGGGATTGATCAGCAAAAAGATCTAGTGCGCCGTCAATATCTTGCATCAGCCGAAGCGGCGATGTGCAATCAAGATCAAGAAAGGCCGTCACAGGCCCAGCCACCAGCGCCTCGGCTGCCTGCAGTGCATGCTGCCAAACGCCCCATTTTCCCGCACCATCAGTGGCCAAATACGCAGGGCGCAGGCCCATTGGCAAGGCGCCACGCGCAACGCCATGGGCATAGATTTCAGGATCATCACTTGACACAATGACAGCATCCACGCGCGGGTGGGCAAACAGCTGATCCAATGACCAATCAATCAAGGGCTTGCCACAAATTTGGCGAAAATTCTTGCCCGGCACCCCTTTAGAGCCCATGCGCGCACCGATATGGCCGATAATCATCGTGTCATTTCTCCTGTTGTCCGAACGGGCCAAGTGCCTATCCGTCTAACCGCGATCAGCACATAGGCCAAGAGGGGCCAACAGGGGCGACACCAGCGCACCAAACTTAGGCGGCAGGGTCGCGCTTTTGTTCTTCGACGATCAGGGCAGCAAAGCGGTAAAATCCGTGGATCATTTTGGAAAACGGCATCAACAGAAAAAACGCCAAAACCGCCCCAAGATGCAGGGCCAGCAGCCCCGGCACCCATGCACTGCCCGTAGCCCCATAAAGCACAAGCCCTGTCACCGCGACCGTAAAGAGCAGCGCAACAAAACCCATTTCACCGCCCCAAACACGCGCCACCCCCAAGGCCGGATCCGCGCGCAGCTTCAAAACCATCAACCCCAGCGTCCCCGCGGCCAGCATTACGCCACCAGGCAAACCCAGCAATTTTGGTAAACTAAAAAGACCATAGGGTGCCTGCATATCCAGCAAATAATGCATCAATGTCGCCGTGCTGGTTGCCGCAAAACACAGCAAAAATCCATAAAGCACCAAATGGTGCCACCGCCGCCGCGCGTTGGAAAAACGATCCCCATCTTCAAAGTTACAGCCCTGCCCCTGCCCCCCCGACAGGTTGCGCAACTCGCCCGCCGAACGCGCCGCGGCTATCAGATGCCGCAACCGGATCGCGCTGCCACCCACCTCACGCCAATAAGCCCGCAGGCTAAGCGCAATGGATATCAGCGGAAAGACAAAAGCCGGTGCGAAAATCGCAACCATCGCATTGTGCGAAAGAGATGCGTAAAACCCCGCCCCCTGCCCTTTTCCAAGCGCAGCCAAAGCCCAAAGGATGGCCGCCAAGCCCACAACCAAAACGCCCGACATCGCCAGACCGCTTTTGTGAAAAACCCGCGCTACGATTTGTGGGCGTGCCAGCCGTTCCCAGCTGTCTTGGCGCACCTCGGCCAAAGCAGCTGGCAAGTTCAGCGCAAATGCATGCGGTTCGGTGTATTGGCAGGCATAGTAACAGCCACGGCAGTTGTGACACAGATTGGCCAAATGGCTTAAATCACCATCCGCAAAAGCTTTGCTGCGGGTCATAGCGGGAAAGACGTCGCAATAGCCTTCGCAATAGCGGCAGGCATTACAGATTTCAATTTGGCGACGTGCCTCGGGGATCGGGCTGGGCGCAAGGGCGCCGGTCACGGTTTCATCGCGCATAAGCCGCCGCCTCCTGTCCGGCAATACGGCCAAACACCGTGCCGATTGTCATGCCAAAACCCGCCAGATAGCCCTGCCCCAGAATGGAGCCGGCCATAATTTCACCAGCGGCCCAAATATTGTCAAACGCGCCTGCTGCCCCCTGCACCCGAGCCCGCGGGGATACTTTGAGCCCCAGATAGGTAAAGGTCACGCCAGGCCGCAGCTCATAACCGTAATAGGGCGGCGTATCGATCGGCCGCGCCCAATTGGTTTTGGCTGGTTCCACCCCTTGGGTTGCCACCCCATCCAACTCGGTCGCGTGAAAGGCACCGGGGCGACAGCCCGCGTTAAACGCCGCAACCGTTTCTGAAAGAGCCGAACCCGAAATTCCAAGCTGCTGGCCCAAGCCCTCAATCGTTTCGGCCTGCACCGGGGGAAAGACCGATGGCATAAAGAGGTCGCGCGATTTGGAATCGATAATGGAATACGCAACTTGGTCGGGTTGTGCTGCAACCAAACGGCCCCAGATCGCATAGCGCTTGGGCCAAACGTCTTCACCCTCATCATAAAAGCGCGCACCATGGCGGTTGACCACCACCGAAAACGGCACGCAATCCAGACGCGTTACAATGCCACCATCAAATTTGGGCGAGCGCCCATCAATCGCCACAGCATGGCATTGCGTCGGATCTCCGACACTTTGCGCCCCCTGATCGAGCATGTCACGCAGCACAACGCCCCGGTTATAGGGCGTGCCACGGATCAAGAAATTGGCAGCCGCTGGCCCCCAAGCGCGGGTCAGCCAATCAATATCGGCCTGAAATCCACCCGAAGCCAACACCAAAGACCGCCCGGCAATCTGATGGATTTCATCACCAATCTGCACCTCAAGGCTTTCGAACCGATCGCCCGCCAGATGAATGTGGCGCACTTCGGCATTGTAATGCACCTCAACTCCAAGATCTTCGGCGGTATTGTAATAGGCATTCACCAACGCTTTGCCGCCGCCCAGAAAAAAGGCGTTTGTGCGCCCCAGCGACAACGTGCCTGACAAAGATGGCTGGAACCGCACACCATGCGCCTGCATCCAAGGCAGACAGTCCTGGCTGTCGCGAATGGCCAAGCGTGCCAGTGTTTCATCGGTCTGGCCTTTGGTCACCAGCAAAAGATCTTGATAGTATTCTTCTTCTTCATAGCTATCGATCAACACCGA
>CALAXT010000047.1 GCA_937895435.1 uncultured Paracoccaceae bacterium | reverse complement strand
AAAGCCGTCACGTCGCCGACCCGGCGCAGCCGAAGTCGTTGATCAGACGTTCCTTTACTTCAAACACCGCCGAAAAGCTTGCAGGCGCCAGTGATCCTTCGGCCCCGAATTGGCCGATATTTTCCTGGGTAATCGTGACAATACGGGGGCCGGCATGGCGCAGTGTCAGCCGCCCTTCAATCGCGCGAACGGCCAACTCGACCGCCAAGCGCCCCTGATAAATTGGGAAATCAGTGGGTGCAGCTAATATTTTGCCACGTTTGATACCACGATAAACCGCATGTGTCATATAAGTGGATACGATATGGGTGCGGCTGTCCAAGCCCCGCCCACGCAAGATCGACACGGCAGCTTCCGCCATGGGGCCACTGCCCACCAGATAATCAAGATCTGGCATTTCGTCCAAGGCCTCTTCAACCAATAAAACCTGCTCTTCACGGCCAGTGTCGCCAAATTTTGTCATGACAATCTGGGCAGAGCTTTGGGCCAACGCATCGCGAAAACCCGCTTGAACAAAACCAACCCAGCCCCCCCCAACGGGCCCCGGAAACCACGCCAAGCGTACGGGTGGGCTGCCTTTGGGATGACGGGCCGCAATCACGCGCCCTGCTGCCGCCCCCATATCATACCAAGCCACGCTGGATTTCGCGCTGATCCCCACGTCAGAAATGTCATTAACCGCCGCAATCACTGGCATCCGCGCCGCAATCTGGGAAATTTCTGCACTGAGCCCCTCCAACGTAACAGTGCCCACAATCAGAGCATCGGCGCCACTTTGCCGACACAGCCGGGCCTGATCGATCTGACGATCGAGGTTGGGATACCCCCCGGCCTCATGCAGCACAAAGCCCACGCCCAACCGGCGCGCCTCTTGCACCATGCCGTAATTCACACTCAGCCAATACGCATCTTTAAGATGCGGATACAGCACGCAAATCTGCCAAGGTTTTTCAGCATGGCTGAGGGGATGATAGATGACAGGATCAGTCGCACTTTTGTCATCAAAAGGCACATGCCGGGCCTCAAGCGGCCAAGTCTCACCCCAAATTGGGGCATCACGGTGTGGGATGGTTTGCGCAGATCCTTGGCCCACAATGGTGGCACACAAGATCAGCAAAAAAGGCCAAAGCAAAAATTTCAATTCCAAAAGCTTTCCGTGTTAAGCTCGACCAAGCGGCCAAAGTGGCCAACGATGCCGTGGGGAAAGATGCAGCGGAAAGCAGGCCTGGGTCAAAGACTTTTGCTGGCCTTTTTGGTGATTGCGGGCTTGCCCGCGATCACGGGGGTGTTTGGATGGCTGGAACTGCGCGATGTTTCGCGCAGCCAATCACAGGTCATTACTGAAACCATCCCAGCCATCGCACAAGTGCGGGGCTTTGCCGAAGAAACATCGCGCATTGTATCAGTCGCCCCCGAGTTGGCCGCTGTCAGTGATGAGGCAAGCCGCAGCGAAAGAGCTGCATTTTTGCTTGAACAGGTGAATGCGCTGGCTGGCCGGTTGGAACGCGCACAGCAAAGCGGCGTGAGCGCCCCCGCCGATCTGGGTACCAGCCTCGCCGATATGCGGGCCGCAATCATCCGGTTGGATCGGATGGTGCGCGAACGGATCACGGCGCGGGTGGCACAGGCCCGCCTGCTTGATCAGGGCTTGCGGGCAACGACCGAGGTTTTGGATATTTCCGATACATTGGTGGCGAATGCAGAAATGGCGATCTCTGCTGTGGTTTCCAACCTCTATGAGCTCAGCGATAACACCTCAGACC
Source organism: uncultured Paracoccaceae bacterium (assembly GCA_937895435.1). Classification (GTDB taxonomy): domain Bacteria; phylum Pseudomonadota; class Alphaproteobacteria; order Rhodobacterales; family Rhodobacteraceae; genus CALAXT01. The sequence continues at coordinate 9,679 of CALAXT010000047.1, read as the reverse complement.
AAGAACCACGATTTGACACCCTCGATCGTTTGATTGAGGTGGATTTGTTTCAACTGGGGCAGATGCATCAGCTGCGCGCCCATGCCGCCGAAATCGGGTTGTTGCTTAACCGTATTGCCAGCGCCAACAGCCACACCGAACTGTTGGAACTGCGCCGCGATTTAATTCGGCGCGTTGATATCGTCAGTAGACGCATTGGATCCGTCCGGGACCCAGTGCGCGCAAAGCGGGCCCAAGACTTGCTGCAATCCATCTTGCCCGAACGCGCGAATTCTGCCCGCACGGCCGATCTGTTTGCTGTCACCACCCGCATCATTGATCTGGGTGCGCAAATCACCCAAAGCCAGCGCGCAGTCCGGCTTGTGACCAACCGTTTGGAAAGTCAGGCTGCGGTTATGGCCGATGAAATCCAAGCCCGTGCGGTGCGGTCGGGCGAGGCAGGCATGGCCACAATTCTGCACACGCAGTTGCTTTATGCGTGGGGACCGATTGCGGCGCTGTTGCTGTCGCTTGGGGTGCTGTGGTTTTATGTACGCGGCAGCATCACCCGTCGATTGGATGCGCTGTCAGCGGCCATCCTGCGCTTGGCCAATGGTGCATTGGATGCCAACGCCCCTGCCGAGGGCCGCGATGAAATCGCAGAAATGGGCCGCGCGGTTGAGGTTTTTCGGCAACAAGCCCTAAGCAATCGTGCGCTTGAGGCAGAGCGGCGCCAAAACTTGGATGAGTTGGCCCAACATCGCAATGAATTGCAAAGATTGGTCGATGAACAGACTGAACAGTTGCGCGGCGAGGTGGCCGCCCACGCGCAAGCGCGCGCACTTGCCGAAACCGCTGATCGGGCAAAATCAGAATTTCTGGCCATGATGAGCCATGAAATCAAAACCCCTATGAACGGGGTGCTGGGGATGTTGCGCGCGCTCTCCCATGATCAGATGCCCCCCCGACAACAAGAGTTTCTGCGCGCAGCGCTAGGATCGGGCGAAGGACTGATGTCAATTCTCAACGATATCTTGGAATATTCGCGCGGTGATTCCACGCAACCCATGGCACAGACGTTGGTTTTTTCACCCGAAACTTTGGTGCGCGATACTGTGTTGTTAATGCAGCCCAGTGCACATGAAAAAGGTTTGACGCTGGTGCTTGACCTGCCTTGCGGCCCGACAGCGCAACCACTGCCTGCAGCCTTGCGGGGCGACATGGGCAAACTGCGGCAAATTTTGTTCAACCTGCTATCAAACGCTTTGAAATTTACGGAAATGGGTAAAGTCACCGTGCGGGTCACCGCCACCTCGGCCCCCCAAGACCCGCACCAAGGTCTGATCTTTTCGATCCACGACACTGGGCGGGGCATCGCACCAGAGGCTTTGGACCGAATTTTTGAGGTGTTTGAACAAGAAGATCGATTGACCGCACGGCAATACGGCGGCACGGGTTTGGGCTTGGCCGTTTGTCGGCGATTTGCAGCATTAATGGGGGCAGAGCTCACCGTGGCCAGCACCCCTGGCGTGGGCTCTGAATTCATCTTGCGTGCAAATTTCGATTGGGCAGATCAAACTGCACTGCAATTGCAAAATAAAACCAGCCCTAAACTGGACCCGCTTTGCGTTTTGGTGGTGGAAGATCATCCGGTCAATCAGATGGTGATTTTGACCTTTTTAGAGACCATGGGGCATCGGGCAGTTTTAGCCACTTCGGGCGAAGCGGCCCTGATACGACTAGATGAACAGCGGTTTGATTTGGTTTTGATGGATGTCAATTTACCAGGGATTTCCGGCATTGAAACCACCCGCCGATTGCGCGCGCGCGCTGACACGGCGCAGGCTTTTTTGCCCGTCATCGGCGTTTCAGCCCATCTGCATCCAGATGAGGCAACCGCCGCCCGCAATGCCGGTATGACCAGCTTTTTGGCGAAACCACTGACACCAGAGCGCTTGGCCACGGCCATGCTGCAAGCCATTGCCCCTGACGGGAGCACAATCACAGAAAACTTGCCACACTCTACCCGCATGGGTGTGCCGCAAATAGGTCTGCTTGCAGACACATTGGCCGATCTTGGGCCTGACCGCACGCTGAGCTTGGCACAGTTGTTTTCAGATCGATTAGCGTCCGAAATCATGGCTTTGCAAACAGCGATTGATCGCCGCGACAGCCGCCATGTCAGCCGATTGTCGCATCAATTGCGGGGGGCTGCGGGCAATTTTGATCTGCCAGATATGATCGCACATCTGGCGCGATTAGAACGTGCGGCCCAAGCCGATGATGCGGCCGCTCAAGCCCGGGCGCTCAAAGATCTGCACCCAATGGTTGCGGCCGTTTTGGAACGTCTGCAGGGGGAAATAGCACAGATCAAAGACCAGCTTTCCGCTAGCCAAGCTGCGCAGTGAACACATAGCCCTCGCCATGTGATGTCGTGATAATGCGCGGATTGCGCGGGTCATCCCCCAGTTTCGCCCGTAAACGTTGGATCAGCACATCAATCGTGCGACCACTGCTGGCATCTTTGCGATGCGTGATCGCTGCACACAGCCGGTCACGGCCCAAAACGATCCCGGCATTACCAATAAACACCCGCAAAATTTCATATTCTGCACGCGTCAGCGTAACCAGCGCGCCATCGTCTTTCTGCAAGTGCCGCATCGCAAGATCGAATGAAAACCCGTCAAAACGTACAACCCGTCGCGTCATCTGCCGCATCGCCGAAGTGCGCCGCAGCAGGTTTTTTATGCGCGCCAGCAACTCTCTGCGATTAAACGGTTTGCAGACATAATCATCTGCACCAAGTTCTAACCCCACGATCCGGTCGACATCATCGGTGCGACCGCTCAGCAAAATAATGCCAATTTCAGACCGAGCGCGCTGTTCGCGCGTTATTTCCAGCCCATCTTTGCCTTCCAGATTGATATCGACAATCAGCAAATCGGCTTCATCCTGTGCCAAAAGCCGCTCGGCCCGGGCCGCACTTTCGCATTCCGATACGCGGTATCCAAACGAATCAAGATAGCTTGCCAAAGCCCCGCGCGTTACCGGTTCATCTTCGATGATGACAATATGTGGTTGCCGTGCGGCCATAAGCGGTTTTCCTTGCCCAAAACACTCGTTGTCGGCGCAGTTCTCATTGCGTTGTTAACAATCTGTTACAAAAAAGGCCAGCCTATTCATCGAAAGGGTCTGACGTGGTTACAACCCGCCCCTAGCGTGACGTCTAGGAAAGCGTCTGACTTTCCACCAAATCTCTGCCCAGATTTCCAAGGGCAGCGCAAAAACGGGGAAATTTGTATGAAACACAACCTGACACGTCTTGTTAGTGCAGCGGCTTTGGCCACCTGCGCACCCATGGCTTGGGCCGCAGATTCAACCGACCCAATCATTATCCCAACCCACAACTGGTCCAGCCAGATCGTGATGAGCAACGCGGTTGGCCAAATCTTGGAATCGGTCGGACATTCGGTTGAATATGTTTCAACTGACAGCCAAGCGGTTTACGAATCTGTTCGCTTGGGCGACGTGTCGCTTGAGCTTGAGGTATGGGAAGGCGCGTTTGGTGCATCATTCCGGGCGGCGGTAGAAAAAGGCGGCATTCATGATGTCACCAGCCACAACGCCGTGACCCGCGAAGACTGGTGGTACCCAATGTGGTCTAAAGAGGCTTGCCCCGGCCTGCCTGATTGGAAAGCGCTGAATGATTGCGCAGCCCTGTTCGCCACCCCTGAAACCGGATCAAAGGGGCGCTTTTTGGGCGGACCAGTTGATTGGTTGAAGCATGACGCCGAAAAGGTCGAAGCCTTGGGCATGAACTTTCAGGTGGTTAACGCAGGGTCTGCCGCCGCCATCTGGGCCGAATTGGGCGCCGCTGAAAAAACCAAGACACCTATCGTGGTCTTTAACTGGACACCAAACTTTGCCGAAGCCGTTTGGCCGGGTGAATTTGTCGAATTCCCCACTTGGGAGGATGGCTGCGACAAAAACCCAGCTGTCGGTCTGTACCCTGACAAAGTCTATGATTGCGGCAACCCAGCCAATGGCTATCTGAAAATCGCGGCATGGGATGGCATGAAAGACAAATGGCCCGGCGCATATGCGTTGCTGTCAAAAGTCAGCTTTACCAACCCGCAAATCGCAGAAATGGCCAAGCTGGTAGATATCGACGGGATGGAGCCCGAAGATGCCGCGGCCGCATGGCTTGCCGCCAATGAGTCGATCTGGAAGCCGTGGACCAACTGATCTGATACGATCTGGTCAATAAACCTTGGCTCATCCGGCGAATGCCGGGTGAGCTTTGCCATCTGGGGGAAGATCGCGTGGCCACTGAAACATTGATTGCTTGCCGCAATGTCTGGAAAATTTTTGGCGCTCGCCCAGAACAGCATCTGGCGGCGCTCTCTGATACGGGTGGCACGGGAATGCCTGGCCACGTTGTAGCGGTGCGCGATGTTACGCTTGATATCGCTCGCGGTGAAATGCTGGTGGTCATGGGGTTATCTGGGTCGGGCAAGTCAACGCTGGTGCGCTGCCTGTCGCGCCTGATTGAAGTGACCGCCGGCACGATCAACATTGGGGGTGCAGACCTCGGTGCGATGTCTGAAACGCAGCTGATCGCACTGCGCCGCCAGAAAATGGGCATGGTGTTTCAAAGCTTTGGTCTGCTGCCCAACCGCAGTGTGCTGGATAACGTGGCCTTTCCGTTAGAGATGCGCGGCCAAGATCGCGCCACGCGCCACGCCCGTGCCCGCGAAATGTTAGATCTTGTCAGCCTGCAGGGCCGCGAAGATTATTTTCCCCGCGAATTATCCGGTGGCCAGCAACAGCGCGTTGGTATCGCGCGAAGCTTGGCCGTTGAACCCGAAATTTGGTTTTTGGATGAACCGTTTTCAGCGCTAGATCCGCTTATCCGACGCGAGATGCAGGATGAATTTCTGCGCTTAAAAGGCCTGTTGGGAAAAACAATCGTCTTTATCACCCACGACTTTGATGAGGCGTTGCGGCTGGCTGATCGGATTGCGATCATGAAAGATGGCGCGATTGAGCAATGCGATACGCCTGACCGTATCGTGATGCATCCAGCCACAGAGTATGTGGCCAAATTCACCTCGGCCATCGACCGTGCAAGGGTAATCCGCGCAGGATCATTGGCAGAGCCTGGTTTGGCCAATAGCCTGGAGGGTGGCGCCGTTTGCGGCCAGCACACCATCCGCAGCCTTGCCCGCCAACTGGTCAATGACACCCGCGACATCATCCCCGTAACCAACCCGGATGGCGTGCTTTTGGGTGGCATGAACCGGCAAGCGGCACTGGATGTCCTGTTGGGAGAGGGCGCATGACCCTGCCCAGCGCCACAAGACAAGCCCCACCCCAGCCAAATTACACCCGGGTGGCGCTGATCTTATTGACGCTGGCATGTGGACTGGGTTTGCTAAAATCTGCCCTACCCAGTGGCTTTGTGCGCCCACCAGAATGGCTTATTTTACCTTTTGCCGACTGGATTAACGGATTTTTCAAATTCCTGCGTGAAGACCTTGGCCTGTTAACCCTGACCCGCGCCTTTGCCGATGCGCTGCAATGGCTGCTCGATGTGACAGCAAACCTGCTTTACGGCAAAGCCCGCTGGCCCCGGATAGGGCCCATCCCCTGGACGGTCATAGCCATCAGTGCTGCAGCCATTGGCTATGCGTTGAAAGGGTGGCGGTTGGCTGCGCTGTGCGGCGGTACGTTCGTGTGGATTGCGCTGATGGGACAGTGGAAATGGGCCATGGAGACGCTGTCGGTCATTGTGGTGGCCACACCATTTTCTGTGGGCCTTGGGTTGGCCCTTGGCATCTTGGCCTGGCGCAGCCCCCGGTTTGAACAGGTCTTGAACCCAGTTTTGAACATTGCGCAATCGCTGCCGCATTTCGCCTATATGATTCCGGTGGTGGTGTTCATCGGTGTGGGACCAAAGGCTGGCGCGATCGTAACCATCATCTTCTCAGTGCCCCCCATGATCCGAATGACCCTGCTGGGTATGAAAAAGGTCCCACCCGAGGTCATCGAAAGCGGCAAGATGAGCGGGGCCACACCGTGGCAATTGCTGCGTGCCGTGCGCCTGCCTACGGCACGCACCGAACTGCTGATCGGGGTTAATCAGGTGATCATGCAGTGTCTGGCGATGGTCGTTTTGGCCAGTTTTATCGGCATGCCGGGGCTTGGACAAAAACTGTTGCAGCTTCTACAGGCATTGAAAATTGGGTTGTCTGTGGAAATTGGCCTGACGATTGTGCTGCTGGCCATCATGCTTGATCGCGCGTCCAAGGCTTGGGCGGTGCGCCAACCCGAACACCACGCCCCAGGTTCCAGCTGGGTATGGCGTCACAGGGTTTTGGTGATTTGGGCCGTTTTGGTCACGGTGGCTTTTGGTTTGGCGCAGGTCGTGCCCTATCTGCACATCGTCCAGCGCAGTCAGGCGTTCAGCATTGCGGGGCCGATTGACGCGCTTATGGATCAGTTCATCCGAATGATCGCACCTGTAACGGCATGGCTTCGGTGGTTTTTGATCGTTTGGGTGCTGGTGCCGCTGCGCGATGCGTTTTTGTGGATGCCCTTCACTGCGGTTCTGACACTTCTGGCCGCAGCGGGCTGGGCCGTGGGTGGGGTACGTTCGGCGCTGATCTGTTTGGGCTTTTTTGGGGCCATTGCAATGTCTGGCTGGTGGGACAGGGCGATGATCACGGTCTATATGGTTTGCATTTCTGTCATATTGGCGGCGCTGATCGGGTTTCCATTGGGCATCTGGGCCGCGCGGCGGGCAGCGCGGGCGCAGCGCCTTTTGCTGTTGTGTGACACGGCGCAAACTTTTCCCAGCTTTATCTATCTGATCCCGGTCATCATGTTGTTTGGCGTGAATGATGTGGCGGTGGTGGCAGCGGTGGTGGTCTTTGCCGCCGTGCCACTCGTGCGTTACACGATTGAGGGCTTGCGCGGTGTGCCCAGTGAACTGGTCGAAGCCGCAGATATGTCGGGGGCGACCGCCCGTCAGGTCTTGTGGCATGTGCGTCTGCCGATGGCACTGCCCACCATTATGGTTGGGCTGAACCAATCTGTGATGTTTTCGCTGTTTATGGTGATTATTGCGGCCTTTATTGGCACCCAAGATCTGGGGCAAGAAATGCAGCGCGCGCTGTCCTCAAGTGACGTCGGCAAAGGGCTGGTTTTGGGATTTGCCGTAGCGTTCATGGGATTGATGGTTGATCATTTATTGATGCAGTGGTCGGCTGCGCGCAAAAAGGCCTTGGGGCTATAACCATGCGGCTTAGGGGCGCGGGGCTAACCCACCCCTCAGCTTAAAGGGCCACGGGCAAAGGGGCACGCGGCACGATGCGCAGCGCACGCAACGCATTCAAAATAACAGCGACATCAATCACCTCTTGCAGCAATGCGCCCTGCACTGGCGTCAGATACCCCAGCGCCGCTGCGGTCATGGCCGTGACCGACAGCCCAATCCCCACGACAACGCTTTCCAGCGCGATCCGGCGGGCGCGCTGGGCAATTTCAATTCCGGGCAGCAAACGATCCAACTGATCGACCAACAAAACGACATCCGCCGCCTCAGCCGAAGCCGCCGCCCCCCGCGCGCCCATCGCCACGCCAATATCCGCCGCCGCCAGGGCCGGCGCATCGTTCACCCCATCCCCCACCATCATCACCGGACCGTTCTTGCGTTCACTCAGCACCAAAAGCACCTTTTGATCGGGCGTTAAATCTGAGCGCAGGCCATCCAACCCCAAGCCCTGTGTCACAGCCAAGGCCACAGCTGCCCGATCGCCCGTCGCCAATAAAATACGGCCAATCCCCAGACCGCGCAGCCCCGCCAACAGATCTGCTGTGCCAGCACGCAGCGCATCTGCAAGCACCAAATGGCCCACGGGCTTTCCATCAACACCCACAGCCACGATTGCCTCACCGGCCCCGGCAACAGCCGCCTCTGGCGCCCCGAGCCCAAGCTGGGTCGCCACGAATGCCGCCCCCCCCACCACGACAGACCGGCCATCAACCTGGCCCACAAGCCCCTCGCCCGCTGTTTCAACCACCTGTTGCGGAATTGGCAGGTTGGAACCGCGCGCCTGCGCGGCGGCAACAATGGCCTGCGCAATGGGATGTTTTGATCCCTGATCCAACGCGGCAGCAAAATACAAAACCTGATCTTGCGACAGCGCACCATCGGGGTGAACCGACACAATCTGTGGCCGTCCATCCGTCAGAGTACCGGTTTTATCCAAGATCAACGTCTTGATCCGGGCCAAGGCCTCCAACGGCTTTGCGCCCTTGATCAAAATGCCAAAATGCGCCGCCCGCGATAACCCCGCCACCAATGCGACCGGCACCGCCAAAATCAAGGGGCAGGGCGTGGCCACCACCAAAACGGCCACCGCCCGTATCGGATCACCACTCAGCGCCCAGGCGGCGCTTGCCATTGCCACACTCACCGCCAAAAACACCAACGAATAGCGATCTGCCAAACGGGCCATCGGCGCCTTGGATGCCTGCGCGGCCTCAACCAGACGCACGATACCGGCGTATGTGCTGCTGGCGGGGGGGCGTGTGACACGCAGATCAAACGCATCACCTGCATTGGTGGACCCGCTCATGACATCTTGGCCACACGACAGCTGGACGGGCATGGATTCGCCCGTCAGCGCGGATTGGTCCAACAGGGCGCGGGCGCTTTGCATCGTGCCATCAGCAGGTGCAACATCCCCCTGACGGATCAACAGCAGATCACCCGGTTCGATCTGATCAAGAGGAACCTCTTGCAGCGCACCATCCGTGTGGCGGGTGGCCGTGCGCGGCACACGTGACAGCAAATCACGCATCTCGCGACGAGCACGGCCTTCGGCAAAGCTTTCCAAAAAGCTGCCACCCGCATACATCAGCGCCACCACCGCTGCGGCCAACATCTCATCAAAGAGCAGCGCAGCCGACATGGACAGCGCCGCCACAATATCCAGCCCCACCTCACCCTTGGCCAAGCTGCGCACAATTTCCACGGCAAGCATCACCAAAACGGGAAGGACACCACCGGCCCACACAACCGAGGCCAGCGCCGATTGCCCCATCACCATCAACAACAATCCAGACAAAAGCCCCAGCAACGCCACAGCCAACAGCACAATATTCAGCCGGTTTTGGGTCATACGCCGTGGATCCAGTTCATAAAACCAAGCAGGGGTAAGGGTCAGACGATATCGCCAGGCTCAGGTGCGCGCTTGCGCCCAGTGACCATCGAGCGGGGCAGGTTTTCATGATGACGTCTTGACGCCAACACCACACCACCCACATGCACCGCAGCCAAAAACAGCATCAAATTGGCCAATGTTTCATGCACATCTTTCAAAAGGCCCGATTGACCGTCGCGATGTTCTGTATCTCCCGGCTCATCTGCATGAGCGGGCGCCACGATTTGGGGTAAGGTTTGCAGCAGTGCAACCCGATCTGGCTCTTCCATCAGCCAGCCGGTGAAGGCGGTGCCAGATAGGGTGAGCAGCAAAGCCACAACCATGGCGGCCCCTGCTGGATTGTGGCCAATATAGCGACGCTCTTGCCCGCGCAGCATATCGCGCAAATACGCAATAACCACGGCAGGGCGGCGAACAAACTGTGCAAAACGGGCATATTTTCCGCCAAAAACACCCCAAATCAGCCGAAA
>CALAXT010000046.1 GCA_937895435.1 uncultured Paracoccaceae bacterium | reverse complement strand
TGACCTCTGACGGAGACAATCGTGTTTGGTATCAGCCCCTCGGCGCGTCTGCGCCAATCACCCTATTTTGAATCGACATTGGCCGAAGGTGTCACCAGCTTCACCACCTATAACAACATGCTGATGCCCACCAGCTATGGCAAACCTGAAGAGGAATACTGGCGCCTTATCAACGGGGTGAGCCAGTGGGATGTGGCGGTCGAACGTCAGGTGCAGCTCAAAGGCCCCGATGCTGGCAAGCTTGCGCAGATTTTGGCCCCGCGCGATCTGTCGAAATGTCAGGTGGGGCAGGGCAAATATGTACCGCTTTGCAACCACCAGGGTGTGCTGATCAATGACCCGATTTTGCTGAAACTGGCCGATGATCTTTATTGGCTGTCGATTGCCGACAGCAATATCTGGTTTTGGGCGGGCGCCATCGCGGCCGAACGCGGCCTGCGGGTTGACGTGTCAGACCCCGACGTTGCGCCGATGGCCATTCAGGGTCCAAAGGCCGAAGATGTGATTGCACATATTTTTGGCGATTGGGTCCGGCAGATCAAATATTTTTGGTTTCGTGAAACGGAAATTGCTGGAATTCCTGTGGTTTTGGCACGGTCGGGCTGGTCAAAACAGGGCGGGTTTGAACTTTATCTGCGCGACAGTCGGCGGGGCAATGACCTGTGGAAAATCATCAAAGAGGCAGGACAGCCTTGGGGCATTGGGCCTGGCAATCCGAATTGGTGTGAGCGGGTGGAAAGCGGTCTTATTTCCTATGGGGGCGATACGGATGCGCAAACCAACCCCTATGAGGTGCGGATGGGCAAATATGTCGATTTGCATGTACCCGATGACACGATCGGCATTGCCGCGCTGCGCCAGATCAAGGCCGAGGGGGCAAAGCGCCATTCGCTGGGGGTGATTTTCGAAGATACCACACCGATCAAACCGGGTTTTGGCTGGCAAGATGTCACCCAAGCTGGTGCGCGTGTGGGCGACCTGACCAATGTTGCGTTTTCATACCGGCTGCAAAAAAATATAGGCTTTGTGCTTATTTCGACCGCCTGCCAAATCGGTGATCGGGTGACGGTTGATTTTGAGGGGCGCCTGTTGGATGGCGTTCTGACAGATTTGCCGTTTATCTAGGGCCACCCTGCAGCTCACCCTGCGCGGCATTTACGGCAGCGGACAGGGTTGCTAGGGTACCATTGATAAATGCTGAAAACGTGGAAACGGATAAACTGATACCGCTGAAAACCGATCATGCAGAGGACACCATGACATCCCATATCGACAACATTCTAGCAGCAGCCCGCATCCATTGCGACACGGTCATCAAACCTCAGGTCAATGCCTGGAATGCCGCGGCTGTTTGGCCGCGCGCCGCATCAGATCAGGCGGCGGCCTTGGGCCTGACAGGGCTTTATTGCCCGCCGGAATTGGGGGGCCAAGGGCTGAGTTTGGGTGATGGAATCCGGGTTTACGAAGAATTGGGCAAGGGGGATGGTGCCTATGCTTTTGCGCTGTCGATGCACAATATCTGCACCTATGCGCTGTGTGGGTTTGGTACTGAAGGCTTCAAGGCCGCTTGGGCGCGCGACCTGACCTCGGGCCGCAAGCTGGCCAATTTTGCACTGAGCGAACCGCAATCAGGCTCGGACCCATCGCGGATGCTAACGCGGGCGCGCATCAACGGTGATGGCACTTGGACAATTTCCGGGGCCAAGGCTTGGGTCAGCTTGGCGGATGAGGCGGATGTATATTTCACCGTTGTGAAAACCACCGATGCGCCCGGCCACAAAGATATGGCGATGATCGCCATTCCCAAAGACACGCCCGGTCTGAGCTTTGGGCCGCTTTATGACACGCCATCATATCAGTTTTTGCCGATGGCCGAGATGTATCTAAACGAGGTTACCGTTTCAGAAGAAAACATCATCTTGCCCGTGGGGCAGGGGCTGCAAGGCTCTTTGATGGCCATTGATATCGCGCGGGTCTCGATTGCATCGGGGTGCTGTGGGTTGATGGAAGCGGCTTTGGATACGGCCTTGGCCTATGCCAACAACCGCAAGATGTTTGGGGCCACCAATCTTGATCTGGATGGTATTCAGTGGATGCTGGGCGAAGTGGCGACAGAACTTGAGGCATCGCGGTTGCTTTATCGTGCTGCTGCAAATGCGCTTGGTACGCCCGATGGTTCACTGATGGCAGCCCATGCCAAGCGCTTTGTACCCGATGCTGCGCTGAAAGCGGTGAACACCTGTACGCAAGTCTTGGGTGGCAGTGGTCTTTTGGCGCCCTATGGCATGGACCGGCTCAGCCGCTTGGCGCAGATGCTGCGCATTGTTGATGGCACAACAGAAATCAGCCGTGTTGTGATTGGGCGGGCGCTGAAGAAACGCGCGGCAGGGCTGACGCCGCTGCCAGTGCCCAAAGGTTTTGGCGAAGAATAAGGGAGAATGCAGATGTTCAGGGCTTTGGTCGTTGAAAAAGACGCAGAGGGGGCAACATCGGCCTCGGTTCAGGTGTTGGGCGAAGATCGGTTGCCTGCGGGTGATGTCACCGTGGCGGTCGAATATTCGACCCTGAACTATAAGGATGGTTTGTGCCTTGGCAGTGGCGGCGGTTTGGTGCGCACCTATCCGCATGTGCCGGGCATTGATTTTTCCGGAACGGTCGAGACCAGTGATGATCCGCGCTATGCGCCGGGTGACAAGGTTGTGCTGACCGGTTGGCGCGTGGGCGAGGCGCATTGGGGCGGCTATGCCGAAAAGGCGCGGGTAAAGGCCGATTGGCTGGTGCCGCTTCCCGCCGCACTCAGCACCCGCGATGCGATGGCTGTGGGCACGGCCGGTCTGACCGCGATGCTGGCTGTGATCGCGCTGGAAGATCATGGTGTGACCCCCGACAAGGGTGAGGTTCTTGTGACAGGTGCGGCGGGTGGCGTTGGGTCTGTTGCCACGGCCATTTTGGCGCATTTGGGCTTTCAGGTGGCCGCCGTTACCGGGCGCCCAGAAACCGAGCCGTATCTGCGTGGGCTTGGCGCGACACGCATTATTGCGCGCGAAGACCTTGCCGAAACCGTCAAGCGCCCGCTAGAATCGGAAACATGGGCTGGCTGTGTGGATGCGGTGGGCGGTGCCATGTTGGCGCGGGTGCTGGGGCAAATGAAATATGATGGGGCTGTGGCGGCCGTTGGGCTGGCCGGTGGGGCAGGGTTGCCTGCCACCGTCATTCCGTTCTTGCTGCGCGGCGTCAATCTGCTGGGCATCGATTCGGTTATGCGCCCCTATGCGCAGCGCATCCGCGCTTGGGACCGGATTGCTGCTGACTTGCCGATGGATAAGTTGGCCGCGATGATCCATCCGGCTGGGCTGTCTGATTTGCCCGAACTGGGCCGCGCGATCTTGAAAGGTCAGGTTCAGGGCCGCGTTGTGGTTGACGTGCGCGCGTGAGCGGGCAGCGCGTTTTGATAACGGCAGGCGCGGGCGGTATCGGCCGCGCCATGGCTGCAGGGTTTGCCGCTGCTGGTGCGCAGGTCTGGGTGGCAGACCAAGATGCGGTTGGGCTGGCCGATTGCCCGCACGACTGGCGAAAATCGGAAATGGATGTGGCCGATGAATCCGCCATGTCCGATCTTTTTGCTGAAATAGCCGAGGTATGGGGCGGATTGGATGTGTTATGCGCCAATGCCGGCATCGCAGGCCCGACTGCACGCATTGATGATCAGCCGCTGGACGGTTTTCGCCGCTGTTTGGCGGTCAACCTTGAGGGTGCGTTTCTTGCCACTCGGGCTGCCGCCCCAATCATGCGGGCTGCGGGTGCTGGGGTCATCCTTTATACCTCGTCCACAGCGGGGCAATACGGCTTTCCCAATCGTGCACCCTATGCTGCGGCGAAATGGGCAATCAACGGGTTGATGAAAACTGTCGCAATGGAGCTGGGCCCCCATGGCATCCGCGCCAATACAATCTGTCCTGGTTCGGTCGAGGGCCCACGGATTGAGGGCGTTTTGGAACGCGAGGCGGCGCTGAAAGGCACAACGCGCGATGCGATTTATCGTGGATATGCAGCCGGCACCTCAATGCAAACTTTTGTTGAGGCGCGCGATATTGCCAATATGGCGGTGTTTTTGGCCTCAGACGGGGCGCGGTTTGTCTCGGGTCAGATCATTGCGGTTGACGGCCACACCGAAAACCCTGATCCCAAGATCTAAGCGCTTATCAGAGCCCCCCGATCAAAGGCTGTCACCTATGCTTTCATATCAACACCACTTTCACGCGGGCAATGCGGCAGATGTGCATAAACACGCGCTGCTCTCTGTAATGCTGGCCTACATGACGCAAAAGGATAAGCCGCTGAGCTATCTGGAAACTCATGCTGGGCGTGGGGTCTATGATCTAGGGGCCGAACATGCCCGCAAAACTGCAGAAGCTGACGCTGGCATTGTGCGGGCCGAGGCGCGGGGTTGGTTTGCGCCGGATCATCCATACGCGCAGGTTTTGGCGCGGGCGCGCAGTTTGTGGGGCACGCGGGCCTATCCCGGATCACCGGCGATAGCGGGGCTGATGCTGCGGGCAGGTGACAAGATCAATCTGGCCGAATTACACCCGGCCGAGGTGGATGTGTTGGGCGATGTCATGGCTGGGTTTGGTGCCCATATCCATGCGCAAGATGGCTTTGCCATGGCGCGGGCGCTAACCCCGCCGATGCCCCGGCGGGGTGTCTTGCTGGTGGACCCCAGCTATGAGGTGAAATCAGATTATGAAACGCTGCCCGATTTTCTGCGCGGCATTCATCGCAAATGGAATGTGGGCGTCTTGGCGCTGTGGTACCCGCTGCTTGAAAGCGGCGCGCACAAATCCATGTTGGCGGCGCTTGATGCCGCTGAGTTGCCGGGCGCATTGCGCCATGAGGTGCTGTTTGGCCCGGCGCGCCCCGGACACCGAATGGTGGGCAGTGGACTGTTTATCGTCAA
>CALAXT010000045.1 GCA_937895435.1 uncultured Paracoccaceae bacterium | reverse complement strand
CGTGTCTATAGGCGATCGGTGCGCATGCCGCAACTGACATTTGACGGCCGGCGCCGTCCCACACCGCAGGGCCCACAAACCTAAGCAAACATGTCATGACACAGTTCAAGTGCATCAATCAACACGTCAACCTCGGCGCGGGTGTTATAAAGCCCAAATGACGCGCGGCAACTGGCGGTTACGCCCAGATGTGTCATCAGCGGCATAGCGCAATGCGTGCCTGCCCGCACAGCAACCCCTTTGCGATCCAAAACTGTTGAAATGTCATGGGCATGCGCCGCGCCCTGCATGGTAAACGAGAAAATCGCACCTTTTTGTGGCGCATTGCCCTGAATGTTCAGCCAGTTTAGCCCCGCAAGACGCCCTTGGGCATAGCTGCGCAGGTCGGCCTCATGGGCGGCAATATTCTCCATGCCAAGCCCCATCATATAATCAAGCGCTACGCCCAAACCGATCTGCTGGACAATACCCGGGGTGCCCGCCTCAAACTTCATGGGCGGATCATTATAGCTGACAGTGTCACAGCCAACCTCGCGGATCATATCGCCGCCCCCCAGAAATGGCCGCATCTCGGCCTGACGGGCGGCTGAAACCCAGATTGCCCCTGAACCTGAAGGGCCATAAAGTTTATGCCCAGTGATGGCATAAAAATCACAACCAATCGCCTGCACATCAACAGGCATATGCACTGCCGCCTGACTGCCATCCACCAACACCGGCACGCCGTGCGCCCGCGCGCCCGCACAAACAGCCGCGACATCGACCAGCGTTCCCAGCACGTTTGACATATGGGTCACGGCCACCAAGCGCGTCCGCGGGCCAATTGCATCTAGCACGGCCTCGGGGTTCAAACTGCCGTCAGGCTCTGGCATCACCCATTTCAGCACGACACCCTGGCGTTCGCGCAGAAAATGCCAAGGCACGATATTGGCGTGATGTTCTAGCAGAGACAGTACGATTTCATCGCCCGCCTGAAACTGTGGCGCGGCCCAAGCATAGGAAATCAGGTTGATCGCCTCAGTTGTGCCCGAGGTAAAGATAATCTCATCTTCATGGGCCGCGTTCAGAAAGCGCGCAATCGTGCCGCGGACCGCTTCGTATTTATCGGTGGCAAGGTTTGACAAAAAATGCAGACCCCGATGAACATTGGCGTATTCCTCGGCATACGCGCGGGTCACGGCATCAATCACCACCTGCGGCTTTTGCGCCGAGGCCCCATTGTCCAAATAAACAAGCGGCTTTCCATGAACCTCACGCGACAAAATCGGGAAATCGCCCCGGACCTGTGCAACATCATACATCAACTATACCCCCGCAGGCGGGGCAACGCCCGCAATGCCCAAAATGAGTGTAAGCCCAAATGCCAAGCCAATCAGGCTAAACACCAAAACCCCAGCCGCTTTTACCCAAGTGTCAAACCCATGCAGATATTGGACAAATTTCACCAACATCCAGACCGCCAAACCAAAGCCCAAGAACCCCAACAGCAGTGCCAGGGGCGGCAGTAAAATCAGCGCGATCAGTTGCAGCATTTGCAACACGAACAACACCACCTGCACCCAAACCACCAAAAGCAGTGCTGTATCAAACCGTCCAACCCCACCGATAATCCGCCCGACCCACAGCAGGGCAAGCGCCATACCCAAGATGGAAACCGCTATGGAGACCGCCGCAATCAACGGCCCCCCCAGCAAAAAGACCATCGACACACCATCCCCCCCCATGGGCAGCATGCGTTCCGTCAGTTCCATTGCCAAAACGCTCAGCACGGACACAAGCGCCACAACCTGCCAACGCGCCAGCCGACCCAACGGAAGGCCCGCTACGCCAGCCGCAGCCTGCATCGGATCAACCACCGACAGCCGGATCAGATTAAAAAGATCAGCAGGGGAAACCGCCATGGGCGCGCCTTTCACAAAAAGCTAAGGGGTCGTGGTATGCGTCGTGAGATCAGCACGTGAACGCTGGGCGACCACCTCACGCAGGGCCGCCATCCAAAGCAGGGCAAATGCCAGCAAGACCAGCAACCCCGAAATAAAACTGCCCTGCCCCGGCCCAATCAAACCAACATAAAGCCCCTGCATCAAAACCGCAGGGCTCAGGGCAAGCAAGCTCCAAAACAGGGCAAACCGCGCAGAAAAAGCGCTGACTGGCCCCACAAAGACCCGCAAGACAATCTGGCTGAGGCCCGCCAAGACGTAAAACACCAGCGGCAACAGAAACATCGTGGCCAACAGCGCGCCCCCCAGCCGGGCTTGCAGCGGCACATCTGGCGCACCTTGTGCGGCCCGCGCAAGACCCGGCCACTGGGCAATAAACATCATCAGACAGGCACAGAACAAAACAGCCAGCGCACGATCCTCGCGCACGCCTTGTGATAGGCGCGCACGCATCACCAAGCGCGGGCTGTGCCAACTGCGCAAAATGTCAGACGTGACCGACATCAGAGCGTCTGCTGCCGATCCAGCCACATCTCAAGCTGGGTCTGAACCAATGCCGCCAAATCACGGTCTTCGATTTCCTCCAACACTTCTGCCAAAAACGCCAAAACCAGCAGGGCCTGTGCCTGTACCAAACCAACGCCACGCGATCGCAGATAGAACAGCGCCGTTTCATCCAATGCGCCCGTGGTTGACCCATGGCTGCATTTCACATCATCGGCGTAAATCTCAAGCTCTGGTTTGGCCAGAAACTGCGCATCATCATCCAAAAGCAACGCTTGACTGATTTGATAGCCATCGGTCTTTTGTGCAACGGGTCGCACCAAGATTTTGCCCTGAAACACCCCAACTGCACCATCGCGCAGCACTTTTTTGAACACCTGACGGCTTTCACAATTGGGCGCGCCATGAGTGACAAAGATGGTATCGTCATGATGCACCCGACCTTTGCCCAAAGCTGCACCTGCGATATGGGCACTGGCATCGGCACCCAGCATTTCAATCACCGCCTCATTGCGGATCAGGGCGCCATCGGCACTAAGCGTAAACGACCGCATATGGCTGTCACAACCCAACTGAGCGAAAATATGGGTCACGCGGGCGGCCACAGCATCTTCACCCTGCAAACGCAGATGATGAAACTGCGCGCGATCGCCCAAATCAACCTCTAACACATGGTTCGAGCGCGCACCGCTGCACCCGGTTTCCAACAGGGTCAATTGCGCGCCTTCTTCCAGACGAATGCAGTGATGCAGGATCAAATCTGCCTGCATATCTGTGCCTTGATAGACAATTTGAATTGGGCGCAACACCGCAGCGCGAACCCGTATTAACACACCCTGCGCAGCCATTGCCGTGTTCCACGCCGCCAGCGGCCGGGCCACCGGGGTTTGGCCATTTGTCTCTAGCTGGCCATAAATATCGCGCGCCCAGTGCAAATCATGGGCGCACGCCTCGGCCAGATGATCAATCTCAACCCCGTCCAGCGCCAAATCCGGGCTAGAGGCTGCACCATCAAATACGCCATCAGTAAAGACCAATTGCAGAGCCTGTGCCGCATCAAACGCGGCAGATACCACCCCACCCGCACCCGCACCCGCACCCGCACCCGACACCGTGGCAGCCTGTGCCACAGTCAACCGCGTTGGATCGGTATAACGCCAATATTCGTCACGCCGTTGCGGCAAGCCCATGGCCTGAAACCGCACCAGCGCCGCTTCCCGCAAACCCCGCAGCCATGCACCGCTTTGCGGCAAGTTTGGCGCAGGGGTATACCCGTCCGGTTTGGCCTGTCCGATCATCCCGCCACCTCGGCCAGCAGATCGGCATAGCCGTTGTTTTCCACCTCAAGCGCCAGTTCAGGCCCACCGGTTTTGATGATACGGCCATGCGCCATAATGTGAACAACATCAGGTTTAATGTGATCGAGCAGACGCTGGTAATGCGTAATCACCAGAAACGAGCGCCCGGCATCGCGCAGCGCATTCACGCCCTCAGATACCAATTTCATCGCATCGACGTCCAAACCTGAATCGGTTTCATCCAAGATACACAGCTTTGGCTCTAGGATGGCCATCTGCAAAATTTCGTTGCGCTTTTTTTCGCCGCCTGAAAACCCAACATTGACAGGGCGTTTCAGCATATCGGCATCGATTTTCAGTGTTTTCGCCTTTTCACGCACCAATTTCAGAAAATCCCCAGCGCTCATCTCGGGTTCACCACGCGCCTTACGCTGGGCGTTCAGCGCCGTGCGCAAAAAGGTCATGTTACCCACACCCGGAATCTCAACTGGATATTGAAACGCCAAGAAAACACCGGCAGCAGCGCGCTCTTCGGGCTCCATCGCCAACAAATCTTCACCGTCCAGCAAGACCGTGCCGTCCGTCACCTCATAGCCATCACGCCCAGCCAACACATAAGATGTGGTTGACTTGCCCGAGCCGTTCGGCCCCATGATGGCATGCACCTCACCTGCACCAATCTTTAGATCGACACCGCGCAAGATCACCTTGTCTTCTTCTTCAAGTTTGACGTGCAGGTTTTTGATTTCAAGCATTTTTTTATCCTTATTCAACGGTGACGGCCGTGCCCGAGGCTGACACCATCAGCATGTTATTGATCACTTCATAATCCAGATCGACACCGACCACGGCATTGCCGCCCTTGGCCTTTGCGCTCTGCTCCATTTCTACCAGCGCCGTTTCCCGCGCCCGGCCCAGTTCTTGTTCATAGGCGCCCGAGCGGCCGCCAATAATATCGGTGATGCCGGCAAAGAGGTCACGAAAGACATTCGCCCCCAAAATCGCTTCACCCACCACAATACCGTGATAGGCCACAATGCGTGAGCCCTCGACCGATGGCGTGGTGGTGACAATCATCCCACAGACCCTTCCAGCGAAATCGCCACCAAGGCCTGCGCTTCCATTGCAAATTCCATTGGCAAAGCTTGCAGCACTTCCTTGCAAAAACCATTCACAACCAACGCCACCGCCTCTTCCTCGCTCATCCCCCGCGAGCGGCAGTAAAACAGCTGATCATCGTCAACCTTTGAGGTCGTAGCCTCATGTTCAACCCGGCTCGAATTATTCTTAACCTCGATATAGGGCACGGTGTGGGCGCCACAATTGCCACCAATCAGCAAACTGTCGCATTGGGTATAGTTGCGGCTGTCTTTGGCTTTGGGGTGCATGGACACCAACCCCCGATAGGTGTTTTGCGCCCGCCCGGCACTGATCCCTTTGGACACGATGCGCGACTTGGTCCGTTTGCCCAGATGCACCATTTTGGTGCCTGTATCAGCCTGTTGGGCGTTGTTGGCGATGGCGATTGAGTAAAATTCACCCTGACTGTCATCACCACGCAAGATACACGACGGATATTTCCAGGTAATCGCACTGCCGGTTTCGACCTGTGTCCACATCACCTTGGCCCGGTCGCCACGGCAATCGGCACGTTTGGTGACAAAGTTATAAATGCCCCCCCGGCCCTCTTCGTCGCCCGGATACCAGTTTTGCACGGTGGAATATTTCACCTCGGCATCTTCCAAAATCACCAGCTCAACCACGGCTGCATGCAACTGGTGGGTATCGCGCTTGGGGGCGGTGCAGCCCTCAAGATAGCTGACATAAGAGCCTTTATCAGCCACGATCAGCGTGCGTTCAAACTGGCCGGTATTCTCAGCATTGATGCGGAAATAGGTGCTTAGCTCCATCGGGCAGCGCACACCTTCGGGAATGTAGACAAACGATCCATCTGAAAACACCGCCGAATTCAATGTGGCGAAATAGTTATCTGACTGCGGCACCACAGAGCCCAGATATTTGCGCACCAAGTCAGGATGATCGCGCACCGCTTCTGATATCGAACAAAAAATCACACCAGCTTTGCGCAATTCATCTTTGAACGTGGTGCCAAGCGACACGGAGTCAAACACTGCATCGACCGCAACTTTGCGCGGTGCATCGGCCCCGTCAGCCCCCTCAACGCCGGCCAAAAGCATCTGCTCTTTGAGTGGGATGCCAAGCTTGGCATAGGTTGCCAGCAGCTTGGGATCAACATCATCCAAGCTTTTGGGCTTTTCGGCCATGCTTTTGGGTTTGGCGTAATAATACTGATCTTGGTAATCGATTTTGGGATAGTTCAGCATGGCCCAATGCGGCTCAGACATTTGCACCCAGCGGCGAAACGCCGCCAGGCGCCACTCCAGCATCCACTCCGGCTCACCATTTTTTTCTGAGATCAGGCGCACGATGTCTTCGTTCACCCCTTTGGGGGCGAACTCCATCTCAATCTCTGTTTCCCAGCCGTATTTATACTTGCCAGCCATCGCCTGCACGGTTTCGACCGTCTCGCGGTCAACACCATCACGCACCTCAGTGGGTTCGGCTTCTATGCTTGCAAGATCCATGGCTCTTTTTCCTCTGTTCGGCCAAGGCAGCGCCTTGGCAATCTGTTTGGATGGCGGGGCTAAGCGGCCCGTGCCTGAAATTTCTTTTGTTGCGTCAACCACGCCTCGACAAAACGCATCACCGCAGCTTCACTGACCAAAGGCCCCAGCGACACGCGCACGGCCCCTTGGGCGGTGGGGTCGTCAAACCCCATGGCGCGCAACCCGCCACTGGGCCGTAACTTGCCCGACGAACACGCAGACCCGGCAGATATTGCAAAGCCAGCCAGATCCATTTGCATCACCTGGGTTTCAGCTTTCCAATGCGGGGTCGCGAGACAAGTGGTGTTTGGCAAACGCCGCGCACCTTGCCCCACAATCACCGCCCCCGGGGCTGCAGCGCTGATGGCGCTTTCCATGCGGTCGCGCAGCGCCGCCACCCTGTCCCATACGCCATCAGCCAGATCACGTGCCGCAGCTTCGGCCGCCGCACCAAAGCCTGCGATGCCAACAATATTTTCGGTTCCGGCGCGCTGGCCCATTTCTTGCCCGCCGCCCCGGATTTGCGGCGCAACCCCAACGCCCCGCCGCACCACCAAAGCACCAATACCCTTGGGTCCACCCAATTTATGCGCTGAAACAATGCCGCGCACCACGCCCAGCCAATCAAAACCAAAGGCCAGCTTGCCAAAAGCCTGGGTTAAATCTGACAGCGCAAGCCCAGCGGGCAAATCCTGCAAAATGCCCGTCTCTGAATTGGCCAATTGCAATGCTGAGATCGTTGGATCGATGACATCAACCCGGCCTTGCCCATCGACCACAAGCACATCGCCACGCCAAGCCAGCACCGCCTCATGTTCGATATCGGCCGCCGCCCAGCCACGCGACTGGCCATCAGCCCCCACCATCGCCAGCGCCGCAGCCTCGCTCGCGCCTGAGGTAAAAATAATATCGGCATCACCTGCACCAAGGGCTGCGGCCACTTGCGCCCGAGCCCGCTCAACAATCGCTCGCGCCGCCCGTCCTTCGGCATGCACGCTTGAGGGATTGCCCACAACATCCATAGCTGAGAGCATCGCTGCCCGCGCTTCGGCACGCAAAGGCGTGGTGGCGTTCCAATCCAAGTAGCTGCGGGTCATTCGTCAACCACCTGCAACAAGCTTGGCACCGCTGGACAGGGCGTCAGATCATTGCCAACGACATCAGACAATCGCGTCTGGTGCAAAAACACGTAAACATGCGCCGACAGGCTTTCCCACAAACGATTGGTCATCGATTGCGCCCGCGTACCAGACAACCCACCCGAAGCCCCCGCCCCGGTATGCAGCGCCGACACAGTTTCATCGACTGCTTGCAAAATATCAGAAATCCGGATTTCAGCAGGGGCCTTGGCCAATTTATATCCGCCACCCGGGCCCCGAACCGAATCCACCAAGCCCGCCCGACGCAGTTTGACAAAAAGCTGTTCAAGATACGGCAATGAAATATCTTGCCGTCGCGAAATCTCGGCCAGCGACACAAGCGCATGCCCATCCGCCAGCGCCAGATCACTGAGCGCCAACATAGCATATCTGCCCTTGGTCGAGAGTTTCATCACCCTATCCTTGCGCAAAAACATTGACGCGGCCGCCAAGGCCGCTTACCTCACGCAGTATTGGCACCGGCATGGCGCCTCTTTAGAACCATTCTAGGTTGCCCGAGTGATTTCGTCAAGAATACTCTGGCCACCGCAACAAAAACAGGCGTGCATTATGCCCGAGGTTATCTTTCCAGGGCCGGAAGGCCGGCTTGAAGCGCGCTATCACCCGCAAAAGGAAAAAGACGCGCCCATTGCGATCGTGCTGCATCCAGACCCACGGTATGGCGGAACGATGAACAATCGCGTGGTCTATAATCTGCACTACGCATTTTATAACATGGGCTTTACGGTTTTGCGCTTTAATTTCCGGGGTGTAGGCCGCAGCCAAGGTGTATTTGACGAAGGTATTGGCGAGTTGTCAGATGCGGCATCTGCGCTGGATTATCTGCAATCCCTCAATCAAAACGCTAAACATTGCTGGGTGGCGGGGTTTTCGTTTGGTGCGTGGATTGGCATGCAATTGCTGATGCGTCGCCCTGAGATCACCGGTTTCATCTCAGTTGCGCCACCCGCCAATCTGTACGATTTCTCGTTTCTGGCGCCCTGCCCGGCGTCAGGCTTGATCATCAATGGTACCGCAGACCGCGTTGTACCACCAAAAGATGTGACAGGCCTTGTGTCAAAATTGCACGAACAAAAGGGAATCACCGTCACCCATCATCAAGTCGAAGGGGCTGGGCATTTCTTTGAAGATGAAGAGACGCAAATGAAGCCAATGGTGTCGACCGTTTCAACCTATGTCAAACGTCGCCTGACCGAAACCACGCGTTAGCAACACGACCAAATCAAAATTAGGCCCCCGCAAAACTGGGGGCCTTTATTTTTGCTCAACTACACAGTATACATTTGCATACAAAATCACTCCTGCCCAAGAGGCCAACATGTCAAAGATCAAGGTAGCCAACCCGGTCGTCGAACTCGATGGCGACGAAATGACGCGTATCATTTGGGACTTCATCAAGAAAAAACTGATCTTGCCTTATCTTGATCTTGATTTGAAATATTACGATCTGGGCATCCAAGAGCGGGATCGCACCAACGACCAAATCACGATCGACGCCGCCCATGCGATCAAACGCTATGGCGTTGGGGTCAAGTGCGCCACGATCACCCCAGATGAGGGCCGCGTTGCCGAGTTTGGCCTAAAACAAATGTGGCGCTCGCCTAATGGTACGATTCGCAACATTTTGGGCGGCGTGATCTTTCGTCAGCCCATCATTTGCCAAAATGTACCACGCTTGGTGCCCGGCTGGACCCGCCCAATTGTCGTGGGACGTCACGCCTATGGCGATCAATACCGCGCCACTGATTTCACATTTCCCGGCCCCGGCAAACTGACGCTGAAATTTGTGGGCCAAGACGGTCAGGTCATCGAACGCGAAGTGTTTGACGCCCCCGACGCCGGCGTAGCCTTGGCCATGTATAATCTTGATAAATCAATCATTGATTTCGCCCG
Source organism: uncultured Paracoccaceae bacterium (assembly GCA_937895435.1). Taxonomy (GTDB): domain Bacteria; phylum Pseudomonadota; class Alphaproteobacteria; order Rhodobacterales; family Rhodobacteraceae; genus CALAXT01. The sequence goes on along the minus strand of CALAXT010000045.1, from coordinate 17,317 downwards.
TGCCTCATTGAATTACGGCCTCAGCTTGGGCTGGCCTGTCTATCTTTCAACAAAGAATACCATTTTGAAAACCTATGATGGCCGCTTCATGGAGCTTTTTCAAAAAGTCTATGATGAAGAATTTGCCACCGCATTCAAGGCGGCAGGCATCACCTATGAACACCGCCTGATTGATGACATGGTTGCCTGCGCCATGAAATGGAGCGGCGGCTATGTCTGGGCCTGCAAGAACTATGATGGCGATGTGCAATCAGACACCGTCGCGCAGGGCTTTGGCTCTTTGGGGCTGATGACCTCAATCCTGATGACGCCAGACGGCCAGACTGTAGAGGCCGAGGCCGCACATGGCACCGTTACCCGCCATTTTCGCCAGCATCAGGCCGGAAAAGAAACCTCAACCAACTCTATTGCCTCAATCTATGCGTGGACGGGCGGCTTGAAACACCGCGCGAAACTTGATGATAATGCAGCGCTTTTGCGCTTTGCCACCACGCTTGAAAAGGTGACCGTGGACACAGTCGAAGACGGTTTTATGACCAAAGATCTGGCGCTTTTGGTCGGCCCCAATCAAAAATGGCTGACAACGCAGGGATTTTTAGAGAAAATCAACCAAAACCTCATGATAGCTCTTCGCTAAGACCTCAGTGCAGACCATGATACCAAAGTGTCGGCGCCACGGTCTGCGCACTTTGTTTGGCGTTGACAGTTCCCCCCTTTCTCGCCGTCAATGCGCATCAACAAATTGGAGGCGATGATGACGGATAGATTGGCAGGAAAAGTAGCGCTGGTGTCTGGGGGTGCGGGGGGCTGCGGCGCAGCGGCGGTGCGGCTTTTTGCGCGGGAAGGCGCTTCGGTGGGCATCATTGATTTGGATGCGAACCGGGGCGAAGCCTTGGCGGCCGAGCTGACCGCCGAGGGCTTGCGGGTTGTCTTTGCGAAAGCAAATGTTGCCGTGGCGGCTGATGTTGCGGCAGCGGTGGCACAGATTTCCGCAGCCCTTGGCCCGATCAATGTTTTGTTCAACCACGCGGGCACGATCGTCATCAAACCATTTCTGGAAACCGAAGAAAAAGACTGGGACTTTCTCTTCGATGTCAACGTCAAGAGCATGTATCTGGTAACGCGGGCCGTGCTGCCACAAATGCTGGCAGCGGGGGGCGGCAGCATTGTGTGCACGTCATCAATTTCAGCCGTCTATGCCACGCCGATGGAGGTGCTTTATGATGCCACCAAAGGCGCGTGTCATATGTTTGCCCGCGCAATTGCCGTTGAATTCCGCGATCGTGGCATCCGGTGCAATGCAGTCTGTCCGGGTTTCATTCAAACCCCGCATGGCGAACGCGAATTGCGTGATCTGAACGCCTTGGGGGTGGATGTCTCACCTGAGGCCATTCGTGCAGCCCAGGGCCGTTTGGGCACACCCGAAGATATCGCGCGTGCAGCACTTTATCTGGCATCTGATGACGCAGAATTTGTCAACGGCACACAGCTTTTTGTCGATAACGGGTTTAGCGCCGTCTGAACCCTGCATGGTCTGATTTCGCACCCTCTTGGCGCATGCCCCCGGCCACCCAATCGGGTGGCCGAGGACAGTTTTTACATTAGAGGCAGGTGTAGGGCGTGCCGGATTTCGCCGTGATGGCGTTGTAATCCTTAAAGATTTGCACAACTTTGGCTGACCGTTCAGACATTTGGGCCATTTCATCCCAGAATACCAGCGCGGCATTTTCGACCTCGCGCCATTCGGCGGCAGGAATCGTGGTCAGTTCCAGCTTGTCGCCAGTCGCGCGCAATTTTGCCTCACCACCCCAATACCACTGATTGCGGAAATGATGCCCAGCCTCAACACAAGAGCGCACAATGTGCTTCAGATGCTCGGGCAGATCGGCCCACTTCTGTTCATTGACGTAGATCGAGCCGATCCAAGCCCCCGAAATGTTGTTGGTGGTGATGTAATCGGTCACATCGGCCCAGCCCACAGTGTAATCTTCAGTGATACCTGACCAAGACATGCCATCCAGCTCACCGGTTTGTACGGCCACTTCGGCATCTTCATAGGGAATCGATACCGGGGTGACACCAAATTGCGCCAAAAAGCGCCCAGCGGTTGGAAAGGTGTAAAGCTTCAGCCCCGAAAGATCAGCCACTGAACGGATCGGCTTTTTCGTGTTGAAGTTACAGGGGTCTTGCCCCGCCGCTGACAGCCAAACCACACCACCGGCTTCGGCATAGGCTTCTTCCCAGATCTGGCGCAGGCCATATTGTTCGAAGAGAACAGGCACATCCAGCGCATGTTTTGTGGCCATGGGGAAATAGCCGCCAAACACGGCGATATCCACTGGTGCAGCCATCGAATCGTCATCGCTGTGCACCGCGTCAATCGTGCCAGACTGCAGCGCGCGGAACAGCTCACCCGTCGGAACAAGCTGATCGGCATAGTAAAGTTCAATCTCCAGCTCACCTTTGGCGGCGGCGTTGATTGCATCAATCACAGGCTTGGTAACAAACTGGCCAAGGGTCGAACCGGCATAGGTCTGAAACCGCCATTTGATGGCACTTTGCGCACGCACGCTGGCAGGTGCCGCCAGCGCGGCCGCCCCGGCAAGCGCACCGGCGCTGATAAACTTACGTCTTGTGGTCATGGTATTGCCTCCGTTGGTTGGATTTATGTCAGTCTTGGAACAGCGTTAAAGACCGAGGCGCAATGGTCGCCACGGTGGTGGTTATTTCGAATAAACATACTCTGGCAGCCAAAGTGCAATCTGCGGAAAGATCATCACAATAACCAGCGACAAAACCATCACCCCAACGAAGGGAATGATTGAGCGATAGATATCGTGAATAGTGATTTCTGGCGGGGCCATCGCACGCATCAAAAACAGATTATAGCCAAAGGGTGGGGTCATATAGGCGATCTGACAGGTGATTGTATAAAGCACACCATACCAAATCAGATCAAAGCCCAAAACCTTAACCAAGGGAATATAGAGCGGCGCCACGATCACCAGCATCGCGGTATCATCCAAAAATGTGCCCATGATCAGATAGCTCAGCTGCATCAAAATCAAGATTTCCCACGGGCTCAACCCCAGTTGGCCGATAAAGAACCCTTCAATCGCCTTGACCGCACCCAAACCATCAAAGACAGCACCAAAGGCAAGTGCGGCCAGAATAATCCACATGAACATGCACGATATGCCCAAGGTCGAACGCACCGAGGTTTCAAAAACCGCCCGCGTCATTCGCCCCTTAAGAATCGCTGCCAAAACAGACGTTAGCGCGCCGATCACCGAACTTTCGACAAGGCTGGTCCAACCGTTTACAAACGGCACCATCATCACCAAAAAAATCCCAAGCGGCAGGGCGCCCGCCCATAACAGTCGCCGCTTTTCGGCGCGCGACACGTTCAGCTCTGACTCATCGAGAACAGGCCCAAGACTGGGCGTGATTTTGCAGCGCAACCAGATGTAGGCAATAAACAGCCCCGCCATCAGCAACCCCGGAAAGATCCCAGCCAGCCACAATTGCCCCACCGGCTGACGCGCGATCATGGCATAAAGCACAAGCACCACCGATGGCGGCACCAAGATACCCAAGCTTGAACCCGCCTGAATAACCCCCGTCACCATCAGCTTATCATAATTGCGCTTAAGCAATTCCGGCAGTGCAATGGTGGCCCCGATGGCCATACCGGCCACCGACAGCCCGTTCATGGCTGAAATCAGCACCATCAATCCAATGGTGCCTATCGCCAAACCGCCGGGCATGCGGCCAAACCAAACATGAAACATACGATACAGATCATCCGCCAATCGGCTTTCTGACAGCACATAGCCCATAAAGATAAACATCGGCAGCGTGAGCAACGGATACCACTTCATCAGCTTCATCGCCGCACCAAACGCAATGTTCGAGCCACCCGTGCCCCACAGCGCCAAGGCTGCCACAACCGCAACAAAGCCAATCACCCCAAAAACGCGCTGGCCCGTCATCATCATCAGCAACATGGTGCTGAACATCAAAATGGCGATCATCTCATAAGACATCAGATTTCTTCTCCGCGCAGTTTGGCAACATCCCGAAAGAAGATCGCGGTGCATTGCAGCAACATCAGCGTGATCCCGATGCATGAAATAATTTTGACCGGGGCAATATAGGGCCGCCAGGCCGACGGGCTGCGCTCGCCATAGCTGAGCGCATAGATTGTGCTGTCAATCCCGCCGTAAAGCAGCACGCCCAAATAAAACATCAACGCAAAGATGGTCAGCGCATCAAAAGCCGCGCGCGTGCGATCAGACCACCCACCGTAAAACAGGTCCATCCGCACATTCGACCCCATTTGCATCGAATACGGACCACCCAACATGTAATAGGCCACCATGGTGAATTGCGCCATTTCCAATGTCCAAAGTGCGGGTGTGGCAAACATTTTGGTCAGCGTTGACCAAAGCAAAACCCCCATCAGCACAAACAAGAGATACATGGCAAAACGACCAATGCCGTAATTAAGCCAATCCACAAGACGGACATAACGAACGATAAAGCGGGGCATGATTATCCTTGGCTGCGCGGTAGATGCTTGGGGGCTTAGGTAACAGCAGCATGGCCCCCAAAGCAACAGGATCGGCCAATATCTGCGGGCTTGGGCGTATCTGCACCTTGGGAAAAGGACGAACCGAGGCGCAAGCTTGCTTCAAACGTCACGATAGCGCGTTTCCTGATATTAAACACATACGCTGCATCGTTGCGGTTGGCGCATGGGGTGTCAACCTCTTTCCAAACGGGTATCGCGAAATGAATGGATGTATTTCTAAACGGCGCCAAACGCGGCATCCTGCTTAGAAATGAGGCCATATTTAGCCACAGGTTGCGAGGGTCTGTGGACATGTAGGAACACAATTGGCCCAGATCTCTGCTTCATGCTGGCACAGATCGGCGTTGCCGCAGCCTTGCTCAGCCTGCCTGCCCCCTTAACGTAGGATCTCATGGCTCTCGCCAGCTTTTAATGAGTGGAAACGCACGACCTTCAACGACCAATACACCCGATTGGCGCCAAACAACGCACAAAGATCGCCTTTGTGGCTTGCCTCTTGGATAGGGGGCTGGCCAAACCCGTGACTTTCGTCTATCGCGGCAGCGCAGCATCAGGACAGAGTGACAATGGACCTTCGCAATATCGCGATTATCGCGCACGTCGACCATGGAAAAACTACATTGGTTGACGAACTACTTAAACAATCTGGCGCGTTTCGCGAAAATCAGGCCGTGGCCGAACGGGCGATGGACAGCAATGACATCGAACGCGAACGCGGCATTACGATTCTGGCCAAATGCACATCGCTCGAATGGGCAGGCAAGCGGATCAATATCGTCGACACGCCGGGCCACGCCGATTTCGGCGGTGAGGTTGAGCGTATTCTGAGCATGGTGGACGGTGTTGTCTTGTTGGTCGATGCCGCCGAAGGCCCTATGCCACAAACTAAATTTGTGACAGCCAAGGCGCTTGCTTTGGGTCTGCGGCCAATCGTTGTTCTGAACAAGGTTGATAAACCCGATGCCGAGCCTGATCGCGCCCTTGATGAGGTGTTTGATCTTTTCGCAAACCTTGGCGCCAATGATGAACAGCTTGATTTCCCGCACATGTACGCATCCGGTCGGGCGGGTTGGGCCGACACCACGCTTGAGGGTCCGCGCAAGGATCTGTCAGCACTTTATGACCTGATCGTGGCGCATGTGCCCGAGCCCAAGCAAATCGCGCATCGCTCCGAGCCATTTCGGATGCTGGCCACCACCTTGTCCGCCGATCCGTTTATCGGGCGCATTCTGACAGGGCGGGTTGAAGCCGGTACGTTGCGCGCAGGTGAGACGATTAAAGCACTGAGCTGCACCGGCGATAAAATTGAACAGTTCCGCGTGTCGAAAATTCTGGCATTCCGCGGCCTGTCACAAAGCCCTATTGATGTGGCCGAGGCCGGGGATATCGTCACACTGGCCGGCATGTCTAAGGCCACAGTTGCAGACACACTGTGTGATGTTTCGGTTGATGTCGCCCTGCCCGCGCAGCCAATCGATCCGCCGACAATTTCTGTGACCTTTGGTATCAATGATTCGCCTTTGGCAGGTAAAGACGGATCCAAGGTCCAGTCGCGCGTTATCCGCGAGCGCCTGATGAAAGAAGCCGAGATCAACGTCGCCATCAAAATTTCTGACACGCCCGGCGGCGATGCGTTTGAGGTTGCAGGCCGTGGCGAATTGCAGATGGGCGTTTTGATCGAAAACATGCGCCGTGAAGGTTTTGAGCTGTCGATTTCGCGCCCCCGTGTTCTGTTTCGCGAGGTCGATGGCCAGCGGATGGAACCGATTGAAGAAGTTACCATCGACGTTGATGATGAATATTCCGGGGCTGTTATCGAAAAACTGACCGGGCCACGTCGCGGCGAATTGGCCGAGATGAAACCAGCGGGCGCAGGCAAAACCCGCATCATTGCCCATGTGCCGTCGCGCGGGCTGATCGGCTATCATGGTGAGTTCATGACCGACACGCGTGGCACAGGCGTTTTGAACCGGGTTTTCCATGATTGGGCCCCCCATAAGGGGCCGATTGCCGGGCGTCGTGCGGGCGTTCTGATATCGATGGAGGCAGGCGCCGCTGTTCCCTATGCGCTTTGGAACCTGGAAGAGCGTGGCCATTTGTTCATTGGCGCACAAGAGCCGGTTTATGAGGGCATGATTATTGGCGAGCACAGCCGCGAAAATGATCTTGAGGTCAACCCGCTAAAGGGCAAAAAACTATCAAACGTCCGCGCTTCGGGTACGGATGAAGCGGTGCGCCTGACAACACCAGTCCGCATGTCATTAGAACAATCTATTGCCTATATCGACAATGATGAACTGGTTGAGGTGACACCTAAAGCCGTGCGTCTGCGCAAACGCTATCTTGACCCGCATGAGCGCAAGCGCCATGCAAAATCTTCAGGCGAATAGCCACGGCGGCCCACAGGGCCTCTGCTAAATTGATGATAGACTGCGGATGGGGTGACCCCTCCGCAGTTTTTTATGCAAATGGCCTTTTGATTGGGGCGTCAGCTTGCGCCAGATTCCGCCATTTTCTGCCAACGTCCCTGCGCCTCTGACCAATATTGGGCCGATACGCCCGCCGCAACAATGGCCTTCCACTGTTCCCGCGCGCGGGTCAGCGCATCGGGAAAGGCACCGTCAAAGACGATACAGGCCCGCGCAATCCCAGAAATTTCTTCGGGCGAAATCTCTGCACCGTCGACACTGATCACGCAATCTGGCGCATTGGGGGCGCTTTTTGGATGGGCCTGCGCCATCGTCAACAATATCGGCTGCGCTTCGGCAAAGGGCGCATCCGACCGACCGTGCGGCAAAAAACTATCAGCCTGCAAAGTCCACAGCTGGTCGTCAAGCCAGGCAACCTGCTCAGCACTTTGCGCACGGATGGCCACACGCCAGCCCGCCTGCAACGCCCGCCCCGCCAAAAGCGACAGCGCGCTTTCCAGTGGGGAATGGCTCAGCTGATAGAAATAGGCGGCCCCCATCAGGCGCTCAGCTTTCGAAACGGTCACGGATCAGGCGGTTCAACGCCCGCACCCCCCAACCCGTCGCACCTTTTGGGGCCAGCGCGGTTTCTGACTTGGTAAGCGCTGTCCCCGCTATATCAAGATGAATCCACGGCGTCTCTGGTTTGACGAAGCGCTGTAAAAACTGCGCCGCCGTGATTGATCCGCCCTCGCGGCCGCCGACGTTTTTCATATCGGCATTATTGGATTTCAACATATCGTCATAGGCTTTGCCCAGCGGCATCCGCCAAGCGCCCTCATTTTCAGCGGCTGCTGCCGCCAAAAAATCTTTGCAAAGCGCGTCATTGTTGGAAAAGACGCCGGCGTTTTCATGGGCCAGTGCCACAATGATCGCGCCGGTCAAGGTGGCCAGATCAATCATCGCTGCAGGCGCAAAGCGATCTTGGGCATACCACATGACATCGGCCAGCACCAAACGCCCCTCGGCATCGGTGTTGATCACCTCGATTGTGTCCCCTTTCATCGAACGCACGATGTCGCCGGGGCGCTGTGCGCGGCCATCGGGCATGTTCTCAACCAAGCCCACCAGCCCCACAACATTGGCAGGTGCATTGCGCAGCGCAAGCGCACGCATCACCCCCGACACAACTGCAGCCCCCCCCATGTCCATCGTCATATCTTCCATCCCACCGGCAGGCTTGATGGAAATGCCGCCCGTATCAAACACCACGCCTTTGCCAATCAGCGCCAAAGGCGCGGCATCGGGCGCACCGTGCCGCCACTGCATCACCACAACCTTGGAAGGGCTTTCAGAGCCCTGCCCCACACCCAAAAGTGCGCCCATACCCAAAGCGTGCAGCGCATCTTCGTCCAGAACCTCAACCTCAATCCCGAGGGTGCGCATTTCTTCAAGCCGCGCGGCAAATTCTGATGTGGTCAGCACATTCGCGGGCTCTGATACCAGATCGCGCGTCATAAAGACGCCTTCGGCCACGGCAGACAGTGGCGCAAACTGTGCGGCCACCGCGTCGTGGTCTGTCACCATCACCCGCATCGCACCAAAGGGCTTTTTTGCACCCGTCTTATGGTCAGAAAAAGCATAGGCGCGCAGGGTCAAACCAAAGGCCAGTTCAGCCGGCTGTGCCAAACGCGGGCCCAAAACCAACACGGCAGCTGTTCCCGCCGCCTTGGCAATTGTTGCCCCCGCTGCGCGCGTCTCATCAACGCGGGGCTTACGGCCCAGCTTAATAACCTGAACCGCCTCAGCAGCCATCCCGGTCGGAAACGCCAAATCTAGCCCTGCCCCCTGTTCCAACGCCCCAAAGGCTGCACTGGCCACAAGCCGCTTCACCGCGCCCCGGCTCAACTTGTCAACCACGCGGGCACCAGCATCCAGCGGGGCATCAGGCATTGCAAAAATCACCACACGCCCCGCAGCCTGCGCAACAATCGTTTGATCAAAGGCTAAAAATTCAACGGAAACGGGCAAGGTCATGTGATTTTCTCCTGTAAACGGGCATTTTACAATGCTTAGCGGTTCGGCCCCGGCTTGACCAGATAGCAGTTTTACACGCGCCGGAATTGGTCTAGGTTCGCCCCGACAGACCCCCTTTGCAAGAGGCCTTTGGTGTCCAGGCTGGATCGATATATCTTGTGGCAGATTCTGGCAGTGTTCGGGTTCTTTTCACTGGTTCTGGTGGGGGTCTATTGGATCAACCGCGCCGCAATCTTGTTTGACACACTGGTGGCCGATGGCGAAGGCGTTGGTGTTTTTGTCGAATTTTCGCTGTTGACGCTGCCCAATGTCATTCGGCTGGTCTTGCCCTATGCAGCATTCGCTGCGGCGGTTTTTGTGGGCAACAGGCTCAGCAACGAAAGCGAACGCGTGGTGATGCAGTCCACAGGCTTTAGCCCCGTGCAGCTGTGCCGCCCGGTTTTGGCCTTTGGCGTGATTGTGGCGCTGCTGATGTCTGTATTGGTGCATGTTTTGGTGCCAGTCAGCCGGGGGGAATTGGCAGATCGCAGCGCTCAAATTGCCCAAAATGTTACGACCCGTCTGCTTAAGCCCGGCACATTTCAGCACCCAGCCCCCGGTCTGACTGTGTTTATTGGCGCCATAACCCCCGAGGGGCAGCTGGAAAACGTGTTTCTCAGCGACATGCGCGCCCCCACAAACCAAACAACTTTTACAGCCCGCCAAGCTTTGCTGACCCCCAGCAGCACCGGGCCCAAGCTGATTTTGCTCAACGGCTTTGCCCAAACACTGCGCGCCCCGGATGGGCGCCTGTTTACCACCAGCTTTTCTGATATGACCTATGATCTGGGCGCAATATTGGCCGTTGCGCCACGCACTGATCGCCGCTTGGCTGAAATGGCAACACCGCGGCTTATGTTTCCCAAAGCCGCAGATTTGGCGCGTTTTGGCGGGACAAGCAGCGAGCTGTGGCAAGAGGTGCATGCCCGTTTTTCACAGGTGTCTTTCGCCGCAGTGACCGGCATTTTGGGGTTTTCTGCGCTGCTTTTGGGGGGGTTCAGCCGCTTTGGGCTGTGGCGTCAAATCAGTGGGGCGATTGCACTTTTGGTGTTGTGCCAACTGGGCGGCAATGCGACGCGCAGTTTGGTGCTTAAAGATCCAAGCCTGTGGATTTTGCACTATACGCCAGCCATTCTGGGCGCTGTGTGCACAATCGGCGTGCTTTGGCTGGCCAGGCGGCCACAAAGCCCCACTCCGCAAACGATCCCAAATAAAGGGCTTGCGATATGACGCTCAGCTTTTATCTGGCCCGTCGTTTTTTTTGGGTATTTTTGGCAGTCATTGGTATTTTTGCCGGGCTTATTTTTTTGATGGAAATGGCCGAACAGCTGCGCCGATTTGCAGGAACCAACGCAGGCTTGGGCAAAACGGGGCTGTTGGCGCTGCTGCGCACACCGGGCGCGCTTTATCAAATTTTACCGCTACTGTCGGTCTTGGCGGCCTTGGCGCTGTTTTTGGGTTTGGCACGCAACAGTGAATTGGTGGCGATCCGCGCAGCTGGCCGATCAGGTTTGGCAATTTTATGGGCACCTGTTTTATCCGCCTTGATCTTGGGTATGGCGACAGTTGCGATTTTTGGGCCGATCGTGGCGGCGACCAGCCGCGCTGATGAACGAATGAGCGAATCCATGGCCCAAGGCGCACGTTCTGTCACATCCATCAGTCCCGAAGGGCTTTGGCTGCGCCAGGGTGACGGCAATAAACAGACCGTGATCCACGCCATGCGCGCCAGTCTTGATGGGCAGCGCCTGATTGATGTCAGCTTTCTTAGCTTTGGCACATCAGGCAGTCCAACAACGAGAATTGAGGCCCGGACCGCCTATCTGACCCCCGGCGCATGGGTATTGTCACATGCCAAAGAATGGCAGTTTGATCGCCATGAAAACCCCGAGCGCGAATCCCAAACCTTGCCAGAGATGATCATCGAAACCGATTTGACGCAGGCCCAGATCAGCGACAGTTTCGGCGCACCGCAGGCCGTTGGCATCTGGAACCAACCTGCTTTTATCGCCACCATTGAAAAGGCCGGGTTTTCCGCCCTGCGCCATCGTGTTTGGTTTCAGATGCAGCTTGCGCTGCCACTGTTTCTGGCCGCCATGGTGATGACGGGGGCTGCATTTTCCATGCGGCACAGCCGAATGGGGGCCACAGGTCTGCGCGTATTATCGGCCGTTTTGGCCGGGTTTGGCGTCTTTTTTCTGCGCCGGTTTGCCCAAGTGCTGGCAGAAAACGGTCAAATCCCAGTGGGTTTGGCTGCATGGACCCCACCTTTGGTGGCGATTTTCTTGTCAGCCAGTCTGATCTTGCAGCAGGAGGAAGGCTGATGGTCGGCAAAGGGCTGCACGGATTTGTCCTGCACTTTGCGTTTGTGGTGTTGGCAATGCTGGCTTGGGCCACAGCCCCCGGCACCGCCCATGCCACGGATGGTCTGGCCAGTCTGATTGCTGATAAGATTGAAACAACCCCCCAAGGCGCGCTGATCGCCACAGGCAACGTTGAGGTCATTTATCAAACCACCCGCCTGCGTGCCACCCACATCGCATTTGACCCCGCGACAGATCAGCTGGATATCACTGGGCCGCTGCAATTGGTCGAAGGGTCTGATATCATTTTGCTCGCCGATCAGGCACAGCTTTCGCGCGATTTACAAATTGGCATCCTGCGCAGCGCCAGGCTGGTCTTAAACCAACAACTTCAGATGGCCGCGCAGCAAATCACCCGCAGTGACGGGCGTTACAGTGAATTATCGCGGGCCATTGCCAGCTCATGCCAGGTCTGCGCCGCATCACCGACACCGCTGTGGGAAATTCGCGCCCGACGCATTGTGCATGACCAACAGAGTCATCAGATTTATTTCGATAATGCCCAGTTTCGTATCGCGGGTGTGCCAGTGTTTTATATGCCGCGTCTGCGCATGCCTGACCCCACATTGAAACGGGCAAGCGGTTTTTTGATGCCATCGCTGCGCAGCAGTTCCACCTTTGGCACCGGGTTTGCCCTGCCCTATTTTTGGAAAATCGGCAAAAGCCGCGATCTGACGCTGACGCCTTTTATCTCAAACACGCGCGCGGCATCTTTGGGGCTGCGCTATCGCCAAGCGCTGCGCAACGATGGAAAACTTGAGTTCGAAGCAGCGCTGACCCGCGACAGTTTAGGCGATGATCAACCCCGCGGCTATTTTTACGGCAACGGAACAATCGGCCTGCCAGCCGACTATACACTGTCGTTTGGGATCGAAACCGTATCTGACACCAGCTATTTGTTGGATTATTCGCTTGATCAAAAAAACCGTCTGCGCAGCTTTGCTGACCTGTCGCGCTTTCAGCGTGACCGGGCCATATCGGTCTGGGTGATTGGCACGCAATCTAACCTCGCCACTGAAAACGGCAGCATCCTGCCTGGTCGCGAAAGCGGGATGATATATCAACACCGCCTGACGGCTTTGGGTGGTGTCATGGATACCGAGTTTCAGGCCGCCAGTCTTTATCGCCGGTCAAACACCGATGTAGAGGGCCGCGACACCACAACGCTTAGCGCACGGTTGGGATATACAGCCGACAGGCATCTGGGCGGTGGGCTTTTGGGGCAAATTCAAGCGCAAATCCGTGCAGATTTCAGTGATATCAGTCAAGATAGCGCCTATCCTAGCGCACTGGAAAGCATGACCCCAATCGGCGCAGTCAGCTTGCGCTGGCCTTGGGTAAAATCTGGCGCCCAGGGCACACGCCAAGTTGTTTCGCCGATGCTCCAACTGGTGCACAGCAACGATACCGGCACAGATGGTCCAAATGACCACAGCGCGCTTGTTGATTTTGATGAGGGCAATCTTTTCTCGCTGAACCGCTTTCCGGGGGCAGATGGGGTTGAGCGTGGAACCCGCGCCAACCTTGGGCTGTCGTGGCTGCAAACCAACCGCGAGGGCGATGAAATCGGGTTGGTGATTGGGCGTGTGCTGCGGGCGCGTAATCTGGGGCAGTTCAACGCCTCAACCGGGTTAGACGGGCTGTCATCAGATTGGTTGGTGGTGGCCCGTGTCGCGCAATCTGGCGGTCTGGCACTGACCGAACGGGCGGTGTTCGATGACGCCCTTGATTTTGCCCGAAATGAGCTGCGTCTGGCCTATGACACAACAAAATGGGCCGTGTCATCCAGCCATCTTTATCTTGAGCCCGACAGTGCCGAAGACCGCCCCAATTTGACATCTGAGTGGGCATTGGATGCGCGCTATCAACTCGACAGCACGTGGTCGGCTGCAACTGCTTGGCGGGTTGATCTGGAACGCGGCACCGCGACCGAGGGCACGTTTGGCTTACAATACACCAACTCTTGCGTGGCACTTGATCTTTCCCTCTCGCGCCGTTTCACTTCGTCGACTACTGTAGAACCGACGACTAAACTTGGACTGACGGTGGAATTGATCGGCTTTGGGGGCAGCAGCGGGCGGGCCGCGCGGGCGTCTGAATGCCGGGGCTAGCGCCCACGATCTGGGCACGATCCATCGTAATTTGAAGAACGGAACAGATATGCGCCTGTCTTACTTGTCTTTTTCACTGTGTCTGGGCTTGGGCCTTGGTGGCCCGGTGCTGGCGCAAACGGCCATGCCGCAGGCGCCACTTTCCATGGCGCTGCCCACCCCGATGACAGAGCCAGAGCAAATGCCAATCCGGGCACGGATTATGGTGAACAATCAGGCAATTACAGATTACGAAATTGCTCAGCGTGCCGCCTTTTTGAAAACCGCCGGTATCCCCGGCGATCTGGAGGCCGAGGCCATTGATGCACTGATCCTGGATCGGCTGCGCACCGAGGCCGCGGCCGCAATTGACATCACTCTGACTGATACAGACCTGCAAGACGGCATGGAAGAATTCGCCGCGCGCAACAAGCAAAGCGCCCAAGATTATCTGGCCCAGTTGGAAAGCCAAGGTGTCCAGCCTGAGACATTTCGTGAATTTGTTTCGGCCGGAATCTTGTGGCGCCGCGTTGTCAGCGCCCGGTTTGGCGGTTGGTCCAAAGTGACTGATGCCGAGATCGATGCCGCCATTGCCGCCTATTCCCAACCCACCGCAGCACGCGTGCTGTTGTCTGAAATTATCCTGCCTGATGCACCACAAACCCTTGATCAGGTAAATATTTTGGTTGGCGAAATTTCAGCACTTGTTCGGACTGAGGCTGATTTCGCCGATGTGGCCAGGCGGTTTTCAGCCGCGTCAACACGCGCCCAGAATGGCCAGATGGACTGGCTACCACTTGCCAACCTGCCCCCACAGATCGTGCGTGAGATCTTGCCGTTGCGGCCGGGGCAAATCACACCACCTATTGCAGTGCCAAATGCCATTGCATTTTTTCTGCTGCGCGATATCGACACCAAGGGCCCCGCTGAAAGCCGCACCGAAACCGTAGATTATGCCCAATTCATGATCCCCGGTGCCGGGTCAGACGCAGCGCAGACCGAAGCTGCGCGGGTGATCGCGGCATCAGACACTTGCGATGACCTTTACACCCAAGCGCGCGGCCTGCCCCAAGAGCGCCTGCAGCGCGTCACTCAAGCAATGTCAGAAGTGCCAGCCCCCCTTGCACTGGAACTGGCCCGGCTTGATCCTGGTGAAAGCTCGGCCACGTTGGTGCAGGGTGATATGGCTGTGGTCTTGATGCTGTGCCAAAGACAGCGCACAAGTGAAATCGAACCTGATCGTGCCCGCATTCGGTCGCAACTGGTCAATCAAAAAATGGCTGAAAATGCTGACACCTATCTGGCTGAATTGCGGGCCCAAGCGCTGATTGCGCGCCCATGACGCGCCCCCCTGCCCCCATTGCGCTCACCTGTGGCGAACCCGCTGGCATTGGCCCTGAACTGGCGGTGGCTACGGCCCAAATTTTGGCCGAAAGCCCTGCCCCTGGCGCCCCCGCGCCTGCGTTCTTTTTGATTGGTGACCCGCGCCACTTGCCCGATGGCGCCGCTTGGCGCGCCATATCCACCCCAAATGAAGTCTATGCATTACCCAAGGGCGTGCTGGCGGTGCTGCCACATGACTTTCCTGCCCCCAACACCCCGGGCCAGCCCAATCCGGCGAATGCCACAGGCGTGATCGCGGTGATTGAGCGCGCCGTAGCATTGGTGCAGGCCGGGGCGGCATCGGCCCTCACAACCAACCCCATTCACAAAAAAGCCCTGATTGACGGCGCAGGCTTTGGCTATCCGGGGCATACTGAGTTTTTGGCAGCATTGGCGGGGGTGCCACGGGTGGTGATGATGCTGGCCTGCGCGCAGCTGCGTGTTGTTCCCAGCACAATCCATATCGCACTCGGATCAGTATCCAAAGCCCTGACATCAGAATTACTGGAAGAAACGCTGCGCATCACACACGCAGGCCTGCAACGCGACTTTGCTATTGCGGCACCGCGGCTGGCCGTGGCCGGGCTAAACCCTCATGCAGGTGAAGGCGGGGCAATGGGGGCGGAAGAAATCACCTTAATCACGCCGTTGCTAAATCGGTTGCGCGCCGAAGGGATGGATCTGTCGGGCCCACTGTCGGCCGATACCATGTTTCACCCTGCAGCGCGTGCGCGCTATGATGCGGCTGTGTGTATGTATCATGACCAAGCCTTGATCCCAATCAAGACACTGGATTTTTCGGGTGGGGTCAATGTGACGCTTGGCCTGCCCTTTATTCGCACATCGCCCGATCATGGCACGGCCTTTGATATTGCGGGCCTTGGGCAGGCGGACCCCTCCAGCCTGATCGCAGCCTTGTATATGGCGCAAGACATGGCCCATAAGCGGCATGCTTAACGCCCCACACCCCCCTTTTGCAAAGGCCGCCCAAATATGACCGCAATCGACGGCCTGCCCCCATTGCGCGCAGTGATTGCCGCCCATGATCTGCAGGCCCGCAAAGCGCTGGGGCAAAACTTTTTGCTGGATTTGAACCTGACCGCAAAGATCGCACGCGCAGCTGGCGATCTGAGCGGCGCGGATGTGCTAGAGATTGGCCCCGGCCCCGGTGGGCTGACCCGCGGGCTGCTGGCCGAAGGTGCGCGCCGTGTAGTTGCGGTTGAAAAAGACGCCCGCTGCCTGCCCGCCCTGGCCGAAATTGCAGCCGCCTATCCGGGCCGGCTTGAGGTGATCCACGGTGATGCACTGGCTTTTGACGCCGCAGCCCATCTGCAAAGCCCGATTCACATCGTGGCCAATCTGCCCTATAATGTCGGAACCGAATTGCTGGTGCGCTGGCTTACGCCCGCGGTTTGGCCGCCCTTTTGGCAAAGCCTGACACTGATGTTCCAAAAAGAGGTGGCCGAACGGATCGTAGCGCGGCCAGGGTCATCGGCTTATGGTCGTTTGGCCCTGCTGGTGCAATGGCGGGCCGAAGCACGCATCGTGCTGCGCTTGCCACCCGAGGCCTTTACCCCCGCCCCCAAAGTGCATTCCGCCGTGGTCCACATTACCCGGCGTGCCGAGCCACTTTACCCCGCCAACCCGGTAACTTTGGGTCAAATCACCACTGCGGCTTTTGGCCAGCGCCGTAAAATGCTGCGTTCCAGCCTGCGCGGACTGGGGCCAGATATTGAACAACAGCTGCTGGCCGCAGACATTGAACCCACTGCGCGCGCAGAAGAAATATCTTTGGAAAAATTTTGTGCCCTCGCCCGGATTGTGGAAACCGGACGCGGGATCAGCTAAACCGTTGCGTGGGGCGCGGACTTATTCCGCAGCCTCACCACTGGTAGGGCCTGCCTCAAGCTTGGGCTTGCGTGGGGCGTATTTCCGCTTGGCGGGCTTTGGCTCAGGGTCAGCCACCGCATTGTCGCGCGCTTCTACCACGGCAATCACATCAGCTATGGACTGAGGCGCAGACCGCGGGCGTGGTGTGGATTTCGGCCCAGTCTGAGTAATGGGCTGAGCGACGGGCTGAGTGGTAGGCTGGATCGCCTGCGGTTGGTCGGCAACGGCCTGATCTGCCGGGTCTGTACCTGCACCACGATCAGCAGTGGCCACAGGCTTGCGCCCTGCCCCCGACCGCGCATCACCATCGCGCGGATCGCGATAGGGACGCGGGGCCCGCGGTTGATCAGAGGGGCGACGTTCCTCGGCGTTTTGCGCGCCTTGCCCCTGCTGGGTGACGCGCGGATCTCGGCGATCTTGGCCACGCTGATCGTTATGACGATTGTCATTGCTTCGCGATTCGGTGCCCCGGTTGTCTTGGCCCCGGTTGTCTTGGCCCCGGTTGTCTTGGCC
>CALAXT010000044.1 GCA_937895435.1 uncultured Paracoccaceae bacterium | reverse complement strand
AGACACACTCGCTAATACCCGCAACCCCAAATCCGTAAACAAATGACAGTTTTTTTACAAAAGCCAAAGCACACACAAAATATAGCGGTTAGCAGCAATTTAGCCACAAGACGCCCCCGCTTGCTGCCGGTTTTACAGCCATATCTCAGCCGATTAGGGCCGGGGCGCAGGTGGCTTTGCCAAGGCCCAGGCGACTCGGGCCAACAAAAGCGCAATCAGGCAACCGCTATAGGCCAGAACTTCCAGCGACAGGGTTTTGGCCTGCACAACATAATGCCCCACAACAGCCAGACCCGCCACATATACCAGCCTGTGTAGCCTGTGCCAGGCAAGCGCGCCCATGCGCCGCAAGGCCCAATCATGCGATGTTGCCGCCAGCGGCGCCAACAGCACGAATCCGATCATGCCAAGAATAATATAGGGGCGTTTGGTCACATCTGCGCCGATCTCACCCCAGCGCAGCTGCAAATCCAGCAAAAGCCATGTCATCAAGTGAAGAGCAACATAGAAAAATGCCAACAGCCCCAGCGCGCGCCGAAACCGCAACAGCGACACCCCAGTGATTCGACGCAACGGTGTGACCGCCAGGCTGGCCAACAGGAATTGTAGCCCAAGCCCACCCAACTGATGTTCCAATGTCTTGGCCGGGTCGACGCCAAGCCCATTCGTCATCAGCGCCCACATCAACCAGGCAACAGGCACACCGCCTATCGCATAGACAAGCCCAACAGGTACCCGCCGGAGCGCCCCATTGACCGATCGCACCAAAGCCACCGTCAAAACTCTTTGGTCAGGTCCATACCCTCATAAAGACTGGCCACCTGCGCCTGATAGCCATTGAAGGGCAGCGTAGGCTGGCGTCTGGCAAACAGCCCCCCACCAATCCGCCGCTCTGACGCCTGGCTCCATCTGGGATGATCCACCTGCGGATTCACATTGGCATAGAAACCGTATTCACGGCTGTTTTCCATATTCCAAGTCGTTTTGGGCTGCGCGTCGGTGATCGTGATCCGCACAACTGACTTGATTGATTTGAACCCATATTTCCACGGCACAACCAGGCGCAGTGGCGCGCCGTTTTGCCGAGGCAGTGGCGCATCATAAAGCCCCGTGGCCAGCAAGGTCAGCGGGTGCATCGCCTCATCGAGTCGCAGCCCTTCGCGGTATGGCCAATCCAACGCCGCGCGGCGTTGGCCGGGCATTTCTTCAGGGCGCACAAGGGTTTCAAAGCCAACATAGCGCGCACCCGGCTGCACACCCAGCTTTTGCAACAGGGCGCGCAGCTCAATCCCATTCCATGGCACCACCATCGACCATGCTTCAACGCATCGAAACCGATATATCCGATTGTGAACTGGCAACCCATCAAGCAGGTCGGCCAATTCATAAACCCCGGGGCGGTCAACCATCCCATCAACTTGTACCTGCCAAGGGGCAATGGTCAGCCCACCAGCCAATCGGGCGGGATCTTCCTTATCCAGCCCAAACTCATAGAAATTGTTGTATTGTGTGATCTCTTCGAAACTATTTGGGGTCTCGGTGGCGATAAACCCATCATCAGCCACACCCATACTTGGCAGCATCGCCCCCGCGCCCGCTGCCATTAGCGCCCCAAGCGCTGCACGGCGCGAAAAAAATAGGTGTTTGGGGGTAACATCTGCCCAGCCCAAGTCGGGCACAAATTTGTTGTCCATCAAAGGCTCCTGCAAAGGTTGGGGCGGATCGGCACGCCGTCTTGCCAAAGATAGACCAAACCGCCCCTTTGGCAAAGGATTTGCCCAAACATTGCACCCAGTCGCGCGGATGTGAGGGCGCACTGCTTTCACTCTGGCGCCCCAAGGGGCGTCTGGCCAGAAAAGCGCGATCAGAAACAGGGCAAGCCCTGCCGGAATACGCACGGCATGCGAGCCCGCCCGAAAATGCAAAAGACCCCCATCAAGGGGGGCCCTTCACCTTTCATGTCCGCACAGGGCTTAATGCACGACGGCATCCTGCGGTTTACCCCGCGCTGTGGCCGGCGACGCACGATTGCCGATCATCAGCCCTTTGGGGCCGACGGTCACAGGGATCGTTGCACCATCCGCCAGATCGCCCGACAGCAGCATTTCGGCCAGCGGGTCTTGCAGGTGCCGCTGGATCACGCGTTTCAGAGGGCGGGCCCCAAAGACAGGGTCATAGCCCTCATCGGCCAACCATTGTCTTGCGGCATCATCGACCGTCAGCGTGATTTTTCGCGCAGCCAAGCGCTCTTCAAGCCGCTTCAGCTGAATCGTCACAATGCCGCCCATATCCCCTCTGGTCAGGCGATCGAAAATGATCGTCTCATCCAGACGGTTCAGGAACTCGGGCCGGAAATGGCCGCGCACCGCTTCCATCACCTCGGCCTTGGCCATCGACGAATCACTGCCCTCGGGCAATTGGCTCAGCGCTTGTGACCCAAGGTTTGACGTCAGCACGATCAAAGTCTGCTTGAAATCGACTGTGCGGCCCTGCCCGTCTGTCAGCATGCCGTCATCAAGCACTTGCAACAGCACATTAAACACATCTGGGTGCGCCTTTTCAACTTCATCAAACAACACCACCTGATAGGGCCTGCGCCGCACCGCCTCAGTCAAAACCCCACCCTCATCATAACCGACATAGCCCGGAGGCGCGCCGATCAGGCGGCTGACGGCATGTTTCTCCATGAACTCGCTCATGTCGATCCGCACCATCGCACTGTCATCGTCAAACAGATATTCGGCCACCGCCTTGGTCAATTCTGTCTTACCAACCCCCGTGGGGCCCAAAAACAAAAAGCTGCCAAGGGGGCGATTTTCATCGTTCAGCCCCGCCCGCGCCCGACGCACGGCATTGGATATGGCGACAAGGGCCGTTCTTTGGCCAATGACACGTTTGCCCAACTCATCTTCCATACGCAGCAGCTTTTCGCGATCACCCTCCAGCATCTTGCTGGTGGGGATGCCGGTCCAACGTTCGACGACTTGGGCAATTTGCTCAGGGCCAACCGCTTCTTCAACCATCACATCGCCCTCATGCCCTTCGGCATCAGCCAGCTTTTTTTCCAGACCGGGGATGATGCCATAAGACAGTTCGCCCGCGCGGCCCAGATTGCCCTCGCGTTTGGCGATTTCAAGCTCAGCGCGGGCACGCTCAAGCTCTTCCTTCAAGCCGCGTGATGTCTCTAACACATCACGTTCTGCCTGCCACTGCGCCGTCATGGCCGCAGACCGTTCCTGCAACCCTGCAAGTTCTTTAACCAGCTTTTCCAACCGATCTTTGCTGGCGGCATCTTCTTCGCGGCGCAGCGCCTCGGCCTCAATCTGTTTTTGCAAGATCTCACGATCCAGCGCATCCAGCTCTTCGGGTTTGCTGTCGACCTCCATCCGCAGACGGCTGGCAGCCTCATCCATCAAATCGATCGCCTTGTCGGGCAAAAATCGATCGGTGATATAGCGGTGACTAAGCGTTGCCGCTGCAACCAACGCCGAGTCGGATATGCGCACGCCATGGTGCAGCTCATATTTCTCTTTGATACCACGCAGGATCGAAATGGTGTCTTCTACCGTTGGCTCGCTCACCATGACGGGCTGAAAACGCCGGGCAAGAGCTGCATCTTTTTCAACATGCTTGCGATATTCTTCCAGCGTGGTCGCACCAACACAATGCAACTCGCCGCGAGCCAAAGCGGGCTTAAGCAGGTTTGATGCATCCATCGCCCCCTCAGCCTTGCCCGCGCCCACCAATGTGTGCATTTCATCGATGAACAGGATAATTTCGCCAGCGGCCGCAGTGACTTCCGACAAAATGGCCTTCAGCCGTTCTTCAAACTCACCACGATATTTAGCCCCCGCGATCAATGAGCCCATATCAAGCGCCATCAGACGTTTGTTGCGCAAGCTTTCGGGCACATCGCCATTCACGATGCGCAACGCCAAGCCTTCGGCAATTGCGGTTTTCCCCACACCCGGCTCGCCAATCAACACCGGGTTATTCTTGGTGCGGCGCGACAGAACCTGCATCGTCCGACGGATTTCCTCATCTCGGCCAATGATCGGGTCAATCTTGCCTTCACGCGCAGCCTCGGTCAGATCACGGGCATACTTCTTTAACGCCTCATAGCCTTCTTCAGCACTGGCAGTGTCAGCGGTGCGGCCCTTGCGAATATCGTTAATCGCAGCATTCAGCGCCTGTGCATTTACCGCACCCGCATCCAGCGCATCTTTGGCTTTTGAAGGCACCACACACAGCGCCGTCAGTATCCGCTCTACTGGCACAAAACTATCGCCAGCCTTGGTGGCGATTTTTTCCGCCTCATCCAAAACTTTAACCGTGGCACTGTCGACATACACTTGCCCCGCATCACCTGTGACCTTGGTCACCCGGCTAAGCGCCAAATCCAGCGCCTCGGTCACCCGCTTGGGCGCGCCACCAGCCCGCGTGATCAGATTAGATGCCATACCTTGGTCATCATCCATCAGCGCTTTCAAAAGATGCTCGGGCGACAGTCTTTGGTGATTCTCGCGCGTTGCGATTGTTTGCGCGGCTTGCAAAAACCCACGTGCACGCTCGGTGAACTTTTCAACGTTCATACTACTCTCCTTGCAAAAGCACCCGTTCCCGATTGCCCGCTGTGCGGCACATATCTCAACAGGCCTCAAGATCTATTTGGGAAAGCAAATGACCG
This sequence comes from uncultured Paracoccaceae bacterium, assembly GCA_937895435.1. Classification (GTDB taxonomy): domain Bacteria; phylum Pseudomonadota; class Alphaproteobacteria; order Rhodobacterales; family Rhodobacteraceae; genus CALAXT01. Next base: position 47,543 of record CALAXT010000044.1, on the reverse strand, counting down.
GGCACAAGGGCGAGCCCAAGATCATGCCACCGAAACGCCACAAATATACCCATCGTGTGCCCGCTCTCAAAACATCAGCGCAAACAACTGGGCACTCAACCGAAAGATCACGGCCACAATGAACATCGGTGCCGGTTTACGATTTGTTCAAGCCAGCACCCCCGCCCCTTTGCCATTGTGACCTTGCCATATCAGGCCGGTTTCTTTTTTTCTTTCAAAAGCGTCTTGGGGCGCGCCGCCTCGGCTGCACGAAACAGCCCAAAGGTCTGGTTCACAAAACCAACGGCTCCATTGATTTGTTTGAGATACTCGACCAGCTCAGGCGTCTTCTCAGCCTCCACCAACTGTATCGGGCGGTCAGGGCCCTCTGCCTCAAACTGGCAATAAAACAGCGGCTCACCTCGGCGCAAAATGATGTCTTTTTCAGGCTCATGCCACTCAAATGCCCACATCAGAGGCCGCGGCCAGATCGAAACTGGAAACCGGCCCCCAAAAATCGTGCCCGGCAATGGATCCTTCCGATAATGGGCAAATGGCCCAATCTGGGTGATATAGACAAGCTCATCAGCAATAAACAAATAGGGCAGTTTCAACTGAATGGTCGGCCGGTCGGGAAAGCGCCATTCAGGTTCAGCAACCACCGTCAAAAGCTCGTTTAACTTGTTCGAACGCACTGGCGACGCGCCCCCCAACCGGTTGACCAGCGCGGGCTTGCCCTTTGCATCACGCGTAAAACCCAAATGCAGATCAAACGGGCATTTTACCATGAAATACCGGCTTTCCATCTGAATAACCGCCGGACACCGCGATGCAGATTTGGCATGGGCACGATTCACTTGGCGTGAAACCAGCCGCTCGGGTGCTTCATAAATCACCCGCGCCTGCTCGGTATCAACCATCCAGCCCACCGCAACCGGCCCCGACCTTGGCCCCTCTGTGGGGCGATCATATGTCAATGTCAGTTCCATACAGCACCTCAAAATGGACAACGCAACCGCCTCTGCTTGACCAAAGCCGAAACGAAGCTTTATATATTCTACCATAAAGAGATTATTGTAAGATTTACAATGCCTCAGCGTGTATCTGCCAATGCGGAAAGCGCAGCCCCGATCAGCCCTGACATCTCGCCCAATGCACCACAGCGCAACACAGGCTCTGCACTGGGGCGCAAAATTTTCTGACGCACCGCATGATCCAACGCCGCAATCAAATCAACGGCCCCCGACAACCCGCCCCCCACAGCCACAACACCCGCCCCCGTCAGATTAACCGCCAGCGCCAACGGCCCCGATAAAAGCTGCAACCACAGCTCTACGCTCCGACTTGCGCCACATGGCCCAGCCCGCCACCGTGCCACAATATCCTCGCTGCGCAGGCGCTCCCCTGCCAAGGCCAGATGCAACCGCTCAAGCCCGCGCGCACCCCCGATGGTCTCAACACAGCCCCGCTGCCCACACCCACAGACAGGCAAGTTTAAATCTTGGCCCAAAGCCCGGTCCGGCACCACCGGCCCATGCCCCCATTCGCCAGCATATCCGCCCGCCCCTCGCACCAAACGATTGGCCACCACCAAACCACCACCAACCCCAGTGCCCAAAATAATCCCCAAAACCACATCTTGCCCGCGCCCAACCCCCCAAGTTGCCTCAGCCAGCGTGAAACAATCAGCATCATTGGTCACATGCACCTTACGGCCCAGCGCCGCCGCAATATCATCTGCCACCACACGACCATTCAGACAGGCAATATTGGCACTGCGCAGTCGCCCCGAAGCAGGATCCACCCCACCCGCCAAAGACATCGCCACCGGCCCTACACCACCCAGCACCACAAATTGCGCAAGCGTGGAGCACAGCGCTAAATAGTCATCAGCCGGCGTCGGCGCTTCACCCAATGGCGAAATCGTGGCACCATCCCAGCGCCCGGCACGAACCCGCGACCCACCAATATCAAAACAAATCACACGCCCACCCCCAGTATGTTTGCCCCATCCTTAACTGATGCCCCTCAGCAGGCAAACCAAGCTTGCTTGACAGCCCGCCCCTCAGGCCGCATGAACCCGACGCCCGCTGACAAGGATACCACCATGCAAACCGCCCCAAATAAAGATGACCGCCTGATCGTTGCCCTCGATGTTCCCGATGTTCTGTCTGGGCTCGATTTGGCACAGCGCCTGGGCGACAGCGTCAGCTTTTACAAAATTGGCTTGGGCATGCTGACGGGGGGGGGCCTTGCGCTGGCCCGCGAACTCAAGACCGAACATGACAAACGAATTTTTCTTGACCTCAAGCTGTTCGACATCCCCGCCACGATTGAGGCAGCCGTCCGCGGTCTCTCGGGCCTCGGGCTCGACTTTCTGACCGTGCATGGCGATCCGCATGTTGTGCGCGCCGCCGCAAACGGCCGAGGCGGCTCTGATCTTAAAATTCTGGCCGTCACCCTGCTAACAGCGCTTGATCGCGCAGATCTTGATGCCTGCCTTATTCAACCGGGCGCACTGCCCGATCTGGTGGTCGAACGCGCCCGCCGGGCTTTTCTGGCAGGTGCCGATGGCGTCATCGCCTCCCCGCAAGAGGCCGCCCTGATCCGTGCCCTGCCCGAATCCCAAGGCCGCCTGATCGTCACCCCCGGCGTCCGCCCAACCGGCAGCGCCACAAACGATCAAAAACGCATCGCCACACCCGCCGCAGCCCTCGCAGCCGGGGCCGATCACATCGTCATTGGTCGCCCAATCTGGCAAGCCCCTGACCCTTGTGCCGCCGCACAAGCCATCCGTACAGAAATCGGCAGCCCAGCCGCCTGACCATCCGCAGAGTCTTTCGTTTGCAAATATCCCCGCCGGAGGCTCCAGCCCGGCCAATGCACACCGACCTTAAACGCTCGCAGCCCTACTCCGCCGCCAACCTGAGATCGTCCCGCTCTGGCTCTACCCCCAAAGCTGCGATTCGCGCCGTTACCTGCGCCAAGCGCAATTTCATCTCATCAAACTGTGCATTGGGCACAATTCGGCGTTCATCCATGTAAAGCGCGCGATCGATTTCCACTTGGATCACATGCTGCCCAATTGATGGCCGCCCATATTGCTGCGCCACAAACGCCCCGGCAAAGGGCGCGTTTCGGGCAACACGAAAACCCGCATCAACAAAAGCCGCCTCGACACGGTCCATCACCCAACCAGCGCTCGCCGCGCCATAGCGATCGCCCAAAACCACATCCGGGCGGGGTGCCGTACGGTTGCGTGCGATCGCACTCGCGCCAAAGGCTACGATCGCTTCATGCGGCATCGAATGGCAATCGATCAAAATCGCTTGTCCAAAACGTTTGCGCTGTTCACTCAACAGCGTGGCTAACGCCAAGTGATAAGGTCGCCAAAACTTTGCAATCCGTTCTTGCGCCTCAGCCAGCGGCAATTTTCCACAATAAATTGTCCGTCCGTTTGCCACCACACGGGGAATCACCCCCAGCCCCGAGGCAATCCGCGGGTTATGCGGCAAACGTGGCACCCCCAAAATGAGCGCCGGATCAAATTCATCTTCATTGCGGTTCAGATCGACAAAGGCACGCGGTGCGCGGGCCACCAACAGCGCGGCCCCTTCCAAAGGCGCTGATTGAAACAACAGATCAACAAACGCATCCTCAGATGATCGCAAAACCGTCGAATCAAGTGCCGTTGCCTGAAGAAATGCAGCACTGTAATCTCGTCCACTGTGCGGGCACGCAAATACCACGCGTGACGTGCGCTGCGCCGGCAAGATCAGGTGATAGGCGTCATGCTGCATCAACGGGTCCCCATGGCAATCTTATAAAGCCATCAAACACATTTGCAAAACCCCTTGAAAGGGCGCAAGAACCCTTTTATAGACCCCCAAGTCCGACGCGGTTCCGCCCGCGTCCTTGTTTTTTGGGGCTGGCGGATGCGACACTCAAGACCTCGGACAAAAGGGCGCGTAGCTCAGCGGTAGAGCACTACGTTGACATCGTAGTGGCCACAGGTTCGATCCCTGTCGCGCCCACCATCGCCTGCAAGGGCATCATCGTCCCATTTGGGGCAAAGAAATTCAGGCGCACGCGCGCCGCGACAAGGAGAAGACCCATGAAGGTCAAAAACTCGCTTCGCTCGCTGAAGTTGCGGCACCGCGACTGCCAGGTTGTGCGCCGCAAGGGCCGCGTCTATGTGATCAACAAGACGCAAAAGCGCTTTAAAGCCCGTCAGGGCTAAGATTGCAAACCCCATGGGGTTTGGCAGGCCGCCCGGGTGTCTCCCGGGCGGCCTGTTGCGTTGCGTGCAATTGGAATGGCACAGGGTGATCTTGACCGGCCAGATCGGTTGCCTTTGCTTAGGCAAAGCCCCAATAAGGGGGCGGGGCCGCCACCACCCGCAGGGGCGTATCAATCCATCACAAAGCCACACACACCAAACGAACGAAAGACATCGGTCATGATACATCTTTGGGTCCGGGCCGAGCAGCGCCCACAGGAAGAGCGCGTTGGCCTGACCGCCGCAGGGGCAACAACGCTCCGCGCCAAAGGCTTTCGTGTAACGGTCGAGCAAAGCAGCAGCCGCGCCCTGCCACTGGCCCCCTATGCCGCGGCAGGCTGTGAAATCGCCCCCGAAGGCAGTTGGCCCAAGGCACCCAAAGATGCCATCATCTTTGGGCTAAAGGAACTGCCCGAAGATGGCACGCCATTGCCGCATCGCCACATCATGTTCGGCCACGCATTCAAAGGCCAAAGCGCAGGCCAAGGGCTGCTGCGCCGTTTTGCCGCCGGTGGGGGCACTCTTTATGATTTAGAGTATCTGGTTGATGAAACTGGCCGCCGGCTGGCCGCCTTTGGCTATTGGGCCGGCTACGCCGGGGCTGCAATTGCGCTGAAATGCTTTTGGGCGCAGCAACGCGGCCAGATTTTGGGCCCTGTCAGTGGCTACAGCGACAAATCGGCCCTGCTGGCTGATCTGGGTGCCGAACAAACCGCCTTGGCCGAAGCACATTCCCCCCGCGCGTTGATCATCGGGGCTTTGGGCCGTGTAGGGACTGGTGCTGCCGATCTTTGCACGGCCCTTGGCGTGCCAGTCACCAAATGGGATATCGCCGAAACCGCCCACGGCGGCCCCTTCCCCGAGGTTTTGGCCCATGAAATTTTGCTTAATTGCATTCTGGCCCGCCCAGGTTGCCCAGTTTTTGTGCCACAGGCCACTTGCACCGCGCCGCGTGCGTTAAGAGTGATTGGTGATATCGCCTGTGATCCCGGCTCTGACTTTTCACCAATAAAAGTCTACGATCAGGTGACCGATTGGCACAACCCCGCCCTGCGCGTGCACGCAACACCACCGCTTGATGTGACCGCCATCGATAATCTGCCCTCGCTTTTACCACGCGAATCATCCGAAGATTTCGCGGCACAACTGTTGCCGCTGCTTGCAGATCTGGATCAGATCGATGCGGGGGCTTGGGGCCGCGCGCAGGCCACATTTCAGACCCATATGACAGACATCAAAGGAGCTTTGGCATGACGATTCATTGGTGTGGCACGGGGCTTTCCGCCGTGCCGGGACTGCGCCGCTTGTTGACTGCGGGCCGCTCCGTGACTGTCTGGAATCGCACGGTCGCCAAGGCCAAAGACGCCGTGGGTGATCTGACATCTGACATCCGTGCCTATGATGTCGGCGCGCTTTCGGCCAGCCTTGTACCGGGCGATCTGGTGGTCTCGATGCTGCCCGCCGATCAACATGTGGCGCTGGCGGAACTGTGCATATCAAAAGCCGCCCATTTCGTATCATCAAGCTATATCGCGCCAGAAATGCGTGCACTTGATGCCGCGGCCCGGGCCGCTGGTGTGGCCTTGGTCAATGAGGTTGGCCTTGACCCTGGCATTGACCATTTAATGGCACACTGGCTGGTGTCAGACTATCGTGCATCCCCCGGGTTTGACGCAAACAACACTTTGGCGTTTTCATCCTATTGCGGCGGTGTGCCAAAAATTGCCAATCCATTTCGCTATAAATTCTCATGGTCTCCGCTCGGCGTTCTAAAAGCTCTGCGCTCGCCATCACGCTCAATCAGCGATTTTGTACCACGCGATGTTGCCCGGCCTTGGGATGCAATCAGCAGCTATCAGGCGCCATTGCCCACCCCCGAAAGCTTTGAGGTATACCCAAACCGCGATTCGCTGCCCTTTGTTGCGCAATATCATTTTGACCCAGCTTGGAAGCTGCGCGATTTTGTGCGCGGCACCCTGCGGCTGACAGGTTGGGCCAAAGCCTGGGCACCTGTTTTTGCCGAAATTGAAACGCTCACCGGCCCCGAGGGCGAAGCGCGGCTGAAAGAAATGTCAGATCAGTTCTGGCGCGACAATGCCTATGATGACAACGAACCCGACAGGGTTGTGCTGTTTGTTGACCTGCAGGCCGAGCGCAATGGGCAAACCGTTTATCACAAAACCTATGCGATGGATGCTTGGGGCGATGCCCAAGGCACAGCGATGGGACGGTTGGTATCGGTACCGGTATCACTTGCAGTGTGCGCCGTGTTGGATGGCCAGTTATCCCCTGGTGTGCAGGCAGCCCCAAGTGACCCGGCATTGGTGGATGGTTGGATGTCAGAGGTTGGTGATCTGGCGCAATATCTGGCCGTTATCGACCATTTGGCCTGACGCCGCCAGCGCCAGGGCCACCAGGCAAAATAGCGCCGCAGCCAACCTGCGCGCTATTTTGAATACAGCCGATAATAAAGCCAATCGGGCAAAAACTGAGCGCCCCGAAACACCCATGAAAATACCCGTGGAAAGCTGCACGAAAAGCGGCGTGTGTTCATGTGGGCAAACATCACCTGCGCGGCGGCATCGGGCTCCATGATAAAGGGCATAGCAAAATCGTTTTGCTCGGTCAGCCGGGTACGGATAAATCCCGGATTGACCAACTGCACCTGCACACCGGTTGCGCGCAAATCACAGTGCATCGATTCCGCCAGTGCCATCACACCCGCCTTGCTAGCCCCATATCCAATCGCCCCGGGCAGGCCCCGAAACCCCGCCAGACTGCCAGTCAGCACCAAATGCCCACGCCCGCGCGCCACCATCGCAGGCACCACCGCACCCATCACCCGCACAGCGCCCGTAAAATTGATATCAGCCATGGTTTCTGCCTGCACCGCCTGCCAGTTTTGGCTGGCCATCGGCCAATAGACACCTGCCAAAAATACCACCCCATCCAGATCTCCAGCCGCCTGCGCTGCGGCCTGAACCGAATCGTGATCGGCGATATCCACCGCAACAACGCTGGCGGGCCCAGGCAAACTGGCCGCCAACACAGCCAGCCGTTCGGTGTTGCGCGCAGACAGCACTAATTCCGCGCCAGCCGCGCTCATTTCTTGGGCCAGCGCGCGGCCCAGACCTTCGGATGCCCCAACCAGCCAATAGCGTTTGCCTGCCCAATTTTTCATTGCAACCGCACCTTTATGAATTCATCGGCCGCATCGTGGCGACCAAAGCACCCACTTTGATGCCAAATTTGCGAAATTCACTGCGGTTCATCAGCGTGCCATTCTCCAGCAGATAAATCCAATCAGTGGCATCCAGCACATGCCCCCCCGCATCAGCAGGCAATTGAATGCGATAGCGCAACAACAATCCTGCCCCCGATTGCCAGCCCTGCCCCGCACCCACCAAATCATCAGCTTTGGCAAGAATATGGCCATCTGCGCCCAGTGTCAGATGCCAACAGCGGTCTTGTGTTTTGCCGTTGTCATAGCGGAAATGTTCACGCAGCGTGCCTGTGTCACCCTGCCAATCACCCTGCATTTGCGCAACAAACCGCGAGGCCACGCGGCCAAGTGGGCCGTAAACGATCCCCTCGCACAAGATCGGGCCTGACAGATGGCGACGGATATCAATCTTTGGCAGGGTGGTGGCATAATCAGCCGGGCGCTGTGCGGCAAAGCTTGCAAACCGGGCCCTGATCCATATCAGCAGCGCACAGACCGCCACCCCCAACCCCAACCAGATCACAGGATGCATCGCTTACCCCTCAGTCATATCGCTAAAGGCAAGTAGCCCCAGCGCAATCAGTTTCAATCCACAGGGCAGCCCAGCATAAAGCACCCCCAACATCTCCAATGCGGCAGGTGTCTGGATGGGCGCACCCGAAACAAACCCAGCCCCCTCCAGCATCGGCAAAACCACGACCGCCGCCAATGCAAGGCTTAGCTTACCAACAAAAGACCAAAGACCAAAGGCCTCAGCACCCTCGGGGCTGATATGGGCCACACGGCGCGCAAAAAGCGCGGGCAAGAGCGTCATATCAGCCCCCAAAGCCGCCCCAGAGGCCAGACAGATCACCGAAAATGCCACCAGATCGCCTGGCCCCAGCGCCAAAGCCCCGCCAAACGCCAATATTGAAAGCGTCATCCCGGCCATCAGCACCCGGCGCGGCGCAAAGCGGGCCGCCAAACGCCCCCAAAGCGGCGCTGACAGGGCCGCCGCAAGAAAGAACAGAACCAAAAGCGGCCCCTCCCATCCCGGTGCAGCCAAGCGCGCCTCGACAAAAAACAAAAACAGCGTTGAGCTGACCGCCACAGGTGCCGCGTTCACCAAGGCCAGCACCAAGAACCGCCGGGCGGCTTGGTCGCGCAAAATGACACCAAAGCCCGCAGGTGCCACCACACCCCCCGCCCGCCATTCGCGCGCCATTGCCAGCACCGCAATACCCACCAGCCCGGCAAAACTCACTGCAAAAAAATCAAAGGGCGACTGGGTCCACTGCATAAAAACCGCAGGCGCAACTGCGGCCAAACACACCCCCAGCAACCCCCCCGTTTCCCGCCAAGCCGCTAAGCGCAAATGGCCGTTACCGGGCAAGCTTGTCGCACGCCGAATCCCTTGGGCATAAAAACAGATGGTCAGAAAACTAAAGCCTGTGAACAGACACGCCATCATCAAGCCAAACCACACAAGCGGCGCGATCGGTGGCCGAACAGCAAACAACCCCAGCATCGCACCCGCCATGACAGCGGCCGCCACCGCCACCGCCACCCCACGCCACCGCCCCAAACGCGCAGCCACCCAACCCAAAGCCGGATCTTGCACCACATCCAACAGCCGCAGCGCAAAAAGAACTGCCCCCAACACACCCAACCCCAAGCCATAGCTGTCGGCGTAAACTTTGGGGGCGTGGATATACAGCGGCAGACCCGCCATGGATAAAACAGCCGCAAAAAGCGCATAGCCCGGCAGCACGCCCCAGTGGGGGCTGTCTGCGACGGGGCCGCTCACCTTGTGACGTCCTCTACAGGCGGCGTGGGGCGGGCTTGAAAGCGCGCACCCTTAAAAAACAGCCGCAGCGCCTGCCAGTGGATAAGCCCCAACACCCGCCGCGACCCAAAGGGGCGGCGCAAAAAAGCACTCAAAATCGCACGGTCCTGCAGCGGTTTGCGCGCCCCTGTAAGCGTCGCAATCAACCCATGGCTGTCAGATGCGGCATAATCAATCCAAATCCCCACCTTGTCGGCGCGAATATCAAACCGGAAAGTATATCCACCCTCAATCTTTTGAAACGGTGATACGTGAAAAACCTTTTCCGCCTGAAGCCGGTCAGTCGGGCCAATCGGGCGCAGATCGTCGTGATGGCAAAGATAGCTGTGACGGTCACCAAAGGTGTTTGTTACCTCGGCCAGCACCAAACACAGCGCGCCCACCGGATCATGGCACAGCCAAAAACTGACGGGGTTGAACACATGGCCCAGGATCCGGGGCTGCGCCAACAATAAAATCTGCCCGCCAGGGTCCACACCGCGCGTGGCCAGAACCTTTTGCACCCAAGCCAAGCCTGCACCGTGATGCGGTGCCCCCCCATGATCGCAATCATGCAATGCCATTAGGTTGGCACGGTTACGGGAAAACAGCCGCAAATGTGGTGGTGGCGGGGCCGTTGGGTCGATCAGCACATAATCAACGCCATAAGAAAACGCGTTTTCCACGCCCCCTCGCCGCCCATGAAAAGTGCGCCCTGACACATGGTCAAAAGCGCACCCGGCATCACGGCCAGTGACCACCGCAGAGCCATCGGCCTGGGTCATGCAGCTGCGCGCAACCTTTGGCGCGCATCCATTCCCTGCACCACATCAAGCGCACTGGCAAACCCGTCTTCGTGAAAACCGTTGCGCATCCACGCCCCACAATACCAAGTGTTGCGCCGCCCATTCATCGCAGAAATCTGCGCCCGTCCCTCGGCCCCGGCTAAGTCGTAAACTGGGTGCGCAAAGCTGACCACATCATGAATCAGTTCGGGCTGGATCGGCCGGTTGGAATTCAGCGTGACAAACAGCGGATCATCCTTTGGAATCGGTTGCAGCGAATTCATCCAATAGGTCAGATCAATCTTGTCGCTACGCTGGCCCTTGGCCTCAGTATAGACCCATGATGACCAGACATTACGACGGATCGGCATGATTGCTGTGTCTGAGTGTAAAACGATTTCGTTACTTTGATACCGCACTGCCCCCAAGGCCGCGCGCTCTTCTGGGCTTGGGTCAACCAACAGCGCCAATGCCTGATCAGAATGGCAGGCAAAAATCACCTCATCAAACCACTCCTCGGCGCCACCTTCGGGGCGCAGGCCCACCCGACGCCCCTCGCGCCACACAGAAAGCACGGGCGCTTTCAGCCGCAGATCAACCCCGGTTTTGACCAAATGGGCCTGAAGCTTACGCACGTATTCAACCGACCCGCCCGACACGGTATACCACTGGTGCTGACCACTGGCCTGCATCAACGCATGATTGTGAAAAAACTGCACCAAAGCCTGTGCTGGAAAATCCATGATCCCTGCAACTGGCGTTGACCAGATCGCCCCAGACAGCGGCAAAATATAATAATCACGAAACCATGGGCCAGTTCCCAACCGGTCAAGCAACTCGCCAAGTGTCATATGCGGGTCATTGGCCAGGGCCAGCGCCCGGGAATTAAAGCGCATGATATCACGCAACATGCGCAAAAATCGCGGGTTGAACGCGTTGCGTGGCTGCGCAAAGACTGACCCCAGATCACGCAGCGCATATTCCAGCCGCCCCCCATCGATTGATGCACCAAAGCTCATATTGCTTTTGACGACTTCAACATCCAACATTTCAAAAAGCCGGGTTAGCAGCGGATAGTTCTGCCGGTTAAACACGATAAAGCCAGTATCAACCGGCTGATCCCCACGTTTGCCCGCAACAACGGTGCGCGCATGCCCCCCCAGCCGGGGCTCTGCCTCAAAGACTGTGACATGCGCCTTGCCCTCTAACAGATGGGCCGCAGCCAACCCAGAGATGCCACCACCCACAATGGCCACCCGCTTTTTATCCCCCATCAGCATCGCGCCCGGATCGGTCGATGTGTGCATTTGGCATTCTCCTCAGATCTTTGCGCTGTTCTAACCCTATAGCCACAAAATGGCCAAGCAGATCATTTTCTTTTGCACTGATCCAACACAACGCGTCGTGCGTATGACCGTTATGATAATGTTGGCCCCGATAGCTTTTCAGATGCAAACGCGCGTATCCGCCGTTAGGATAAAGCGTGCTCGCAATCGGAACAAATGCGCAGGGGAAAATATGGGCAAGGCGCCTGACAGCGATGATCCAGATTGGGGCTCTGTCATGCACCGCATCGCCGAGGCCCGCGATATTGACAGCTTTTCAGCAGTCTTTCGCCACTTCGCACCACGCCTGACCTCTTTTTTGATGCGGTCCGGCGCGACCCGCGCCGAGGCTGAAGAAGTAACCCAAGATGTCATGACTGTGCTGTGGCAAAAGGCGCATCTGTTTGACCCACGCCGCGCAAGCCTATCAACATGGATCTTTGCCATCGCGCGAAATCGCCGGATCGACCGGCTGAGAAAAGAGCGTCGCCCCGAACCGCAAGAGGTTCTCTGGGGGCCAGAACAGGCAGATGATCACACCGAAGCCATGATCATGAAACAAGACACCGCGCATCTGACCCGCGCATTGACAGAATTGCCCGAAAAACAGCGCAAACTGATTGAGCGCGCGTTTTTTGGCGATCTGTCACACAGTGATATCGCCCGAGAAACCGGTTTGCCACTTGGCACCATTAAATCCCGTATCCGCTTGGCGCTTGAGCGCCTGCGCCACAGCATGAGCCAGACCACCCGATGACACTCACCCACCACATATCCGATGAAATTCTGCTATCCTATGCCGCAGGCGCCCTGCCCGAGGCATTTGGGGTTGTTGTGGCCAGCCACATCTCACTTTGCGACGACTGCCGGGCGCGCATGACCGGGTTTGATGCCTTGGGCGGGGCTATATTGGAACGAGAAACTGGCCAGCCCGTCACAGACACACAGCTGGGCGAAATGCTGACCCTGATTGCACACCTGCCGCAAGACAGTGCCGCCGCGCGCCCAAGCACCCGCTCAGCCACGCCTAAAAAACTGAGCCAAGGCCAGTTGCCCGCACCGCTTTGCGATTATGTCGGTGAACGGCTAGATTCGTTGCCATGGCGCGCCGTTGGCGGTGGTGTGCGCCAATATGTCTTGCCAACCAAAGGGACCGCCCGCGCGCGAATGCTCTATATTCCAGCAGGCACAAAAATTCCCGATCACGGCCACGGTGGTATGGAGCTGACGCTGGTGCTGCAAGGCAGCTATCATGACGCTGATGACAGCTTTGGCCCGGGGGATATTGATATTGCGGGCGCAGACACCCAGCACACCCCAGTTGCCGCCGAAAACATGCCCTGCATTTGCCTGACCGCCACCGATGCACCACTGCGCTTTCGCGGGCTGTTGCCAAGGGTCGTGCAATCGTTTTTGCGGATTTAACCACGAAGATTTAGGGCCAGTGTTTTTGGGTTTGGGGGTTCTGCGGTGTTGTTTTAGCGCCGACCAAACAGTTTTTCGATATCGGTCAACCGCAGCTCAACATAGGTGGGTCGGCCGTGGTTGCACTGGCCCGAATGTGGCGTTTCTTCCATTTCCCGCAAAAGTGCGTTCATTTCCTCAACCCGCATCTGCCGCCCCGACCGGACCGACCCGTGGCACGCCATCCGCGATAAAACGGCATCAATCCGGCCTTGCAGGCTAACACTGGCGCCCTGATCGGCCAGCTCATCCAAAATATCCCGCAACAATCGCGCCGCATCAATTGCGCCAAGCAACGCGGGGGTTTGACGCACGGCAATAGCCCCGCCGCCAAAAGGTTCGACCACCAGCCCTAAACCGGCCAGATCTTCGGCCAAATCGACAATCACCGCGGCCTCGGCCACGGACAATTCTACAATCTGCGGGATCAGCAACGCCTGCGCCGCCACCCCACTGGCCGCCTGTTGGCGTTTGAGCCGTTCGTATACCAGCCGCTCATGCGCCGCATGCTGATCGACGATCACAACACCATCCCGCGTCTGCGCGATGATATAGTTTTCATGCAGCTGCGCGCGGGCCTGCCCCAGCGGATGGGCGCCCTCTGACACAGCCACACCATCCAAGCCTCCCCCGTCAGGGGCCATGGCCACAAAGGCTGCAGCCTGTGCGCTTTCGCCAAATCCGGGGTAAAATGGCGCAGCAGGATCAGGTGCCTGCCATCCGCGCGCGGTATGCAGCGCTTGGGCCGACGCGCGGTCATATTGATAAATCGGTGCTGATTGACCCGGGCGCATTGCCCCCAGCGTTTCGGCCCCCACCGTCGTTGAGGCCCGATGCCCGGCCCCCGCCAACGCATGGCGCAACCCACTGACCACCAAGCCCCGCGCAAGACTGGGTTCACGAAAGCGCACCTCTGATTTCGCAGGATGCACATTCACATCCACCAACTCAGGCGCGCAGCTGATAAAAAGCGCGGCCGCCGGATGGCGGTCACGGCTGAGCAAATCCCAATATGCAGCCTTTAGCGCGCCCACCAGCAGCTTGTCTTGTACTGGCCGATCGTTGACAAACAGATACTGTGCCACCGATGAGCCACGCGAATAGGTCGGCAGCGCAGCAAAACCCGTCAGCCGCAAACCATCACGCTCAGCGTCAATGCGCAGCGCATTTTGAATGAAATCTGCGCCAATAATCTGGGCCAGCCGTGCGGCAAGCGCATCAAACAATTCACCCTGCTGGGCATCGGCGCGCAAAATCACCCGCCCCTCGCCTCCATCAGACACATCGCGCAGGGTAAAACTGACATAGGGCGCAGCCATTGCCAGACGGCGCATGACATCAGAAATGGCCATCGATTCGGCCCGATCACTGCGCAAAAATTTCAACCGCGCTGGCGTCGCAAAAAACAGATCGCGCAGCTCAACCACCGTGCCACGGCCCAAAGCGGCCGGGCGCACTGGGGCGAATCGGCCCGCAGAAACCGCCAGCATCGCAGCCTCTGCCCCCCCCACGCGTGAGGTCAGCGTCAGCCGCCCCACCGCCCCAAGCGAGGGCAACGCCTCACCACGAAAGCCAAAACTGTGGATATTCAGCAGATCTGATCCGTCAATCTTTGACGTCGCGTGACGCGTCATGGCCAAGGGCAGATCTTCGGCGCGCATCCCACAGCCATCATCGCTGACCCGAATCAGCGTCTTGCCACCATCCGCATAGGCCACATCAATCCGGCGTGCGCCCGCATCCAACGCGTTTTCCACCAGCTCTTTCACCGCTGACGCCGGGCGTTCAACCACTTCACCTGCAGCAATACGGTTTATCGCGGCTTCATCCAACTGGCGGATGACCGGGGACGTTTCGGATATGTTGCGTGTATCAGCGTTCATGCCACAACCCTTAGCATGGCTGGCTCGGCTTGGCCAAGCGCTTGCCGCCAAATCAGCCAAGCAAGCCCCCCCAAATGCGCGGAACGCTATTTCAGCGCATCCAGCCCCTCTGGCTGGCCCACAATCACGAAACGCAGCTGATCGGGGCGAAACAGGCGGGCCGCAACGCGGTTCACATCTGCCAATGTCAACGCGTCAATACGGGCATTGCGGGTGGCCACGTAATCAACCGGCAAATTTTCCATTTGCAGCCCCACCAAAATCGCCGCGATATTTGCATTGCCATCAAAGCGCAGCGGATAGGCACCCGTCAGAAACGTCTTGGCCGTTTCCAATTCTTCCGGTGTGATCCCTGCTGCAGCTTTGGCCCATTCTTGACGAACCACCTCGACCACTTGGCCCACTTTGGCATTCTGGCTGGCGACGTGGCCCATGTACAGGTCCGCCAAATCCATCGGGCTCAAATAAGTAGAAATGCCATAGGTCAACCCACGCTTTACCCGCACCTCTTGCATCAGGCGGGCACCAAAGCGGCCACCACCAACGACCTCATTTAACAAATAGGCCGCAAAGAAATCAGGATCATCACGCCGCAAGCCCTGATGACCAAAGACCAGTACCGATTGCGGTGTGTCATAGGGCACAACGGTGATGCCACCCGTCAATCCATACACCGCACGCGGCGGGAGGGGCGCGCCGATTTCTGGCAAATCCCCCAAAATCTGATCCAGCAACACCCCCAGCGCCTCGGGTGTGATATCGCCAACCACGCCCACATGCACCCGATCCCGCGCCACTGTGTTGCGATGTGCCACCACAAGATCAGCACGGGTCAGGGCCTGCACGCTGTCAACCGTGCCATCACGCGATGACCCATAAGGATGATCACCAAAGGCCGCCGCACCAAAGGCGCGTGCAGCCAGGGTATTTGGGTCTTGGGCGTCGGCCTTAATGCCTGCAATGACCTGCGCGCGCACACGTTCAACCGCATCCACATCAAACCGCGGCGCGCTCAATGCCTTATGCAGCAGATCCGCGGCCTGATCACGGTTTTCAGTTAAGAATTGCGCGGAAACCGACAGCGTGTCATCGCCCGCACGAAAACCAATACTGGCGGCAAGCGCTTCGCGTGCTTGGGAAAATGCGCGGGCATCAAGATCTGCGGCGCCCTCTTCCAACAGGGCGGCCATCAAGTTAACCGCCCCACGCTTTCCGGGCAGATCAAGGTTGGCACCACCCTGAAAACGAATGTCCAGCGCAACAAACGGAATGGAATGTTCCTGCACCAACCAAGCGGTCACCCCCTTGGCCGATGTAACCGGGGTAATTTGCACCTCGGCCCGGGCCGATTGCGCCGTGGCAAAGGCCATCGCCAGCACAGCGCCCATCAGGCAAAGCCCAAACCGCCGAATCACAGCCGCGCTCATTGTGTCACCGCCAGATCAGCATTTGGGGCTGACAGCCACCCAGTGACCGCGCGCCGCTTATCCAGTACGGCTGCTGCGGCAGCCATCACGTCATCTGGGCTTACAGCATCCAGCAAATTGGGCCACGCCTCTATGTCGGCCAAACTTAGCCCTGTGGCTAAACCCTGACCATAGCGATAGGCCAGACCCTGAACATCATCTTGGCCATACACCTGTTCGGCGCGCACTTGGGTTTTCAGCCGTGCGAATTGATCGGCATCGACCCCTTCGCGCAAAAATTCGGCTAAAGCTTGATCCAGCGCCGCCTCAGCCTCGGGCAGGCTGACACCCTCTGAGGGTGCGATCATGACACCAAAGGTGGTATCATCTACCGCCAGCCCATCATAAAACGCAGTCGCATAAACCGCTTTTTGCGTTTCAAACTGTAATTTTTGTCCCAAAACAGATGTCGATGGGTTGCCCCCCAACAGCGCCGCCAGCACGCTCAGCGCGGCCGCATCGCCCTGATCGCCGGGATTGCGCGCCGCAGCCAGATATGTGCGCAACACATAGGGCTGGGCCACACGCGGGTCTTCAAACCGGATAACACGTTCGGCCAATTGTGGCGGCTCTTGCGGGCGCAGGCGCGGCGGCAAATCATCCGAAGGCGCCAAAGACCCGTAATGCGTCTCCGCCATCCCCCGCACAGCATCCGGCGTCACATCCCCCGCAACGATCAAAATCGCATTGTTGGGCGCATAAAACTTGCGGTAAAACGCCAATGCCGTTTCCCGGTTCAGTTCACTGATTTCATGCCGCCACCCAATGATGGGCATGGCATAGGGATGATTTAACCATTGCGCCGCGCGGCGTTGTTCGGAAAAAAGCGCTCCGGGGTCACTGTCGGTGCGTTGGCTGCGCTCTTCCAAAATCACGTCACGCTCGGTCAAGACGGTTTCAGGGTCAAGCCGCAGATGGCGCATCCGGTCAGCCTCTAGCGCCATCATCAGATCCAGCCGGTCTGCTGCAACCCTCTGATAATAAGCTGTATAATCCCAAGACGTAAAAGCGTTGTCGTTACCACCATTGGCCTCGACCAAATCAGAAAAGGCGCCCGGCGCGCGGGTTTCGGTGCCCTTAAACATCAGATGTTCCAGAAAATGTGCCACGCCAGATTCCCCCGGCGCCTCATCCGCAGCGCCAACACGATACCACACCATCTGCACAGCCACAGGGGCCCGGTGATCCTCGATCACCACAACATCCAAACCGTTTTCCAACTGAAACGTCGTGATCGGGCCTGCCAGCGCGGCAAGGGGCAACCAAAGGGCAAAAAGCGATGCGCAGATCCGGGTTAAGCGCATAAGACAGTCTCCGGTTGGGGGCATCATCAGGGCCGACGCCGTTCGGTGGGATCAAAGCTCTAAGAAAGGTAGGCACCATTAGACACGGGTCAAGACTGCCCGCGAAAATGTGAAGCCGTCACATCAGCAAAATCACTTGCGTTTGGCCAATTCGGCCGCAGCACCAGCCGGGGGGGCTGAGGGCGTTGGCAGGCCAAGCGCGCGCCAATGGGCCAGTTCGGCCTGTGGGTCCAGCGCCTGCTGGGCGTAGGCGCGATAATAAACCGTCACTTTGAACAAGCGTTCCAGAACACGGCCATTGTTTTTGCGGCGATATTCCAGATCTTCCACGGCCAAGGTTTCACGAATATCGGGGGCGACACCAAAACGTGCAACATGCGTCATCAGCCGCGTATCACCTCGGGCGGTGCGGGCCACATCACCACCCAAGGCCGCAATAGCATCCGCGCGCGGCGTAGGATCAGTGCGGTTGGCTTGGCCCGGTGTGGGGGGCGGCAGTGCTGCCATGTCGCTGGGCAATTCCAGCGCTTTTGGGGGAACAATGCCAAATTCATCGGGGCCATTTGTGGCCGATCGCAGGTTCATCAACTGGGGGGCCGTGTCACGCGCACAAGCAGACAGCGCCAAAACCGCCATCAATGCCACCATTGGCTTTCCTACTTTACAGCCAGCCACGCGCACGCGTCTCTCCATTTTTACCGGCGCTCTTGCCGGTTTCATATTGGTTCTAGCCGATCAAATGGGCGCCGTCACGGGGTCTTTGCAGGGCCAGACCACAGCAACAGGCCCAACGCCCCGGCAAAGACTGCGATATCGGCAATGTTAAAGGAATAGGGATTTGAAATCCCACAACACGACATGTTCAGAAAATCAGCCACTGCGCCATATGCGATACGGTCCACAACGTTGCCCAGCGCCCCGCCAATCACCAGCCCCGCGGCAACCTGCACCCGGCGCCCAGCCTGGGCCTCACGCACCCACAGCCACACCCACAGCACAATCGCCAATGCCAATGCAATCAGCCCCCAGCGCAGCGCAACATCATGCCCCGCGAACAGGCCAAAATTTATACCCCGGTTCCAAGCCATACGAAATGTCAGGTAAGGGGCCACCACATCCATTTGTAGCCGATCAGCCAAGCCCAGATGCCAGACGACAAAAAGCTTTGTCGCCTGATCTATTGCAAAAACAAATCCTGCCGTTCCCCCGGCCCAACGCATAGGCAGCCCTCTGATACTAATGGCGAAAGTGGCGCATGCCGGTAAAGGCCATAGCCAACCCGGCTGCATCTGCAGCGGCGATCACCTCATCATCACGCAGCGATCCGCCGGGCTGGATGATGGCAGTAGCCCCCGCCTCGGCTGCGGCAACCAGCCCATCGGCAAATGGAAAGAACGCGTCTGACGCGACAACCGATCCTTGGGTTGGCACCTGCGCCAAGCCCAGGACCTCGGCCATATCCTGAGATTTGCGCGCCGCAATCCGGGTGCTGTCGATCCGGCTCATCTGGCCCGCCCCCACACCGACCGTCGCACCATCTTTTGCATAAACAATTGCGTTTGATTTGATATGTTTGGCAACACGCATGGCAAACAGCATATCGGCGATTTCGGCGGCTGACGGCACACGGGCCGTCACAATACGCAGATCAGCCGCACTCACGCGGCCATGATCGCGATCCTGCGCCAAAAATCCGCCCGCAACCTGCCGAAACACCAACCCAGCCGCACTGGGGTCAGGCAACGCATCCAACGTCAACAGCCGCAGATTTTTGCGGCTGGCAAAAATGGCGCGCGCCGCATCATCGGCACCGGGTGCAATCACCACCTCAGTAAAGATTTTAACGATCTCTTCGGCGGTCGGCCCATCAAGTGGCATGTTCAGCGCGATGATCCCACCAAAGGCCGAGGTCCGGTCACAATCAAACGCCCGGCCATAGGCCTCGGCCAAGGTCGCACCACGCGCCACACCACAAGGGTTGGCGTGCTTGATAATGGCACAGGCTGGCCCATCCGCTGGCGCAAATTCCGCCACCAATTCAACCGCCGCATCGGTGTCGTTGATGTTGTTATAGCTAAGCTCTTTGCCCTGCCATTGTGTGGCACTGGCCACACCTGGGCGGTTTGATCCATCGGTGTAAAATGCCGCAGTCTGATGTGGGTTTTCGCCATACCGCAGAGTTTGTCGCAGCGTCCCAGCAAAGGCGCGCCGACGTGGGGTGGGCATCTCGAACGCCCCCGCCATCCATGACGACACCGCCGCATCATAGGCCGCAGTGCGGGCATAAGCCACTTGGGCCAACTGCTGGCGAAACCCAAGCGACGTCGCGCCAGAATGGGCATCCAACTCGGCCAACAGCGGCGCATAATCCTGTGGATCGACCACCACATTAACAAATCCATGGTTTTTGGCCGCTGCCCGAATCATTGCGGGCCCCCCGATATCGATATTTTCAATGCAGGCCTCATGATCACCATTCGCGGCAACGGTGGCCTCAAACGGGTAAAGGTTGACCACCAGCAGATCGATCGCCTCAATCGCATGATCGCGCATTGCAGCAACATGGGCAGGCGCATCGCGCAGCGCCAACAGTCCACCATGCACGGCCGGATGCAGGGTTTTAACCCGACCATCCATCATTTCTGGAAAGCCCGTCAGGTCGGCCACATCGCGCACATTCAAACCTGCATCGCGCAACAGCGCCGCCGTACCGCCAGTGGATACCAAATCCACCCCGCGCGCCACCAGCGCCCGCGCCAGATCCAGAACGCCGGTCTTATCCGAAACCGAAATCAACGCCCGCTTCAGCGGCCAAAGGTCCGTCATGGTCAATCCTTCCTAAATCAGTCCAGTGTCAGACGCGCATCTGGAACCAGATCGCGCAGTCCGTTTGGGGTGTCTTGGGTCTTGGCCAACACCCAGCTTGTTTGCGATGCATAATCCATCATCGCGCAAGAGAGAATGATCTGTTGCGTTCCACGCGGCCCCAGCTGTGCAGTTTCCAGAAAAACTGAGGGTTCTAGCAAAATATCCCCGCCTCCGGGCGCGCGAAACAGCCAAATTTCGCCACTGATCAAACGCAGCGCGACAGATGCACGATCACGTGCCAGTTCAGGTTCTACATCAGGGTGCAGATGGAAATGCAGCTGATAGCTCAGCTGATCTTGCCCCGACTGGCTTAGCATCCGACTAAATCGGGTACGATCATCAGCGGTCATCGCGGCCAATGTGTCTTCACCAACCAAGGTGCGCCCATCCGGCGACAGATTCATCCGGCGCACATGCGTTAGACCATGGGTCGGCACATAGCCATCATGGCTGGCAATCAGGCTGGGGCCTTGCGGCCCAATGCCCCGTTGGGCGGTCACTTTTTGCGGAACAGATTGCAACGTTTCTTCGGCCACATCTTGGTCCGCATCAGGTTTCGCGCCCATTTTGCTGCGGGCAAACCGGCTGGATGAATAGCCCGGTATCGCCAAGGTCGAATGCATCGCAGTCGCCCGACCGACATGATACCATTCCCCCCCAAAGGCCACTCCAGAGCCGCAGCTGATGATCACGGGCCGCCGCCCAGATGTCAGTTCAAACCCCAACGTTGAGGCATGCGCCCGCAACGCAGCCTCCCCCAAGGGTGGCGCTGCGGCATCCACAATTACACTGCTGCGCCCCACCGCCAGCCGGGCAAAGCCCATATGCAGACCAGACGGGCCGGGCAGGTGCAACCCAGCCGCAGCCAACGCATGGCCCAAACGATCGGCCATGCCAGCCCCACCCCCATGAAACCGCGCCAAGCCACCATCACTGTGGCGCAGCGCGCGCAAAGTGGGCGCCATGCGATGTGTGGCCACCAAAATTGGGCCGGGATAGCTGCGCGCACGTGCCTCTAATGCCTCAACAACCCAGACCAACAGAACAAAAATATCCTGCAGCTCTTCAGGGTTACGCGCTTCAATTGCACCGCCCGCATCGATCATCACCGCACAATCACGCGCCAGACTGTCCAAGGCCCGATCAATGAGATCAGGCGCAACATCATTCAGCCCGTCTAATGACACCACGGCCAGCACCGTTGCACAAAGTGCCTCAAACCGGGGCAAACCAGGGGCAAGCGTGTCAGTGCGGCGCACCAAAAATAACACATGGCGTGCAACGCATTGCGCATAACTTTTGGCCAAGGTCGCGCTGTGATCGGGTGACAGATCAGCCAGCACTGTGGCCGAATGCGCCAACAGACGGATCAACCGCAGACCGGTCAGCCCCGGCGCCCAGCCCGGCCCCCGCCCCATGCCAAATTGGGCGATCCACTCAAAACACCAGCTCTGCGCCAGTGCCTGCGCGGCCGGCCCCGGCACCGCCATCAAATCATCCAGCCATTCAAACCCATGTGCCGCCACCAGCGCCCGCGCACCGCGCGCATCAGCCCAAGGCGGCGCCACAGCCAGCCCATCAGCCCCCTCTGGCACCCCGGCCATCAGCCGCTGGCCACGACCAAAATCCCCAAAAAATCGCGGTTCAGGGCAAGATAGCGCAACAGCCGGCAGGCGCATACGGCCAATCTGGCGGGCAATCCGGCGCGTTTTCCAGCGCTGAACCCATGCAGACCAGCCCTCATCTTGCATCCTGAGTGTCATATGTTCCGCTTCAAAATCAGGGGCAAGATCCGCCACATCACATGGGGCATAACCTAGGCGGCAAGGGCGCGGCTGTCACCGCAAAAAGCAATAGACCTACCCATTCCACCGCAGACGGGCCATGTAAAACCCATCGATCCCGCCCAGATCACCCCAGAAATCAGGGCGCAGGCGCAAACCACCCTCAGACGTACGACATTGGGCCAGATCGCCGACCAAGGGCAGGGGGGCATCGACATCGGCACCATCGTCTGCCACCGGCACAACCGCCAAACGCCCAGCGTGGCGCGCAAGGGCCGCCTGCACCTGCATCTCGCCCTCCTCGGGCAGCAACGAGCACGTACAAAAAACCAAGATGCCACCGGGCTGCAACAGCGCCAATGCCCGGTCCAACAGGGCCGATTGCAGCGCAATCAAAGGCACAAGATCTGTCTCTTGCCGCAAAAATGGCAAATCAGGATGGCGGCGGATGGTGCCCGTAGCCGAGCAAGGCGCATCGAGCAAAATCATAGGGAACGGCGAATTGGGCTGCCAATGCAGCGCATCGGCCACCACGGTTTCCGCCTGCAGCCCTGTACGGGCCAGATTTTGCGCCAAGCGGGCCAGACGGGGGCCCGAAATATCCAACGCCGTAACCTCAGCCCCCATCGCGGCCAGCTGCAACGTCTTGCCCCCCGGGGCGGCGCACAAATCCAACACGCGGGTTCCCTTGGCCGGGGAAAGCAGCCGCGCTGGCAGGGCGGCGGCTGCGTCTTGCACCCACCAATCCCCAGCATCATAGCCCGCCAAAGCGCTGATTTGCCCGCCAGAGGGCAATCGCCAGCTGCCCGTGGGCAGCACATGCGCCCCAAGTTCCTCTGGCGTCAGTGTAACATCAGGTTTTACAGTGATATCAACCGGTGGCGGCTGCATCTGCACGCGCTCAATCGCGTCAACCACTGGGCGGCCATACTGCGCAACCAGACGTTTGCGCAGCCAGCCGGGCAGGCGTTGGGGCGGCATTTTGGCCCAAAGCACGGCCGCGGCCCCACCCGGCTCTGCACCATCCCCCACCTTGCGCAAAACGGCATTAACCAACCCGGTCATATGCCCAGTGCGGTTACCATGACGGGTGATTTGCACGGCGGCATTCACGACACCATGCGGCGCGGCATTCGCCTGCAACATTTCAACCACACCCAACCGCAGGACATTGCGCACCGTCAGTGGCGGGGATTTGCGCAAATGCGGCGCCAAGACACGCTCAGCGCGTTCCAAATGGCGCAAGACCATCAACGCCAAACGCTGCGCGCGCGCCCGGTCGCCCGGCTCTAACCCCGCAACAGCACCGGATGGGTCTTCCAGCAGGGCAGATATCATCTGCCCCTCCCCCAGAACGCCATCCAGCAGCGCCACCGCCGCCTGTCGTGCCCTGTCGCTTGATCCCGCCATGCGTTCCGCCCAATCTGATGCCCCACGGGGCGTCTTGCCTGATCTGGCGCGCCGCCTATAACAGAAGGGCCCGCCTTACAAGGAACCCCGGCCATGTCTGACCAAGCCCCCCCTACCGAAACCGGCGCCACCATGCCCAAACCAGAACTGCCCGCCGCCGCAAAGCGCGCCCTCGCCGAGGCCGAGGCCCGCCGCGCCGCAGCCCTGGCTGCAGAATTGGCCAGCCCCCGGGCAAAAGAACTGGGCGGCCGCGATGGGCCTGAACCCGTGCGCTATGGCGATTGGGAAAAAAAGGGACTGGCGATCGACTTTTAGCCGACTTTAAACAGGCCCCAACATCAATGGGCGTGGTGACACCCCACCACGTTCACAACCCCAGAACATCCAACATCGAGTATTCGCCCGGCGCCTGCTTCAGCCCCCAAAGCGCGGCTTTCAGCGCACCACGCGCAAAAATAGCACGGTCAGTTGCGACATGGCGCAAAATCACCCGCTCTCCATCAGCTGCAAACATCACGTCATGCTCGCCCACGATATCGCCCCCGCGAATCGCAGAAAAACCGATTTGTCCGCGTTCGCGCGCACCCGTGATGCCATCGCGGCCCGATTGGCTGACCTGCGCCAGATCAACGCCGCGCCCCTCAGCTGCGGCCTGTCCCAACATCAGCGCAGTGCCCGAGGGGGCATCAACTTTCATGCGGTGATGGGCCTCAGTGATCTCAATATCAAAATCTGCATCGAGTGCGGCAGCAACCTTGCGGGTCAACTGCACCAGAAGATTAACGCCCAAACTCATGTTGCCTGCGCGCACAATCACCGCGTGGCGCGCCGCAGCCGTCAGCCGGGCCAGATCTGCTTCTGTCAGGCCGGTTGTACCAATTACATGCACCGCACGCGCTTGGGCGGCCAATACTGAAAAGGCAACGGTGGCGGCGGGCGCTGTGAAATCAATCACCACCTGCGCTTTGGCAAACGCCTCTAGCGCATCATCGCTAACGCTTACACCGACCGGCGCCCCCCCCATGGCCACGCCGATATCTTGGCCAAGCCACGCATGCCCGCTGCGTTCCAAACACCCCACCAAGCGCAAAGAGTCTGAGGCCAGCACCGCGCGCACCAGCATCTGCCCCATCCGCCCCGAGGCACCTGTGATCACAACTCCTGGCAATTCGTGCATATCCATCCCCTGCTTTGTTGGCCCCGCTTTACCCCGAGCGCTGCCGCTTGGCAAAGCGTCAGTTGCGGGCGCGCAACGCTTGGCTTATGAAGCGGGAATGTCAAACCGTTTCCCCACGGGCTTGGGCCCTTCTCAACGACAGCTCCGCGTGGCGGAACTGATCCGGCGCACGCTGTCAGATGTGCTGGCGCGCGGCGATATTCATGACCCCGAATTGAACCGCATCCCCATCACGGTGGGCGAGGTGCGCATTTCGCCAGATCTGAAAATCGCCACCGCCTTTGTGCTGCCGCTTGGCGGTGAGGGCCGGGATGTGGCGCTGCTGGCATTGCGGCGCAACCGCGCAGAATTGCGCCGGTCGGTGTCAAAGGTGCTGACACTGAAATTCGCACCAGAAATTCGGTTTGAACTGGATGAAACCTTTGACCGGATGGATGAAACCCGCAGATTGTTGAGCCAAGATCAGGTAAAACAAGATGTTGCCCGGACCGATGACGGCGAAGACGACGCCCAAACCTAAAGTTGGCGCCCAGCAGCCCGGCCGACCCAACCGCCACCGCATGAAATCTGCGCGGTTGACCACAGCGCGCGCAGCGGTGTAGCAGCAAGTTTTTGCAGAAACAGGCGGCGAACAGTGGCGAAAAAAGGTAAGGGGCGCAATATTTCTGGGTGGGTCATCGTCGACAAACCCGCGGGCGTGAATTCAACAGCCGTGGTGGGCAAAGTGCGCTGGGCGTTTGATGCGGCCAAAGCAGGCCATGCCGGCACGCTTGATCCGGCTGCAACCGGCGTTTTGGCCGTGGCCCTCGGCGAGGCAACAAAGACCATCCCCTATATTACCGATGCGCTGAAATGTTACCGCTTTACCGTGCGCTTTGGCGCCAGCACCAACACCGATGATGCCGAAGGCACGGTATTGGAAAGCCGCCCCCAGCGCCCAACAACCGAACAGATCACCACCGCGCTTGCACCGTTTCGCGGTGACATCATGCAGGTGCCGCCGCAGGTCTCAGCCGTCAAGATTGATGGCGAACGCGCCTATGATCTGGCGCGCGAAGGCAGCACCTTTGAAATCGCTGCCCGCCCACTTTGGGTCGAAAGTCTTGAGCTGATCGCCCATCTGGATGCCGATCATGCGGTGCTGGAAATGGTCTGCGGCAAAGGCGGTTATGTTCGCTCGATCGCGCGCGACCTGGGGCTGGCGCTGGGATGCCTGGCGCATGTGGCGACGCTGCGGCGGGTCTGGTCTGGCCCGTTTGACGCAGAAATGGGGCTGAGTATGGAACAGCTGCAAGATATGGCCCGCACCCCCGAGCTAGACGCCCATCTGCGCCCCATAGCAGAGGGACTGCGTGATCTGCCAGAGCTGCCTGCCTCAGCGCAGGGCGCGCAAAAGCTGCGCAACGGCAACCCCGGCATGGTAATGAGCAGCGACGTGGATTACGGCGATGAGGCGTGGGCCAGCTATCAAGGCCAACCCGTTGCGGTGGGCATTTACAAAGCGGGCGAGCTGCATCCAACCCGGGTGTTCAACACCTAAAGCGCCGCCCTTTCTTGGCCCCACCGCAGATCCGCCATGCTGGGGCTCGCAAATGGCCTGTCCTTGGCAAGGCGTCTGTGGCAGGTTGCCCAAAGAGCACCACAGAGCCTTTTGTGTAAGGATTCCGTCTTGCCCCTCTATCTGACCTATCTGCTGCTTATTTTGGCAATTATTGCCGAAGTGATTGCCACAACCGCGCTGGCACGTTCGGGCAGTTTTACCCGCTTAGTGCCAAGTGTGATCACGGTGGTGGGCTATGTCGCGGCGTTTTGGCTTTTGTCTTTTCCAATCCGGGTGCTGCCCACCGGGATCGTCTATGCGATTTGGTCGGGTGTGGGGATCGTGCTGATCACCGGAATTTCCTGGGCCTGGTATGGCCAAAAGCTGGATATGGCGGCCATCATCGGGCTGGCGCTGATCATGCTGGGGGTGGCGGTTGTGAACGTTTTTTCAAAAACGGTCGTGCATTGAATGCTGACGCGCAGCCACCAAAAAGGCGATGCGGCCAGCACAGCGCTTTATTCTGATTGTGAGACCTATCGCTATCAACTGACACGGGTCTGGAACCCGCCCGGACCACGGGTGCTGTTTGTCATGCTAAACCCATCAACCGCGACCGAAGCACAAAATGACCCAACCGTCGAGCGCTGCGAACGCCGGGCGCGGGCGTTGGGGTTTGGCGCATTTCAGGTGGTCAACATATTTGCGTTTCGCGCCACCGACCCCCGCGTGATGCGCGCCGCCTCCGACCCCGTGGGCCCCAACAATGACACAGCCATATTAGAGGGCGCGCGCTGGGCTGACCGCGTGATTTGTGCCTGGGGCACGCATGGTGCCCACCTAAACCGTGGCCCACAGGTGGCCAATTTGCTGCGCACCGAGGGCTGCACCCTGCTGCATCTGGGGCTTAGCCAGGCCGGGCATCCAAAGCATCCCCTTTACATCAGTTATGCCTGCCAACCAGAGCTGTGGTTGCCAACCCCCACCGCTTAGGCGCGGCGCGCGACAACAATTCCACTCATAAATCAAACGCCAACTGGGCCTGATCAGTCCTCTGATTTGCACGGCGTGAGCTGGCCGTACGCGGCTTTGGCGCATCTTTGCGACTGGCGTGTTTTTTCACAATTTTGCGCGCCTCGGCCCGATGGTCTGCGCCTTTGCGCACAGCTGAAAGTGCCACGCGCGCGGCACGCCCAGCTGCGATATGATCAACGATTGGGGCCGGATAGCCAAGCTGCGCCGCACCAGGCCAAAGCCACGGCTCATGAAGAAACGCATCGGGCACCGCAGCCAATTCGGGCAGAAACCGGCGCACAAACCTGCCCTTTGGGTCTTGATCATAGCCTTGTTTTACCGGGTTATAGACTCGCATCGTATTAATACCCGTGGTGCCCGATTGCATTTGCACCTGAGGCCAATGGATCCCCGGCTCATAATCCACAAAGCGGCGTGCCAAAAAAAGACCCGTTTCCCGCCAAGGCAGCCACAAATGATAGCTTGCAAACGACATCAGCATCGCACGCATTCTAAAATTGATCCAACCGTGATCGCGCAAGGCCCGCAGGCATGCATCAACAAAGGGAAAACCCGTGCCGCCCTCACAAAACGCTTCAAACCGCGCCAAATCCGTTTGCGACATGTCTTTGGCCAAAGGGCGCAGCCCATCATAAGCGCGGTGCAGGTTCTCAAACTCTAATCTTGGGGCGTCTTCAAGCTTTTGCATAAAATGGCAGTGCCAATGCTGCCGACCAAAAAAAGATGTCAAAGACCCCTGCCAGCGCTTGGCGTCTGGTGTGTTCGGCGGCAGCGCACGCATCCGCGATGATGTCGCTTGCGCAATCTCGCGCAGCGAGATGCTGCCCCAAGTGATATGCGGTGACAAACGTGAACTGGAATCAAACGCCGTAACCGGGCTGGACATTTGAAACCGATAATCGCGGCCACGTTGGGCCAGAAAGCTGTGCAATGTGGCGATGGCCTGCGCCCGCCCCCCCGGCTGACGATGTGGGCAAGGATCATCGCGTAGCCCCAGATCACGGGCCGTGGGAATGCGCTGCGGCCCACCCGCTGCAACCAAAGGCAGCGCCGCAGGTGTCTGTGACACCGGCCGCGCCATATCCGCATCCCACGCCCGCGCCCAGCCATTGCGCGATTTCAACCGCCGCACCACGCCCGTTTGGCGCAGTTCATGCCACACAACCCCCGATGCCCGCACCCATTCCGCCACCCGGCGGTCACGTGCAAAGGTCCAGCCATTGCCAGTTTCTTCATGGCTCCAAAGCGCCGAAATTTTGTGAGACTGGGCAATGGTCTGTAAGACTGGCACCGCCTCGCCCACAAAAATATGCAAGGGCTGGCCCAGCGCGGCCAGATCTTTTTGCAAGCTGGCCAGACAATCGGCGGCAAACGCCCATTGGCGCGCGGCAGAATCTGGTTGGGCCCAAAATTCGGGCTCGGCGATATAAATGGGCAAAACCGGGCCGCGGGCTGCAGCTTCAGCCAAAGGTGCGTGATCTTGCACCCGCAGATCGCGTTTAAACCAAACAATATTCAGCACAGCCTACCCCTTTGTCTTCGAAGATATAGCCGTTACGTGCGACGGGGCAACCACATCAGGGCGCACATCACCACCTGTCAAAATGCTTGGTCCGTGCTAAGTGCAGGGTTGTAAACAAAAGGTCACGTGATGCGTCTTATCCTTGTGCTGGGCGACCAGCTTTCAGATCATCTGTCAGCACTGCAGATGGCAGATCCATCACAAGATGTCATCGTGATGGCCGAAGTGATCGCCGAAGCCACCGCCGTGGCGCATCACCCGCAGAAAATTGCGTTGGTTTTGACTGCCATGCGCAAATTTGCAACGCATTTGCGGGGCCGGGGGTTTCGGGTGCTGTACAGCCGGTTGGATGACCCCGACACAGGCGCGACGCTGCCAGCCGAGCTGCTGCGCCGTTTTGCCGAAACCAGCGCCGCTGAAATCATCGCCACCCACCCCGGAGATTGGCGCCTGACCTCCGCACTGCAAAGCCTGCCAATACCGTTGCGTCTGTTACCCGATGATCGTTTTATCTGCTCAGATGCCGCATTTTTCGCCTGGGCCGAGGGCCGAAAATCCCTGCGGATGGAATGGTTTTATCGCGATATGCGACGCCAAACCGGGCTACTGATGGACGGGGATAAACCCCTGGGCGGCCAGTGGAATTTTGATCACGATAACCGCAAACCAGCCGCACCCGATCTGTTACGCCCCGCCCCTTTGCGCTTTGCGCCCGATGATGAAACCGAAACCGTTCTGGATATGGTGGCCACGCGATTTTCTAACCATTTTGGTAACCTGCGCCCGTTTCACTGGCCCACAGACCGCGCGCAGGCCCTGAACGCACTCGATCATTTTACCACCCACAGCCTGCCCCGTTTTGGTGATGAACAAGACGCCATGCTGCACAGCGATCCATTTTTAAGCCACTCACTGCTGTCGCCCTGCCTTAATCTGGGCCTGCTGTCCCCACTTGAGGTCTGCCAACACGCAGAGGCCGCATTTCACGCAGGCAGGGCACCCTTGGCAGCGGTTGAGGGGTTTATTCGTCAAATCATTGGGTGGCGGGAATATGTCCGCGGAATTTGGGCGCTGAAAGGACCCGATTATCTCACCCAAAATGCGCTTGAGCACACCGCCGCCTTGCCGCCCGTTTTTTGGGGGGGCGAAACCCGTATGGCTTGCATGTCGCAGGCCGTAGCCCAAACCCGCGATCTCGCCTATGCGCATCACATCCAGCGTTTGATGGTTACGGGCAATTTTGCCCTGTTGGCCGGGGTTGATCCCGCAGCGGTGCACGAATGGTATCTGGCGGTTTATATTGATGCGTTCGAATGGGTAGAGGCGCCCAACACCATTGGCATGAGCCAATTCGCCGATGGGGGGGTTCTGGCCTCAAAGCCCTATGTTTCGTCGGGCGCATATATCAACCGAATGTCCGATTACTGCGGCAACTGTGCCTATCGCGTCAAAGACCGGACTGGGCCAAAGGCGTGCCCGTTCAACCCGCTTTATTGGCATTTTTTACACCGCCACCGCGCACGTTTCGCCAAGAACCCGCGTATGGCACAGATGTATCGCACGTGGGATCGGATGGATGAAACCCATCGCTCAACCGTTTTGGCCGATGCAGATGCAATCTTGGAAAGGTTGGCATCAAACGCTGTGGTCTAACCCAAAATTTCGCAGCGCTTATCGCTGACGAAACACCCGGCCAAAAACATGGGCCAAGGCTGGGCGAATCGGCAAAAATCCACGGTAGCCCTGCTCAAACAACCAAAGCATACCCGGCAGGTCCGACAGCCGCGCCAGCCAGCGCCAGCCTGCTAAGCCACGCCACACAGCCACAAAAGCCGCCGCACCCGACAACAGTTGGCCATCTGCCGTTATCACATGAAACCGTGCAAGGGCCGCCGCTTGGGTCAGCCCCTCGGGCAGTGCTGAGGGCAGTACTGAGGGCTGCGACACATCCACCAGCGTCAAAGAACCTTGGGTGTCTTGCCGCCGATAAACCCCAATTTCTGCAGAACACAACGGGCATGATCCGTCATAAAACACTGTGCAGGTTGGGCCCAAAGTTGGGCCGGGTGGTGCGGCTGGGGTTGGGGGGGGCATGCTCATTTTGTGTCCTTTTGGGCATCAAACGCGGGCAAAAGGCCCGCCATAGCCAAATAGCTGGGAATGTTTTTTTTGACCTTAAAAAAACCAGCGGTGCAATCGGGCCAAATCATGTCATCCCATGGTCGACGCCATTCGGCCAAACACAGCCCTGCCGCCGCGATGCGGGGCATGGCTGCCATCAGCCAATCCTGCAGCGGCCCCGTTGGCACAAAAGATGTAACAATTTGCGTGGCGCCAGCGTGGTGGGCCTGCGCAATCAGCGCGTCAGGATCGTTTGCCACAATGATGGGCGCATCTGCCACCCCCAAACGGCGTGTTGTATCGCGTAGCGCTGCGGTCTCAAACGCGGCTACGTGTTGCGACAAACCGGTGGGTGATCGCAAGTGGCTGGCCGTCACTGCAACCACGGCACGGATGTTAAGGGCGGCCAGATCAACTGGTGGCGCGGCGCAATCTTCTTCGGTTATCAACAAAAGCGTCGGCAGCTTTGGGTTGGGGGCAAATATGTCACGCAGCGCGCGGGGCTGCGGCAAACCATCTGGCTCTGCAGGGGCAGGATAGCGTGGGGCAATCTGAGCTGGATCTGGCGCCAACCGGCCGTTGGTAAATGTGGCGATATTGTCAGCACGCGCCTGATACGTTTTACCCGGCGTGTGCAGGCCCGCAACCCAACGCCAGCCCAGCGTGTCGGACGCCGGATCACCATCAAGCAAATGCTGCAAAAAGAAATCTGCCCCAAGCCGCCACGGCAAGCCAAGCGAAAACACCCAGATTGAGGCAAACCACAAACGCGCGTGATTGTGCAAATACCCTGTTGTGGTCAATTCAACCACCCACGCGTCCATGCATGCAATTGCACTGCGTGCATTCAAAACATCGTCATAAGTTTTCCGCCGCGCCAGATCTAGCCCAACTAAATCTGACGCAATTCCATCACAATAATCCCGCCAGATCGATGGGCGCAATTCCAACCACCCTTTGAAATAGCTGCGCCAAACCACCTCATCTATGAACTTGGCCGCTGGCGGCAAACCATGCTGGCCCAGCGCGGCCAAGACCACTTCGGATTCGGTGATCAGCCGCCGGCGCAAGAATGGCGACAGCCGCGACACCACCGAGTGCACACCGAGGTCATAGTTGCGCCGCGTGGCATAATCATCCGCCATGTGCGGTAGAAAAGCGGCAAGGCGGGTCAGCCCCGCGTTACGGGTGGCGATCATCAAGCATGCTCCAAAATCAGTGGCGCCAGCGGGATACGCGCGCCCAGTTTTTGCGCCAACAAAAACAACCCACCCGCTTTGCGATGCAAAAACAACACCTCGACCGGCGGCACATGGTCAAGATCTCGCTCAAGCCCCAGTGCCAGTCCCATGTCACGCATTTTGTGCACAAGATCCGTGGCGGCAAAATCAAATGCTTCGGGCGCATGCAACGGGGCCAAGGCCAGCACCATCATATCCAGCAATCCCTTTTGGACAGGTGCCGCCAGCTGCGCATCGAAATACCCGATATTGATCGCCGCATCGCGGATCGTGGATCGATCTTGGGCAACCATCAGCGCACGCAACTTATCAGACAGATCGGGCGCAAGTGCACGGGATGCGCCAAAATCTAACAACACAATCTGGCCTGTTTCAAAGATATAGCGGTAATTGGCAAAATTTGGATCGGTTTGAATCAGCCGAAACCCAAAGACTTCATCTAAAAACAAGCCAATCAACCGGGTCACAACCCTGTCGCGTTCTGCCTGCGGGGCCGTCGCCAAAGTTTCAATGGGCTGGCTGGCGATATAATCCATCGCCAAAACATCAGGCCCACTGAGATCCGCATGCACGCCTGGCACTTTGAACGCCGGATTATCGGCCAGCAAAGCGCCAAATTGCGTCATAAAGGCGCCCTCGCGCTGATAATCAGCCTCTTGGTGTAGCTGCACACGCGCTTCGGCCAACAAGGGGCCAAGATCCAACCCGTTTGGCACCAGCCCCGACAGCCGCAGCAAACCCGACAAATTATTCACGTCACTGTCAATGCTTTGTCGCACCCCCGGATATTGAACCTTAATTGCCAAATCACGGCCATCTTTTGTCTGCGCCCGATGCACCTGCCCAATCGAAGCCGAGGCGATAGGCCTGACATCGAATCGTGCAAAGCGGCCCATCCACCCCTTACCCCAAGCCCGATCCAGCACATCGCGCAGCTGCTTGGGCGGCATATGATCCGCATCAGCCCGCAACCGCGAAAGCACTGTAGCAAATTCGGTTGGCAAAAAATCACCGGTATCCATCGACAACAATTGCCCGACCTTAAGCGCCGCACCCCGCATGTGCGCCAACTGCTGCGTCAACTTGGCTGCATTGGTTGGTGTCAAAACCAAATCAGCCAGCCGTGGCCGTTGCCCTAACGCCAGCTGTTGTGCCGCACCCACAAGCACCCGCCCCCCAACCCCGGCAGCCAGCCCCCCCAGCACTGCCAAGCGCGCCAGACCAGAGCCGGGCACAGGTCTGGCCTGTGGGCCGTTTGCGGGGAAATGAGACATGTGGGGCTCTGACGGTTGTGCGGCAAAGTGTGACATAGCGCGCGCCACGGCGGGGGCAACCGCGCCGCACCCCTTGCGAGCGCGCCAGAATGGCTGTTGAATGGCTGCAAAGAAACATTGGGGAACAGATCATGGCATCGGCCAGTGCAAAGCGCCGCATTTGGGGCTGGTGGTGTTTTGATTGGGCCAGCCAGCCCTATAGCACCTTGTTGCTGACCTTTATTTTCGGCCCCTATTTCGCGCAGGTTGCGCGGGATCATTACACCACCCAAGGCATGGATACGGCTGCGGCGGGCGCGGCCGCCCAAAGCCTGTGGGGGGCAGGTCTTGCGATTTGCAGCTTTGCCGTCGCGTTATTGGCACCCTTTCTGGGGGCCTTGGCTGATGCCGCCGGGCGACGGTTGGTATGGATCTGGGCGTTTTCGGGGCTGTATGTGCTGGGTGCCTGCGGACTTTGGGCGCTGATGCCAACGGGCGACGGGCTGTTGTTGGCGCTTGGCTTCTTTGGCCTGGGCTTTATTGGCATGGAATTCGCCACAATTTTTACCAATGCTTTGTTACCTGCACTGGGCCCACGCGATGAAATTGGCGCGATCTCTGGGTCGGGTTTTGCGTTTGGCTATTTGGGCGGGGTGTTGGCGCTGGCGCTGATGCTGTTATTTTTTGCTGAAAATGCCCAAACGGGGCGGACCCTGATTGGCCTGTCACCAGCTTTTGGGTTGGATGCAACGCTGCGCGAGGGCACGCGGGCGGTGGGGCCTTTCACAGCCCTTTGGTACGCAGTGTTCATGGTCCCATTTTTTTTATGGGTGCAAGAGCCAAAAACCCCGCGCCAAACCGGCGCGCTTAGGGCTGCATTATCGCGGCTTTGGGCGCTGATCACAGGATTGCGTCGTCGCCCCAGTTTGGCACAGTTTTTGGTGGCCTCTCTGGTCTACCGCGATGCGCTGAACGCGCTCTATGGCTTTGGTGGGATTTATGCCGTGGGGGTTTTGGGCTGGTCTGTGGTTGAGGTGGGCAGCTTTGGCGTGATCGGCGCATTGGCGGCGGCAGCGGCAAGCTGGATGGGCGGGCGGGCCGATCGCCGTTTTGGGCCAAAACCGGTGATCATCGTGGCTATTGTGGCGTTAATTGCGGTCTGTTGCATCATTTTGGGGCTGGATCGCAGGGGTCTTTTTACACTGACTTGGCCCGCCGGGTCTGCGCTGCCAGACCAAATCTTTTATCTGTGTGGCGCACTGATTGGCGGGGCGGGGGGGGCGTTGCAATCGGCCAGCCGCACGATGATGGTGCGCCACACCAGCCTTGCCAGTGCAACCGAGGCCTTTGGGCTTTATGCCCTGTCAGGACGGGTGACATCATTTCTGGCACCCGCCCTGATCACAGCCGCCACCATGGCAAGCGGCAGCCAACGTTGGGGTATGGTGCCACTGGTGGTGCTGTTTTTGGGCGGTTTGGCGTTGATGGCGCGGGTCTCCCCCGAAGGCGAGGCTGCACCATGATACGGGCAATTTGTCGCTGCATGCTGCTGATAAGCGCGCTGTGTCTGGCTGTGCCATTGGCGCAGGCAAGCCCTTTGGCCGCGCAATTGTTTGGCCAGCATGCCCAGCCCAGCCGTGCCGCACCGATGCCACACGGCAGCTATGCCCGCGGCTGTGCAGACGGTCTGGTTGCGCTGCCTGATACTGGGCCCAGCTGGCAAGTCATGCGCCCCAGCCGTAACCGTGCTTGGGGCCACCCTGAAATGATTGCCTTGTTGAAAGAACTGTCAGAGTTTGCCCAAACACTGGGATGGGCCGGGCTCTACATTGGCGATATCAGCCAACCGCGCGGTGGCCCGATGGCCAGCGGCCATGCCAGCCACCAAATCGGGCTGGATGCCGATGTCTGGCTGCTAGCACCCCGCAAGATAAACCTCAGCCGGGCTGCGCGCGAAAATGCACCCTTCCAATCGGTGCGCAGCGCAGATCAGCGCAGCCTGAACGCCAATTGGACAAGCGCGCATGCAGCCCTGTTGCAACGCGCCGCGCGCGATCCGCGGGTTGATCGCATTTTCATCACGCCACCTGCAAAAATCGCCCTGTGCAAAGCGGCCACACTGTCCGATCGCGACTGGTTACAGAAAATCCGACCCTATTATGGGCATGATGCACATTTTCATATCCGCCTGAAATGCCCGGCCGGAGCCGATACCTGCCAGCCGCAAACCCCAACAGTTGATACCCTTTCGCAAGGTGGCGATGGCTGTGATGCCAGTCTGCAATGGTGGGTCACGGATTATCTGACAAAACCTGTGGCCTCCGCCAAAGTCACCAACAAACAAACAGATACACCACGCCCCAAAGGCGCGCGCGCGCTTACACTGACAGATCTGCCCAAGACCTGCCACCGCGTGGTCCAGACCCCATGACGGCACATCGGCATACCATGATACCCAGGTTTGCACGCTTTGGGCTGGCGGTGTTGCTGGCCTGCGCAAGTTCGTTATTTTTGGGTGCAAAAGCAGCCGACGCCCCACGACAGGGGCCAAAAAACGCAGAATTTATCGGCAGCTATCGTTGGTCGCTGCCCGATCCGGCGTTTGGGGGCTATTCTGGCCTTGAATTGGGCCAAGATGGTCGGAGTTTTGTGGCCTTGTCTGATCGCGGCACCATTCTGCGCGGCACGCTGATGCGCAACGACGCGGGTGCGGTGATTGGGGTGGCGCCAGGGCCCATCTTTACCCTGCATGACAGCCGCGCAAACCCCCTGAACCGCACGAATTTTGACGCCGAAGGTCTGGCCCTTTTGCATGATGGGCGGGTGGCCATTTCATTTGAAGGCCTGCACCGTGTCGCGGTCTATGATGCGCTTGATGGGCCAGCGGGCCGCTTAACGCGCCCCAAAGCGTTTCGCAGCCTGATTTCAAATGGTGCGCTTGAGGCCTTGGGGGTGGATGCGGCGGGCACGCTTTACACCCTGCCCGAACAGGTAAGAACCACCGACGAGGCGCGGCCAATCTGGCGCTTTCAAAACGGGGTTTGGGATCAACCCTTTACCCTGCCCTTTGCCGGTGATTGGCAACCCGTCGGCATGGATTTCGGCCCAGATGGTCGGATGTATCTGCTGGAACGGGGGTTTACCTTTCCACTGTGGTTTCGCGCCCGGGTCAGATCGTTTATTGTAACACCAACAGGGTTGCAGGACGCGCGCGTTCTGCTGGAAACCCGCGGCGGGCGGCATGACAACCTTGAAGGTCTGGCGGTTTGGCAAGACAGCCGCGGCGCGCTGCGCCTGACGATGATTTCTGACGATAATTTTCAGTTTTTTCAGCGCACGGAATGGGTTGATTACAAACTGGTGCCATAAGGCCCCACTTGCACAGCCCGGCTTGCATCGCCCGACTTGCATTGCCCGCAAGAAGCCATTAGGTCGCGCCATCCCCGATAATCGGGGACAAGTGTCCGCAACCTTGTCAAAACGGAATAAAATTATGATAACGACCCCAAAGATTGCCATTTTGGCAATGGGGGCCATTGTTCTGGCCTCAAACATTCTGGTGCAATTTCTGTGTGGCGATTGGCTGACATGGGGGGCATTCACCTATCCGTTGGCTTTTTTGGTAACCGATCTAACCAATCGCTTGGCGGGGCCTGCTGCCGCGCGTCGGGTGGTTCTGGCAGGCTTTGCCATGGGGCTGATTTGTTCCCTGATTGGAACGCAGATCATGGGTGAATTTGGCCCGCTGGTGACGCTGCGCATCGCGATTGGATCTGGTATCGCGTTTTTGCTGGCGCAGCTGGCCGATGTGACCATTTTTGATCGTCTGCGCAGTGGCAACTGGTGGCGCGCGCCGCTGGTCTCAACCTTGTTGGGATCAGCATTGGATACCGCATTGTTCTTCACCATTGCCTTTTCCGCAGGACTTGGCTTTTTGGAACCAAGCAATGATGTGGGCTGGGCCAATGAGGTTCTGCCGTTGCTGGGCTTTGGCCCCGCCGCGCCGCTTTGGCAATCACTGGCCGTGGCAGATTGGGGTGTTAAACTGGCGCTTGCGCTGGTGGCCTTGGTGCCATTTCGGCTGATCCTGCGCAAATTTGTGCCACAGGTAGCATAAAAAGTTTTGACAAACACAAAATATGTGTCACCTTTCAAATGTTAGAAACATTTGAAAGGAGGTGGTCCAGTGTCTAGAGTGATAATGGAATGCGGTGTTGGGACAGTTGGAGGTATCGCGGTCTAAAGGCAAACCTGAAGACAAGCGTCCTTTGATTGGGCAATTTCCTAACCAGATGCCCATCTCCTACATACTCGGAAAGGGTCGCCGCAGGGCGGCCCTTTCTCTTTTGCGCAGCGCGGGCTATCACGGCAGATATCAGTGGCGGGAAACAGGCCGGGGGCATGCTGCGCATTACCGATCAGATTGTCCTGCAAGATTGGGAACTGAGCGAAAGCTTTTCGCGCGCATCAGGGCCGGGTGGGCAAAATGTCAACAAAGTGGAAACCGCGGTTGAACTGCGGTTCGAAGCTGCGCGCAGCCCGAACCTGAGCACTGCCGTCAAGGCCCGCCTGCAACGGCTGGCCGGACGACGCTGGACAACCGAAGGCGCGATTGTGATCCGCGCCGAAGAAACCCGCAGCCAGATACGCAACCGCGAACTGGCCCAGGCGCGGCTGGTGGAAATGATTCGTACCGCCCTAATTGCGCCACGCCGCCGCGTGCCCACCAAACCGACATTGGCCAGCAAACGGCGCAGGCTGGAAGCCAAAGAACAACGCGGCACGGTCAAATCGCTGCGCGGAAAAGTGACAGGTGAGGAATGACCCAAGATCTGCTGGACCGCCGCGCCCGTCTGATGGGGCCAAATGTGCCAACGTTTTACGAAACCCCAGTGCATATCGTGCGAGGCCAAGGGGTGCGGCTCTGGGATGCAGATGGAAAGGCCTATATTGATTGCTACAACAATGTCCCACATGTCGGCCATTGCCACCCCCGTGTTGTTGCAGCCATCGCCCAACAATCGGCGGAATTAAACACCCACACACGTTATTTGCATGATGGTGTTCTGACTTATATCGAGCGGCTAACAGCCCGGCTGGGGCATGGCCTGTCGCAAGCAATTATGGTGTGCACAGGATCAGAGGCGAACGATATCGCCTTGCGCATGGCCCAAGCCGTAACCGGAAAAACCGGCATCATCGCGACCGATAACACCTATCATGGCAACACAACCGCAACTTCGGTTCTCTCAACCCGCAGGCCACCCATCGGCGGCTATCCCCCGCATGTCCGGCTTGTGCCCGCCCCCGAAAGCCTGGGCACCGACGGTGCCACCCCCATGCAAAAAGCCCAAGACTTTGCCAACCACGTCGCCCGTGCCATCGCTGAACTTGAAACAAGCGGTTTTGGCTTTTCCGGGCTGATGCTGTGCCCGTACTTCGCAAATGAGGGCTTTCCGGTGCAAAGCCCAGGCTTTCTTGACCCAACCGTTGCGCTGGTGCGCGCGGCCGGTGGCCTGCTGTTGGCCGATGAAGTACAGCCCGGATTTGGCAGGATGGGCACACATTTTTGGGGCCACGAGTGGCTGGGGTTTGCGCCTGATGTTGTCACTGTCGGCAAACCAATGGCCAACGGCTATCCAGTGGCCGCCGTGCTGGCGCGCCCCGATGTAATGGCAGCGTTTCGCGGGGCGTTTGGGTATTTCAACACCTTTGGCGGCAACCCCGTTGCGGCGGCGGCGGCCTTGGCCACGCTGGATGTGATTGACGACGAAGGTCTGATGGAAAATGCGCGCGTGGTGGGCGATTATATGCAACAGCGCCTGTCGGCGTTACGCCATCCACTTTTGGTCGACACCCGTGGTCATGGGTTTTTCATGGGGGCGGAATTTGTGCAATCAGATGGCAAAACACCAGCCACCGATTTTACCATTGCCGTGGTCGAGGCCATGGTGGCGCGCGGTGTGTTGCTGAACCGCATTGGGCGGCATGGCAATACGCTGAAAATGCGCCCACCCATGCCGTTTGCGCGCGAAGATGCCGATATCGTGGTCGATGCGCTGATTGATGCGCTGGCGCACACCCCCATTATGAAATCGGCCTAGACGATGACCGTGGCACTTAGCGATGCCCAAGCGATGGATCTGGCGCAACAGGCAGCCCACCTGTGGGGTGCGCGCCATGATGCGCCACAACCTCGACTGATCCGCAACCGAGAAAATGCCGTGTTTGAAATTGCCCTGCCCGGGGGGCCGGCAGCGCTGCGGCTGCATCGGCCCGGCTATCAATCGCAGGGCTCGATTGCATCTGAATTGTGGTGGCAAAGCGCACTGGCTGCCGAGGGGCTGGCTGTCCCAACGGCGCTGCCCACGTTGGCTGGCGACTTGGTTGCCCAGTTAGCGCAGGGGCGGCTGGCATCGTGCATTGCTTGGGCAAAAGGTGATGCGATTGGTGAGGGTGGCGTGCCCCTGACCCAATCCATGGCCCGCCAATGCGCGCTGCATGCCGATTTGGGGCAGATGCTGGCAGAAATGCACACCCTGACCGACGGCATGACCCTGCCAGCAAATTTCACCCGACATCGCTGGGATCTGGATGGTTTGTTGGGCGAAACCCCATTTTGGGATAGGTTCTGGGAACACCCCGGCCTGACCCAGCATCAGGCCGCAATGCTGCAGGCCGCCCGCAGCCAGCTGCACGCAGATTTCACATCATATATCGCACGAGGGGCCGATATTGGGCTGATTCATGCTGATGTGCTGCGCGAAAACGTGCTGGATGACGATGGCGCGCTGACGCTGATTGATTTTGATGATTGCGGCATCGGGTTTCGGCTTTATGATTTGGGCACGGCCTTGTCACAAAACTTGACCGAGCCACATCTGCCGCAGATCGCCGATGCGCTGATCTCAGGCTACAGCCGTCTGCGGCCACTCAGCACGCAAGATATTGGATTGGTGGCAGGATTTACGCTGTTGCGCACTCTGGCCTCGGTGGGGTGGACAATGTCGCGCCTGCCCGCCGATCATCCGGGCGCGCGCGCGCACATTGCGCGGGCCGTGCGGGCCTCAGACATTGTTTTGGGCGGCGGGGCGCTGCTGGGGCGCTAGCGTGGGTCAGACCACCAGTGGTTGGGCCACCTGATTGCCCACCCCAAACACCCGCTTATAGCGCGCAACCTCATCCGTGGGGCCAAGCGCTTTTTGCGGATTGTCAGACAGTTTGACCGTTGGCCGCCCATCTGCCATCACCGCTTTGCATACCAGACTGAACGGCGCCAAAGCATCGTCAGCCACTAGCCCACGGAAATCGTTGGTCAGCAACGTACCCCAGCCAAAACTTACCTTGACCCGTCCACCAAAGCGGGCCTGCAACGATTCAATCATCGTCACATCCAACGCATCGGAAAATATCACCAATTTTTTGGTCGGATCTTCACCACGCGCCGTCCACCAACTGATCGCCGCCTCGGCCCCCGCAACAGGGTCGCCTGAATCGATGCGAATGCCTGTCCATTGCGCAAGCCAATCGGGCGCGCGCTCCAAAAAGCGCGCAGTGCCATAGGTATCGGGCAAAATGATCCGCAAATTGCCATCGTGTTCTTCGTGCCAATCCGCCAGCACACGAAACGGCGCCTCAGCCAGTTCGGCATCATTTTTGGCCAGCGCCGAATAGACCATTGGCAATTCATGGGCATTGGTGCCAATCGCCTCGACCTCGCGGCGCATGGCGATCAGACAGTTTGAAGTGCCGACAAATTTTTCGCCAAGCCCCTCTTGGAGCGCCTGCACCGCCCAATCTTGCCACAAGAACGAGTGCCTGCGGCGCGTACCAAAATCGCCCAACCGCAGCCCTTTGACCGGGCGCAAGCGTTCAACCTTTTCCCACAGTTTTGTCATGGCGCGGGCATAAAGCACCTGCAGTTCAAACCGGCCCATGCTTTTCAGCACGGCACGGCTGCGCAATTCCATCAGCACAGCCAAAGCAGGAATTTCCCACATCATCACCTCGGGCCACCGGCCCTCAAACGTCAGCTCATACTGACCATCCCGTTTTTCCAGATGATAGGGCGGCAACGTAAAATTTTCGAACCATTCCATGAAATCTGGGCGGAACATCTGGCGCTTGCCA
The DNA here is from genome assembly GCA_937895435.1 of uncultured Paracoccaceae bacterium. Lineage (GTDB taxonomy): Bacteria > Pseudomonadota > Alphaproteobacteria > Rhodobacterales > Rhodobacteraceae > CALAXT01. The sequence goes on along the minus strand of CALAXT010000044.1, from coordinate 5,950 downwards.
TAGAATGTATTGCCCCGCAAAAATGTGCTTTCGCCGCGCGACAGTCGCAACGTGCGGATATGATCAAGCTGTTCGCGCAGCTCTCCCTCATCCACCAGATCGGCCAAGCGGATGCTGGGCGAGCGATTGATCAGGCTGAAGGTCACGATGGTATCCGGTTTGTTGCGAAACACCGATTGGCACATCAGCAACTTGTAAAAATCAGTATCAATCAACGAGCGCACGATGGGATCAATGCGCCACTTGTGATTATAGACGCGGGTGGCAATATCAACCATGAGCAGGCTCCAATCTGACACCGGCTTGGGTCATGGCGGCCAAGGCCTGCGCCATTGACCCATCCAGATCAATCATCCGACACGCATCGCGGCGCACGCGGACATCAAACCCCAACCGCGCAGCATCCACAGCGGAAAAGGCCACGCAGTAATCCAGCGCCAACCCCACAAGGGTAAGCGTTGTGATGGAACGCGTGCGCAAATAGCCCTCAAGCCCAGTTGGGGTCGTACGATCGTTTTCAAAAAATGCAGAATAACTGTCGATCTGCGGGCGATATCCTTTGCGGATAATCATATCGGCGCGATCAGTGTGCAGATCGGCGTGAAAATCCGCACCTTTCGTGCCTTGCACGCAGTGATCGGGCCATAATACTTGTGGGCCATAGGGCATTTGCGTCACATCAAACGCTGCCGCATTCGTGTGGTTTGACGCAAAAGAGGCGTGATTGGCCGGGTGCCAATCTTGGGTCAAAATCACCGCATCAAATTGCCCCATCAGCGCGTTTATCGGCGCCACGATGTCATCGCCCCCAGCAACCGCCAGCGCGCCATTCGGGCAAAAATCATTCTGCAGATCGATCACGATCAAGGCATGCGCCATATACCAACTCCAAATAGCGTCAAAGAACTGCGTAAGTGGCTGACTGGGCTGCGTCAATGGCAGAGCCAAGTCGCGGCACAACCAAACCCCAAGGCTTGTCTTGTTTTGGCCAAAAGATTAGATAACCCCATGCTTATCGTTGCCGCCCTTTACCAATTCGCCCGTTTCCCCGACCCTGCCGCCCTGCGCCCACCGCTTTTGGCGTTGTGTCAGGCAGCAGGGGTCAAGGGCACGCTTTTGCTGGCCCATGAGGGGGTGAATGGCACGATTGCGGGCACCCGTTCCGGGATTGACGCCGTCATAGCGCATCTGCGCACCCTGCCGGGCTGTGCCGCACTAGATTGGAAGGAAAGCCCCGCCGAAAGCATGCCCTTTAACCGGCTGAAAGTGCGGCTGAAACGCGAAATTGTGACGATGGGCCAGCCTGATGTCGACCCGCTTGCAGGCACTGGCCACTATGTCGCGCCCCAAGATTGGAATGCGCTGATATCAGACCCCGATGTCGCTGTAATCGACACGCGCAACGATTACGAAGTGGCGATTGGCACATTTAACGGCGCCGTTGACCCAATGACACGCAGCTTTCGCGACTTTCCTGCATGGTGGGCTGAAAACCGCGACAGGTTTCACAACAAGCGAATCGCCATGTTTTGCACCGGTGGCATTCGGTGTGAAAAGTCGACGAACTTCCTGCGCGGTCAGGGAATCGACGAAGTATATCACCTGCAAGGCGGCATCTTGAAATATCTGGAAGAGGTGCCACCAGAAGACAGTCTTTGGCAGGGGGCCTGTTTTGTCTTTGACCAACGCGTGTCCGTTGGCCACGGGCTAACCCCCGGCGGCCACAGCCTGTGTTATGCCTGCCGTCGACCGCTGACCCCGGAGGACAAGACTGATCCGGCCTATGAACAAGGCGCCTGCTGCAGGCATTGCGTCGATGAATATACACCGCGACAGCGCGCGGGCTTTCGCGAACGCCACACACAAATGGTGCTGGCACGGGCCCGTGGCGAAACACATCTGGGCCAAACCTGAGAAATATGGCACGCCCGATGTGGTGATGTGTCATAGTTCTGTTACAAAAACTTTGCATTGATGTCACCCGAGGCGTCTAAACGCCAAAGTAATCTGGGCAAACTGGCCCTACAAAAGATCAGGAGATCTGTTTTTTGTCATGCAGCTGATCGCAGATTGGTCAGCCTGCAGGTCCACCGCACTTCTGGTTTGCCGGTTTTAGCGGTTAAAATACATGCCCTTGCCATCGACCTGCGGTCAGGATTTGAACGCAGATGGTAACGAAAGGCCGATAGAATGAACGATATGCGAATAGTGGAGCGAGACGTGGATCAGAACGGTACAAAGATCACCGCACGTGGTGTGCAGGTCTATTACAGCGATACACATGCGCTAAAAGACGTTGATGTTGATATTCTAGATAAAACAGTCACCGCGTTCATCGGGCCATCGGGCTGCGGCAAATCCACATTTCTGCGCTGCCTGAACCGGATGAATGACACCATTCCGATCTGCCGGGTAGAGGGCATGATTAAAATGGATGGCGAAGACATCTATGACGCCAAGGTTGATCCCGTGCAGTTGCGTGCCCGCGTTGGCATGGTGTTTCAAAAGCCAAACCCTTTTCCAAAATCAATCTATGAAAACGTCGCCTATGGCCCGAAAATTCACGGCCTCACAAATTCTCGTGCGGAATTGGATGAAATTGTCGAAAGCTCGCTGCGCCGCGCGGCACTGTGGAATGAGGTCAAAGACCGTCTTGATTCCCCAGGCACCGGCCTTTCGGGGGGCCAGCAGCAGCGCCTGTGCATCGCACGCGCAGTGGCGACCTCGCCCGAAGTTTTGTTGATGGATGAGCCGTGCTCGGCACTTGATCCGATTGCAACCGCCCAAGTCGAAGAACTGATTGATGAATTGCGCAGCCAGTTTTCGGTGGTGATTGTAACCCACTCAATGCAGCAAGCCGCGCGCGTCAGTCAGCGCACTGCGTTCTTTCATATGGGCCATCTGGTAGAATATGGCGAAACCGGCCAGATCTTCACCACCCCGCGCGACCCGCGCACTGAAAGCTATATCACGGGCCGGATCGGCTGAGGGAGATACCATGAACACCGAACCCCACATTGCATCCGCCTTTGACCGTGATCTGGAAGCCATTCAGGCCATGATCATGAAAATGGGCGGCCTGGTCGAAGCCGCCATACTGGATGCCGCCCAAGCGCTGGAAAGCCGTGACGAAGACATGGCCAACGGCGTGCGCAAGGGCGATGAGGCGATTGACGCGCTGGAATTCCGCATTCAGCAAGAAGCCGCCCGCGTCATTGCGCTGCGTGCCCCCACAGCGGGCGATCTGCGCACGGTGCTGACCGTGATGAAAATTGCCGCCAGCCTTGAACGGATGGGCGATTATGCCAAAAATATGGCCAAACGCGCCGTTGTGCTGACGCAGATGTCACCCATCGAGGGGTCAACTGGTACCGTCCGCCGCATGGCGCGCTCGGTCAGCGTGATGCTGAAAGACGTGCTCGACGCCTATATCCACCGCGATGTGGAATTGGCCACCAACGTGCGCAAGCGTGACGTGGATGTCGATCAGATCTACAACACGCTCTTTCGGGCGCTGCTGACCCATATGATGGAAGATCCACGCAACATCACCGCCTGTATGCACCTGCATTTCATTGCCAAAAATGTTGAACGAATGGGCGATCACGCCACCACAATCGCCGAACAAGTGATTTATCTGGTGACGGGTACCCCAGTGGAAGAAAGCCGCCCCAAAGGCGACACCACATCCATCTCGCATATTGAGGATTGATCGGAGAGCACTATGGCAACGCAGCAACCCGTGATTTTGTTGGTTGAAGACGAATCCGCCCAACGTGAGGTGATCTGTTACAATCTGGAAGCCGAGGGCTTTCGGGTGGTGGTTGCCGAAGATGGCGAAAAGGGGTTGTTATTGGCTTCAGAAGAAATGCCTGATCTGATCTTGTTGGATTGGATGCTGCCCAAAGTTTCAGGAATTGAGGTCTGCCGCCGGCTGAAATCACGCAGCGAAACGCGGGCGATCCCAATTGTTATGCTGTCGGCCAGATCAGAAGAAATCGACCGGGTGCGCGGGCTGGAAACTGGGGCCGATGACTATATGGTCAAACCCTATTCGGTCTTGGAACTGATGGCACGTCTGCGCGCACAATTGCGCCGTACCCGGCCCTCAACCGTGGGCGAGCGGCTGAATTTTGATGATATCATGCTCGATTCCACCGAACACCGGGTTTATCGATCGGGCATGGCCGTTCCTTTGGGCCCAACAGAGTTTCGACTGCTGACGACCTTGATGGAAAAACCGGGCCGGGTTTGGAGCCGCGAGCAACTTTTGGATCGGGTGTGGGGTCGCGATATCTATGTCGATACCCGCACGATTGACGTGCATGTCGGCCGACTGCGCAAGGCGCTGATGAAATCTGGCGGTGAAGACCCCATTCGCACCGTGCGGGGGGCCGGCTATTCGCTGGGATAAGCGCGTCATTTGACGGCTGCAGATAAACGGGGCCACCATTGCCTGCATCGTTTGGCACAACGGGCGGCCCCGACAGCCGCCCGTTCGAGGTGAAGTCAGACCGTTCGGGCGGCTTTGACAGACGCCTCAAGAATATCGAGCGCCTCATCAAACACGGCATCAGGGATGGTGATCGGCGCCAAAAAGCGGATCACATTGCCGTAAACGCCGCAGGTCAGCAAAATCAGCCCACGCGCTAGCGCCGCCTCGCGCACGCGATTGGCAAACCCGGCATCGGGCGTATCCGTGCCCGCCACATTGAATTCAACCGCGTTCATAAAACCCGGGCCACGAATATCGACAATCTCGGGCACTTCATCGCGCATCGCAGCCAGACGCTGTTTCAGCCGCCCGCCAAGCATCATTGCACGATCACAAAGCGATTCGTCTTCGATCACATCCAAAACGGCATGGGCCGCAGCCACCCCCAGCGGATTGCCCGCATAGGTACCACCAAGGCCACCGGGGTCAGGACTGTCCATGATGTCAGCGCGCCCTGTCACCGCCGAAATCGGCAATCCCCCGCCCAGACCCTTGGCCATACAGGTAATATCAGCGGCCACCCCATGGTGCTGCATGGCAAACAGTTTGCCGGTGCGGGCAAAGCCAGTTTGCACCTCATCTGCGATCATCACGATCCCATGGGCATCACAGATCGCACGCAACCGCTGCATCAGCGCAGGCGGCACCTCGTAAAAGCCCCCCTCGCCCTGCACCGGTTCTACAATAATCGCAGCCACACGGCTGGGTTCCAGATCAGCTTTGAACAGCCGTTCAAGCCCGGCCATCGCCTGATCCACCGTGACCCCATGCAAATCGCTGGGAAACGGCAAATGCCAGACATCGCCCATCATTGGGCCAAAACCCGCTTTGTAGGGTTGCACCTTTCCAGTGAGCGCCATGCCCATAAAGGTGCGGCCGTGAAAGCCCCCCGCAAAGGCCACCACCGCGGCGCGTTTGGTAAAATGCCGCGCGATTTTTATTGCGTTTTCAACCGCTTCCGCGCCAGTTGTGGCAAAAATTGTTTTCTTCGGAAAATCACCGGGCACCAGCCCATTCAACCGCTCGGCCAAATCAACATAATTTTCATAGGGCACGACTTGGTGGCAGGTATGGGTAAAGCGGTCCAACTGTGCCTTGACCGCCGCCATCACGCGCGGGTGGCGGTGGCCGGTGTTGACCACCGCAATACCAGCGGCAAAATCAATGTATCGGTTCCCAGCCTTATCCCAGATTTCAGCGTTTTCAGCACGATCAGCATAGATCTGCGTCGTCATGCCAACACCGCGCGCAATCGCGCCGTTCTTACGGTCTGTCAGGGTTAAATCGGTCATTGCGGGTTCCTGCATCAAGTTTATGCCAAGTCACGGCCCTTGGCCCTTGGCAGGCCTCAGGCTACACCTTTCGCAAACCGCCGCAAGATATTTGCCTAACGCGCAGGTTTTGGCACAAAAACCGGGTTCACCAGCAAAAGTGGGGCGGTGCCAGATGTGGCTG
>CALAXT010000043.1 GCA_937895435.1 uncultured Paracoccaceae bacterium | reverse complement strand
TTTGGCACAAAAACCGGGTTCACCAGCAAAAGTGGGGCGGTGCCAGATGTGGCTGCAACAGGACGTGGTGCCATGCGCTTTACAGCCGCAGCGATTGGGCGCGCCGTATCTGTTGACCCAACATTGACAGATGCCACATGCGCAGGCCCCGTTTTTTTAGACGCCACAGGTTTCAAAAGATTCTTGCGCAGATCTTCGATTTTTTTGCGGCGTTCTTCGGGTTGGCTGTGCATTGAGGGCCTGTTTTTGTTGCGCCGGGCTATGTCCCGCCTGATCTGAACGCTAACACCGCCCAAATCGCGTGCAATCTGTCTTTTGACAGTGTGCCACGCCAAAGGCATGGCCCATCCGTTTGCCTTGCCACGCTCAATCAAGTATCCTCACGTCAAATAAAGGAGCGCATCATGATCCCCGGCTTCCCCTCGCGCAGGCGCTTTTCTGATCTGTCTGAACAAGAGGTTCTGGCCCTCGCCATTTCTTCAGAAGAAGATGATGCCCGCATTTATCGCACCTATGGCGAAAGGCTGCGCGTTGATTTTCCGGCAACGGCTGCGATCTTTGATGGAATGGCCCAAGAAGAAGATGAACACCGTCGCCGTCTGATTGACCTGCACGCCGAACGGTTTGGCCCAGTCATTCCGCTGATCCGACGCGAACATGTGGCGGGGTTTTATGCGCGCAAGCCGGTCTGGCTGATCGAAAACCTTGGGTTAGACCGGATCAGGGCCGAGGCCGAAGAAATGGAGCGGGGCGCCCAAGCATTTTATGAGCGCGCTGCTGCCCGCACATCTGATGCTGCAACGCGCAAGTTGTTGGGTGATTTGGCGCATGCCGAAGCCGCGCACAGCGAAAAGGCAGGTGATCTGGCCGAAACCCATTTGGGTGAAGGGGCCCGCCAAGGCGAAGACCGCGCCGCCCACCGCCAATTTATTCTGACATGGGTGCAGCCGGGGCTGGCTGGGTTGATGGATGGGTCGGTGTCAACGCTGGCCCCAATCTTTGCGACCGCCTTTGCCACCAAAGATCCCCACACCACGCTTCTGGTTGGGCTGGCGGCCTCGGTTGGGGCGGGCATATCCATGGGTTTTACCGAAGCGGCGCATGATGATGGCGTTTTGTCAGGGCGGGGGTCACCGTTTAAACGGGGCCTTGCCTCAGGGGTGATGACAACGATTGGTGGTTTGGGCCATGCCCTGCCCTATTTGATTGCAGATTTCTGGACGGCAACCACCATCGCGATCTGCGTTGTGTTCGTTGAATTATGGGCAATCGTCTGGATTCAAAACCGCTTTATGGAAACACCATTTTTGCGGGCTGCATTTCAGGTGGTTCTGGGCGGTGCCTTGGTCTTTGCGGCGGGCATTTTGATCGGGGCAGGATAGCGCCAGATTGGTGCCGACACTTATCAAATACGCCTGTTGTTCTTTTGTTTTGGATCCCTGTGCATGTTGCCCGTTCTTTTGAAAACGCTTCCGTTTTTTGCGCTAATCGGGCTGGGCTATGGTGCCGCTCGGGCACGGTTTTTTAACGAACAGGCCACCGCCTATCTGACAAGATTTGTGTTTTACTTTGCCCTGTCAGCAATGCTGTTTGGCTTTGCGGCAAGCCTGTCTGTGGCGGAAATCTATGATGGCCCGTTTGTGATGGCCTATTTGGTGGGGTCGGGCGCGGTTTATGTGCTGGCGATGGGCGTGGCATTTGCACGCCGCGTGCCGCTGGGCGAGGCCGCGATTGAGGCGCAATGCGCCGTAATCGGCAACACCGGATTTTTGGGCGTGCCGATGCTGATTGTGCTGCTGGGCCCAAACGCAGCCGGGCCGGTTCTGATGATTTTGGCACTGGATCTGATTGTGTTTTCAACGCTGATCACACTGATCGTCACCGCATCGCGCGGGGGGCGCGTCAGTCCAGCGATTGTAGGGCAATTGTTCATCGGCTTGCTGAAAAACCCAATGATTGTTGCGATGGTGCTGGGGCTGGGCTGGTCGGCAACCGGATGGGCCTTGCCCGGGCCGGTACGAGAATTCATGGCGATTTTGGGCGGTGCGGCCACCCCATGTGCGCTGTTTGCCATTGGCGCATCGCTTGCGGCCAAATCGGCAGAACGGGTGCAGGTGGCGCTTTGGCTGTCAGGGTGCAAATTATTGCTGCACCCGCTGGCGATTGCCTTTGCCGCGCTGGTTTTGTTTCCTGTGAAACCGGATGCGGCGGGGGTTTTGATTGCAGCGGCATCCTTGCCAGTGGCGGGGAATATTTTCATGCTGGCCCAGCATTACGGCATTGCACCCCAGCGGGTATCGGCAGCTATTTTGGTGTCAACCGCGCTCAGCATTGCCACCATTCCGGCGGTCATTGCCCGGGTGCTGCCGCTTATGGCAGGAAACTAAGGGGGATATTGTGGAAAAAATCAGCGAAAACGCCTGTTTTGGTGGGGTTCAGGGCGTTTACAGCCATTCATCCGCCAGCCTTGGCTGTGACATGACCTTTGGCCTGTTTCTGCCGGCCGCAGCCCAAAGGGGGCCTGTGCCAATTTTGTGGTATCTGTCAGGGCTGACCTGCACCCATGAAAACGCCATGGTCAAAGCTGGCGCGCAGGCTTGGGCAGCCCGGGCAGGGATTGCGGTCATTTTTCCCGATACATCGCCACGTGGGGCCGATGTATCGGATGATGGCGCCTATGATCTGGGACAGGGGGCAGGGTTTTACCTCAACGCCACACAAGCACCTTGGGCTGCACATTACCGGATGCGCGATTACATCTTAAACGATCTGCCAGATCTGGTGCTGGGGCACTTTCCGCTGAACTCTAGGCGCCAGGGCATCACCGGGCATTCGATGGGCGGGCATGGGGCGCTGATACTGGCCATGACAAGCCCGGGGCGTTTTTGCAGCCTGTCGGCCTTTGCCCCCATCGCACATCCCACACAGTCAGATTGGGGGCGCAAGCAATTTGCCGCCTATCTTGGTCAAGATCAGACCGCTTGGGCCGACCATGACGCCACTCTTTTAATGACAGCCCAAGGTTTTGATGGAAACGTGCTGATAGATCAGGGCGCAAGTGATCAGTTTTTAAACCTGCTAATGCCAGAATCGCTGGCCCATGCCATGGCGCTGCGCCGCCAACCAGGCCAAATCCGGATGCAGCCCGGCTATGATCACAGCTATTTCTTTGTCGCAAGCTTCATGGCCGACCACATCCGCTTTCACGCCGACACCCTGCTGGGATGAACGCAATCTATCTTGATGCCGATGCCTGCCCTGTCCGGGCCGAGGCAGAACGGGTGGCTGACCGGTTGGGGGTGCGCCTGTTTATTGTGTGCAATGGCGGGCTGCGGCCCTCAGCCCACCCACTGGTCGAAATGGTCTTTGTGGCCAGCGGCGCAGACGAAGCCGACAAATGGATCGCCGATCATGCCGGCGTGGGTGATGTTGTGATTACCGGCGATATCCCATTGGCAGCCAAATGCATCGCCACGGGCGCGCGTGTCATTAAACATAATGGCGAGCGGCTGACCCCAGCCAATATCGGCCAGATTTTGGGCATGCGTGACCTGATGGCCGATTTACGCGCCGCCGATCCGTTTCGGGTGGGGGGTGGCAAAGCCTTTACAAAGGCGGATCGGTCGCGTTTTCTGGACGCGCTTGATGGTGAAATTCGCGCAGCACAAAGGCAGACCCAGCCATGACCCGCCCCGAGGCCGTGATCTATGACATTGGCAATGTCTTGATCGAGTGGAACCCTGAACGGTTTTACGACAGCGTCATGCCCCTGTCAGACCGTAAGCGGCTGTTTGCCAGCGTTGATCTGCATGCGATGAATGACGCCATCGACAAAGGCGCGCTGTTTCGCGAAACAATTTATGACACCGCTGCACAACATCCAGAATGGGCCCCCTTTATCCAGATGTGGCACGATCGTTGGATTGATATGGCCTCACCCGTCATTGAGGGGTCATTGACTCTGCTGCGCCGATTGCGCGCCAAAGGTGTTCCAGTCTTCGCACTGAGCAATTTTGGTATTCACAGCTTTGCCTATGCTGAGACGCAATACCCGTTTTTAAAAGAATTTGATCGCCGCTACATCTCAGGGCACATGAATGTCATAAAACCCGATCCGCAGATTTATGCGATGGTTGAGGCCGATTGCGCCATCGCACCGCAAAAACTGCTGTTCACCGATGATCGCGCCGATAATATCGCCGCCGCAGCTGCGCGCGGCTGGCAAACCCATCGGTTTACGGGACCACAACGTTGGGCAAACATTTTGCACGCTCTGGGGCTTTTAAGCGAAGACGAGGCCAAGATATGACCGTATCCACCCCCAAAACCCCCGCCCCCATACTGATTGGCCCAGAGGTTGAGCCCACGCTGAATTGGCTGGCGCTGACAGATGCATTGCAGGCGGGCCACCTGCGCCCGCGCGCCGAAATTGGTGATACGTTTTTGTACCGGGGCCACGATACGCTGCTGAGCCGCGCGGCTTGGATTGACGGCATGGGCCTTGCTGTAAAGACCGCTACAATTTTTCCCGCAAACCCTGCTGCCGGACGGCCCAGCGTGAATGGTGCCGTCAATCTTTATTCTGATCACGATGGCACGCTTGAAGCGCTGGTTGATTTTCATCTGGTGACCAAATGGAAAACCGCGGGTGACAGCTTGCTGGCCGCCCGGCTGTTGGCCCGGCCTGACAGCAAGAACATTTTGCTGGTCGGCGCAGGGACAGTGGCGCGATCAATGGTGGCGGCCTATTCCAGCCTGTTTGCCGATGCGCAATTCACAGTTTGGAACCGAACGCCGTCTGGCGCCGCCGCGATGGCCGCCAGCCTGCCCAATGTAACCGCCACCGATGATCTGGCCACTGCCGTTGGATGCGCCGATATCATCGCCACCGCAACCATGGCGACAACCCCAGTGATCCGGGGCGAATGGCTGCGGCCCGGCACACATCTGGACCTGATCGGGGCCTATCGCCCCGATATGCGCGAAGTTGATGATGGGGCTCTGTTGCGCGCAAAAATATTTGTTGATTCGCGTAGCACCACAATCGATCATATTGGCGAACTGAAAGACCCGATTGCTCGCGGTGTGCTGACCCCAAATCAGATCGTGGCCGATTTTTATGATATTGCTGCAGGCAAATTTCGGCGTGACAGCGCAGATCAGATCACAATCGCAAAAAATGGTGGCGGTGCGCATCTCGATTTGATGACGGCCCGCTATATCCTGTCGTCCGCCCAAGCACACTGACACAGCGCGCGCAAACCGCCAAACGAGAGAGCCGCACTGGACAGGGCCCCTGCCATCCCCTATCTGCAAAAGATCATGGCCACAAAATCAGACCCCAATTCCCGCCTTATCGCCGAAAACCGCCGGGCGCGTTTCGATTATTTTATCGAAAGCGATCTGGAAGCAGGTATCATGCTGGAAGGGTCTGAGGTGAAATCGCTGCGCGCGGGCGGTTCTAACATCGCCGACAGCTACGCCTCGGTTGAAGGGGGTGAGCTGTGGCTGATCAACGGCTATATAGCACCTTACAAACAGGCAAAAACCTTTGGCCACGAAGAGCGCCGCCGCCGCAAGTTGCTGGTTAACGCCCGCGAATTATCACGCCTGTGGCAGGCAACACAGCGCGAAGGCATGACCATTGTGCCGCTTGAAATGTATTTTAACGAACGCGGCATGGTGAAGTTAAAGCTGGGCATCGCCAAGGGCAAAAACAAATCCGACAAACGCCAAACCGAAGCCACCCGCGATTGGAACCGCCAAAAACAGCGTATTCTGCGCGATCACGGCTAGCGCCCCCTTGCCCGCGCCACCAGAGCCTGCGTAAACCAAAGGCGAATGGCGCAGGGAGGATAAATTGCAAACCGACGATCCAAAGACATTGGTATCGACCCAATGGCTGGCGGCCCATCTGCAAGATCCCGATTTACGTGTGCTTGACGCCTCTTGGTATCTGCCCGCCATGGGCCGCGATGCCCGCGCCGAATATGACGCCGCCCATATCCCTGGTGCGCGCTTTTTTGATATCGATGAAATCAGCGATCTGCACTCTGACCTGCCACATATGGTGCCACCACAAGAAAAATTCATCAGCCGGATGCGGGCAATGGGCGTGGGTGATGGCCATCAGGTCGTGGTTTATGATGGTATGGGGCTGTTTTCCGCAGCGCGGGTTTGGTGGCTGTTTCGCCTGATGGGCAAGACCGATATCGCCGTTTTGGATGGTGGCTTGCCCAAATGGCTGGCCGAAGGCCATCCCGTCGAAGACATGGCCCCAATTGCGCGCGAACGTCACATGACAGTGCAGCGTCAGGCCCAGCTGGTTAAAGATGTCACCCAGGTCGCAGCCGCATCAAAGCTGCGCGACCATGAGATTCTGGATGCCCGCGCCCCCGGCCGCTTTGCCGGGGCCGAACCCGAGCCACGCGCAGGTCTGCGTTCGGGCCATATTCCGGGGGCAAAAAACATTCCCTTTGCTACATTACTGCAGCCAAATGGCACCCTAAAGCCAGTTGAAGACCTGCGCGCCGTTTTTGCCGCAGCCAGGGTTGATCTGTCAAAGCCAGCGATCACCAGTTGTGGGTCAGGCGTAACCGCCGCGATCATAAGCTTGGCACTGGAACGGCTGGGCCACCCCAAACATGCGCTTTATGATGGGTCTTGGGCCGAGTGGGGCATGTATGACGATTTGCCAGTGGCAACAGGGGAAAATGAATAATGCTGAACGCGCTTAAACCACAGGCCGAAGATAAGATTGTGCGCATGATGGCGATGTTTCGCGATGACCCGCGCCGTGATAAAATTGACCTGGGCGTCGGTGTTTACAAAGACGCATCAGGGCTGACACCGATCATGCGCGCGGTGAAAACAGCCGAGCAGCAGCTGTGGATGGCCGAAACCACCAAAACCTATACCGCGCTGGCGGGTGATCCGGGCTTTCACGCTGTGATGACAGATCTGATTTTGGGCGATGCTGTGCCGCGTGACAGGGTGGCGGCAGCGGCCACAACCGGCGGCACAGGTGCGGTGCATCACGCGTTGGAACTGATCCGCATGGCCTCACCTTTGGCGCGGGTTTGGGTATCAAACCCCACGTGGCCAAACCATCTGTCGATCATCGATCATATTGGCGTGGCCCAATCAAACTATCGCTATTTTGATTCTGACAGCTGCGCGGTCGATTTTGCCGCAATGATGGCAGATCTGGAACAGGTGCGCGGGGGGGATGTGGTGCTGCTGCATGGCTGCTGCCACAATCCGACGGGGGCCAATCTTACCCTGCCTGAATGGCAAGCGGTGGCTGATTTACTGCAGCGCAAAGGGGCTGTGCCACTGATTGATTTGGCCTATCAGGGGTTTGGGGATGGCTTGGCCGAAGACAGCGCTGCCACGCAGCTGCTGGCTGCCCAACTGCCAGAACTGATGATTGCGGCAAGTTGTTCCAAAAATTTTGGCATTTACCGCGAACGCACCGGCATCTTAATTACCATATCACCCGATACCGCCACCAGCCGCTTGGCCCAAGGCGCACTGGCCCATTTGAATCGGCAGAATTTCTCATTTCCACCCGACCATGGTGCGCGTCTGGTCACAATGGTGCTGTCTGATCCGGCCTTGCGCACCGATTGGCAGGCCGAGCTTGAGGCCGTGCGCCTGAGCATGATCAAACTGCGCATGGCTTTGGCCGACGCATTGCGGGCAGAAACTGGATCGGACAGGTTTGGCTTTATCGCCCAGCATCGCGGTATGTTTTCGCGCTTGGGGTTGGACGAGGCGGCGGTTGAAACCCTGCGCCAAGACCATGCGATTTACATGATTGGTGACAGCCGCATGAACATTGCCGGGTTAAATGCTGCAACCGTGCCCGTGGTGGCTGCGGCAGTGGCGCGGGTGTTGGGGCGCTAAACCAGCCGGGCCACAACGTAATCAGACAGCTCACCCAAAAGCGCGCGCAGATCGGTATCGGGCAATGCATCCAGAGCGCTTCTGGCAACGCCAGCCCAATGCAGAGCATCGGCACGGGTCGCCTGCAAGGCGCCATGGCGGGCCAAAATTTCCAGCGCCTGCTCTAAATCGCCCGGCTTCTGGTCGCCGCTTTCGATGACACGCTGCCAAAACGCACGCTCAGACGCATCAGCCTGCGCGATGGCTTTGATCAGGGGCAGCGTCAGCTTGCCTTCACGGAAATCATCGCCAACATTCTTGCCAGTTTGTGTGGCGTTACCCTCATAATCCAGCAGGTCATCGGCGATCTGAAAGCTGACACCCAAGGCATCCCCATAAGCGGCCAGTGCCGCCACAACAGCCGGGCTGGCATTGGCAATCACACCGCCCACCTCGGTGGCCGCCGCAAAAAGCGCTGCCGTCTTGCCCCGCACGACTTTCAGGTAGACCGACTCATCCGTCGCCAAATTGCGTGCGGCGGTCAGTTGCAGCACTTCACCCTCGGCGATTGTGGCAGAAGCATTCGCCAAAATATCCAAAACCCGCAGTGATCCAGTTTCCACCATCAACTGAAACGAGCGCGCAAAAAGATAATCACCCACCAAAACGCTCGATTTGTTATCCCACAGCAAATTCGCCGTAGGACGGCCACGACGTTGCTCAGATTCATCCACCACATCATCGTGCAACAGCGTGGCTGTGTGAATAAATTCCACGGTCGCCGCCAGATGCACATGAAACCCCCCCTGATAGCCGCACAGCCGGGCCGCAGCCAAGGTCAACAGCGGGCGCAACCGCTTGCCGCCGGCGCCCACCAGATGGGCGGTCACCTCTGGGATGCGCGGCGCATTTTCTGACGCCATGCGCGCTCGGATCACCTGATCGACCTGCTCCATGTCCGATGCCAGCAGCCGGGCCAACCGGTCATGCGGGTTTTGGTGCATCTGATCCACGGCGCACACTCCTGTGTTTGGCTGGCCCTGCTTCGTCTGCTCGACAAAGCGCGGGGGTTGTTCTTTAATGGGCAGATGAAGGAAATTTTGCGCACCAATGATGCCACAACCATTCCCTTTGCCTGCGCCCTTTTGCAAGGCGAGGGTATAGAGACCTTTGTTCTTGACGTCCATATGAGCGTGCTTGAAGGCTCGGTTGGGGTGCTACCCCGACGGGTGATGGTGCAAGATGATGATTTTGCGGCCGCCATTGTGGTTCTAAACGATAATAAAATTGTCACAGGTCTCTGATGGGCTTTGCCGATAATGCGCTGACATGTGATGGTTTTCTGGGCGGAAAGTTGCGTATTTTGCAGCCGCGCGCAGGTTACCGTGCCGCAACCGATCCGGTTTTTTTGGCCGCCACGGTTCCCGCACAGGCGGGCCAAAGCGTGCTGGAACTGGGCTGCGGTGCGGGGGTGGCGCTATTGTCTTTGGGGCGCAGGGTGCCCGGGCTGCAGCTTTTTGGGGTGGAATTACAGCCCGATTACGCCGATTTGGCGCAACGCAATGCGGCGGCCAATGGGGTGGCCTGCACCATCCACTGTGCTGATCTGACACAAATGCCCGCCGATTTGCGCACCCAAAATTTTGATCACGTCATCGCCAACCCTCCCTATTTCCCCAAAGCCTCTGGTACAGCTGCCGCCGATTCGGGACGCGAAACCGCCCAACGCGAGGCGCTGGAGCTGGGCATATGGGTCAAAACCGGGCTGCGCCGCCTGCGCCCCGGTGGCTATCTGACACTGATCCAACAAGCCGACCGCCTGCCCGAAATATTGCACGCAGCACAGGGCAGCATACGCGTGCTGCCCTTGGCCGCGCGCTCAGGCCGCCCGGCCAACCGGGTGATCGTTCAAATCCGCAAAGGTGGCCGCGCGCCGTTTCAGCTGTTGGCCCCGCTGGTTTTGCACCATGGCGCAGCGCATATGGGCGATTTTGACAGCCATACCGCCATAGCCCGCGCCGTGCTGCGCGCAGGCCAGCCCCTGATCTTGGGCGAACACACAGCGTCAAACCAGCCCTGAACCCTGACACGCTCGGGCCCCGTAATCCACCAGGGCCACCGCACCCCATTACGCCACCCCACACCCGCGGTGTGCGATTGGTTGCAAAGCACCAGCCTCAGCGCCTATATGAGGCTGTAGCGCGGCTCGGAGTATTTGATGAACTATCTGGAATTCGAACGGCCATTGGCCGAAATTGAAGGAAAAGCTGAAGAACTGCGTGCGCTTGCGCGGTCAAACAGCGAAATGGATATCACCAAAGAGGTCGAGGCGCTGGACCGCAAGGCGGAAGCTTTGCTGAAAGATCTGTACAAAACCCTGACCCCTTGGCGCAAATGTCAGGTGGCCCGTCATCCCGACCGCCCACATTGCAAAGATTATATTGAGGCACTTTTTACCGAATTTACGCCCCTCGCCGGCGACCGAAACTTTGCCGATGATCACGCCGTGATGGGGGGCTTGGCCCGATTTAACGACCGCCCCGTCATGGTGATTGGCCATGAAAAGGGCCATGACACAAAGACCCGGATTGAACGCAATTTCGGCATGGCGCGCCCCGAGGGCTATCGCAAGGCGATCCGACTGATGGATATGGCGCATCGTTTTGGTTTGCCTGTTATCACATTAATCGACACACCCGGCGCCTATCCCGGCAAAGGCGCAGAAGAACGCGGCCAAGCCGAAGCCATCGCGCGCTCAACCATGAAATGTCTGGAAATCGGCGTGCCGCTGGTTTCGGTTATTATTGGCGAGGGTGGCTCTGGCGGGGCTGTGGCCTTTGCCACGGGCAACCGTTTGGCCATGCTGGAGCATTCTGTTTATTCGGTCATCAGCCCCGAAGGGTGCGCCAGTATTTTGTGGAAAGATTCCGACAAGATGCGCGAAGCTGCCGAAGCGCTGCGCCTGACGGCCCAAGATCTGCTGCGTTTGGGCGTGGCCGATCAGGTGATCGAAGAACCACTGGGTGGCGCACAGCGTGACCGCAAAGCCACGATTGCCGCCGTTGGTCGCGCGATTGAATCGATGCTGTCAGGGCTTGTTGGCAAAAAACCCGACGCACTGGTGCGCGATCGTCGACAGAAGTTCCTGACAATGGGCGCCAAGGGCATCGCCGCCTAAGGCACCCCAAAGCCACGACAGAATAAGGGCCAGCAGATGTCAGGGATTGGTGTCTGGCAGGACAAATCCTGCCTCGCGCATCAATCTGTCTGACGCATCTTCAATTGCCGGGGCGATGTCTTTCATAAAGACCTTCAGCGGCAAGCCAGGTGGGATGGGGGGCAAAAACTCCATCACCGCCAGCCCGGGTTTGCGGTAAACCCCATGCCGGGGCCAAAACACCCCAACATTCGTAGCGGCGGGTACGCAGGCCTGACCCAACTGGGCATAAAGAATGCCCGCGCCAACCTTATAATCCTGTTTCACGCCAGCCGCGACCCGAGTGCCTTGGGGGTAGATAATCAGCTGGCCACGATCATCAGCGCTTTTGGTGACATCCTCTACCATCTTCGCGATCGCTGCCCCACGTTTGGCACGATCAACCGGCACACAGCCCACCCGCAGCGCATACCAACCGAAAAACGGCATCCATTTCAGCTCTTTTTTCATGATGAAACGCGGACGATCAAGCGCGCTCATAATCAAGATGATGTCAAAGAAGCTTTGGTGTTTTGACGCGACAAGAACAGCCCCCGTGGGCACTGTGCCACGAATTTCTGAACGCAGGCCCACCATCCAGGCTGCCGTCCAACGCACCCAATAACAATAAAACCGCGCTGCCGCCCGGGCACCGCGCTTTTCCACCAGCGCCCATGGCGCAAAGGCCAGCGCAATCACGGCCAGCATCACATACATCTGCACCACAAACAGCGCCGAGCGAATCCATTGCAGGGCATATCGCATCAGCTTAACCTCCCAAGTGCGTGCAGAGTGGCGGCACGCGTCGCACCAAAAGCAACCACGGCCGATAACGGTGGGATCATCAGTGGCCAAAGCCATGTAACCCCCTGAAACCCCAACCCGGTCAAGAACGCCCCCGCCGGCTCAACGCCGGGCAAGAGCGTAACCGCCAAAAGACCCAAGCTCGTGCCAGCCGCCGCGCCAATCAACGCGCGCAGGCTAAAGCGGCGCACAAAGGCCCGCGCAATATAGCTATCTTGTGCGCCCACCAATCGCAATACCTCAATCACTTGGGCATTGGCCGCCAGCGCTGCCTGCGTGGCCAGCGTGATCATCGCCGCCATCGCCCCCAAAATCAGCACAATTGAGGCCAGACCCAACAGCCGCAACCGATCAGCCGCCCGTACCAGAGGCTCGCGCCAGCGGGTGTGGTCATCAAGAACCGCGCCGGGGGCCTCGGCCGCCAGGCGCAACCGCAAACCTTCGGTGTCCAAATCGCCAAGGGGGGTTTCAGTCAACTCAATCAACTGGGGCAAGGGCAGCGCGTCCAGCGGCAGATCTGGGCCAAACCATGGTGCCAACAGCGCCCGCTGCTCATCCATGCTCAGGGCGCGGGCGCTTGCGATACCGGGTGTGGTCTCAAGCACAGCCAGAACTGCAGCAGTTTGCACTGCAATCTGATCATCAGATGCGGAAATCCGGATGGTGGCGGTATCTTTCAATGTGGCCTCCCACCGCTCGGCCAAGCGGCCAGACGCCAGCGACAATGCCAGCGCAAACACCGCCAAAAATGCCATGGCCCCGGCTGTAAAGCTGGTCAGTTGTGCCGTGAACCCTGAGGGTGGCACCACACGGTCTGCCTGTTGATCGGCGCGCAGCGCGCCCAGCACCAATCCTAAACGTGGTGTCATAGGTCCGCCCCTGCCAGTTGCACCCGCCGCTTGGCTATCCGCAGCACGCGCGTGGGCACTTGCGATTTGACCGTGCGGATCAAGTTCAGATCATGGGTCGCAATGACGATGGTCTTACCCATCTTATTCAGCTCAACCAACAATCGCAGCAATCGCAGCGACATTTCCCAATCAACATTTCCCGTCGGCTCATCAGCCAAGATCACATCAGGCGACAAGATCAATGCGCGGGCCAGCGCTGCCCGCTGCCGCTCGCCGCCCGACAGCGCGGGGGGGCGCGAAAATTGCTGCCCCGACAGCCCAACCCATGACACAAGATCAGCCACATTGGCCAATTCTTCCGCCATATTGCGCCCGGAAACACTGAGCGGCAGGGCGACGTTTTCGGCCAGTGTCAAATGATCCAGAAACTGGCAATCTTGGTGCACAACCCCAATGCGTTGGCGGGTTTTGGCAATCGCGTCACGGTCCAAAAGTCGGGTGTCATTGTCAAACACAGCCACGCTGCCAGCCGTGGGCAACAAGGCCCCGTAACACAATTTCAACAAGGTCGTTTTGCCTGAACCCGATGGACCAGTCAAAAAATGAAAGGACCCCGGCAGCAGCCGAAACGACATATCTGCCAGCAGCTCACCCCCGCCATAGCTATAAGCTGCTTCGTTAAATGTGATCACGTGCGCGATCTCCTGCTGGGGCGTTTGCCCTTTTGCCCCTTGTCGCTGACCGGGGCGCGGGTTTCAATGATACATGTTGTGGGGGCTTTGATAAAATGGCGGCCCTTGCTAGAAGCAAAGCATAAACCTTGGCATCGCCCGCCCGAACTGGATCCAAACATGCGCATCACATGCCAAAACTGTCAGGCGCAGTATGAACTTGACCCAACCGCATTGCCACCAGAGGGGCGCGATGTGCAATGTTCGCTGTGCAACCATATCTGGTTTGAAGCGCCAGACCCAGCAGAACTGGCGTTTGCCCGCCGTGCCAAAGCCGCCGCCGCCCCCGAGGCAGACGATATCAAACTGCCCGAGATGGATGGCGCTTTGCGCGATCTACTGCGCGCCGAAGCCCAGCATGAGGCTGAGGCCCGTCTGGCCGATGCTGCAACTGAAAGTGCCGATCTTGGCACGATGGCCCCAGAAATCACCAACCCCGAGAGCGCCACAACAGATCTGACCCCTGCACTGGAATGGGAAGATGCCACCCCGCAAGATCTGTCGCAAAAGACGACAGGGCGCAGCGCTGCATCCCCCCGCAGCATAGATGATGTCGCCGCAGACACCGTGCAAACCGTGGCCGTCTTTACGCCCGATCGGCGCGATATATTGCCCGATGCGGCCGAAATCGCCAAAACCCTGCGGTCCGAGGCTGACCCCGGCCGCGACACCGCGGCCACAGCACCCACGCCCGTTTTGACACCCTCAGAAAACGCTGACATCCTTGAACATACCGCGCCCAGAATGCCCGCAAAGGGTGAGGGCTTGGGGTTTGGCCTAATGCTGGGGATCGGTGCCGCTTTGCTGGTGGTTTATCTCTTTGGTGAGGCTATCGGCGGGCAGTTTCCCAGCCTGGCCGCGCCACTTGATACATATGTAACAGCCGTTGACGCCGGGCGGGTTTGGTTAAACGCTCAGTTGGCATTTGGGCTGGCGCTGGTATTCGGCCCAGCCGGCTAGGCAAACGCACAGCCGCTGTGATCAGAACTGATCAAGCAGGCGCAACAGGTAATCACGTTCTTGGTCTGGGCGGGTTTGGTCGCCTGCGCGGTTGCGCAAATCCTCAAGCAATTCGCGGGCTTGGCGACGGGCATCTTCGCCTTGCAGCATCTCTTGGCCGGTGGCCCCTTGGCCTTCGGCGCCAAACCTGCGGCCCAGCGGGTCTTGGCTGTTGGGGGCACCTGATTGGCCAATCTGCGGGTTAACGGCAAGATCACGCGCGTCAGACGCCATGGCATCCCCCAGATCGCGCAGCCCTTGGCGCAAGGCCCCTAAAGCTTGCGCCTGTTGATCAATTGCTTGGCCGATATCGCCATTGCGCAAAGCCCGCTCAGCCTCGCGCATGGCGCGGTCAGCCTGCTGCAATTGGCGCAGCCCGGCTTGGCCTTGGGCGGTATCGGAACCGGGCAATTGACGGCTTTGCTGGCCCAATTGTTGGCGCAGAGCACCCTGACGGTTGCCAAGATCCTCTAAATTTGGTGGGCCATTTTCGCCCGGTTGGCCGGGTTGGTCTTGCAGGCTGCGAAACGCATCATCGGCCAGACCCTGCTGATCGCGCAGCGTCTGCGACAAATCGCGCAAAGATTGGCGACCCTGCGTTTGGCTGCCCCCTGCCCCTTGGGTCACACGCATATTTTCCATCATCCGGTTGATCTGATCCAACAGATCCGCGGCCTCGGACATCCGGCCTTCTTCGATCAGTGATTGCAGACGCGCCATCATTTGGCTGATCTGATCTTGGGTGATCTGCTGGCCCGCACGATCGTTTTGCGCGGTGTCTTGGCCATCAGCGGGGTCAGATTGATCGGCCAGGGCTTGCAGATAGTTTTGCATCGCGGCGTCCAGCTCGGCCATCAGGCGGGCAATGTCTTGTGGGCTGGCACCGTTGCGAATGGCTTGGGCCACCTGCTCTTGGGCGCGGCGCAGACGGGCCTGCGCATCGGCCAAATCACCCTCTTCCAACAAAATGGCGATATCCCACAGGGCGGCAGCGATTTCATCGCGCAGCACAGGCGACAGATCATGCGAGGGGGTGCCGTTTTCCAGGCCAATTTGCAGCCGGTCTTGAGCAACACCCAACATCAAGAATGCCTGTTCATTTTCAATGACGTCTTCAGGGTCAACGGTGATTGCGCGTAAAATCTGTGCGACGCGACCGGCATTCCCCACCGACCACAGCAAATCACGGCGCATTTCGATCAGGCTGGCGGCAAGCGGGTTAAAAAACTGCCGCGCGGCAAGCGTCAGCGCTATGGGGGGCGCATAGCCATGTTGGCCCATGCCATCACGGGCTTGCAATCGTAGCGTCACTGGCAGGTTGGCAAATGGATGCTGCGACAGATCTTCTGTCAACGTTTCCATGAAATTGCTGCGGCTGCCGGTCACAGGCAGCGGCAGGGTCAGCTGCAGCGGCGTGCGTGGATCTGGGGCGATGCGCAGACCGTAGCGGCGTTCCACACGGGGCAAATCCAACAGGATTTCAGCGTTGGCCGATACCACGCCGTAATCATCTTGCACCTCAAAGGGAACAATCAGCTGGCCTTGGGCTGCGCGGGGGTCAAGGGCCGTGATCTGGGGCGGGCTGTCGGGCGTTACGTGTAACGGCCAGCGCCGCCCACCCGGGCCATCAATGCGCAAATCACCCGAATGCGCCACGTCAAAGCTGTGGGTTGCTGCGCCGGCATCCCCTTCGGCCCTATCATTTGTGCGGGTTTCCCCAACACCACCCTGGCCCGACACCGTTTCAGTCACACGTAACGCACCCATCGTGCCATAAAAACGCAGAGTGACCCGGCTGCCCTGCGGCAGGATCAAGGGCGTATCACCGGGCTGCGCGTTCAAATAAAGCGCTGGTTTTCCAGTATAGGTGGGTGGCTCGGCCCAACCTTCCCATGTGGGGGTGCCAAGGGCGGCGCTGGTCGCGCCACCTTGTAGCATGTGGCTGGCCTCAGATATCTTCCAGACAGACCCAAATCCCAGCGACATACAAAATAAAATCAGCGCGACATACCGCAGCCCAAACAGATCGTACCGTGCCAGCCGCAGATCAGCGCGTGGCACCCGCGCATGGGCCAGTTTGGCCACCATGCGGGCCTGATGCACCTGCCAAAGCGCCAAAGATGCCCGATCATCTGCGCCTATGACCGGGCGGTCAGAGATCGCCGCCAAAGGACGGCCGGGCAATGTGTCATCCAACCGGGTGCGCGCATCGTGATCAGACGGCCAGCGAAAGCGCCGCACCCCATAGATCAGCGCCCAAACACCCCCTGCGCCACCCAACCCCATGCCAAGCCGCGCAAGAACCACATCCGCGTGATCAAACAGCCCCAAAGCCAGCAGGGCCAACACAAAAAGCACCCAAGACCACAGCGGCCAAAACGCCCGCAACACCCGTTCAACCACCATCCCCGCAGCAGTCAGCCGCAACATGCGCCGCGCCGTGGCCGCGCCAAGTGGCAGCGTGGGTGTTGGGCTATCCTGGGGCTGCTTCATGGCGGCGGGGCCCTATTGGTGGCGATGGGGTTTGGCTAAAGCCAATTAGGGATGATATCGCGATTTATCATTTCATCATAGCTGGGTCTTGGCCGAATAACCGCAAATTCTGCCCCATGCACCAGCACCTCGGGTATCAAGGGGCGGGTGTTGTATTCTGAGGCCATCACAGCGCCATAGGCACCGGCCGACCGAAACGCCACCAGATCACCCTCGGCCAAATCGGTCAGCGCGCGATCTTTGGCAAAGGTGTCACCGGTTTCACAAACGGGGCCAACCACATCAAAGCTGTGTGGAGCAGCGCCAACAGCTGGTTCGATCAGCGGCACAATATCATGGTGCGCGCCATACATTGACGGGCGCACCAAATCATTCATCGCCGCATCGACAATCAAAAAATCGCGGCCTTCGCCCTGTTTGACCCAGATCACCTGTGACACCAGCACACCCGCATTGCCTGAAATAAGCCGCCCCGGCTCAATCTCAATCTCACACCCCAAATGGCCCAGCGTGCGCTTGATAAGCGCGCCATAGTCCAACGGCAAAGGCGGCGCTTCGTTTGAGCGGGTATAAGGGATGCCCAAGCCGCCCCCCAGATCAAGCCTGCGGATATCATGACCATCGGCGCGCAGCGCAATGGTCAAGTCAGCGACCTTTTGATACGCCTCTTCAAAAGGTTCCAACTCGGTCAGTTGGCTGCCGATGTGCACATCTATCCCCACCACCTCAATCCCCGGCAGGGCAGCGGCTTCGGCATAAACCGCGCGGGCGCGGCTGATCGGGATACCGAACTTGTTTTCTTTTTTGCCCGTGGCGATCTTTTCATGGGTTCGGGCATCAACATCGGGATTGATGCGCAGCGTGATGGGCGCACGCAGGCCCAGCGCGCTGGCCTCAGCCGACAGGGCGCGCAATTCCGGTTCGCTTTCAACATTGAATTGACGAATACCACCCAACAGTGCGGCGCGCATATCTTCGCGGGTTTTGCCCACACCAGAAAAGACAATACGCTCGCCCGGCACACCTGCGGCTTTGGCACGCAGATATTCACCAATCGACACCACATCCATTCCCGCCCCCAAGGCGGCCAATGTGCGGATCACCGCCTGATTGCTGTTTGACTTCATCGCAAAACAGATCAGATGCGGCAAGCCCTCTAGCGCTTCTTGAAACAGCGCAAAATGACGGGTGAGCGTGGCGGTAGAATAACAGTAAAACGGCGTGCCTACCTCGGCTGCAATATCAGACAGCGCAACTTCTTCGGCATGCAATGTGCCGTCTTTGTAATGAAAATGATCCATTAGAACCCCCCAGACACCCCAACCTGAACCTGCCCACTGATGCTAAGCCCCAGCGGTGGGGCCGTGGCTTTGGCTGTGGGCGGCTCTGGTGGGCCATCGGCACCGCAGCCCATCAACAAGAAAATCACCGCAAAGCCGGACAACAAGGGTTTTTTCATCCCAGGACCTCTTTCCAGCGGGCCACCTGATGGCGGACCTGATCGGGGGCTGTTCCGCCATAAGACATGCGGCTGCGCACAGAGTTTTCAACCCCCAGCACATCAAACACATCGGCGCGGATTTCGGCACATTCGGCCTGCATTTGGGCCAGTGTCAAATCCGGCAAATCACAGCCCTGCGTCTCAGCCAAGGCGACCAGACGGCCAGTGATGTGATGGGCCTGCCGAAATGGCAAACCCAATTCACGCACCAGCCAATCGGCCAGATCAGTCGCTGTGGAAAAGCCCGCAGATGCGGCGGCAGCCAATGTTTCACGGTTGGCGGCCAAATCGCGCACCATCCCCTCCATTGCGGCCAGGCCCAGCATCAGTGTATCTGCCGCATCAAAGACCTGTTCCTTGTCTTCCTGCATGTCTTTCGAATAGGCCAACGGCAGCCCTTTCATCACGGTGAAAAGCGCCACCATCGCCCCCATGATCCGCCCAAGCTTCGCGCGCAGCAGTTCGGCGGCATCGGGGTTTTTCTTTTGCGGCATGATCGACGAGCCAGTAGAAAAGCGATCCGACAGCCGCACAAACCGAAACTGCGCCGAGGACCAAATCACCAACTCTTCGGAAAAGCGCGACAGATGCATTGCGGTGATGGCCGACGCAGACAGAAATTCCAGTGCAAAATCGCGATCAGACACAGCATCAAGACTGTTGGCCATCGGCCGGTCAAACCCCAAAGCCGCCGCAGTCATAGCACGATCAATCGGAAAAGAGGTGCCCGCCAAGGCCGCCGCGCCCAATGGGCATTCATTCATCCGTGCGCGCGCATCCCGAAAGCGTGACAAATCACGCGACAGCATTTCAACATAGGCCAGCATGTGGTGGCCCCATGTCACGGGTTGGGCGGTTTGCAAATGGGTAAATCCCGGCATCACCCAATCTGCACCAGCCTCAGCCTGCGCCAAAAACGCGCGCATCAGCGCGGCGATACCCTCAATCGCACTGTCGCATTGGCCACGCACCCACAGCCGGAAATCTGTCGCGACCTGATCATTGCGAGACCGCGCGGTGTGCAACCGGCCCGCAGCCTCACCAATCAAGTCTTTCAGCCGCGCCTCAACATTCATGTGAATGTCTTCCAAATCGACCGAAAACGAAAACGCGCCCCGTTCAATTTCTTCGTGAACGGTCTGCAGCCCTTCCCGAATGGCGGTAACATCCCTATCTTGCAAAATGCCGGTGGCGCCCAACATGGCGGCATGGGCACGGCTGGCCGTGATGTCTTGGGAATAAAGACGTTTGTCAAACCCGATCGAGGCATTGATGGCTTGCATGATTGCATCGGGGCCGGCGGCAAAGCGGCCGCCCCACATAGTGTTGGCAGTGGTGGACGGGTCAGATTTTGATTTTATCATGGAACAGCCCTTTGGGCGAAGGGGGATGGATGAATTTGGTGCGTTGCGCGATGCTATACGCGGGCTTTGCCCTGTGCGCAAATGCTGCGCTGGCCGATCAGGCCGCAGTTGAGGCGCTGCGCAAGGGCGATATGGAAAAACTTGTGTTTGTCAGCCCCGCCAAATCCTTGCCTGATGCGGTTTTGCTGGATGCCGAAGATGCGCCACAATCACTGGAAAAATACCGCGGCACTTGGGTTGTGTTGAACTTTTGGGCCACATGGTGTGCGCCCTGCCGGGCCGAGATGCCATCACTGGATCGGCTGCAGGCAATGATGGGTGACACGGTTGCCGTAGTGCCTGTGGCAACGGGCCCAAACAGCCTGCGCGCCATCACCGACTTTTATACCAAGGCCAACATCAAAAACCTGCCCGTGCTGCGCGACCCCAAGCAGGCACTGGCCGCGCGGATGGCTGTGATGGGCTTGCCACTGACAGTGATTTTAAACCCCGAGGGGCAAGAAATCGCCCGCCTGATTGGCGACGCCGAATGGGATAGTGACAGTGCTCGCGCCATTCTTGATGCGCTGGTGCGCGATGGAATATGAAAATTTTTGTGAAAAGTTTAACTTTCACAGTTGGTTAAACACTCACGTGGCAATCTGCCCCCATACGATTCGACTTTGACCATGGGGTGTCACGATGTTTGTTGCCGAACAGGCCGATCTGGAAGATCAAAGCCCGCTGGACCACGCGTTGGCCGAACGCGACCGCGGCGTCGTGGCGATGGTGCGCCAAGCCATTGATCATCAGCGCTTTCGCTTGGCCTATCAGCCCGTTGTGCGCACCCAAACCCCACAACGCCGCCCAGCCTATTACGAAGGGTTGATCCGAATTCTGGATGGCACTGGCCGAATCATCCCTGCGCGCGATTTCATGGCAACGGTCGAAACCCAAGAACTGGGGCGCCGCATTGACTGTATGGCGCTTGACCTGGCGCTAGGCGCGCTGAAGCAATACCCAAATTTGCGTTTGGCGGTGAACCTGTCTGCACGTTCACTGGGGTTTCCCGGCTGGACCCGGCGGCTGGAACGCGCACTTGGCGCGACACCCGGTATGGGAGAAAGGCTGATTTTGGAAATCAGCGAAGATTCCGCCATGACAATGCCCGATATGGTCGCAGTTTTCATGGAAGAATGGCAACCACAGGGGGTGGCTTTTGCTTTGGATAATTTTGGTGCGGGCTATACCGCGTTTCGCCATTTTCGCGAATGTTTCTTTGACATGGTCAAGATTGATCCCCAATTCATCCGCGGCATCCATGAAAGCAGCGAAAATCAGGTGTTGTGCGCCGCGCTGATTTCAGTGGCGCGCCATTTTGAAATGTTCACCATCGCCGAGGCGGTCGAAAATGCACAAGAAGCTGCGGTTTTGACTGAACTGGGCGTGGATTGCATGCAGGGATATTTGTTCGCAGGCCCCTCTACCCAGCCGCCATGGATGGGGCGCAAGCGGCGCAGTGGATAAGATATGGCGTAAAATAGTTTGAAAAAATGGCCAAACCACGGTCGGTGACCGGCAGGGGCATTGTGCTGGCAAGCCGATCGGCTTAGAAATTTTTCAATCCGGCATGCCGCCTGTTTTTGCGACCTGCCACTTTTGCAGCCTGCACCAAAAGAGGACCAGCCTATGACCAATGTCGTGATCGTCTCTGCCGCACGCACCGCCGTCGGCAGCTTTAACGGCGCTTTCGCCAACACGCCCGCCCATGATTTGGGTGCCGCCGTTCTGGAAGCCGTGGTGGCTCGCGCCGGTATTGATAAGGCCGAAGTATCAGAAACCATTCTGGGCCAAGTTTTAACGGCAGGTCAGGGGCAAAACCCTGCACGTCAAGCTCATATCAAAGCCGGTCTTCCCATTGAAAGCGCTGCATGGGGGCTAAACCAGGTGTGCGGGTCAGGCCTGCGGGCGGTCGCCCTGGCCGCACAGCATGTGCAACTCGGCGATGCCCAGATTGTTGCGGCTGGTGGCCAGGAGAACATGAGCCTTTCGCCGCATGTAGCTCATCTGCGTGCTGGCACAAAAATGGGTGATGTCAGCTTTATCGATTCGATGATCCGTGATGGGTTGTGGGATGCCTTCAACGGCTATCACATGGGCCAAACCGCTGAAAATGTGGCGCAGCAATGGGACATCAGTCGCGATATGCAAGATGCCTTTGCGCTGGCCAGCCAAAACAAGGCTGAGGCTGCACAAAAAGCAGGCAAATTTGTCGACGAAATTATCCCCTTCCTGATCAAGACCCGCAAAGGCGAGATCACCGTCTTGGATGATGAATATATCCGCCATGGTGCAACGCTGGAAAGCATGACGAAATTGCGCCCAGCCTTCACGCGGGATGGCAGCGTCACCGCCGGCAACGCATCGGGGCTGAATGATGGCGCGGCGGCAGTTCTTGTGATGCATGCCGATGATGCCGCGCGTCGGGGGCTAAAGCCGCTGGCCCGCATCGCATCCTATGCAACGGCTGGGCTTGACCCTTCGATCATGGGCGTTGGTCCGATTTTCGCCAGCCGCAAAGCCCTTGAGAAAGCCGGTTGGAACGCTGCCGATCTTGATCTGGTTGAGGCGAATGAGGCATTTGCCGCACAGGCTTGCGCCGTGAACAAAGACATGGGCTGGAACCCTGATGTGGTCAACGTAAACGGTGGGGCTATTGCCATCGGCCACCCGATCGGCGCCTCGGGCTGCCGCATTTTGAATACGTTGCTGTTTGAAATGGCCCGACGCGATGCGAAAAAGGGACTGGCCACACTGTGCATTGGTGGTGGCATGGGCGTTGCCATGTGTCTTGAGCGGGATTGATTTCCCCAGTGACTGAGCGACTTTCGCCGCGCAATAATCTTGCGCGGTGAAATTATATCTTGTAACAAGATTTCAGGGTGTGAAATTTTGGAGGGCATATGACACGGGTCGCATTGGTAACGGGCGGAACACGGGGAATTGGCGCAGCCATTTCCGTGGCATTAAAGGCAGCAGGCTACAGCGTTGCGGCAAATTATGCCGGCAATGATGCTGCAGCTGAAGCGTTCACCGCACAAACCGGCATTGCCGCCTTTAAATGGTCAGTTGCCGATTATGACGCTTGCGCAGCGGGCATAAAATCTGTCCAAGACGCCTTGGGCCCGGTCGATGTACTTGTGAACAATGCCGGGATTACCCGCGATGCGATGTTTCACAAAATGACACCGGCGCAATGGCGAGAAGTGATTGATACCAATCTGAACGGCGCGTTTAACATGACCCATCCCGTGTGGTCGGGTATGCGCGACCGTAAATTTGGCCGTATTATCAACATTTCATCGATCAACGGGCAAAAGGGTCAGGCCGGGCAGGCAAACTATTCGGCCGCCAAAGCTGGAGATCTGGGCTTTACAAAAGCACTGGCCCAAGAAGGCGCGCGGGCCGGCATCACAGTTAACGCGATCTGTCCTGGCTACATCGGCACCGAAATGGTGCGTGCAATTGATGAAAAAGTTCTGAAAGAACGCATCATTCCACAAATTCCAGTGGGCCGTTTGGGCGAACCCGAAGAAATCGCACGCTGCGTGGTCTTTCTAGCCGCCGAAGATGCGGGCTTTATCACGGGCGCCACGATCACGGCCAATGGTGGGCAATATTCCCTTTAACGCCATGCAACGCGCGCCGATCACCGTCTGAGGTTTAGATAAAACATGCAAATTGGCCGGGTGCAGGCAACCGCAATTGGATTTGGTGCCGTGCTATTGTGGGCGCTGCTGGCGCTGCTGACAACCGGATCAGCGCCTACCCCCCCACTTCTGCTCAACGCTCTGTGCTTTGGCATCGGTGGGGCGCTCGGCTTGGTTTGGGCGTGGGGCACCGGCGGCTTGGGGCGGCTGAAACAAGTGGGTTGGCGCGTCTATGCTTTTGGAACCGCCGGCCTTTTCACATATCACTTTCTCTATTTCTCTGCCCTGCGCTTGGCGCCCGTGGCCGAAGCCAGCCTGATTGCCTATCTTTGGCCACTGCTGATTGTGCTAGGATCTGGCCTGCTGCCGGGTGAGCAGTTGCGGCTGGGCCATGTCATGGGCGCGGTGCTCGCCTTTAGCGGGGCAGGCATCATCGTGTTGGGGCGGGGGGCAGTGGGGCCCAGTGGCTTTGATCTGGCCGCGCTGCCGGGGTTTGGATTGGCGGGGCTTTGTGCCCTGACATGGTCAAGCTATTCAATCTTTTCACGGCGCTTGGGGGCAGTGCCCACCGAATCTGTCGCCGTTTTTTGTGTGCTGAGCGCCATTTTATCGGCACTGGCGCATTTAGCCCTGGAGCAGACCCTTTGGCCAGCCAGTCCCACAGCATGGGCATCCGCAATTTTGCTCGGCATCGGCCCGGTGGGGCTTGCATTTTATTTATGGGATATTGGGGTGAAACGCGGCGACATTCAGCTGCTGGGCGTGGCGTCTTATGCCGCACCTTTATTGTCAACCGTGGCCCTGATTTTGGCCGGTATCGCACCACTTTCAATCACCCTGATTGTGGCAGCAGGCCTGATCACGGCCGGGGCCGCAATTGCCGCGCGCGCCAGCGCCGTGGCGCGCCACGGCAGGGCGGCCTAGTCTTTTGACAGCCGCGCAATTTGTTCTTTTAATCGCAGTTTATTACGCTTCATCTCAGTAATTTTCAGGGCATTAACGCCGGGGCTGCGCTGCGCATCCTCAACGCTTTGGGAAAGATGCAGGTGCTTTTTGCGGAGTTCCTGCAGGTGTGAACTTAGGCTCATCGCGTTCTCCTCTCCTGATTGTCCGTCTTTATATGGGACCACACAGTTTTACGTTTGTCACGCAAAACTGTTACAATTAAGAGTGATCGATCAAAATAATGTCTTGAACCTGCACACCCATTTTCAACATCGTTTCACAGAGTTTGTTGCATGGCTGTGCACATGGTCCACACGAACGTTGGGATGCAAGCTTGTGCATCTTTCGTGCAAAGCGCGGGCGGTCCACAAAGGCTGTCGAGGCTGAGTAAATGGCACTCCGCAAAAGCCACCCAGAACCAGTTCGCCCCTAAGCTGACCCTAGAAATTGCAAAGCCCAAAGTTAACCCTAGGGCCTATGGGCGTAGCTGACACTAGGCCGCAGTCTATATGTTAATTAATACCCTTGAAAGCCGTTCCAAGCACAGATTTTTACAGGATGAAATAAAAAGGGTGCCATGTGAAAACACACGGCACCTAGTGCCTGTCGCCAACAGGAAGGGAACCGGACGCAGCGATGCGCGCCCTGGGTCCGGGCTGGCGAGATATGCCCGAACATCGTTAGGGCCGGACGATCATGACCGTCCGGCCCCGAATTTTTGAATTACACCAGCGCGCTCAGGATGCGGGCGCCTTGGCCAACCGCATCAAGGCTGGCATAGGGGTCAGCGGGCAAAAGCCACGATACCAATCGCAACCCTCCAATGATTGCCATAGCCCCAACAACCACCAGCGCCGCCCATCCAGCCCCTCGCAGCATCTGCGACAAGATCCAGGCGCGCAGCGTCGCCGACGGAGATTCGGTGTAATAGGTTTTATCGGTCATAGCGTTCTCCTTAGTCCAAAGGGGCGTAGCCGTGATCTTGCGCCCAGACATACCAGTTATCGACAACTGTGCCTGTCAGCAAAATCCCAATACCGCCGGTCAACGTGGTCAAAACCGCAAACCACCAGGCCCAACGGTGGATACCCTCCATCGTTGCGTTGAACCCCATCGTCCAGCGCCAGAACAGCGCCGCCCGCTCAGAGGCCGTGCCCCGATCCACAATCTGCTCCAACTCACGATCCCCACCCATACGGCTGACCGACAGAATGGTCGCGCCATGCATGGCGAACAACAAAGCCGAACCGTAAAGAAAGACAATCGAAAGCGCGTGGAAGGGATTATAGAATAGGTTGCCATAGGTCAGCGAAAACAGGTTCGTCCAATCCAGGTGTGGGAAGATGCCATAAGGCACCGCCTCAGACCAGCTGCCCATCATGACAGGGCGAATAAGCCCCAGCACAAGCACCAACCAAATCGCAGAAGCAAACGCCCAAGCAATATGCTTGCCCATGCCCAAAGCCTCGGCCAGCAGATAGGTACGGATCCACCAGCAAATCAAGGACACAAGAAAGAAGAAGCTTGCCACAATCCACAGACCACCCTCGGCCATCGGTGGAATCCGCAGGCCCCATTCGGGTGCAGGCGGCTCAAGCGCCATCCAAAAAAGATCACGTGCGAACACAGCCGGGCTATACCCCGCCTGTTGCCAGAAGCTTGCCCCAACCAGCATGAACCAGATCAGCCCCGTGGCCAAAGACACCACGCCAAAGGTCCCCAGATAAATCGGCCCCAGCTGGGCATTTCCCAGCCAACCCGCAAGGGTCGAAAAGGTGGCGCCCGATGTGCGATTGCGCAGTTCAACGTCTTCCACCATGCCCATCTCAGGGGCTGCGCGCACCTGAACTTGGGTAAAGATGTTCTGATAATCAGCCATTTATGCCTCCCTCCAGACCGGCCCACCAGGGCAGTTCAAGCCACCAATCCCACCAGTTCACCCAAGCCTCAAACCAAACAGTGCCGGAAATCACGATACAAACCGCACTCCAAAACCCTGCGTTCAACGCCAAGATCAGGCCAACACGGTGAATACCAAGCGTGCCCACCGAATAGCCGATCAGATCCCGGAAATAGGTATCTTCATGGTCAGGGGTGCGCATCTCTTGCCCCTTGGCCGGATTGGCTGCCGACAGGATCAACCCGCCATGCAGCGCCAACGCCAGACACGTGGTGAAAAAGAAACTCACCGCAATCATATGCGCCGGATTGTAGTGGAAATTGCCATAAGCATAGCCCGTGTTCGACACCCAATCGAGATGCGAGAAGATGCCATACGGAAAAGCATGCCCCCAAGCCCCCATCAAAACAGGACGAACAACAACAAGCGTCACATAGGCAAAAATTGCAAAACCAAAGGCAAAAGGCACGTGATAGCCAATGCCCAGCTTGCGGCAAATTTCAACCTCGCGCAGCGCCCAGCTTATAAAAGAGCCAATCGCGCAAATCGTGATGATCTGCCACAATCCGCCCTCGCGCAGGGGGGCCGCCGCTAAACCCATTTCAATGGGTGGCGGGGTAATTGAAATCAACCATGGGTTCCACGTGCCCTGAAGCACCGCCCCCCACAAAATTAACATCGTCCCAAGGGCCGCAAAAAAGAATGTCGTGACCCCAAAAAAGCCGACATAGAACGGTCCGACCCAAAAGTCGAACAGGTTCCCGCCGACCAGCGTGCCGCCTGGCACGCGGTATTTACGTTCGAAGCTGAGCAGTGCCATGCTTCCCTCTCCGCTGGCTGGCGGCCCGCGGATTAGGGTTGCGGGGCCGTCTGTTCAAATCGTGAATGTCGCGGGCGACCAAGGCCGCCCGCAACAAAGGCTTGCCCGGTTACTGAGCAGCGACGCGGTCGTATTTGGCCGCGGCAATGTCGAACCAGTTGTAGTCGGGGGTGCTGAGCAGAACGAGATGAATCATCGCTGCCAGCAGAAACAGAAAAACCCCCTGCGCCACGAAAACGCGACGTGGATCGAAGATCAGCCAGATCTTGTAGAAATTGCTCATAATCGATCCTCCTCAGAACCAGGGGCGCCAGATGTACACTGCCAAATGGGCAATGACCGCAACGGTCACAAAAAGCCAAAGCCCGCTCATATAAACAGAGTGCAGTTCCTGCGCCTGTTGGTCTGTCAAACCTGTAAAAGACAGGTCATTTCTATCAGCCATATTATCCTCCGGATCGTCAGACTGAAACCGCTCACCCTGCGGCCAGGTCCCGGCAGGGCGGAATGCCCCCCCGGTGATCCACCCCCGAAACAGGGGCGAATTTCGTATCTTGCCAATCAGGCAAGAAAAATCATTGGCGCAATCGCACCCGCCTTTGCCCAAGCCCGGGCCACAGGCCCCGTTTCAGGAAATCGCCGATGCAAAATCGCACTCGCCACCCATCCAATCAGCGTGAATGGCAGTGTCAGCATAAAAATCAGCGCGAAATAGAACCGAAATTCCAAACGCGATTCCCTTGGCTTATGGGTCTGACGTTCGCCTGTGATACCGTAGTCGGTCATGTCGTCTCTCCCTTAAAAATCCGCGCCTGATCAGCGCCGCGCAACGTCTCAACTGTCTCGCGCACAACCCGCTCTGCACCAGCCTCAAGCGCCATCTTCTCGGCGGCATCGCGCAGGGTGCGCGCCGCTGAAATACGGGTCAAAACCGGGTGTTCCGCCACAATGCGGTCAAGCGCGATCTGCGCATCCGCGTCCCACGGAAAATCGCGGCGCAAAGTCGTGGGGGTCGCTGCGGCACTGTCCATTTCACTGCCCAAGGGCAAAATGTGAAACAGGGCGTCAAACAGCCCATTGCAGATTTCCTGCAACACCCAAACAGCCCCGGCATAGCCCATCATCGGCGTGCCTGTTGCCCGCCGAATAGCCGCCCCCGGAAACGATGCCGCAATAAATGATGGGCTGGGGCCATGTCCGCCCTTCATCTCCGCCAAATACATCTTTTCGTTGATAGACCCCATGACAATCAAAGGCCGCTGCTGGCGCAACATTGCCCGCACCGCGTCGTTGTTTGTCTTTTTGCCCGCAACCCGCGCCACAGCAAAGGCACAGGGAAATCCCAATTCGCCTTCCAAATAATGCCGCAGCCCACGCGCATAGGTCTCATTGGCCACAACGGCGAATTGCGCAGTCGCAAAGAAATCCTGGGTCACCGACCGCCAAAGGTCCCACAACGGCTTCAAAGTCGAATGTTTTTCGCGCGCAATGAACGGCTCAGGGTCCAAACCCAGCATCTCTCCCAAACGGCGCAGAAATTTCGTTGTGCTTTCCATGCCGATCGGGGCTTGCAAGTAGGGCTTGCCTAAAATCTCAGCCAAGCCACGGCCAAATTCGCGATACATCACGATATTGACATCAGCATTCACCAGATTGCGCATTTCGGCCAAATGCGCACCAAGCGGCATGACCATATTGACCTCAGCACCGATCCCTTCAACCAGCCGCCGGATCTCATGCAGATCCGACGCCATGTTGAACACACCATACATTGGCCCCAAAATATTGACGCGCGGCTTCTCACCCTCGGCCCGTGGCCGCTCAGGCGGCATCCGGCCTTTGGTCATACCAAACTCACCAAAGATCCAGCTCATCGCACGATCTGCGGCTTCCCACTGATCCTCATCAATGGTCCGCGGCAAAAACCGCTGAATATTGGTGCCCATCGGCGTCACGCCGCCACCAATCATCTCAGCAATCGATCCAGTCACGACCACAGCTGGCAGGGCCGGATCCAGCGTCTTCCAGGCTCGGCGCATCGCGCCTTCCGTGCCATCTCGGCCCAGCTCTTCCTCGCCCAACCCAGTGACAACAATCGGCAATTCATGGGGGGGCAGAGCATCGGTGTAATGCAGAACACTCGTCACCGGCAGATTTTCACACCCAACTGGCCCATCAATAACAACTTGCAATCCTTTGACGGCACAAAAGGCATAGATCGCCCCCCAGTATCCGCCCGCCCGGTCATGATCTTGGATCAGCATGCAGCACCCCGCGCACGCAGATCTTTCGTTTGAAAATATCCCACGGGGGTGCGGGGGTGTGAAACCCCCGCCTGGATCGCATCAGACCGGACCAATGTCATATCATCGCCTCCGCCTGTGCCGCGCGGGCAGCTTTGTCCAATTTTTTCTGATGCTGGGCGCGGAACTCAGGCCGCAGATTCGGCGCACCTTCCCAGATTCCGGCGGTGTCTCCCTCACCCACACCTTCAAAAAAGCTCTTCATCGCTTCCATACGGCTGCGGCCAGCAATTGCAGCATTCACCACCTGCCCCAGACTGCCTGCACCCGCCGGCCCCATCAACGGCCGGGCTGAGATCAGATTTGTAAAGTAAAGCGACGGCAGCCCCATCTGCTTGGCCTTTTGCACAACCGGCGTGGTACCAATTGCCAAATCTGGGCGAATAGCCTCCATGGCTGCGCAATCTTGTTCAAGCGAGGCGCGATATTGCACCTTGACCCCATGTGCCTCCAGCCATTCACGATCAGGCTCTGACCACCGTGTTCGCGCACAAGCCGTGCCGACATAGGGCACATTCGCCCCGCTTTCGATCAAAAGACGCGCAACCAGCAGCTCGCTGCCTTCATAGCCCGAAAGCGTTATGGTTCCTTTGATCGGCACCTGCGACAGCGCACCACGAATGGCGGGCAAGAATGCGTTTTGTGCGGCGGCCACACGCTCGGCGGGCAAACCAAAGGCATCGCCCACCGCGGCAAGCCAGGCAGCAGTGCCATCATGCCCCACAGGGGCTGATCCGATGATTGGGCGGCCAGCGGCCTCAAACTCTCGGATTGCGGCGGTGTAAAACGGATGGATCGCAGCCACGGCCCCACAATCAAGCGCGGCATAAAGCTCACGCCATTCGCGTGTCGGCACAACCGGGCCAGCCGCCAGGCCCAGCGGGGCCAACAGCGCACCAATCATCATAGGATCAGCGGGAAACATCTCACCCAGCAGCGTCACGGTCGGCCGGTCTGACTTGCCGCCAAGCGGGGCGGGCACGGGGCCAGCTTGAACCTCGGCGCGGGCATATTTCAGCATGGCGCCAGCCAGAACATCTTTGGCCTCGGCATGGGTGGGCACACCAAAGCCTGGCACATCAATGCCAACAATCCGAACACCATTAATCTCAGAAGGCAGCAGCTTTAGCGGCACGCCACTTGCGGTTGGCACGCAGAGGTTCGTCACAACAATTGCGTCATAGCGTTCTGGGTCAGCCAGTTCATGCACCGAATCGCGAATGTCTTCGAACAGCTTACCAGTCACCAAGGTTTCCGAGTTGAACGGCACATAACCCACAGACCGACGCGCCCCATAAAAATGCGACACAAAAGTCAGCCCATAAACACAGCAGGCCGAGCCTGATAAAACCGTAGCCACCCGCCGCATCCGCAAGCCAACACGCAGGCTGCCAAAGGCTGGGCACATGCTTTGCGGCTTGTCATGCGGGCCTTGGGGATAATCAGCGGCATAGCGGTCCAACAACTCAGACTGGCCTGCCTTGCGCGCAGCCTCTTCCATCGCTTGCGCACCGGCATGACACCCCATACCGTCTTGTGGGGCCTCCGCAGGCGCACTGGCCCCATCTTCATCCACCACGCCCAGGTTCATCACCTCGGTCTCAGCGGCATTGTCATATGTAAGCTCGGCGCTCATGACACACCACCAGATGTGGCACCTTTGCGGCGGGCGACAGGCTTGGGGGCCAGCCGTTGCAACGCTTGATCGATATGGGTCAGTGCATCCAGATCAAGCATCGTGATACACCACTTCCAGCGACACCTTGGTGACCAGATTTTTGCCGCGCATATCGGCGTCAGTTGCTGGCTCCAAGACAAACCCCGCGCCCGTCATTTCAGCCGAAAACAGGTTCAGCAGACCATCCTGGCTCAACGGTACAGGCCGAATGGGCGGTGCGCCCGCAACAGCCTCGGCCAACTCGGCAAACAAGCTGCCCCACTGGCTTTTGGCGCTGCCCACAATTTGATAATTTGCAGATTTGCGGCGCAGATCTTCATCTTGCGGAATGGCCGCAAGCACCGGGATCTTGACCGCCTTGGCAAAAGCCGCAGCCTCACCCGTGCCATCATCTTTGTTGATCACCAGCCCGGCAATGCCAACATTACCGCCAAGCTTGCGGAA
The DNA here is from genome assembly GCA_937895435.1 of uncultured Paracoccaceae bacterium. Lineage (GTDB taxonomy): Bacteria > Pseudomonadota > Alphaproteobacteria > Rhodobacterales > Rhodobacteraceae > CALAXT01. The sequence continues at coordinate 70,952 of CALAXT010000043.1, read as the reverse complement.
ATATTCCACCGCAGAACAGACATTGTTCGCAACATAAAGCGATTGCAGGTCGTTCGATCCAACCAAAATCACCTTTTGTGCCATATCGCGGGCAATCGGCAGGCCAAACCCACCACAGACCACATCGCCCAAAAAGTCGAGCAGCACATAGTCAAAATCCCAATCATGAAATCCAAGCTTTTCCAAAAGCTCAAAGCCATGAATGATGCCGCGCCCACCGCAGCCACGGCCCACTTCTGGCCCACCCAACTCCATCGCAAACACGCCACCGCGCTTGAAACACACGTCGCCTATCTGCACCTCTTCGCCAGCTAATTTCTTGCGCGTTGAGGTTTCAATAATCGTTGGGCAGGCTTTGCCACCAAAAAGCAGGCTGGTTGTGTCAGACTTTGGGTCACACCCTATCAACAGCACGCGCTTGCCCATTTCGGCCATCATATGGCTGAGATTGGCCAGAGTAAAAGATTTGCCGATGCCACCCTTGCCATAGATTGCAATGATCTGGGTCTTTTTGCTGGGCGGATCTTGAGGAATTTCCAGCGTTGGATCTTCGTTTGCCTCATCCCGCAAGCGTTGGTCAAAATCTTTGAGATTTGGGATATCAAGCGTCATGCGCGGCCACTCCAATCGAGGATCATCTTCAGGCAGTTTGGGTCCCCAAACGCTGTTTCGTAAGCCACCGCCGCGTCAGGAACGTGGCTGCGATGTGTAATCAGGCCGCCCAAACTCAGACGACCGCTGTTGATCAGTGCCGAAGTCGACGTCATGTCACCCGGCACCCATTCAGCCGCGATACGCAGGCGCACTTCGCGCATGAAAGCAGGTGCAAAAGCAAAGCTGATCGGTTGGGTGTAGAACCCAGCCAGAACAATCTCACCACCACGCGCGCAGCGGCCAATCAGGCTGTCAAGCAGCCCCGCATCACCGGACACGTCGTAGATTGTGCGGTAATCGCGCCGTGTGTCAGTGTCAGGGGCAATCACGTCATAGCCGATCGCACCCGCAAAGCGGGCCGGGTTGACCTCCCACACGGTGGGGGCAGGTCCGCCCATTGCCAACGTCAACCGCGCCAGCAGGCGGCCCAGGACGCCATGACCAATAATCAATTCCGGAAAGGCATGCCCATAAATCGCATGATAAGCCGTGGCGGCGAGTGCCAGCAGGGCACCCTCATCGCGCAAGGCGGGGTCTACCCGGGCCACCCGTGTGGCCGGCGTCACCAAATGCCGCGCAGCTGCACCAAAAAGCCCGCGCAACGGCGCGCCTCCGCGCGCAGCGTAGCAGTTAGCACCTGGCACAAACACCCGATCGCCCACGCGATATTCGGTCTGCGCGCCCGCCTCAACCACCTCGCCCGCGGCCTCATATCCCGGAACCAATGGATAACCCATGCCGGGGAAGGGCGGCATGTCACCGGTCCAAAACAGTTTTTCGGTTCCTGTGGAAATTCCTGAATGTGACACTTCAACCACCAGATCCGTCGGACCGGGTGCCACCAGCTCAACCGGCTCAACCGCCAATTGGCGTGGCCCTGACAAGATGATGGCGGTTGTTTGCACTTAGTTTCCCCTGTGATTGCTACAGATTTGGCCCTTGAGCTTTGATCCTGTGGCGGTTTGTCGCGTCGGCCTTATCTGTAAGCTTAGCCTTACATATTTTATTGTCAATCTTTTCTGACAGTTTCTTGTGCCAGCGTCAAGCGGGCTAAACGTCAGACACGCGTCGCCGTGATCGCAGTGGTGACAAAGGGACGCCGCGATGGGTGGCAAACAATCTGCTGAAACCCTGCAACCTTAAGCATTTCGCTGATCTCAGCTGCTGAACGCGTGCGCCCGGTCTGCATGGCCAGCGTATAAAATGCGAAATAGACATCCGTGGCCGGGTCTGGGCGATCACCACCCGACATCGGTTCTGAGACAATCAGACGCCCACCGACGGGCAGCGCGTCATAGACCCGGGCCAAAAGTGCCGCGACCGTCGAATCAGCATGGTCGTAAAGCACCCGAACCAAGCTGATCGCATCGGACCCTTGTGGCAGCGGGTCATCACGAAAGCTGCCCGAATGAATCTTGACGCGATCGGCCAGACCCGCGGCTGACATCCGCGCCTGCGCCGCCGCCGCCACAGCGGGCAAATCAAACAGACCAAGCTGCAGCCCCTGGTATTGCGCCCCCACCGCCGCCACAAAGGCGCCCGTGCCCCCACCAATATCCAAAAGCTGCCTGACGCCGCGCAGGCTGATCACAGCTAATGTATCGGCCGCGACCATTTGCTGTGTGTCTGACATCAGGGTCGAATAGGTTTCTGCCACAACCGGATCGCGCGCGCCATCGGCCCCAAAGACGTAAGGCCAAAACCGCGCCAGATCAGGGTCTGTCTGGCCACGCAAGAATGCAACCGGATCGGTCAGATCACGATAGAGCACCGCATGGTGACGAATCATTGCCTGCAACCCAGGCACCCCCAACAACGCAGCCCCACGTTGGCTCAGCCCAAAGCGCGCGCCGCGCTTGCGGCGCAACAGGCCAAGCGCAGCGCCGGCTTGCAGTAAAATCTGCATCTTGGGTGTGGTCAGCCCGCACCGTGGCGCCAATGCATCGGCGGTCTGCGGCCCAGCCGCCAAATGTTCAAAGACCCGTAACTCAACCATCGCCATCAAGGCTTGCGCCTGCACAAAGCCCGAAATCACATCAAAAAGCGCGGCCCCCTCGGCACGCACCATCCGGCGCAACAGTGGCACCCGCGCAGCCCAAGCCTGAAACCCACGCCCGGCCACCAAACGATGCCAAGGGTTGGCCCAAGCAATCTTTTCGTCACCCACAGGCAGAACCGGGGCGCGCAACTGATCCGCCATAACCCCTAGGCCCGCGCCCGGCGCACAGGCTGAGCCAGCGATGGCGCAACCGGTGTCATGCGTTCGGCGTAGCGGCGCACCATATCCGCCAACATCGCCTCACCCGGGCAGGCCGGTATTGATGAAATCGCACCACCCAAAATATCGCGCAAGCGGCGGATTGCACCCTGAACACCCAGTTCTGATACAGCATTCGGCCGGGCATGGATCTCATCTTGGCCTGCGGGCTTTCCCAGCGTTTCGGCATCATAAAGTGCATCACGCAGGTCATCGGCCACCTGAAACGCTTCACCGATACGGGCACCCAGTTCCACCCAAGGCTCAGGGTCTTGACCCGCCGACAGCGCCCCCATTTGGGTGGCAGCAATAAAGAGCGCGCCAGTTTTGGCCCGGTGATAGGCAGACAGATTGACCTTGGATTCACTTTCCCAGCCTTGGCCCGCGCAGATGCCCATCGGCATGCCCGTACGCGCAGCCAGAATTCGCAATAACCCAAGCCCACGGTCAGGTGCCTGTTCGGCCGCTTGGGCCAACACATCAAACCCCAATACGATCAAACTATCGCCCGCCAGCACGGCCAATGGCTCGCTATAGGCACGATGCAGGCTGGGTTTACCCCGGCGCAAATCGGCATCATCAAAACACGGCAAATCGTCGTGCACCAAGCTGGCACAGTGAATAAGCTCTAAGGCGACCGCGGCGCCATCAGCCAGCGCAGGCATATCATCGCCACAGGCTTTGGCCACGCTAAGCAAAATCGTTGGACGAATACGCGCACCTCCGGGGGTTACCGCATAATGCAGCGCCGAGGCCAAGCACGACGGCGCCACGACATCTGCATCCGCCCCCAAACCAACACCCTGCCCCTGGGCAATCGCCGTCGCAACTGCCGCCTCAATTCGCGATTCTAACGCCATTGCAGCCTCCCGCACGCAATCTGTCATTTTAAAATGACATAAATGTGTAAATCATACTGGACAGTTGCGCCGCAACAGTCAAGGATTTGTTCCATGAAACAACAACACTCAGGACAGACACGCGGGCGCGTTGTCGTGATCGGGGCCGGGATCGGCGGTCTGGCCGCTGCGGTCCGGCTGGCGCATGCGGGGCTTGACGTGACGGTGGTTGAAACACGCAGCGGGCCGGGCGGCAAAATGCGCACGGTTCCAAGTGCCGCTGGCCCGATAGATGCCGGCCCAACCGTTCTGACCATGCGGCACGTTTTTGATGATTTATTCACCGCCGCCGGCACCCAGCTTGAGGATCATCTGCACTTGACCGCACAGCCCATTCTGGCCCGACATTGGTGGCCGGATGGCAGCACATTGGATCTACACGCCGACCCCATCGCCACAGAGGCCGCCATTGGCAGCTTTGCCGGGGCGCGGGCAGCGGCCGAATTTCGCCGATTTCATCACCGCACCGCCCAACTTTTTACAGCCTTTGACGCCCCCATGATGCAAGCGCCCTCGCCCCGCGCAGCGGCACTTTTGGGGGCTGCGCTGCGCACACCGGCGATCTGGCCCACCCTGTTGCCCGGCATGACACTGGCACGCAGCTTGGCACTGGGGTTTCAAGATCCGCGATTGCGGCAACTTTTTGGCCGCTATGCCACCTATGTTGGCGGATCACCCTATCGCGCACCCGCTGTTTTGGGGCTGATTTGGCAGGCAGAGGCGCGCGGGGTATGGGCTGTTCAGGGCGGCATGCACCGGCTGGCAACAGCCTTGAGTGATCTGGCGCGCGCAGGTGGGGCGCGGCTGCGCTTTGGCGTTGGGGCATTGCGACTGCGCCAAAACTGGGGCCGCATCACCGAGGTGCAATTGACCGATGGCACCAGCCTGCCCTGTGACTGCGTTGTCTTTAATGGGGATCCAGCCGCACTGGCGGAGGGTCTGTTGGGGCAAGTGGCCCGGCCAGCCGTGACCCAAAATGCCGTTGCTCCACGCAGCCTGTCAGCATGGGTCTGGGCCTTTGCCGCCACGGCCAGCGGCCCTGATCTTATCCACCACAACGTCTTTTTTGGCAAAGACCCCCGGCAAGAATTTGGCCCGATCGCCCAAGGCCAGCGCCCTGCTGACCCAACACTTTATGTCTGCGCCCAAGACCGCCACGACCCAACTGCCGCCACGCCCAGCGGGCCTGAGCGGTTTGAAATTATTATGAATGCACCGGCCAAGTCACAGCCCGCCCCGCATGAGGATCAAGAATGCCACACCCTGACCTTCACCCAACTGGCCCGATTCGGGCTGCAATTCAGCCCCACAGCCCCAATATCAGCCCTGACCCCGCCCGCGGAATTCGCCAAGATGTTTCCAGCCTCGCAGGGGGCACTTTACGGGCGCAGCCCGAATTCTCCACTGGCGGCACTGCAACGCCCGGGCCCACGCACGTCGGTGGCGGGGCTTTATCTGGCGGGGGGCGGGGCGCATCCGGGGGCGGGGGTGCCGATGGCAGCGCGCTCAGGCCAGCATGCGGCCGCGGCGATCATGCACGACCTGTCTTTTCGCTAAACGTCAGCCCTAACGGCTATGCGTGGTGGTATGTCGATGGCGTGTCTGATGACGGCACCCAAGCCATTTCCATTATCGGGTTCATCGGATCGGTTTTTTCGCCCTGGTATGCGTGGTCAGGCCGGCGCAATCCGCAAAATCACTGCTGCCTGAATGTGGCCACCTATGGCCCCGGCAGCCGCTTTACCATGACAGATCGCGGCACCAGCGCCCTGCGTCAAACCGACGATACACTGACCATCGGCCCCAGCCGGATGCATTGGAACGGGCAAGCATTGGTGATTGATATTGATGAAATCGGCGCCCCACCAATGGTCACGCCTGTGCGCGGACGTGTGGTGCTGACCCCGCAGGCCATCACTGGGGTCGAGGTGGCACTGTCGCCCGACAATGCCCATCTGTGGCGGCCCTTTGCACCGATCGCCCGCATTGATGTCGATCTAACCCAAGGCCACCGGTGGCAAGGGCATGGCTATTTTGATGCGAATTTCGGCACCCGCGCATTAGAGGCCGATTTTGATTATTGGACATGGGGGCGGTTTCCACGCCGCGATGGCGCGCTTTGTCTTTACGATGCCACCCGGCGCGATGGAACCAAACTGGCCATGGGCCTGCATATCGACGCCCAAGGTCATGCCACCCAAGTCACACCTCCGCCACTGACCCGGTTTGCCCGCACCAACTGGGCCCTGCGCCGCGAAACCCGCGCAGATCCCGGCGTGACACCCCATCAGGTGATGGCGATGCTCGATGCCCCGTTTTACAGCAGATCAGTGGTCGAAACCCAAATTGATGGCGAAATCAGCCGGGGCGTGCATGAGGCGCTGGACCTGCGGCGGTTTGCATCGCCCATTTTAAAGCCAATGCTGGCCTGCCGCGTGCCACGCCGCGCCAATTGGCGGTTTCCGTCGGGCGGCGCAGACTAACCCGCCTCAGTTGGGTTCAGGCGCACCATTTGAATGTTTAAAAGCGCCGCCACGCTGACCCAGACCATGTAGGGTGCCAGCACAAGCCCCGCGACCAAATCCACCATCAGAAATGAAACGAATGTTGCCAGCACCGAAATCCAAAGCGCGGCCATGACCCAAAGCGCGGCTCGCATCCGTTTCAGCCCAAAGAAAACCGGTGTCCACAGCGTGCCCAACGCAATTTGAATCGACCAAAACGCGATTGCTTGCGCCGCCTCGGGCAAACCCGCGACACGCTGAGCAGCAAAGGACATGCACAGATAAAGACTGGTCCAAACCAAAGGAAAGGCCCAATCGGGCGGGGTCCAGCGCGGCTTGGCAAGTGCTGCATACCAGGGCCCCGGCTTGATCAGCGCCCCCGAAGCAGCTGCGGCCCCGCATGCGGCCAGATAGGTGAAAAACAGCCCCCAGTCCATTGCGCATCTCCTGCCTGTGCGGCGGTCAGGTCTAGCCTCTGCTGACCTTATGAACTTTGGCTTAACGGACTGGGGCGTGATGCTCTAGCATTGTGGGCAAAACACTCAACCCGGCTGTGCGCCCCCACGCGCCATCTGAGGGGCCGAGGCGCGGTTGCGATCTTGGGTTTCCAACTGCGCCAGCACTTGAAAAACAACATCACTGCGCGCCCGCACCTCAGTCAGGCGAGCCGCAGCCTCAACCAAAAATCGCACCTCTGGGCGTGGAGCCGCGTGCAGTGTTGCTGCCACGGGCATCACAACTGAGGCCGCACTATTTATAAAAGACAGGCCCAGCCATCCCAGCTTTTGCGCCCGCCCCGTGCGTGCGCGCAGGGTGATGCTGTCGTGATCATTGGCCGCGATAGCCCCGCCGATCCCACCATAAATATGCCGCGCGGCATGAATACCGGGGCGACAGGCCAGCGGCAGGCGCGCAATGCCCGCACCCGACCGAGCGTAGAGGCTGCGCGCTTCTGCCAAAAGCCGCATCACCAAAGCCCGGACCCGCACATCGGGGTGCGGATCAGCTAGAAATGCGGCAGGGTCGATCCCCGCCTCTGACAGCCAAGACAGCGGCAAATAAATCCGCCCCGCCCGCGCGTCTTCACCCACATCACGCGCAATATTTGTAAGCTGCATGGCCAATCCCAGATCACACGCGCGCGCCAGCGCATCGGGGTGGCGTTGACGCATCAAAACGCACATCATCGCACCAACCGCCGCAGCAACCCGCGCCGAATAATCCATAACACCACTTAAATCATCATAACGCCGGCCGATGGCATCCCAGGCAAAACCCTCTAACAGCGCATCGGGCAGGGCCCGCGGCATCTCAAATGCCTCAACCACTGCTGTAAACGCCCGATCGGTCGGATCATTACGCGGCCGCCCCTGATACACCAGATCCAGCCGATCCCGCAGGCCGAGAACAGCAGTGGCCTTGGTTGCAGCATCGTCTGAGGCCTCATCGACCGCATCATCGGCCAATCGACAAAACGCATAGAGCACCAAAGCTGGGTCGCGCACCTTATTTGGCAAAAGGCGCGAGGCCGCATGAAACGACAAAGATCCAGTGCGAATAGCTGCGCGGCAATGCGCCAGATCAGCCGGCGCGATCATTCTGCCGCCAGCCTTGTGTCGGCTGAAGGGCCCGTATCAGCTGCGGCCCTGCCATACCCCGGCACATCTGGCACCAATTTTCCCAATACCTCAGCCGAGGCGATAACCCCCGGCACACCCGCCCCCGGATGCGTGCCCGCCCCAACCAGATACAGGCCCGGCAGTTCTTCGCTGACATTATGCGGCCGAAACCAAGCCGATTGCAAAATGCGCGGCTCAATCGAAAAACCAGCGCCATGTGGGCTTAAATAGCGGTCACGGAAATCTTCGGGGGTAAAGACCAGCTCGGGGCCCAAATGTTGCGACAGGCCCGGCAACAACTGATCTTCCAGCACATTCAGCATGTTCTGGCGATAGCTGGCGGCCATTTCTTTCCAATCGACAGGTGTGTCATGGCCCAGATGCGGCACCGGCGACAGCACATAAAACGTGTCATCCCCCTCGGGCGCCACGCTTGGGTCTGTAACGGATGGCCGATGGACATAAAGGCTCATATCTTGCGACAACTTGCCTTTGATAAAGATGTCGTTGATCAAACCTTTGTATCGCGGGCCGTTCAAAATGGTATGATGCCCGACATCAGCCCATTTGCCCGCTGTGCCTTTGGTTCCAAAATACCACACAAAAAGACCCATCGACCACCGCGACCGGCCAAGCCGCGCCGGGGTCCAGCGACGTCTTGGATGATTGCGCAGCAACCGATCATAAGTGTGCCCGGCATCAGCATTCGAAACCACAACCGGTGCCTGCAATCTGCGGCCATCTTGCAGACGCACACCCGTGGCACGGCCCTTTTCAACCAAAATCTCATCAACTTCGGCATTCAGCAGAATCTGGCCGCCCTGATCTGTCACCACCTGCGCCATCGCCGCCGCAATCGCCGCAACGCCGCCCATGGCGTAATGCACGCCAAATTCTTTTTCCAAATGGCTGACCAGAATATACATCGATGTCACATGAAACGGGTCACCACCGATAAACAGCGGATGAAACGACAGCGCCATGCGCAGCCGCTCATCTTTCACCCGACGAGCGGCATGACCATAAACCGATCGATCGGCGCGCAGCCAACCAAAGGTTGGCAGCACCTTGATCAGATCCAACAGTCGGTTCATCGGCCGGCGGCCCAGATCTTCAAAGCCAAACCAGTACCGACGTTCGCTGTCTTTCAAAAATTTATTATAGCCAGCAACATCGCCCGGCGACAGGCGCGCCACCTCGGCCCGCATCGCCTCGGTCGATTGGCTGGCCGAAAAGGTACTGCCGTCAGGCCAGCGAATTTCATAAAACGTCTTTAACGCCCGCAGCGTGACATCAGCATCAAAATCTCGCCCACAGGCCGCCCATAATTCGCGCAATCCCTGCGGGACGGTTACAATGGTTGGGCCCAGATCAAAGCGATGTCCATCTTTGGTGATCGCAGACCCCCGCCCCCCCGGCATATCCAGCCGATCGATCACGCTGACGCGATAGCCCTTCGCCCCCAGCCGCATCGCAGCCGACAGCCCACCAAGCCCCGCCCCGATCACAATAGCCTCGGGCTGGGCCAAACCCGCCGAGCCCAAAGACGGAGATTTCATTTGTTCCTGAATCATCATGCTGCCAGCTTATACTGTCTAGTTTGATTTACAATATTTCTTTCTAACAATCTAAATCTTGCTGAAACTCTTCCACAATGCAACAAAATATGTCAGAGTTACGTTACAGTTTGATGCAGGGCCAGAATGCAAACCGTCAGCCTTAGCCTTTTTCACTTTCCCAAGCCGCTTTCCCGGCTGTGGGTGCTGGGACAAATGGCCTTGGCGCGGTGGGATTTGCAGGCCCTCGATCAAGCGCAGTTTTGGAAATTGTGCGGCTCGGGCACGGGTGAGGGCTTTACCCCACGGCCCAATACGGCCGTTTGGGCGATTCTGGCGGCATGGGCCACCCCGGCTGTGGCCAAAGAACAGGTGGCAGACGCCAAGGTCTATGCCCGCTGGCGCGCACATGCGGCCGAAAGCTATACGATCTTTTTAGAACCCGCCTCGGCCCGAGGGGCCTGGGGCGGGGTTGCCCCCTTTCACCCCCAAGGCTCGCTGCCTGACGGCCCCGTCGCCGCACTCACCCGCGCGCGCGTGCGCCCAGCGCGGATGCTGAAATTCTGGCAACGGGTTCCCGATATTTCGAGCGTGATTGGGGCTGACCCGAATGTGATTTTTAAAATTGGAATCGGTGAAGTGCCATTGGTGCAACAGATCACCTTTTCCATCTGGCCCGACACCGCGAGCATGGCGCATTTTGCCCGTGGCGACGGCCCCCATGGCCGCGCCATTCGTGCTGTCCGCGACGGCAACTGGTTCGCCGAAGAGCTTTATGCACGTTTTCGTTTAACCGGCACCACCGGTACCTGGGGCGGCCGCGATCCGCTGGCCCCTCATCTAACAAACCGACAAGATCAAGATAAGGACGCCGCATGACAGATCCCTTTCCATTTTCGGCCATCGTCGGCCAAGAGGAAATGAAACAGGCCATGGTCTTAACCGCAATCGACCCGTCGATCGGCGGCGTTCTTGTGCTGGGGGACCGTGGCACCGGCAAATCAACTGCCGTGCGGGCGCTGGCGGCGCTGTTGCCACAAATTGAGGTCGTCGTGGGGTGCCCAGTAAATTCGGCCCACCCCAAAGATTGCCCCGATTGGGCCGAGATTAAAACCACCGATCAGATACGGCGCGCGACGCCCGTGATCGATCTGCCACTCGGCGTGACCGAAGACCGTGTGGTGGGCGCGCTGGATATTGAACGCGCCCTGACCCAAGGCCAAAAAGCGTTTGAACCAGGTCTGCTGGCGCGCGCAAATCGTGGCTATCTTTACATTGATGAGGTCAACCTGCTGGAAGATCACATCGTTGATTTGCTTCTGGATGTTGCGCAATCGGGTGTGAACATCGTAGAGCGCGAGGGGCTTTCCATACGCCATCCGGCAAAATTTGTGCTGGTTGGATCTGGCAACCCGGAAGAGGGTGAATTGCGCCCCCAGCTGCTGGACCGCTTTGGCCTGTCGGTTGAGGTGATATCCCCCCGCGACATCGCCACCCGGGTTGAGGTGATGCGCCGTCGCGACAGTTACGAACGCACGCCCGGCGCCTTTATGCCGCCGTGGCAGGCCCAAGATGCCGAACTGCGAGATCAGATTATCGCCGCACGCAGCGCTTTGGGCAGCATCACAACGCCCGATGCAATTCTTGAAGATTGTGCGGCGCTCTGTATCGCGCTTGGCTCAGACGGGTTGCGAGGTGAGCTGACATTGCTGCGCGCTGCCCGGGCTGTCGCCGCGTTTGAAGGCACAGACCAGCTGTCGCGCACACATCTGCGGGCGATTGCACCCTCGGCCCTGCGCCACCGTTTGCGCCGTGATCCGTTGGATGACGCCGGCAGCAGCGCCCGCGTTGCCCGGATTTTGAATGAGGTGCTGCCCTAAGAATGGAACCCGCACGCCAACCTTCCCGTGCCTGGAGCAGGGCCGAGCTTGCCCTACGTTTGCTGGCGATTGACCCAGCGGGCCTAAAGGGCATTTGGCTGCGCGCCCGTGTCAGCCCGGCGCGCGATCGCTTGGTTGCCACGGCCACCGCCTGCCTGCCCCAAGGTTTGCGCCGCGCCCACCCCAGCTTGTCAGATGAAGCACTTTATGGCGGCACCGATTTGGCGGCAACGCTGTCCAGCGGTCGGCGCGTTTCAACGACGGGGCTTTTGGGCGATGATACTCCACTGCTGTTGGTAATGGCCGAGCGTTGCCCAATGGGCCTCGCCGCACGGCTGGGGCAATGGCTTGACCGCACAGGCCCCGCCCTCATCGCACTGGATGAAGGCGCTGATGACGATGAACTGCCGCCCCTTGCCCTGACCGAACGGCTGGGCCTGTTCATTGATCTTGAGGGTATCGGGCAGGCCAACATGACGGCCACGCCCATGGATACGGGGCAGCTTTCGCAGGCGCGCACCCGTTTGTCACAGATAAAAACACCACACTCAGTGCTGGAAGATCTGGCCCGAACGGCCGAAAAACTTGGGATTAACAGCGCCCGCGCACCCCTGATGGCGCTGGCCGCTGCCCGCGCAGCAGCCGCCCTTGATGGAGCCGAATCGGTGTCTGCAGCCCATCTGAACTTGGCAGCCATGTTGGTGTTCGCCCATCGCGCAACCCAGACACCAGACGAAGACACCGCCGATCAACAGCCACAAGAACCCCAAGACCTACCCCCACCATTCCCAGAACCCGATTCAGACGAACAATCAGAAACAAAACCTGATGAGACCCCAGACGCCCCACCACAAGATCAGCCCAGCGAAACCCCACCCCTGGATGACATGATGGTTGCGGCAGCGCTGTCTTGCTTGCCCGCTGACCTGCTTGCTCGTCTGGCCGTCGGGCGCGCCGCGCGGCAGGTGCAGGGCACAAACGGCACTGGCGCGGCGCAAAAAGGCAATCGGCGTGGACGCCCAATCCCATCACGCCCCGGCACTCCGGGCAGCGGTGTGCGGATTGACCCAGTCGCGACTCTGCGCGTCGCAGCCCCATGGCAAAAACTGCGCCGTGGTGGCGGGCACTTAGCTGCTGATCGATTACAGATCCGCCGCGACGATATTCGCCTGCGTCAATTCAAACAGACATCAGACCGGCTGCTTATCTTTGCTGTAGATGCCTCCGGCTCGGCCGCACTGGCCCGCTTGGCCGAGGCAAAGGGCGCGGTTGAGCTGCTGTTGGCCCAAGCCTATGCGCGGCGCGATCATGTGGCATTGGTGGCCTTTCGCGGCACTGGGGCCGAGCTGATGCTGCCGCCCACACGCTCACTTGTGCAAACAAAACGTCGGCTGGCCGGGCTGCCGGGGGGGGGCGGCACACCACTGGCCGCCGGACTGCAACTGGCCGCTGAATTGGCACTGCAAACCCGGCGGCGCGGCATGACCCCAACGCTGGCACTTTTGACCGATGGCCGCGCCAATATCGCACTGGATGGCCAACCCAACCGGATCAAAGCCATGGAAGAAGCCCGCCAGATGGCGCGGGTTCTGGCCACAAGCGGCACGCCCGCGCTGGTGATTGATACCGCCAACAGGCCCCAGCCCGACCTGCGCGCGTTGGCCGATGCAATGGGCGCGCCCTATCTGCCACTGCCGCGCGCCGATGCCCGCCGCCTGTCTGCCGCGCTACGCGTGGCACTTGCTCCCTAGCGCGTGCCCCAGGCCATGAACACCCCCCAACCCGACCTGCCACCCGATTGGCCACACCAAGACTGCTCACGTTTGCTGCGCGTCAGCCCGCATTTGTGGCATGTGCAGGAAATGGGCACGGGGCCTTTGGTGATGTTGGTGCATGGTGCGGGCGGGTCGTGCCACAGTTGGCGAGGGCTGATGCCATTGCTGGCCCAAAGCTACCGAGTGATCGCACTTGATCTGCCGGGCCAAGGGTTTTCACGAATGGGCGCGCGCGGGCGGGCCGGTTTGGCGCAAATGTCTGCCGATATTGCCAAACTCTGCGTCCACCAAGGCTGGCAGCCCACTGCATTGATCGGCCATTCGGCCGGCGCTGCAATCGCCCTCGATTTAGCCCAACGCCTGGCACCCAGCCCCCGCGCCATTATTGGCATCAATGCAGCCTTGGACCCGTTTCAGGGGCTGGCCGGGTGGTTGTTTCCGTTGACAGCCAAGATGCTGACGCTTGCGCCCTTTGTTCCTGCGGTGTTCGCCCGGCTGACCAACACTGACGCACGGGTGGCCAACCTGATCGCGGCAACCGGCTCAACGCTCGACCCGCAGGGATTGACGCTTTACCGCCATTTGGTGGCCAAACCCAGCCATGTTGATGCAACGCTGGCAATGATGGCGCAATGGCGGCTGCCGCCTCTGTTGGAAACCTTGCCCAGCCTGCACCAACCAGTGCTGCTGATCACGGCCGAGAATGACCGCGCCGTATCGCCACAAACATCTGCCCGCGCAGTGGCCCGGATGGCCCACGCCCAACACGTGGCGCTGACCCACTATGGCCATCTGGTGCAAGAGGAAGACCCCGCGGCAGTTATGGCAGCACTTGCGCCTTGGCTGACCGCGCAGCTGATCCCTGCACCCAATCGGGGTTAACCCGATCAAGCGCGGTGGGCGCTATTGCACATCTGTGCCGAAAATTTGCGTAGCATGTTCGGTCAGATAGATGCGCAACCAAGGGGTAAACAACTGGGGGGCATCGCCGATTTCGCGGATAAGTGTTGGCAGATCGACCCAGCGGGTGGCGGCCACCTCAGCCGGGTTTAATTGCATGGGCAGCGACAGCGGCGCCTCGGCCACGAACACATCGACCAACTCATGCTCAGTCAACCCGTTGCCGACATCAGCGCGGTATTCCACCTGACCCACCGGGTTCAAGCCCAATCCAGTGATCCCAAGTTCTTCACGCAGCCGCCGCTGTGCACAAGTGGCCATCGGCTCATCCCAATGCGGATGGGTGCAGCAGGTGTTGGCCCACAGACCCGGGGTGTGATATTTCGTCAGCGCGCGTTGCTGCAACAAAACCTGCCCATTGCACATCACAAAAACCGAAATCGCTTTGTGCCGCAGGCCAAGCCGATGCACCTGCATCTTATCCACAGCAGTTAATTGCCCGTCGACCCAAGCTGGAATGGTATCCTCTATCATATCACGTCCATGCAGGTGGCACCAATCCCAGCAAATGGGCCACATTTTTGACCCCGATGCGCAAATGGGCAACGGGGCGGGCCTGCACCAGCTTTTTGTTCATATAGGCCTCAAACGTCAGCTTTTGCACATCAACATCGTGACAAAGGCTGACAAAACGTTCGCGGCGCTCATCTGATTTGTAATAGGCATCCTGCATCGTGCGCAGTACTTTAAAAACGGTGCCATGTTCTTTCATGAACATTTTGCGCGCCAAAGCCAAATCACGGACCCGCCCCGAGGCAAGACGCGCCTGCGCAGCCGTTGCCGCAGCCCTGCCACCCGCCATCGCATAATAAATCCCCTCACCCGAGGATGGTGCCACCACACCCGCCGCATCCCCTGCCAAAACGACATCCAAGCCATTATCCCAACAATCCAGCGGGCGCAGCGGAATGGGCGCGCCCTCACGTCGGATCGTGGTGCAACCTGCAAGGCCAGACGCCTCGCGCAGGTCAGCGGTCGCCTTTTTAAGATCAATTCCATCAATGCCAGTGCCCATACCCACACTCGCCTGCGACCCATGCGGAAAAACCCAGCCATAAAAATCGGGGGAAATTCGGCCATCATAGATTACATCACACCGGGTTGGATCATAGCCCGGCCCGGTTTCAGGCGCCGATATGATTTCGTGATAGGCGATGACATAGGGAATTTCACGCCCACCCCGCACCTCAGCCCGGGCGACGACCGAGCGCGCACCATCAGCCCCAATCACCATGCGGGTGGGGCTGCGACGTTCCTCGCCTGTCTCTTTGTCACGCCACACAACAATGGTGGCATGGCGGGTGCGTTCAATCCGCACAAACGTTCCCGTCAACCGACAGGCCCCCGACTGGGCCGCGCGAACGCGCAGGAATTCATCAAAATGTTCCCGATCAACCATGCCAACAAAGCCGTTTTCAATCGGAATATCGACTGTACGCCCAGTGGGCGACACCATGCGGGCCGTTTGAATACGCGCGACGATCTGACTGTCTGGAATGTCAAAATCACGGATCATGCGGGGCGGCACCGCGCCGCCGCAAGGTTTGATCCGGCCATCACGATCCAGCATGGCAACAGAATGACCGGCGCGCGCCAAGTCTTCGGCGGCGGTCGCACCCGATGGGCCACCCCCCACCACAAACACATCAAAGCTCTGCTGATCCATGCTATTCTCCCGCCAAAACAACCGACTGCTGTGCCGATGCACGCCCGCCAATCAAGGTTAATGCCATTGCTGCGGATGCGAAAAACAGGCACCCCTCAAGCACGAACACCACCCCAAAGGCTGATGCGTCATCCGTAAACATCCGAAAAAGATCGACCCCCAGCGCACCGGCAAACCCACCAAACCCGGCAGCGATCGCCTGCGATGCACCCCAAAGCCCCATCCGCGTGCCCTCGCGTGCCACGCGGCCCGCCCCGGCCAACGCCATCATCAAACCAATGGCCGCCACCGCAAACATGCCGTTGAACACACCCAAAGCCACAACCGCCAGCATCACACTGCCCGCAGATGCCCCCGTCTGCCCCAGCGCCGCCAAGACCCAAAGCACCAGCGCCGACCCCAGACAGCCCGCAATCACCCATCCGCGCAATGACCCAAGGCGAAACCCCGACGCCAGCACCCCAACCGCCAGCATTCCCGCGAACACGCCACCATTTTGCGCGCCCGACAGCGATGTACTGGCACCCGGGGTGAAACCAAACACCAGGCCAGCATAGGGTTCCAAAATCAGCTCTTGCATAAAATAGGCGGTCATTGAGACAAAAACAAAGATGGTAAAGATGCGGGCGCAGGCCTCTTGCCAGACGACATGCAGCGCTTGACGAAACGGGAGGGGTGCCGCTTTGGCTGGGCTGTCTGCCAAAACCTGCGCCACCGAGCGTTCAATTCCCACCACGGCCAAAAACGTCACGCCCAAAGCACCACCGGTGACGCAGGCCACAACCTCTAGCAAACGCAACGGTGAATAGGGGTCAAGAAAGCCCCCCGCCACAGTGGCCGTAATGGCAATGCCTGCAATCATCATAAGCCATGTAATCGTGGCCGCAGCCGCGCGACGATCAGGATGGGTCGCCGTGGCCAAAAGCGCCAAAAGCGATGTGCCAGACGCCCCAACACCCAACCCAATCAAAGCATAAGACACCACCGACACAAACAGCCCGACCGCAAAGAATGATTCAAGTAAAACCACGCCAATCGCAGCGCCCAGCCCACCCATCGCAAGCGCCGCCATTCCAACCAAGATCCAGCGCGTGCGCGCACCACCATTGTCGGACCGACTGCCCCAATAGGGCCGGCTGATCTGGATACCGTAATGCAGCGCCACCAAAAACCCCGGCAACACCGCCGGCAACGCCAATTCAACCACCATCAAACGGTTAAAGGTCGATGTGCTCAGAACAACGATGGCCCCAAGACAAGACTGCACCAACCCCAGCCGCACGATGGACAACCACGACAACATCAACCGACAGCCCCAAGACCGCGCAAAGCAAAGGCCGACACCATCATACCCGAAACATATAGCAACACACCGGTCCCATTATACCATGGCGCCTTGGCCTTTGGGTCGCGGATCAGCACGCGCATCGCGGCCAACTGCGCCAAGGTAAAGACCGCAACCGCCAAACCATGATAAGGTCGCCCCCAAATCAGCAGCAGGCTGACCACCAAGACCTGCGCCATGACCATCACAATGCAGGCAATGCGCGCAGCGACATCTGGCCCCAATGTGACGGGCAACGACCGCACACCATATTGACGGTCACCCTCTAACGCTTTGAAATCATTTAAAGTCATGATGCCATGCGCACCAAAGGCATAAAGCGCCGCAATCATCACAACCTGCGCCGTCGGCGCGCCCGCCGACATCACGGCCGCACCCGTAAACCAGGGCAAACCCTCGTAGCACAGGCCCACCAGCCCTGGCCCCCACCAGCCTGACCGCTTCATCCGTATCGGCTCAGCCGAATAGGCCCACGCAGCCAAAACCCCAAACACAGTCGCCCCAAAACCCCAAGGGCCCAGAGGCCACGCCAACAAAAGCGACAACCCGCTCATTCCAAGCGCAATCCACAACCCCCATCGGCCTGGGATGCGGCCAGATGGGATCGGGCGATTGGGTTCGTTGATGGCATCAACATGGCGGTCACACCAGTCATTGGCCGCTTGGCTCATGCCGCAGACCACCGGGCCTGCCAATACCATTCCCAGCAAAACCAAAGGCCAGACAGGCACGATTTCACCACCAGAAGAAACGACGCCACACAGATACGCCCACACTGGTGGAAACCATGTAATGGGCTTTATCAGCTCTAACATGGCGCGGGGCTGCGGAACTGTCCGGATATGTAAGTTTTCGCTGACACTCATGTGTCAACTAGACACTACATTTACATGTCAGGCAAGAAGATTTCTGGGGCCACGTACAAGAAAAAATCAATCGCCACTCTTGTTCAAAAGCCCGTATTTGCGGAGTTTTACATACAAAGACTGTCGTGACAGACCCAACATTTCCGCCGCGGCTACGCGGTTGTTGCGCGTCAATTCAACTGCGGTTTCAATACACATCTTTTCAACCACATCAGACGTTTCGGCGACAATATCCTTGAGCGTCGAAGATCCAACCAATTCCATCACACTGTTGGCGCCCTCTTCTCCGCCGGCAAAGCCCGGGCGGCGCAACGTATCTGCCCGCGTGGCATCGCGGATCACCAATACCACGCCCGGCGCCGGGCGATCATTCAGCCATGCGGCAGACATTTCTACAGCAACTTGTCCCATAAACGCCGTTGTCAATTTGGTGGAATACACCCGCATTTGCCGGGCACGGCGAACATTTTCCAAAATCACGCGCAGATCGACCTCACCACGCACCAGGAAATTGCCCAAAGATCGGCCTTTGACCGCCGCCATATTGGCCGAATCGGTCAAATTCAAAAACGCCTCATTCGCAGCACGAATTGTGCCATCGCGGTCGGTAAAGACAATCCCATCCGCGCCCTCATTATAGAGCCGCAAAAGATTATCGCCCAACTCATCATGCGGCTCGGCAGCTTGCTCGGCCACCTCCAGACGGCAGAGCAACAGACGCTCACCGGCAGCACGAAACATCGTGGGCAGCGCCATCAGCCGCTTTTGTGACCGGCGGGTCATCAGCTCAACCGGTACCACCGAATCGGCGGCAGCAACACTTGCCATGGTTTCCAAAAACTCACCACGGCGCCAGCCTTCAAACTCTTGGGCAATGCCCGCACCAATCAGGTCGGGCCGCGCAGCCCCCATCAGCACTGCCGCCGCCGTATTCACATCCACCACACGACCGGTACCAACAGAGACCACCACCACAGCATCACGCGTGGCTTCCATCAACACACGATAGCGCGTGTCTAACTCGCGCTGCGCTTCATAATCGCGCTCAAGCGCCATTTGCGCGGCAACCAGCTTTTGCTGAACCTCTCCTATCGGGCGAAGATCACGCCCCATCATCAGAACAGATCCGTCTTCGCCCAGCTTATGCAGCGAATACCGCACGGGAAATTCTAACACACTTTGATCTGAAACATTCGTATCAATGTGGTTCAGCTCAACCGCCAAAAACGACGCCCCAGAACCATTTCGCAGCAGCGCCAATCGCGTATGCAACTTGGATACATTATCGTGCGCAAGCACGTCATCAATCTTAAAACCCTGCCAATGCGATAATTGACCAAAAGATCGGTGATGAGGGTTGACGAGAACACTTTGAATTCTACCAAATGGGTCAAGCCAAAGGACAATGTCTGACGCCTGAGAAATCAGCTGCGGCACGTTTTCTGGTGCAAGCACACTTGCCAAATCATGGTCGAACTGCGCACGGTTGTCGGTTTTCACCCGGGGCCAACTTTCAAATCAGGTCTCACCGCAAGGTCCTGCGGCACGATTTATAATACAGGTAATTTGGCGACGTCACTGAGGCCAAATAGCTGTAGGGCTTCATTTATATTGTTCATTGCCGCGTCGGCGCCAGTCATGTCCAGCGCTAGCGGCCCAGAATTGCAGACGATAGCGCCACCTATCACAATGGACATGTCCCGTTGACCGGCACGCCGCAAGGCCTTCACAATACTTTTCACGGCCGGAAACATCTCTTGCCGCGAAAGTGATATCAAAACACCATCAAATGCCCGCCCCTGCATCAGAACTGGAAGATCTGAGACCAAAAGCCCCATCCGCAAACAGACTGAAATGCCCATGCGGCGCAGCTTTCCCATGGCAACCAATGCACCCAGCGTATGCTGCTCACCCTCAGGCACCACCACCAAAACAGCTCCCACCGCCTGTGGCGCAAAAATATCAGCCGCCCAAACCTTGCCCAATTCCCGCAAAATCCGCTGAAAGCGGCATGTGGCAATAGAAACCTCGGCAAAGGTCACAATATCTTCTTCCCATGCCTCACCCAGCCAACAGGCCGCCGCTGGGATATAAACGTCAGCCATAAGGCTGTCGGTGATCTTTTGCTCGCGCATGCCCTCACGAAAGGCAGCCAACACCGCATCATCTGCCAGAGCCGCCTGCGCCAAGCCCTGAATCAGCTCTGCACGCGGCACAGGATAGCGCCCCTGCGCACACTTCCCCCGCATGCGCTGCGCCATCACAGACATAACCTGCTCTGCAAACTGGGCCACCGGCGGCACAGCCTGCCCAACCTCAACCCCCGCCTGCCAGTTAAATGTGTCTCTCATGGCACGTCCCCGCTTCGGCGCCACCGCCCATCGGATGTGCCGGTGCCACGCAGCTCAATCCTCTGACATGACGGCGATAATGTCAAATATATTTGACATTATTCTTAAATATCCCAATCACAAAAGAAATACTTGGGAACATTTATCACATTTTACTGTTTATCTTCAATATATTATATGACTTTTTAGGCAAAATCATCACCAAGCCCACACGCCAAAATCCACCAGCCCCATGTGTAAGTTTTTATTGACACATTCTAAAAGAGGGCGGTATCGTTTCCCAAAGGACAAACAGGATGCCGACTCTCATGCCCCACCGCCTATCCCCCGCCAAAAGCACCCGCCTCTACACCGAGGAAGAGCGCGCACGACGGGATGCAACGATCTGGACACTGATCCAAGGGCTACTGGCTCCGGCGCAGTTCTTGGTCTTTGCAGTGTCTTGCGTGCTGGTCGTGCGTTATCTGGCAACCGGCGAAGGCTACGCAATGGCCACATGGTCGATCCTTATCAAAACCGGTTTTCTGTATGTCATCATGATCACTGGCGCGATTTGGGAAAAAGTTGTGTTCGGCCAATACCTGTTCGCACCCGCCTTCTTTTGGGAAGATGTGGTAAGCTTTTTGGTAATCGGGTTGCACACAGCATATCTCTGGGCGCTGTTCACAAACGCCCTGGATCCGGCATCACTGATGCACCTGGCTCTGGCCGCTTACGCAACTTACGTCATAAACGCAGGCCAATTCCTGTGGAAACTTCGCCGCGCGCGGCTCGATATCGAACGCGAAGCCACCCAGCAACAGCCAGCGCAGCAGCAGGTGGCCGCATGAGCATCCTGCCCACCCCCCCCAGCCAAGGCTGCCGTGAAACACCCGTTCTCAAAGAACGTGGTCAACGCGAGGTTTTTTGTGGCCTGACCGGAATCATCTGGCTGCACCGCAAAATGCAAGATGCTTTCTTTTTGGTGGTGGGCTCGCGCACCTGCGCGCATTTGCTTCAATCCGCCGCTGGCGTCATGATTTTTGCCGAACCACGCTTTGGCACGGCAATTCTCGAAGAAAAAGACCTTGCAGGTCTTGCCGATGCCAATGAAGAACTCGACCGCGAGGTGGCGCGCCTGATCGCCCGGCGCCCAGATATCCGCCAACTTTTTCTTGTCGGCTCCTGCCCGTCTGAGGTCATCAAACTTGATCTGTCGCGCGCGGCTGAACGGCTGAGCGCCGTCCATGCACCACATGTGCGTGTGCTAAACTATTCGGGTTCAGGTATCGAAACCACCTTTACCCAAGGCGAAGATGCCTGTTTGGCAACCCTCGTCCCCGCCCTGCCAGAGGCCAGCGCACAATCCACACCAGACCAAGCCCCCGACCTTCTGTTGGTGGGCGCATTGCCCGATGTTGTCGAAGATCAGGCCCTTGCCCTTTTGAACGCCCTCGGCATCAAAAACATTCGCTGCCTGCCCGCCAGGCGCTCAGATGCCCTGCCAAGCATAGGCCCCAACACAATATTTGCGCTCACCCAGCCCTTTTTGGGCGACACGCATGCCGCCCTGATCAAACGGGGCGCCCGCCATATTGCAGCTCCCTTCCCCTTTGGCGAAGAGGGCACAACCCTTTGGCTGCAAGCGATCGCTGCGCAATTCAACGTGCCCGCTGAACGATTCGATTCGGTCACCGCCGCCCCCCGTGCTCGTGCACGCAAAGCCATCGCCGCGCATGCCGACGCCTTGTCCGGAAAATCCATCTTCTTTTTTCCCGACAGCCAACTTGAACCGGCACTCGCACGCTTTCTAACACGCGAATGCGGAATGACTGCTCTTGAAATCGGCACCCCCTACCTGCACCGCGCCCTGCTCGGCCCTGATCTCGACCTGATCGCCCCCGGCCCGGTTTTCTCCGAAGGCCAAGATGTCGATCTGCAACTTGATCGTGCCCGCCAGGCCCGCCCCGATCTTACAGTCTGCGGCTTGGGCCTTGCAAACCCCCTCGAAGCCGAGGGCCTGACCACCAAATGGGCCATCGAACTCGTCTTCACCCCCGTGCATTTCTACGAACAGGCGGGCGATCTCGCCGCTCTTTTTGCCCGCCCGCTGCGCCGCCGCGCTTTGCTGTCGCCCCCACAGATCAGGGCTGCCGAATGACCCATATCTCACTCATCTTCTGTTGCAAAATATCCCGGGGGGGCGGGGCTTTGCCCCGCGGGGGCAGAGCCCCCAAGGATTTCTCATGAAACTAGCGCTTTGGACATATGAAGGCCCACCCCATGTCGGCGCCATGCGCGTTGCCACTGGCATGAAAGGGCTGCATTTCGTGCTCCACGCCCCCCAAGGCGACACCTATGCTGATCTGCTCTTCACCATGATTGAGCGCCGCAACCAGCGCCCCCCGGTCACCTACACCACATTCCAAGCCCGCGATCTGGGCTCTGATACCGCAAATCTTTTCAAATCCGCTTGTGCAGATGCCTACGCCCGCTTTCGTCCCGAAGCGATGATCGTTGGCGCCTCCTGCACGGCTGAATTGATCCAAGACGATCCGGGCGGCCTGGCCGAGGCTTTGGGGCTGCCCATCCCAGTCATTCCACTCGAACTGCCCAGCTATCAGCGCAAAGAAAACTTTGGCGCAGATGAAACCTTTCTCCAAATTGCTCGTGCCCTCGCCCGCCCGATGGCGCGCAGTGCCGATATCAGTTGCAATATTCTGGGGCCAACGGGCCTTGGCTTTCGCCACCGCGACGATGTCGCCGAAATAACGGCCCTACTTGATGAAATGGGTGTGCGGATCAATGTAACCGCACCGATGGGCGCATGTCCAAGCGATATCACCAAGCTTGGATCTGCACATTTCAACGTGCTGCTCTACCCTGAAACTGGCGAATCTGCTGCCCGCTGGTGCGAAAAAACCCTTGGCCAGCCTTTCACCAAAACCATCCCGATCGGGGCACAGGCAACCCGCGCCTTCATTGCCGAAATCCGCGCACTCACCGGCCTCACCACCCCGGTCGATGACAGTCGCCTGCGCCAGCCTTGGTGGGCGGCCTCGGTTGACAGCACATACCTCACCGGCAAACGTGTCTTTATCTTTGGCGATGCAAGCCACGTCATGGCAGCCGCCCGGGTGGCCCGTGATGAAATCGGCTTCGATGTCGTGGGGATGGGCTGCTATAACCGCGAATTCGCGCGCCCAATGCGCGCCTTGGCCAAGGAATTTGGCGTTACGCCGCTGATCACCGATGACTATCTTGAGGTCGAACAGGCCATCGCAGATCTTCAACCCGAACTGATCCTCGGCACACAGATGGAACGCCACATCGGCAAACGCATGGGTATTCCCTGCGCTGTCATCTCGGCCCCTGTCCACGTGCAGGATTTTCCTGCCCGTTACTCGCCACAAATGGGCTTTGAGGGCGCAAACGTGCTCTTTGATACTTGGGTCCACCCGCTGGTCATGGGCCTTGAGGAACATCTGTTGCACATGTTCCGCAATGATTTTGAATTCAACGATGCCGCAGGCCCCTCACATCACGGCGGCCTGTCGCATCACAGCAATCCTGCGCCGCAAACCGCCGCCCCTCCCGATCTCGCCGCCGCCGAACCCGCTGCGGGCGGCGCTGAGGGGGGGGGCTCGATGCCCGCCACCTCAGCCCCCCAACAAGCCGTCTCAGATACACCAATCTGGCTCGGTGACGCTGAATCAGAGCTGCGCAAAATCCCGTTTTTTGTGCGGGGCAAAGCGCGGCGCAACACGGAAGCGTTTGCCAACTTGCGCGGCATACAACAGATCAGCGTCGACACGCTTTATGAGGCAAAGGCCCATTATGCGCGTTAATTTTCCCCTTTCACGCGCCATGGCGCGCCAACACGGCCAGATCGGCCGGGAAACGGATCGATCATGAGCCCTAAAGATGAAATCCCACGCCTGCGCGGCCAAGATGGCGAAGGTTCCGTTCAGGTGCATCAAGATGATGCCCTTAAAATCGAAGGGGCCAAGGTCTTTTCGGTCTATGGCAAAGGTGGCATCGGCAAATCAACGACTTCGTCGAATTTGTCCGCAGCATTTTCGATGTTGGGCAAGCGCGTGTTACAAATTGGCTGTGATCCAAAGCACGACAGCACCTTTACCCTCACCGGTCGGCTGGTTCCGACCGTCATCGACATCTTGAAAGATGTTGATTTTCATTCAGAAGAATTGCGCCCCGAAGATTTCGTATTCGAAGGCTTCAACGGTGTGAAATGCGTTGAGGCCGGTGGCCCGCCGGCTGGGACCGGATGTGGCGGCTATGTTGTGGGGCAAACCGTCAAATTGCTTAAACAGCACCACATGTTAGATGACACTGATGTTGTGATCTTTGATGTGTTGGGCGATGTGGTGTGCGGCGGGTTTGCAGCCCCCCTGCAACACGCCGACCGCGCGCTGATCGTCACCGCCAATGATTTCGACAGCATCTATGCCATGAACCGGATCATCGCCGCGGTTCAGGCCAAATCCGTCAATTACAAAGTGCGGCTGGCCGGCTGTATCGCCAACCGTTCCAAAGACACAGATGAGGTTGATCGCTATTGCCGCACCGTTGGGTTCAACCGGTTGGCCCATATGCCAGACGTTGATGCCATTCGCCGTTCACGGCTGAAGAAAAAGACCCTGTTCGATATGGCCGATGATGAAGACATCGTACATTGCCGCGCCGAATATGTGCGGCTGGCCCAAACACTTTGGAACGGCACCGAACCACTTGCCCCTGCCCCCCTACCTGATCGTGAAATTTTTGAGCTGTTGGGGTTTGATTGATGCCAGAATACGCTGCCACCCGTGCAAGGGTCGAAGATTACTTTGACCGCACCGCTACCCGCGTTTGGGAACGTCTGACCTCAGACGCGCCGGTCAGCCGGATTCGCCAGACGGTGCGCGAGGGCCGCGATCAGATGCGGGCCGTCATGCTGTCGCGCCTGCCGCAAGACTTGAACGGAGTGCGGGTACTGGATGCAGGCTGTGGCGCAGGCCAGATGACGGCAGAGCTGGCAGCACGTGGCGCTGATGTGACAGCGGTGGATATCTCGCCTTCACTGGTGAAAATCGCGCATGACCGCCTGCCCGAAGCCCACCGCCATCGCGTGCGCTTTGCCAATGGCGATATGCTCAGCGACCATCATGGCAATTTTGATTTTGTGTTGGCGATGGACAGTCTTATTTACTACGAGGCCAATGATATTGCCCGTGCACTGGAACAATTGGGCGCGCGCACATCAGCCGGTATCATCTTTACAGTAGCCCCCCGCACGCCGTTCTTGATGACATTTTTTACACTGGGCAAATTGTTCCCACGCTCAGACCGATCCCCCATCATGATCCCACATGCGCTTGGCACCCTGCGCCGTCAGGGGCCAGGCAACCGCCTAAAGCGGGTGGCCCGGGTTACGCGCGGATTCTACATTTCAGAATGTATGGAGTATCTGCCGTGATACTGGGCAAGAAACAGCTCAAGCAATTGACCTTTGCATCCCTGCCCTTTGCGGATGCCGCCTCAAAGGGGCTGCCGCTGGGGCAATTGCTACGCCTGTCGCTGTTTCAAGTATCTGTTGGTATGGCCAGTGTTTTGTTGCTGGGCACGTTAAACCGCGTGATGATCGTTGAACTGTCTGTTTCGGCCACCATCGTGGCCCTGATGATCGCCCTGCCAGTTTTGGCTGCACCATTTCGCACAATTTTGGGCTTTCGCTCAGACACCTATCGCAGCGCCCTTGGCTGGAAGCGGGTGCCTTATTTGTGGTTCGGCTCGCTTTGGCAAATGGGCGGGCTGGCCATTATGCCATTTTCACTGATCGTGTTGGGGGGCGACCAGTATTTGGGCCCGACATGGGCGGGCGAGGTTTTGGCCGCCATGGCATTTATCATGACAGGTGTTGGCCTGCATATGACCCAAACAGCCGGGCTGGCACTGGCCTCAGACCGTGCCGACGATGAAACTCGGCCACGCGTTGTTGCCCTGCTTTATGTGATGCTTTTGTTGGGCATGGGCATTTCGTCGATTATCGTCGGCTGGCTTTTGCGCGATTTTTCCGACTTGCGCCTGATCCGCGTGGTGCAAAGCTGCGCCATTGCGACGCTGGTGCTGAACCTGATCGCGCTGTGGAAACAAGAAAAGCTGCGCCCGATGACCCCTGAAGAACGCGCGGCGCCCCGGCCCAGCTTTCAGTCAGCCTGGCGCAGGCTGATGGCCAACAGCCAGATCGGCCGTTTGATGGCGGTTGTCGCCACCGGCAGCTTTGGGTTTTCAATGCAAGACGTGTTGCTGGAACCTTATGGCGGCGAAATTCTGGGCCTATCAGTGGCCACCACAACGCTGCTGACCGCGATGTGGGCGGCGGGGGCGCTGGCGGGCTTTGGGCTGGCCGCGCGCTGGTTGGCGCAGGGTATGGATGTTTTTCGCATGGCAGCGCGCGGGCTTTTGATTGGTGTGGGGGCGTTTTCGGCGGTTATTTTCGCAAATCCTTTGGGCTCAGACGCCCTCTTTTTTGCAGGGGCCTGCACCATTGGCTTGGGCAATGGGTTGTTTTCGGTTTCAACCCTGACTGCGGCCATGGGCATGCCATCAGAGGGCCTGGCTGGACGTGGGCTGACGCTGGGGGCATGGGGTGCGGCACAGGCATCCGCTGCGGGACTGGCCACGGTTGTGGGTGGCACGCTGCGCGATGTGGTCAGCCATTGGGCCGGATCTGGCAGCGCAGGCCAAGGGCTTGCCACACCTGCCATCGGCTACACTTTCGTCTATCATATTGAAATTGCGTTTCTATTTATCACGCTCATGCTTCTTGGCCCATTAGTGCGGACCAAGATATTGGGTGCAACCCGTGACGAAGGCGCGGCCAAAATTGGCCTTGCCGACTTCCCCACCTGACCATGAAGGAGACTCGAAATGGTTGGAACAACGTTCTTTGGAAATTTTGATCTGGCAAGCTTGGCGATTTGGCTGTTTTGGGGCTTTTTCGCGATGCTTGTGTACTATCTGCAAACTGAAAACATGCGCGAAGGCTATCCGCTGGAAACCGACGACGGCCAAACCGCCCCCAATCAGGGCCCATTCCCGCTGCCAAGCCCCAAGACCTTTCTTCTGCCCCATGGCCGGGGTGAGGTCACCGTGCCCAATGGTGAACGTGAGGCCCGCGAACTTGCCATGGCACGCACGGCTGTCTCCGAAGGCTTCCCCCACGCCCCAACCGGCGATCCGATGGTCGATGGTGTTGGCCCCGCCGCATGGGCACCACGCCGCGATGTGCCTGAGCTTGATGGCCATGGCCATGCCAAGATCCGGCCAATGGCACAGGCTGCGGGCTTTCACGTCTCCGCAGGCCGTGATCCACGCGGCATGCAGGTGCAGGCGGGCGATTTAAAGATCGTTGGTACCGTCAGCGATATGTGGGTCGACGTGCCAGAACAATTGGTGCGCTATCTTGAGATTGATCTGGGGGCTGATGGCAAACGACTGGTGCCAATGCCAATGGTAAGCATTGAATTCAACCGTGTCGTTGTCAACGCCCTGATATCTGACATGTTTGCAGGAATCCCGCAGCACAAATCAAACGATGAAGTGTCATTGCTGGAAGAAGATAAGATCAGCGGCTTTGTGGCCGGCGGTGTGATGTATGGGGCCGAAAAGCGGTCCAATCGTTGGCAAGTTCTTTTCGGCTGATGTCAAAAAAATAACAAAGGGGAACCGACCGTGTCTAACCATGATGACTTCAAATTCGAACCAGTTCCCGGGCTTCCCGAGCACTTGCCCGAAGGGGAAGAGTTGCTGTGGCAAGGGCGGCCCGGAACCCTGCTGCTTGCCCGTTCGGCCTTTGGGCTGGACTGGCTGGCAGGCTATTTTGTGCTGATCGTCATCTGGCGGGCGGCGGCTGGATTTTCGGATGGCGGCGCCACCTTGGCGCTGGCCAAAGCGCTGCCCTATGTCGGTCTTGGGCTATTGGGCTGTGGGGTGGTTTTGCTGTTGGCCTGGGCCAGCGCCCGCGCCACAGTCTATAGCATCACATCGGCCCGCGTTGTCATGCGGATTGGGGCTGCCCTTAGCATCACGCTGAACCTGCCTTTCAGCCAGATTGCTTCGGCTGATCTGGCCAAGGGCCCCGGCGACAGCGGCACGATTGCCCTGCGCCCTTTGGATAATACCAAATTGTCTTACATCATCTGCTGGCCACATGTTCGGCCGTGGCATATGCGCCACCCAGAACCAGCACTGCGCTGCATTTCAAATGCCACAGACGTGGCCGCCCTGCTCAGCAAAGCGGCACAGATGAACCTGATCACAGCGCGCAACCAATCGGCACGCAGCAGCCACGCTGCGCAGGCCAACACTGTTGCCGCGGAATAGAGGAGCCACATCATGACCTTTGTCCTGCCATCAGCGCAGCGCCCCAAAGATGAGCGCGAAAAGATCCCAGTTGTTTTACTGCGCGCTATGCTCGCGCTGGCCGTCGCCACAGTAGCCATCGTTGGTGCTGCCGTCATCACTGACCGCACACCCAGCGGACAACCAAAAGTGACGCCCATTTCATCAGAACGCTCTGTAATTTTGCAGGGCCATGACGCCAAAGCCGTCACCGTGCGCACCGCCGATGGCGCTATCCTGGCTGATCTGCCCCACGGTGGCTTTATCACAGTTGTTCAAAATGGTCTGACACGGGCACGGATGATTCGCGGTGTATCTGGGAACCCGCCCGTCAGCCTGCAACGCTATGAAAATGGCCGGCTGACCCTTTTTGACCCCGAAACAGGCTGGAGCGTCGAGTTGGGCGTTTTCGGTTCTGACAACAAGGCCGCATTTGAACGGCTGCTGACCGAATAAAAAACATCTAAAGGGAACCAAACCATGACGATATTTTCAAGAAAGGCCGAAAAGGTGCCCTGCACCGTCGAAGTCAGTCACTGCTTTGAAAGTCTGTACGCCCATGTCCGTCTGAACAACGGCGCCGTGATCAATCCCGGCGACGAGGTTCTGGTGCACGGAACACCCATTCTCGCCGCCTATGGCGAGGTCATTATCGAAGATCGCATCGCAACCATCACACGGGCCTCTTGGCTGGAACGGCTTTGGGTGCGCATGACGGGTGATTTCGAATTCATGGAACTGTGCGAATTCTCATTTTCTGAAGAGGTGACCCTATGAACGCCCATCCGACTGACTTGAACGAAGCCACCCCCACCGCCAACACAACCGATATGGCGACCGAAACCACGCTGCTCAACCCACGTTTCTACACGACCGACTTTGATGAAATGGACAGGATTGATGTCACCCCAATACGGGCCGAGTGGGACAAGCTGATCAACCAGATGAAAAGCGACCCCAACAAGGGCCATTTTAAAAAGAACGAAAACTGGGATCAGGTCGACTGGGACGGCATGGACCCTGCACTGCGCGTCGAATTCATCGATTTTCTGGTGTCATCTTGCACCGCCGAGTTTTCGGGCTGCGTGCTTTACAAGGAAATGAAGCGCCGCGGCAACAACCCCGATATCTGCGAGCTCTTCAGCTATATGAGCCGGGATGAGGCGCGGCATGCCGGGTTTATCAACGATGCGCTGCGCGAAGCGGGCGTGGCTGTGAACTTGGGCTTTCTGACCAAAGCCAAAAAATACACCTATTTCCGGCCCAAATTCATCTTTTATGCGACCTATCTCTCCGAAAAAATTGGCTATGCCCGCTATATCACGATCTATCGCCATCTTGAGGCGAACCCCGATCAGCGGTTCCACCCAATTTTCAAATGGTTCAAAGAATGGTGCAATGACGAGTTCAGCCATGGCGAGGCCTTCGCCCTGCTGATGCGCACCGACCCCAAGCTGACATCGGGCATGAACGTCTATTGGATTCGGTTTTTCCTGACGGCCGTTTATGCCACAATGTGGGTGCGTGATCACGCTCGGCCCGAATTTCACAAGGCCCTTGGCGTAGACATCTCATGGTATGATCAAGAGGTGTTCCGCAAAACATCAACCATCGCGCGGCAGATCTTTCCAATTGAGCTAGATATTGACCACCCACGTTGGCTGCCAAATTTGCGCCGCATCAATGCCGCTTTTATTGCAATGGATGCAGCCAAACGCCAAGGTGGTATTGGTGGTGCACTGCGCCGGGTTTTGGCTGGGGCCAGCGCCGCGCGTGGATTTGTTGCGCTTTATACACTGCCCGTCAAACGCAACACTTTGCCGGAAGACGTCCGGCTTGAGCCGGCATATTGATCTGGCACACGCCATATAAAGCACTGGGCCGCGCGCCACTGCGCGCGCTGGCCTTGATCCGAGCAAAAAGGAGCGTTCGGTGATTGATCATCCTGTATTGGCGGTGGCCGTTGCGCTGTTTGCCTGGTGGTTTTTCACGGGCGTCTTGCTTTGGCGGGTGCGCGTGGCAGACAATGGCGGGCCAGATCAGCATCTTTGGTCAGTGATTTTGGGCATGCCAATGCTGGGCGCGGGCGTGTGGGGGGCAGATGCCTCGGTGCTCGATCCAAGCCCACAGGGCATTTACGTTGGTTTTTTCTCAGCCCTGCTTATCTGGGGTTGGATTGAACTGGCGTTTTTGTCCGGTGTGATCACTGGACCAAACCGCCAGCCCTGCCCGCCGGGCGTGCCCCTGGGCGAACGCTTCATGCGCAGCTTGGGCACAGTTGCCTGGCATGAACTGCTGCTGGCGGGCGCCTTGGTGATGCTGGTGGCCATTTCACATGGTGCGGTCAACACATTCGCCATGTGGACATTTGCCATTTTGTTCTTTGCGCGCATTTCAGCAAAACTAAACCTGTTTTTCGGTGTGCCCTATATCAACACCGATTTGCTGCCACGCCCGCTGCGCCATTTGACCAGTCACTTCCGTCGGGCATCAGCCACTGGTGTCTTTCCAGTTTCCATCACACTTTTGTCATTTGCCAGCGCATGCTGGATGGAACGAGCCGTTTCTGCACAAACCCAAGCAATGACAGTGGGTTATTCGCTGCTAACAGCACTGACGCTGTTGGCCTTGATTGAACATTGGTTCATGATTGTTCCGTTTCCGGACCAAAAGCTATGGCGTTGGATGCTTCCAACGCCTAAATCACCATCAACAGATCGGGTGCATGAGGATTTCAATGGACTTTAACAGCCTCTTTCAAAGCCAGCTTGATAAATTGAAAGCCGAAGGCAACTATCGCGTTTTTGCTGAACTTGAGCGTCGCTGCGGGTCATTTCCGCGGGCGGACCTGCACAAGGGTGGCGAAACTTCGGAAATCACGGTGTGGTGTTCGAATGATTACCTAGGGATGGGCCAACACCCTGATGTGGTTCAATCGATGGTGCAGGCCGTTCAATCGTGCGGCACTGGTGCAGGGGGCACGCGCAACATCTCGGGCACCAACCACCACCACCTGCAGCTAGAGGCCGAGCTGGCCGATCTGCACGGCAAAGAGGCGGCGCTGCTATTCACGTCGGGCTATGTTTCGAACTGGGCGGCACTGTCGACATTGGGCGCAAGACTGCCCGGTGCCGTCATCGTGTCGGATGAGAAAAACCATGCCAGCATGATCGAAGGCATTCGCCACAGCCGGGCCGACAAGGTACTTTGGAAACACAATGATTGGCGCGATCTTGACCGTAAACTGGCCGCCATTCCAGCGGACCGGCCCAAGATTGTAGCGTTTGAAAGCGTCTATTCCATGGATGGCGATATTTGCCCAATGCGCGAAATTGTTGAGGTCGCCGAGGCTCACGGTGCCATGACATATCTTGATGAGGTGCACGCCGTCGGCATGTATGGGCCACGCGGTGGTGGCGTTTCAGAACGCGAAGGGCTGGCTGACCGGATCACCCTGATTGAGGGCACATTGGGCAAAGCCTTTGGCGTGATGGGCGGCTATATCACTGGATCAACAGCGCTGTGTGATTTTATCCGGTCTTTTGCGAGCGGGTTCATCTTTACCACGGCCCTACCACCAGCCGTCGCAGCCGCGGCCAAGACCTCAATCAGCCACCTCAAGGTCTCTGACAGCGAGCGGATACGGCAACACGCCCAAGTGGCCAAGCTGCGCGCACGGCTAGATGCAAAAAACATCCCCCATATGGCCAATGACAGCCATATCATCCCAGTGATGATCGGGGATCCGGTGAAATGCCGCCAAATCAGCGATATCTTGCTGCATGACTGGGGCATTTATGTGCAGCCCATCAACTATCCAACCGTTGCCAAAGGCACCGAGCGGCTGCGCATCACCCCATCACCACTGCATACCGATGCCGATATCGACCGACTGGTGAACGCACTGGACATGCTGTGGCAGCGCTGTGCGCTGTCACATGCCGTGGCCTGACAAAAGCGCAACCGCCAAAAGCTGCGCACATAAATGATAACCGCGGCCCTAAACAGGGCTGCGGTTTTTGACAAAAGGAACCCACCCGTGCCCCAAATAACCCTTTATGGCCTGCCCACCTGCGACACCTGTAAAAAGGCAAAAAAGGCGCTTGGCAGCGCCGGGCATGATGTGACGTTTCGCGATATTCGTGCCGAACCCCTGACAGAGGCCGAGCGTGCTGAATTTATCAGCGAATTTGGTGATAAAATCATCAATAAGTCTTCAACGACTTGGCGCGGACTGTCCGATTGGATGCGGGAATCAGAGGCCGATTCGCAACTAGAAAACCATCCAGCCCTGATGAAACGCCCCGTCATCCGAGCAGGGCAAACACTGCTGCTTGGCTGGGACCAAGCGGTGCAAGACGCCTTGGCCTAAAAATACGGGGGTCCAACCTGCGGTGGACCCCCGTGCTATCGCGGCAAAACCACAGCGCCTTACAACAGACGCAAATCGCCCGCAGATGACCGACCATCCCGGCCAGCTTGAAGCTCAAACCCAATTTTCTGGTTATCATTCAGACCCTTGAGCCCTGCACGTTCCACAGCGGAAATGTGCACAAACACATCCTGTCCGCCATCATCGGGCGCAATAAAGCCAAAACCTTTGGTTGCGTTAAACCACTTTACGGTGCCAGTGGGCATGCCGTCATCTCCCATCTCAATTTTCCAACCGCGACATTGCGGCGGACCGTGCAGCCAGTCTTCCGAAACTCCGGCTGCCTGAATCAGGAGGCGGTGGTAGAAAGTCCGTTGTCACAGCCCAAAGGATGCCAATTCCCTGAAAAAAATCAAGTATGTTTAGAAATAATGAAAAACGCCCACCAAAGGCGGGCCCGGCCAGCGACAGGCGCTGGCCTGATTGTCAGGGCAAATCTGGGGTCAGCGCAGATCGGGCGCTTGGGCATCAGTGGCCAAAAGCGGCAACACCTCATCCAAAGACAAACTGGTGGTTCGGGTATCACCCAGACGGCGCATTGACACACTACGCGATGCGACCTCTTGTTGACCAATTGCCAGAATGACCGGCACCTTGCCCAACGAATGTTCCCGCACCTTATAGTTGATCTTTTCGTTGCGCACATCCGCCTCGGCCCGAACACCGCGCGCAACCAGCGCCGCCACAACTTCGGCCACATAATCATCGGCATCCGACACGATTGAGGCCACGACGACCTGACGCGGCGCCAGCCAGAACGGCAATTTACCCGCGCTGTTCTCAATGAGAATACCAATAAACCGCTCAAAGCTGCCCAACACGGCACGATGCAACATGACGGGGCGGTGTTTTGCGCCATCTTCGCCGATATAGTTGGCATCAAGCCGCTCGGGCAGAACAAAATCCACCTGAAGCGTGCCACATTGCCAATCGCGCCCAATCGCATCGGTCAGCACAAATTCCAGCTTGGGGCCGTAAAACGCACCCTCGCCAGGGTTCATGGTGAAATCACAGCCCGCAGCCCGTGATGCATTCATCAGCGCGGCCTCGGCCTTGTCCCACACATCATCAGAACCGGCACGCGCCTCGGGGCGGTCAGAGAATTTGACCTTAAAGCTTTCAAAGCCCAGATCGTGATAGATCAGTGACAGAAATTCAATAAAGCGGCGGGTCTCGGCCTCAATCTGATCTTCACGGCAGAAAATATGCGCATCGTCTTGGGTAAAACCGCGCACGCGCATGATACCGTGCAACGCCCCCGAGGGCTCATAGCGGTTACACGACCCAAATTCCGCCATCCTGAGCGGCAATTCGCGATAACTGCGCAGCCCGTGGTTATAGATCTGCACATGACAGGGGCAGTTCATCGGCTTAAGCGCATTAACGGCCTTTTCGCGAGCATGTTCTTCGTCGACCTCAACGATAAACATATGCTCTTGGTATTTTTCCCAATGGCCCGACGCCTCCCACAGCCGGCGATCGACGACCTGCGGTGTGTTCACCTCGACATAGCCACCGGCACGCTGACGGCGGCGCATGTAATCTTGCAAGACGGTATAGATCGTCCAACCGTTGGGGTGCCAAAACACTTGGCCCGGCGCTTCTTCTTGCATGTGGAACAGGTTCATCTCACGGCCCAAGCGGCGATGGTCGCGCTTGGCGGCCTCTTCCAGCATGGTCAGATGGGCCTTCAGATCTTCACGGTTGCGAAACGCCACACCATAGATCCGCTGCAGCTGCTTGTTGCGGCTATCGCCGCGCCAATAGGCACCTGCGATTGACATCAGCTTGAACCCATCCGCCGGCACTTGGCCTGTGTGCTGCAAATGGGGGCCGCGGCACAGGTCTTGCCAATACCCGTGCCAATACATCCGCAGCGGTTCATCCCCGGGGATTGATTCGATCAGTTCGACCTTAAAGGGTTCATTTTGTGCCTGATAATGCGCGATGGCGCGTGGGCGATCCCAGATTTCGGTTTTGACCACGTCGCGGGCATTGATGATGTCTTTCATCCGTTTTTCGATCACGGCCAGATCATCGGGGGTAAAAGGTTCAG
This sequence comes from uncultured Paracoccaceae bacterium, assembly GCA_937895435.1. Taxonomy (GTDB): domain Bacteria; phylum Pseudomonadota; class Alphaproteobacteria; order Rhodobacterales; family Rhodobacteraceae; genus CALAXT01. The sequence goes on along the minus strand of CALAXT010000043.1, from coordinate 35,747 downwards.
CCCGGTCGAAATCGTAATACCAGCCGTCTTTGATCACCGGGCCGATCGTCACTTTGACATCGGGCCACAGCTCTTGCACGGCGCGCGCCATGATATGGGCCAAATCATGGCGGATCAGCTCTAGCGCCTGCGGGGCATCGGCAAGCGTATGCAATGCGATGCTACCATCATCAACGATGGGCCATTGCAAATCAAAATGCGCACCATTCACGGTCGCAGAAATCGCCTTTTTGGCAAGGCTGGAAGAAATTGAGGCCGCAACCTCGGCCGGGGTGGTGCCAGCGGCATAGGCGCGTTGGTTTCCATCGGGAAATGTCAGAGAGATCATCGGCGCCATGTCGGCACTCCTCGTCAGTTTGGCGCCCACGGAACGCCCGGTTGCGGGTTATGTTTTGTGGGGTTATCGACAGGGGGTTGGGCAAAGTCAAGCCACCGCCGCCCACGCCAAACCACCAATTGCAGCACCAAGGGGCCAAGATGACCGATTTCCTGACGACGACCCAAGATCGTAAAATTGCCTTTGAAAAACAAACAGGCACTGGGCCGGGCGTAGTATTTCTGGGGGGCTTTCGATCAGATATGACAGGCTCCAAGGCGCAGGCCTTGGCAGATTGGGCGCAGGCATCTGGCCGCAGCTTTGTGCGGTTTGACTATTCGGGCCACGGCCAATCATCGGGGCGGTTTGAACAGGGTGCGATTGGCGATTGGGCCCAAGATGCAGCCGAGGTGCTGGCTAAACTGTGCGATGGGCCCCAGATCTTGGTCGGCTCATCCATGGGCGGATGGATTTCGTTGCTGCTGGCGCGCACGCAACCCGATCAGGTGGCAGGCCTGATCGGCATTGCCGCTGCCCCCGATTTCACCACCACGATCTGGCAAGATCTGGGGCCAGAGGGGCAGGCCGAAATGCAAGCAAACGGCCGAATCCTGCAACCATCAGACTATTCCGATGCCCCCTATGTGATCACCCAGCGCCTGATTGAGGACGGCGCACGCCAATGCGTGTTGACCCAGCCACTGCCGCTGGCCTGTCCAGTGCGACTGTTACAAGGTACACATGACACCGATGTGCCCCCCGCCGTTGCGCTGAGCCTGCTTGATCATGCGACAGGGCCAGATATCCGGCTCACCTTGGTCAAGGGCGCTGATCACAGGTTTTCTACGCCCGAATGTCTGGCACTTGTCACCACCACATTGGATGAAATGATAAAAGGGATGGGTTAACCCCATCCCCCCATTTGTTTCAGACAAACGTTCTGGCCCCAGACAGCCCTATGACGCCTCGACCACCTTTATCTTTGCGGCGGGCCGCGCAGGTTTTTGGCAGCCATCAATAAAGTTCAAAACCAGCGGACGGATGTTATTACGCCAGCTGCCACCTGCAAAGATGCCGTAATGCCCAGCACCCTGCTCCAGATGCTGCGCCTTTTTTGAAGCGGGCAGACCGGTCAACAGATCCAGCGCCGCCACGCATTGGCCCGGCGCGGAAATGTCATCATGCGTGCCTTCAACGGTCATAACCGAAACATCGGTGATCTTGCCGATGTCAACTTGCTTGCCCGCGACATGAAACCGGTTGCTGGCAATTTCACGGTTTTTAAAGACACGCTCGACCGTTGATAGATAGAACTCAGCCGTCATATCCATGACCGCCAGATATTCATCATAAAAACGGTTATGGTGATCATGCTCAGACGCATCGCCATTGGTGGCACGGATGATTTGTTCATAAAACGCTTTTCCATGACGCTCACCATTCATGGAAATAAACGATGCCAGCTGCAACAGCCCCGGATAAACCATCCGCCCAGCGCCAGCGAATTTAAATCCCACACGCTGAATCGCCAGATGTTCCAGCTGCCCCATTGTCACGCGGCGCCCAAAGTCTGTGACTTCGGTGGGCGCAGCGTCGGGGTCAATCGGCCCGCCAATCAACGTCAGCGAACAAGGCTGCGCCGCCGGGTCTTCACCGGCCAAATAGGCAGTGGCAGCCAACGCAAGTGGTGCAGGCTGGCACACCGCAATCACATGGGTTTGCGACCCAATCGCGCGCATGAATTCCACCAGATAAAGCGTGTAATCTTCGACATCAAATTTGCCTTCGGAAACCGGGATATCGCGCGCGTTGTGCCAATCGGTCACAAACACTTCGCAATCAGGCAACAGGCTGGCAACGGTCGAACGCAGCAAAGTGGCATAGTGGCCCGACATGGGGGCCACCAACAGCACTTTGCGCGGCCGCTCTTGCCGCCCCTGCACACGAAAGCGGATCAGATTGCCAAAGGGCTTTGTTACAACGGTTTCAACCGAGACAACGTGATCGCGCCCCTCATCGCCCACAACGCTGCGAATACCCCAATCAGGTTTGATCACCATGCGGGCAAAACTGCGTTCTGTAATGCGGCCCCAGGCCGACATCGCCTTAAATATGGGGTGCGGGACAAGCCCAAACGCCGGATAAGATGCCAGCGCCCTGGCCGAGGCGCCCAACCACTCATTCGTGTTGCGCGTGGCCTCCATCAGGTCATAGGTCATCATAAAACGCATTTGCCCTCACTTCCGGGGGTTCCCCGATGAATTCGTCGCTTCCCCCCCCAGACAGGCGACGTTATGCTGCATGGCAGAATGTATGGGGGATTTGCCGATATGACAACTGAAGATGACACTTCGGGCGCAAGTCTTGAGCGCATGAATGCCAACCTGCAAAAGATTGAAGAGCTGTCACAGCGCATGGTTGCATCCTTTGCCCGCAAAAAGGGCTACGACGCAGCATTGGATGCACCGGGGCAAGATCTCTTTATGAAGGCCGCAGCAGCCTACATGTATGAGATGATGCACAATCCCTCAAAGATACTGCAACATCAGGTCGGGTATTGGGGTAAATCGCTGAAGCATTATGTGGAAGCGCAGCAGGCACTGGCCAAAGGCCAATTAACCCCACCAGATGACCAAACCCCCAAAGATCGGCGATTTTCCAACCCCTTGTGGGAAACCCACCCCTATTTCAATTACATCAAACAACAATATCTGATGTCCGCCGAAGCAATGGAACGCGCCGTGGCTGATCTGGGCCATCTGGACCCCCAAGACCAAAAACGGGTTGAGTATTTCAGCCGCCAGATTGTTGATATGTTTTCACCCACCAATTTTTTAGGCACCAACCCAGAAGCCCTGAGCCGCGCAGTTGAAACCGATGGCCAATCCTTGGTTGATGGCCTTGAAAATCTGGTGCGGGACCTTGAGGCAAATGACGGCGATCTGCTGGTGACGCTGGCCAAAAAAGATGCTTTTCGTATTGGTGACAATCTGGCAACCACCCCGGGCTCAGTGGTGTTTCGCAACCGTATGTTTGAACTTATTCAATACACACCCAGCACAGAAAAAGCGCACCGCACGCCCCTGATCATCTTTCCACCCTGGATCAACAAATTCTACATCATGGATCTAAAGCCAGCCAACAGCCTGATAAAATGGGTTGTTGAACAGGGTTATACGCTTTTCGTGGTGTCATGGGTGAACCCCGATACCAGCTATGCCGATGTCGGGCTGGATACCTATGTGCAAGAGGGGTTTTTGACCGCTATTGATCAGGTCAAGCAGATCACCGGAGAGCCAAAGGTGAATGTTGCAGGCTATTGCATCGCAGGAACAACCTTGGCGCTGACCCTGGCGCTGATGGCCAAACGGGGCGATACATCGGTACGTTCAGCCACATTTTTCACAACGCTGACTGACTTTTCTGACCAAGGCGAAGTGGGCGTGTTTCTAAGCAACGATTTTGTCGATGGAATCGAACGCGAAGTGCAGCAAAAGGGTGTGTTGCATTCGTTTTTCATGACACGCACGTTTTCGTATCTACGCGCCAATGATCTGGTCTATGCCCCCGCTATCCGCAGTTATATGATGGGCGAGGCGCCACCAGCGTTTGATCTGTTATTTTGGAATGGCGATTCGACAAACCTGCCCGCCCGCATGTCGATCGAATATCTGCGCAACCTTTGCCAAAATGATTTGTTTGCCAAAGGCACGCTTGAAATTTGTGGCGAGGTTCTGAGCATCCACGACATTAAGACGCCCGTTTTCGCAGTCGCCTGCGAAACCGACCATATCGCGGCATGGAAATCAGCATTTAACGGGCTGCGCCAATTCGCAAGCAAAGACAAAACATTTGTATTGTCTGAATCTGGCCATATTGCCGGCATCATCAACCCACCATCCAAACGCAAATATGGCCATTATACCAACGATGCCGCCCTAAACGATGCAGACAACTGGCAAGCCACAGCCACGCATCATGATGGCTCTTGGTGGCCGCGTTGGTCGGAATGGCTGGGCCACCGCTCGGGCGCGATGGTGGCAGCCTTGCAGCCGGGGGCACAAGAATCCCACCCAGCGCTTTGCCCCGCGCCAGGTAGCTATGTGGTGACTGTCCCCAAAGATTGAAGGACGGAAATGAGTTATTGCTGCATCGCAGCATTTTTACTTGCAATGCTGCGATGCAGCATGTATCCATGGGTCATGTTCAAAGGGTGATGCACCCACAGCCAGGAGATACCCAGATGGCCTCGACCCAAGATTTCACCAAAGTTATGCAAGACATGTTCACCGCCTTCCCAACTGACATGAACGGCATGCAAGACGCGTTTCGTAACTCAGCCGCATTTGGCGAAAAAATGACCAAAGTTATGTTGGAAGCCGTTGAAAAATCGAACGAAATTTCCAACAAATGGACCAAAGACACGCTGGGCAAGTTCGGCACCGTCGTGGCCGTTAAGGAAGAGCCTACCGAATACACCAAAGCTGTAACTGACTTCGCATCAGCGCAGGCCGAATCAACGGCCGAAACCATGGCTGCCTTTGCAGAAGTTGCAAAGAAAATGCAGATGGAAACGGTTGAACTGATGATGGCTGCTGGCAAAGATATGTCAGAAGACGCGACCGCTGCTGTGAAAAAAGCAACCGCCGATGTCACGACTGCAGCGAAAAAAGTAGCTGCAGCTGCGAAATAAGACCACTTTCACCCTCGACCTCCTCCCAGAGGGTGTAAAGTTTTGGCGGGCCTCGGGGCCCGCCTTTTTTTATGCACACGGCCATTTTTTTCGTTAGACTTGCCGCAGATGCAACCGGAGGAAACCCATGGCCGAACCTGCGAAACCGCTCTTGATTAAGCGGTATGCGAGCCGCCGCCTCTATAATACCGAAACCAGCGATTACGTGACGCTGGATGATATCGCAGCCTTTATCCGGGCGGGGCGCGAAATCCAGATTATTGATCTGAAAAGTGGCGATGATCTAACCCGGCAATATTTGCTGCAAATCATTGCCGAACACGAAAGCCGCGGCGAAAGTGTGCTGCCCTTGGGCGTGCTGACCGATTTGGTGCGCAGCTACACCACCCAAGCACAAAGTGTTGTGCCGCAGTTTTTGGCCGCAAGCTTTGATATGCTGCGCGATGGCCCATCAAAAATGATGGAAAACCTGACGCATATCCCAAATCCCATGGCCTCTGTGCCCGGGTTTGAAGCAATGCAGCGCCAGCAGCAGGCATTTTTGAAATCAATGATGGGGGGATGGGGTGGCAGCAGCACCCCCGAGCCCGAGGCGCCACCCGCCGCACAGTCAGACCTTGATGATATCAAAACTCAATTGGCCGAATTGCAGGCAAAGCTTTCAAAAATGGGCCAATAGGCCCAACGATCCCTGTGTCAAAAGGGCGGGGCTGATGGCCCCGCCCTTTTTCGTCAGGCAACCTCGGCAAAGACTTTTTTCAAGGCATCGCCCAGTTTATTGAACATTTCATCCATCTGCGAATCAGTCATGATGAAGGGTGGGCACAGCACGATAGCTTGGCCAAGCGGGCGACAGATCAAGCCATGATCAGTGCAGCTGTTTGCGATCCGTTCAGACACAGACACGCCGGGTGCAAACGGGGTTTTATTGGCCTTGTCTTGCACGGCCTCTAACGCCCCCATTAGCCCCTTGCCACGCCACTCGCCGATGTTGGGATGATCAGCCAAATAGGCCAATCCTGCCTCAAACTTGGGCGTCAGGGCGCGTACGTTATCTGCCAGCCCTTCGTTCATCACGACATCAATCGCTTTCAGCGCAATTGCACAGCCAACCGGGTGACCAGAGGCGGTAAAGCCATGCGGGAACTCTTCGAACTTTTCAGCGGCAGCCTGCATCCGGTCTGACAGCATCGGCCCCAAAATAACCGCCCCCATTGGAAAGAACCCAGCGGTGATGTTTTTTGACGAAATAATGGCATCAGGCATGAAATCATAGGTTTCACAGCCCCAGGTGTTGCCTGTGCGGCCAAAGCCACAGATCACTTCATCCGAAATCATCGGAATGCCGTATTTATGCAAGATCGGCATGATCGCCTGGAAATACCCAGCCGAGGGCGGAATAACCCCACCCGCCCCCATCACGGGTTCGGCAAAAAAGCCCGCGATCGTGTCCGGACCCTCTTTGATGATCATCGCTTCCAGCTCGCGCCCCATGCGGGTTGTAAATTCGGCCTCTGATTCGCCAGGATGTCCAAAGCGCCAGTAGTGCGGGCAAGGCGCGTGCAAAAAGCCGGGCAGCGGCAGACCAAAGACCGAATTATAAGGCTTGCCAGTCATCGATGCGGCCACCGCCGTAACGCCATGATAAGAATTGATGCGGGTGATAATCTTGCGGCGCTGCGGATTTCCCTCAGCGGCGTGCATGAACCACAGCGCCTTAACCATGGTGTCATTCGCTTCAGACCCAGAGTTAGTGTAAAATACCCGCCCCGTTTCAAAGGGTGACACCTCAACCAATTTTTCAGAAAGCATCACGGTTTGGTCGGACATCCGGCCAAAAAAAGCGTGATAGCCCGGGAAACGGGCATATTGCGCCTGCGCGGCCTCAATCAAGCCAGGGTGATCGAAACCAGCCACCATGTTCCAAAGGCCAGAATTTGCATCAAGATAGCGCCGGCCATGGACATCGACCACATATGGCCCCTCACCATGGGTCAGAATGACCGCACCCCGGTCATGGATGGTTGGCAGGTCAGTGAAACCATAAAGCGAAAACCGGTCTGCCCGGCTTTCCCAGCTGTTGGGGGCGTCATCGCGCATTTCCGTATCCTTTTTGCTGATATTGTATCAACGCTAACCGGGTCTGGGCCATTGTTCAATCCGCAGCGTTGCGCCAGCTTGGGCTTGTCGCTACCCTTGGCGGTATTGGGTAACGGGGGCCAGCATGGCTGAGATTTCTGGCAGAATCACGCTTTGGGGTTTAGAGGTTTTTGTCATAACAGCCGAAGAAGGCGCCATTTCAGCCGCGGCCCGGCGGTTGATGGCCAGCCCGTCAGCAATCAGCCAGCAATTGACAGCATTGGAATTGGCGCTTGGCACCCCCTTGCTTGATCGCAGCACACGCCCCGTGACGCTGACGCCCGCGGGGCAGATGTTTCGCAAACGCGCCCGCCTGATCTTAGCCGAAGCAGAACAGGCCAGGGCAGAACTGACACGCAAGGACTTTTCTGGCCTGACCCAGCTGAGGCTGGGCATGATCGAAGATTTCGATGGTGATGTAACACCACATTTGCTGTCAGATATGGCCAATGACCTGACCGGATGTCAGTTCTTGCTGGAAACCGGCGCCAGCCATCGGCTGCTTGATCAGTTGGATGCCCGCGCACTGGATGTTGTGGTGGCCACAGATATGGCGCCGCCCCCCGATTGGGCGGAAGTGCACCCGCTGATGTGCGAACCCTTTGTGGCGGCTGTGCCTCAGCATCTGGCCCGGCAGTTGGCGCATTCAGGCGCTGATCTGCTGGGCGCACTGCAAGAACTGCCGTTGATCCACTATACTTCGCGCCACTATATGGGTCGGGTGATCAAGGCACATTTGGCGCATGAAAACCTGCGGCTGTCGCATCGGTTTGAATTGGACAGTTATCACGCGATCATGGCGATGGTGGCGCGTGGCGCTGGCTGGACGATTTTGACACCACTTGGCTTTCACCATGCCCAACGGTTTTCGGCCGATGCAGACATGTTGCCACTACCATTTGCACCGCTGTCGCGCACCATATCGCTAAGCGCACGGGCAGGCACGCTGCACGATATGCCGGGCACGATTGCCACGCGCCTGCGCGCACTGCTTGGCGAACATGTCGTGGGCCCAACGCTTGCGCGCTATGGCTGGCTAAGCAAAGATATGCGGGTGCTTTAAGCCAGCACCCCTTCATCGTCAGACATGTTGGGCACCATTCACCTCTATCTCGGTGCCTGAAATATAGCTTGATTCGTCGGAACACAGAAAAAAGATCGCCGCCGCCACTTCAGAGGGCTGGCCCAAGCGGCGCATTGGCAGTTTTTCGACGATTTTATCAGTGCCAGGCGACAAAATTGCCGTTTCGACCTCACCCGGGGCAATGGCGTTCACCCGCACACCCAGGGGGCCGAAATCATGTGCCATCTCGCGTGTCAACGCGGCCAGCGCCGCCTTTGAGGTCGCATAAGCGGCACCCGCAAACGGATGCACCCGCACCCCCGCGATTGAGGTAACATTCACCACCGATCCTTTCGCTGCCGCCAGTTCATGCCGCAACCCCCGCGCCAAAATGACCGATGAAAAGAAATTCACATGAAAGACCTGCCCCCAGGTGCGCAAATCAGTTTCCAGCGTGTTCAGCCGCGCACCATCAGAGCCTTTGGGTGAAATGCCGGCGTTGTTAACCAACGCATCCAGTTGACCATCCAATTTTTCACGAATCACCTCAATCGCCTCAATCGTCTTGTTTGGTGAGGCCAGATCAAGCTGAATATGGTTTTCTTCACCACCCGGCCAAGGGCAGCGCGCATCAAAAGGTTGACGCGAACATGTCAGCACCCGCCAGCCCTCGGACGAAAAGCGTTTAACCGTTGCATGCCCGATGCCGCGGCTTGCCCCAGTCAACACCAGTGTCTTTTGCCGATCTGTCATGCCTGCCCCCGCAAACTGCCCCGTGTTATCTCTGCCGCCTAGCCTTAGCCTGATTGTGCAGAGCTGCAAGCAGTCTGTTTCAGGTCGGGCTTGGCAGGGCGGATCAAAGCCGCTAGCAAAGCTGCATCCACCCGACCCCGAGACCCCAGATGAAAAAGCAGCTTGCCATGATGCGTGACCCAATCGCCACCGCCAGAACCCTGTCCGAGGCGCTGCCCTATCTGCAGCGGTATGTTGGGGCCATCGTTGTGATAAAATTTGGTGGCAACGCCATGGGTGATGATGCCGCAATGGCTGAATTTGCCCGTGATGTCGTGTTGATGCGCCAAGTGGGGGTGAACCCGGTTGTGGTGCATGGCGGTGGGCCAATGATCAACACGCTGCTAGAACGGCTGGGGATCAAATCACATTTCATAAATGGCAAACGCGTTACCGATGCCGCCGCGATCGAAGTGGTTGAGATGGTTCTGTCGGGCCAAGTCAACAGCCGCATCGTGCAAGCCATTACTCAAGAGGGTGGCCGCGCCATCGGCATTTCTGGCAAAGACGATAATCTGATGGTTTGCGAACCAGATGACCCGGAACTGGGCTTTGTGGGCCGGCCAGTGCAAATAAATGTGCAGGTTCTGCGCGATATGTTTGCGGCAGGGATTATCCCAGTGGTGGCCCCCATTGGCACCGGCCCTGATGCAGGTGAAACTTATAATGTGAACGGCGATACCGCCGCCGGGGCCATTGCAGCCGCGCTGCAGGCCGACCGCCTGCTGCTGCTGACCGATGTCGCTGGGGTGAAAGATGAAACCGGCGCTGTTGTTACCCAGCTGACCCCCACTCAGGTGCGCGATTTGACCGATCGTGGGGTTATTGCCGGTGGTATGATCCCTAAAACTGAAACTGCACTGGCCGCGATTGAGGGGGGCGTGCGCGCCGTTGTTATTTTGGACGGCCGGATTTCAAACGCCTGCCTGCTGGAACTGTTCACCGATCTGGGGGCTGGCAGTCTGATCCGCTCCACCGCGCCGCGGGTTAAACCGCGCCCTGCAGAATAGCGCTGTGATTGCTGACATTTCTGCGCTGGCGGCAGCAGCGCAGCTGGAAATTATGGGGACATTCCACCCCAACGCCAGTGACCGACTGCCCCCCGAGGTGCAAACCTTGGTGCTCTTGGGCCCGGCAGAACCGGGATTTTGGGCGCATTTTACACAAAGCCCCGAAGCGTGCGACGGACAGCCCAACCCGATGGATCGTTGGTCGACGCGTGTCATCGGAAAAATCGCGGAACAACTGGGGCACGACACCCAGCCTCTGTTCCCGTTTGGTGGCAAACCCTTTCATCCTTTCTACAGCTGGGCTTTGCGCAGCGGTCGGGCTTTTGCGGCCCCAGTTCATTTCTTGGTGCATGATACGGCGGGGCTACACGTCTCGTATCGTGGGGCTTTAGCGCTTACCGCGCGGTTGGATATCGCACCCCCAAACGCCGCCTCACCCTGTGATGGCTGCGCACAAAAACCGTGCCTGACAGCCTGCCCAGTTCAGGCGTTGGGGCCCATCAATGCCGGGCGGCCAACAGGATATAATGTTGATGTTTGTCAAACGCATTTGGGCACCGCAGAGGGGCAGGCCTGTATGGATGGGGGTTGCCTCGCACGCGGGGCTTGCCCGGTATCACAAAGATATGGCAGGCTTGCGGCTCAATCGTCCTTTCATATGCGGCAGTTCAAAAAATGACCCTGCGCCTTATATTGATGCGTCACACGAAGTCTGATTGGCAAGATGCCACCCTCTCGGATCATGATCGCCCGTTAAACGCTCGCGGCCGCCACGCGGCCCAACTTTTGGGAGAATGGCTGCACAGCCGCGGATATCAGCCCGATCAGGTCTTGTGTTCTGATGCACTGCGCACGCGCCAAACATGGGCAGGTCTTGCCGCCAGCGCCTTGGGTGGGCAGGCCTCAGTGCAGGTCTTGCCCGCGCTTTACAATGCCAACCCCGATCAGATCTGGGGCACCATCACGCCGCAAACCGCCCAAACCTTGATGGTAGTGGCCCATAATCCTGGCATCGCCGAACTGGCCACCCGCCTTTTGGCCCACCCCCCTCGTTCGACCGAATTTGCGCATTACCCAACTGGGGCCACGACTGTGCTGGAGTTTTCTGCCAACAAATGGGCCGACGCGACCCCCAGCACAGCAAGTTTGCTTGATTTTGTAATGCCCCGAGCCCTGGAAACGCCCCAAGACTAGGCCACGTGCTTAATGACCAAGAATCTGGCTTAAAAACAGCTTTGTCCGATCTGATTGTGGATTATTGAAGAACTCTTTAGGGGTGTTCTGCTCAACAATCTGACCCTGATCCATAAAGACCACGCGATTGGCAACCGCTTGGGCAAAGCCCATTTCATGGGTCACGCACAGCATGGTCATGCCCTCTTCGGCAAGCTCGATCATCGTGTCCAGAACTTCTTTGATCATCTCAGGATCAAGTGCCGAAGTCGGTTCATCAAACAGCATTATACGCGGCTTCATGCACAGGCTTCGCGCAATCGCCACCCGCTGCTGCTGGCCCCCTGATAACTGACCGGGATATTTCATAGCCTGTTCAGGGATCTTGACCTTTTCCAGAAAATGCATCGCCACTTCCTCAGCCTCTTTCTTGGGAACATTGCGAACCCAGATCGGAGCAAGTGTACAATTTTCTAAAATGGTCAGATGCGGAAACAGGTTAAAGTGTTGAAACACCATCCCCACTTCAGACCGTACTTTATCAATGTTTTTCAGATCAGACGTCAGTTCGGTGCCATCAACAGTGATACGCCCCGACTGATGTTCCTCTAAGCGATTGATGCAGCGGATCAGCGTCGATTTGCCCGAACCAGAGGGCCCACAAATCACGATCCGCTCGCCGGTCATGACCGTCATGTTGATATCGCGCAGCACGTGAAAGCTGCCGTACCATTTATTCATGCTGGCAATTTCAACCGCGACCTCGGTGCTGATCGGCAAGGCAGGCTTTTCTGCTGTGGCTTGTGACATGGGCATTTCCTATAGGTGGTCGGTTTTCAAGCGGCGTTCCAGATACATCGAGTACCGCGACATGCTGAAACAGACGATAAAGAACATCACCCCTACAAACAGGAAGAGTTCCCAGTAAATTCCGTTCCAATTGACATCAGCACGGATTGAATTTGTCAGGCCCAGTGGGTCCAACAGGCCGATAAAGATCACCAAGGTGGTATCTTTAAACAAACCAATAAAGGTATTCACGATCCCCGGGATCGATATTTTCAACGCCTGTGGCATGATGATCAGGCGCTGTGCTTTCCAGTAATTCAGGCCCAGCGCATCCGCCGCCTCATACTGCCCGGTCGGCAACGCCGACAGGCCACCGCGGATCACCTCTGCCATGTAAGCAGCGGCAAAGATCGTCACCATGATGATCACGCGCAGCGTAATATCAAAGTTGGTATTGGGCGGCAAAAAATAGTTCAGAAGCGTCGAGGCCGTAAACAACAGCGTGATCAGCGGAACACCGCGAATGAACTCAATAAAGCCAATACAAACGGTGCGAATCAAAAACAGATCTGACTTGCGCCCCAGCGCCAACAAGATCCCCATCGGCAAAGACAGCGCAATGCCCGTAACCCCAATCACGACCGATAGCATAAAGCCGCCAAATTCATGCGACCGCACCTCGGTCAGATCCAGCGGCACAATTGATTGTGCAACACCGGCCACAAGGCCCACGCCCCACAGCCACCACACCATCAAGGACAGCAGGGCCAATGGCGCCGCCAACAGGGCCTGCAACCGCGCCACACTTTGATAAACCATAAAGGCAATGCCAAAGCCAACAGTCGCCAGAATCGGCCCCCAGAGCGACCCACCCCAAAGCAGCCAAACGGCAACCGCCGGGTAAAACACCGAAAACCATAAAAGCTGCCGCGGTACGCCCGAAAAGAGCATAGGCGCAAGCGCAGCCAACAAAAGAACCACCGCCAAGATCGGCCGCCAGTAAAGTTCAACCGGGTAAAAACCAAAGACCATTTGGTTCCACCGATCAGCAACCACCGAAAAGCAGGCACCCGTTTTGCCATCCAACATCTCACGGCACTCGGTCAAACTGCCCGCCGTCCAGACAGAATTTGCAAACCAAGGCAACATGTGGCGCACTAAAGAGAACACGACCAAAATCGTGACAAGCGTCAATGTGGCATTCAGCACGCTGGAAAACAGGTTTTCCCGAACCCACCGCAACAACCCGGCTTGCCCAATGGGCGGGGGTTGCTGCGGCAGCATTTCGGTACGAACATAAGGGCCAGGCAAAGCTGTCATGTCACCGGCTCCTTAATTGAACGCGCGTGTTATAGAAATTCATCGCACCAGAAATGATCAAGCTGATGACCAGATAAACCAGCATCATCAACATCATACCTTCAAGCTCACGCCCGGTGACATTGATCGTGGTGCCCCCAAGCGTTGAACGCAGATCCATATAGCCCACGGCCAGCGCCAGCGACGTGTTCTTGGTGATGTTCAAATACTGCGAAATCAACGGCGGAATAATCACGCGCAGCGCTTGGGGCAGCACCACAAGCTGCATCGTCCGCCCTGGCTGCATACCAAGCGCAAAAGATGCTTCGGATTGTCCGCGCGAAATTGCCAAAATACCGGCCCGCACGATCTCAGCGATAAAGGCACCGGTGTAGAGTGTCAGCGCAATCCACATCGCAAGCAGTGAGTTGCGCAGATGAATGCCGCCTGAAAAGTTAAAACCTTTCATCTCAGGATAGCCCAGATGAAAGCCCAACAGGGCAAGCAAAACCAGCGGGATGCCCGCGATCAGCAGCACCGATTGCCACCATGTGGTCGGACGCACACCTGTTTCGTGCTGGATACGCGTCGCACGGCGCAACACGGCTCGGTTGATATAAATGCCAACATACACCGCCGCCAACACAGCCAGCAGATCAATGCTGATCAAAAATATACCAATATCAATATTTCCAAGGCTGTTGGTAAAGAGCGGCTCGGGCACATAGATACCCCGGTTCGTCACCGCAACCGAATCGTTCAGCATCATCGATGCCGTCGCATCTGCACCGCGAAAGTCACGCGGCGATGGCATGCTTTCGGTCATGATCGCATTCACCAGCAAAATCCACAAAAGCAGCGGAACATTGCGGAACGTTTCAACGTAGAGCGTCATCAGACGCGCCACGACCCAGTTTTTTGAAAGCCGCAGAACCCCGGCCAAGATGCCAACAATGGTGGCTGTGATACAGGCCAGAAACGCCAACAAAAGCGTGTTCAAAAGCCCAATCAACATCGCCCGCGCGTGGGTGCTGTCATTGGAATATTCAACGAGGCGCTGGTTAATATCATAACCTGCGCGCACAGTCAGAAAACCGAAATCAAAGTCTTTTCCAAGAATTCGCAGGTTTTCGATCACATTGTTCACCAACCAGGCAGCGCCCGCCATGAACAACATGAAAAAGATGACCTGAATGGTCAAAGACCGATATCGCGTATCGTAAAAGAGCATGCCTAGACGAAATTCGCCCTGATTGGCGTCGGGTAGAGATGCCATTTCTGTATCCTTTGGGCCTGCCGTGGGTCACAAACCCGCGCAATGTCGCAGGCAGGGGTTTTGGGCAGCTTGCGCCCCCAAGAAAAAGGGGCGCACCAAAAGGCACGCCCCATAATCAGATCTTAGCGGAACGGCGGGGTGTAGAGCAAACCACCCTGGGTCCACTGAGCGTTCAAGCCACGGGCCAGAGCGATCGGGGTCGATTCGCCGATGGTTGCAGCAAAGATTTCACCATAGTTGCCGTTGGCTGCAATGGCGCGCTTGGCCCAAGTTGCATCCAGGCCCAGCATGGCGCCCAGTTCACCTTCGGAGCCCAGCAAACGCTTGATTTCTGGGTTTGGCGAGCTTTTTGACAGCTCTTCCAAATTGGCCGAGGTCACGCCGTATTCTTCGGCAGCAACCAGGGCGTTCAGGGTCCACATTACGATATCGGCCCACTGGTCATCGCCATGGCGCACCAACGGCCCCAGAGGCTCTTTCGAAATGATTTCTGGCAGAACGATATGGTTTTCCGGATCAGCAAAGGTCGCACGGGTGGCAGCCAGACCTGACGCGTCGGTGGTGTAAACGTCACACGCGCGGGCCAGATACTGCTGCTGGCCTTCGGCGTTGGTTTCCACCGGCACCGGCTCATAGGACATGTTATTGACCTTGAAGAAATCGGCCAAGTTCAGTTCGGTGGTGGTACCGGTCTGGATACAGACGGTTGCGCCATCAAGCTCTTTCGCGGACGAAATGCCCATGTCTTTATTCACCATGAAGCCCTGACCGTCATAATAGTTGACGCCAGCAAAGGTGAATTTCAGATCGGCATCGCGCGAGAAGGTCCACGTGGTGTTGCGCACCAACATGTCAACTTCGCCCGAAGCAAGAACGGTAAAGCGGGTCTGGCTGGAGGTCGGCACAAAACGCACCTTGCTCTGATCACCCAGAACGGCTGCAGCAACGGCGCGGCAAATCGCGACGTCAAAGCCCTTCCATTCACCCGAATCATCGGGCGCTGCGAAACCAACAAGACCAGTGTTGACACCACACACCAGCTCGCCACGCGCCTTTACATCATCCAGCGTCGATGCCGAGGCGATGCCTGCGGCAAATGCTGTGGACACCAAGGTGCCAAATATCATGGTCGTTTTCATCATTACCTCTTCCTGATTTTCCCCCAAAGGGGGCGATTTTGCCGAACAGTCTGCCCAAGGACGCTATCGCGCAGGTTTGGGCTTCGCCAGACTGATCGACCTTGTGCCAATTTGACAGAATGCGTCAAGCCTCACGTTATCGTTTGGGGGCGGCAAATCCGAACATTTCTGTCGGCTTTGTCTATAAATTAAACGGTTGGAGCAACTTTTGGTAATTATTTCACACAAAAGTCATGAAATTGGGCAGCGTGCAGAAAATCTGTCTTCTTGCGGGCGATGATTTCAGTGGCCTCTTCATCGGTCCCCCAAAGTGCGATCTGCCAATCTTCATCGATTCGAGACAGGCGCCATGCCTCATCTGGCCGCACATGCGCCCGCAAAACGGCAAATCCCAGCACCAATGACCCCGACAGCGCCACCAGATCATGCAGGGCAGTCAGCACAAATGGGTCCAGCCCCCGCACATGATCATGCAACACGGCAAGCGTTTCTGGCGGCTGTTTTGCATGCATCACCCCAACGCGGGGCAACAAATGCGCGCCCAACGTTGCCGCAGACCACGCCAGCAGCGGGTCCCATTCAGCGGCCTGACGCTCGACAAGCGCCTGTGGTTGGGGGGCACGGTAGCACAGCAGGTCCGCATCGCCATAAGCGGCTATGATATCGACCACCTCGCTCCTTTGGGGGGCAACGCGATCGATGGCTGAATTGGCAGAGCGGGTAAATGGCATGGTTTCGGGCCGGATTGTCTGATCTTGCGCATCCCATTCCGCCGCAATGATCTGGGCCAACGGCAGGCTTGGCACCACAAGCGGCTGCTTGGCAGGGGTTCTTACGGGCCGCCCATCAAGCGTCACACCAAAACCGTCCTCAACCGCCTGTGTGCTGGCCGCCTGCCAAAACCGTTTCGGAGCCCATTCCGCCATTCAATCCCCCATCATATCGTGCAACGCCGGCATCAGGTCGGCAAAATCATCAATCACCCGCTCGGCACCAGCGGCATACAGGCGCGCAGTATCGTGATAGCCCCAAGCCACACCCACCGTGCGAAAACTGGCGGCCACACCCATCTGCATGTCAAATTCCGTATCACCCACAATCACGGCGTTGTGGCCCTCAACGCCTGTGTCACGCAGGCATTGCCGCAGCATTGACGGATGGGGCTTTGACGGGTGATCATCGGCAACCTGTGCAGTGCTAAACATACCCGCCAAATCATGCGCCAAAAACAGCTGATCCAATCCCCGCCGAGATTTACCCGTGGCCACCCCCAAAAGCGTTTCAGGCTGGGCCGCCAGCGCATGCAGGGTTGCCAAAGCGCCGGGGTAAAGCGGGGCATGCGCCACGGGCAATCCGGCCTCGCGCATATTTTTGAATGCGGCTTTATAACCCTCAACCAACAAAGACTGGGTTTGAGCCGGGTGATCGGGCGCAAGCCGTGCCAGCGCTTCGGGCAGCGACAAACCAACAATTCCCAGCACGTCGGACTTGGACGGACAGATCAGACCTTGGGCACCAAAAGCATAGGACATCGCAGCCAAAATATGGTCTTGGCTATCAACCAAAGTGCCATCGACATCAAACACCACCAAGTACCGGGGTTTTGTCATTGCAGCGGCTCAAACGGGTCGGTCGGGGCTTGAAGCTCTGACCAGCCAAAGGTCGCCCAGCTGCGCGCCATGTGATCGGGCAGCGACGCGGTGATTTCCAAAGGTTTGCCCGTGATCGGATGGGTCAGCGAAATGCTGCGGGCATGCAGATGCAGCTTGCGGCTGATATCCCCCCCCAACTGCGCGCCCCACCCGTCACCCAGATTCTCTTGGCCCGAACCGCCATACTTACCATCACCAATAATCGGATGCCCCATTTCTGCCATGTGCGCACGCAATTGGTGGGTGCGCCCAGTTACGGGCACCAACCCAACCCAAGCCGCACGCCGACCGAGCATTTCGATAACTGCATATTCGGTCACCGCACGCTGCGCACCCTCGGTGCGGTCAACCTCGGCAGGGTGGATGCACTGCATCTTTTCCCCCTCACCTCGGGCACCATGGCCCGGCGCTTTGACCAGGCCGTATTTAATCACCCCCATACGAGGATGTGGGACACCTGCAACAATCGCCCAATAAATTTTGCGCGCCTCACGGCTGCGAAATGACGCGGTCAATGCGGCCGCCACTTGCCGTGTGCGGGCCAATAACAAAATGCCCGATGTATCTTTATCCAATCGATGCACCAGCCGCGGTTTTTCATCATAATCAAACCGCAGCGCCTCTGACAGGCCATCAACATGGCGCGATTGCCCAGACCCCCCCTGCGAGGCCAAGCCCGGCGGCTTGTTCAGCGCGATGATGTAATCATCCATGAAAATGACGCAATCCGATATCATTGCAGCATCAGCGGCCGAAATCCGAGGAGCCTCTTGCGGAGGGGGGGCGGCCTCTTGCGGCAATGGCGGCAAACGCACCATCTGCCCAGCCTCAAGCCGTGTGGCCGGTTTAACGCGGCCACCATCGACGCGAATTTCACCTTTGCGGCACAACTTTTCCACGCGCCCTTGGGTCACATGCGGAAATTGGCGGCGCAGCCAACGATCAAGCCGCTGCTCTGCATCCTCGGCTGAGACTGCCACTGTTTGAACGCCGCTCATGCAGCCACCATCCTTGCCAACATTACCCCGGCTATCACCGCCAATAACGACAGCCCAACCGAACCCAAAACATAAAGTGCCGCCGCCCCAGGCTGGGCCCGTTCAAACAGCCGTAACGCATCAAGCGAAAAGGCCGAAAACGTCGTGAAGCCCCCCAGAACCCCGGTCAAAAGCAGGGGCGACAACCGCCCCCCACCGCGTTCCATCAGCATCACAAACAACGCGCCCATCACAAATGACCCCAACACGTTGGCCGCAAACGTGCCCCAAGGAAACCCAGCCCCCAGCACGCGCGCCAGCCCTGCTTGGGTTGCAAACCGCGCCACCGCGCCAATCGCACCGCCCAAAGCCACCTGAAACAGCGTAAACATCATAGCGCCCGTCCTTGGGGCCAGGCGGGCGCCATGTCAACCATATCAGCCATCGCCACCACCACGCTGGGCCCGCTGTTTGGCAAACCACGCCAGACGTTTGTTTAATTCGCGCTCAAACCCACGTTCCGGCGGCTGATAATAGACCGGCCGCCGCATCCCATCGGGAAAATAGTTTTGCCCCGAAAACCCGTCGGCGGCATTATGATCATAGGCATAGCCTGCGCCATACCCGTGTTCCTTCATCAGCTTGGTGGGTGCGTTCAAAATGTGTTTGGGTGGCGGCTGCGAGCCTGTCGCCCGCGCAGCCGTCATCGCGGCCTTGAACGCGGCATAAACCCCGTTTGATTTGGGTGCCAATGCCAAATACGTCACCGCACCTGCAAGCGCCAATTCGCCCTCGGGGCTGCCAAGACGCTCATAGATCTGCCAAGCATCCAGACAGATCGTCTGCGCCTGCGGATCAGCCAAGCCAATATCTTCGACAGCCATACGCGCAATCCGGCGGGCCAAATAGCGCGGGTCTTCCCCGGCGGTCAGCATCCGTGCCAACCAATAAAGCGCCGCATCCGGGTCGGAGCCGCGCACCGATTTATGCAGTGCCGACATCAGGTTGTAATGCCCGTCGCCCGATTTGTCGTAAACGGCAGCGCGCCGCATCAAGCGCGCGCCCAATGCCGCCGTATCGAGGGGCGCAGCCAAATCCCAAGCCATGACCTGCTCAACCAGATTTAAAAGCGCACGCCCATCGCCATCGGCCATTTCTATCAATGCATCGCGCGCCGGGCCATCAAGTGGCAGCGCCCGGCCACATTCCTGCTCGGCCCGCTGCACCAACAAAGCCAAATCAGCTGGCCCCAACCGCGACAACACAATCACCTGCGCACGGCTCAGCACGGCGGCGTTCAGTTCAAACGACGGGTTTTCCGTAGTCGCCCCAACAAGCAATATGGTGCCATCTTCCATATAGGGCAAAAACCCATCTTGCTGGGCACGATTAAAGCGATGGATTTCATCGACAAAAAGCAACGTGCCTTGGCCTGACTGACGGCGCAGACGCGCGGCATCAAACACTTTGCGCAAATCAGGGACACCCGTGAAAATCGCAGAAATCTGAACAAAGTGCAGCTGAGTATGCGCCGCCAGCAGCCGCGCGATGGTGGTTTTGCCCACCCCCGGCGGTCCCCAAAAAATGACCGATCTCAAACTGCCCGCAGCCAACATGGCCCCAAGCGGCCCGTCATCTGACAAAACAGCCCCCTGCCCAATCACATCGGCCAGCGTTTGCGGCCGCAACCGATCGGCCAACGGCCGCGGCGCACGCGCCACGGCCGCGTCGGGCCCGTTATTATCTGTTGGGTTCGGATCAACCGAAGAAAAAAGATCTGACATGGGCGCAAAGATACCCCCACACCGGATCAGACAAAAGCGGCAAATGGGGATGACCTCACAAGGCCACCCCCAGGCCCCCGCTAGTGCAAGTTGGCGCCAAGACGCATCAAAATTGCCCGGTTATCGATATGGCCGATATTTAGAACAGGGCCAGCATCTTCGGTCATAAAACCAATACGCTGCATCCAACGCCCCCAGACATAGGGGCACAGCCCAATCAACTGGGTTGCCCCTTGTTCCCGCGCGGTGCGCACCATTTCAGTCATCAAGGCCCGCTGCACTTTACTGCGCAATTCGCTGGGCACTTCTTTCGCGATAAAGACACGGCTCGCCTCCCAAATATGCGAGCCAACCGGCGCCGGGCCATACAGCAGGTTCTGCGGGATCGTATCCAACAGCCCAAGTTGCGCATCACGGATCATATAGCTGTAAATCCCACAGCGGGCTGTGGTGGGTGTCATCCGAATACCGGCCATCACACGACCGAATTCATGAACCGCAATCCAGCGGCTTTGCGGCGTGTCATATTGGTCGAACTCCATGCCATCGACCTCTGGCAGTTCCCATTTGTTCTGCACAATGAACGATTCTCTGCGCGCACGCAGCACATTCGTGAACAGCACCCCATGGGTATGAAAGTTGTGAAAAGAAAGTGTCGTGGTTTGCATGGTAGCCTCCAGCTGGGTTGAAAAACCGAGTTCAGCCGTGGGCCAGGCATCAAAGCAGGTTGTATTCCCGTGCTCTTTGAATGGCTTCCGTGGTGGTGCGTGACAGCAACCTGTCGCGCGCCGACCGCAACCGCGCCTTTAGCGCGCTTTCGGAAATACCAAGCAGGGCAGCCGCTTCCGCGTGGCGGCACCCCTTCGCCAAAAGCCGCAGGGCCATAACCTGTGCCATCGTCAGGCTTGAGGGGGGAAGCGACTCACGATGAAGAATGTTAAAGATTTCAGTAATCTGTGCGATCTCGGGGTCCGTAAACTCGCGATCACCCCGCGCAAGCCCACCGATGGAACGCGACGTGGTGGGACCACAGGCCACCGCCACTCCATAATTCAGCCCGTATTGACGGGCCTGTTGTAAAATATTGTGCGGGTCCGGGTGGATCAGCGAACTCCAGCGCGCGGCACCCACGTTGCCAAATCCCCACGACACAATCGGGTCACACAGCATGTAACCACGTTCCGTGTACTGCTCAATCCAGCGCGCATCATAGGTTTGAACCATAATATGCGCCGAAGCAAAACGGATATGCAGGCCAATCGCATAACCGGCCGTGGCAAAACCGGCAAGCTTGGCAAGCCCAAGTTCGATGCCAAGTTTTTTCATTCTGCCACAGGCCCCTAACACGATTCGCAGATATAAATTCGTGCATTCACCATTGGCGTTGGCATCACCTAAAGTCAACTCTTGGTTGTACTGGTCCGTTGCACTCAATCTGCCCATTTCAAGTAAAACGCTGACTGAATTAATAAACTCGAGCAAAAAATGCACCCGAAAGACATGCACTTTTGGACAGGTTGCTTTGACGCCCATCAACCTTAAATTGCCGAAAACGCACCAAAGGCAGAGTATATTTTGAAACCGATCGCCCCAAGCTTGTTCGCACAGGTTATGTCATTGCCCCCAAAAGCACGCATTGAGCTGTTGGAACTTTTGGGCACGACCCCTCTGAACGATGCTCAATTGCGTGATCTTCTGGCAGAGACGACAGCGCAAACGGGAACGCAGGCCAATCGTTGCCAACCTGCAACCGCATAACCACCACGTCAGCACCATCCGCCACAAAAAAAACCCTGCCAATTGGCAGGGTTTTGTAATCTAGGCACTGCGCACAATCAGCGCAGCGGCCCGAACCGTGTCTACGCCTCAGCGGCTGCCAAGCGGGCGCGGTCAGACGCACCTTTGGCCTCGGGATCGCGATCGACGAGCTCAATGATCGCCATCGGCGCCATGTCGCCATACCGAAAACCAGCCTTTAGCACGCGGCAATAGCCACCGCTGCGCTCTTTGTAGCGCGGGCCAAGAACGGCAAACAGTTTTGCAACATGCGCGTCGTCTTTCAACTGCGATGCGGCCTGACGGCGTGCATGCAGATCACCACGCTTGCCCAGCGTGATCAGCTTGTCGATGATCCGCTTAAGTTCTTTGGCTTTTGGCAGGGTTGTCTTGATTTGCTCATGCTGAATAAGCGAGCCCGACATGTTGGCAAACAATGCCTTGCGGTGCTCATGGGTGCGGTTTAGGCGGCGATAGCCGGCTCCGTGGTTCATGGGTCTTCTCCGTCGTTTTGCTTTGTCTGGCGCCCGTGTCGTGCGGGGCGCTCTCCTTGGGGCCGCATGCCCAGTTTTCCCCACCAAATGTGGGCATTCTTAGCGAGGGGGCCGGCGAACCGGCCCCATAAAATTAAAAGTGGTCTTCGAAACGCTTTGCCAGATCTTCAATGTTTTCTGGCGGCCAATCTTCGACGTCCATTCCCAGATGCAAGCCCATGCCTGTCAGCACTTCCTTGATCTCGTTTAACGACTTGCGGCCAAAGTTGGGGGTACGCAGCATCTCAGCTTCGGTCTTTTGAATCAAATCACCGATGTAGACGATGTTGTCATTCTTCAGACAGTTTGCTGAACGCACCGAAAGCTCAAGCTCATCAACCTTTTTGAGCAGAAGTGGGTTAAATTCTAACCCATCTTCCAGATCCGACCGCGTGGCCGACTCGGGCTCGTCAAAGTTGACAAAGATCGACAACTGGTCTTGCAGAATACGGGCAGCATAGGCCACCGCGTCATCTGGGCTCAGCGAACCATCCGTTTCAACCTTCATCGTCAGCTTGTCATAATCAAGCACCTGGCCCTCACGGGTGGGCTGGACCTCATAGCTGACCTTTTTCACCGGCGAATAGATCGCATCGATTGGGATCAAACCAATCGGTGCATCCTCGGGGCGGTTCTTGTCGGCAGGCACATACCCTTTGCCAACATTAACGGTCAATTCCATGTACAAGTCGGCACCGTCATCCAAGTGGCAGATAACATGCTCTTTGTTCAAAACCTCGATGCCCGCTGATTCGGATATGTCACCGGCGGTCACGACGCCCGGACCTTTGGCAGAGATCGACAGACGCTTTGGCCCATCAATATCCATCCGCAACGCGACGCCTTTCAGGTTCAAAACGATATCGGTCACATCTTCGCGTACACCGGCAACCGAGCTGAATTCGTGCAGCACATTGTCGATCTGGATGGCGGTAATAGCCGCACCCTGCAAACTTGAAAGCAGCACACGACGCAGCGCGTTGCCCAGTGTCAGGCCAAACCCACGCTCAAGCGGCTCTGCCACCACAGTGGCCTGCCGCGCGGGGTCATTGCCCGGCCGCACATCAAGCTGTGCGGGCTTAATCAATTCTTGCCAGTTTTTATGGATCATGCGTGTCGCCTCCATACTAGTCTCCAGCCCATGTCCCAAGCTGGAAACGCCCGAGGATCAAATGATTATGACGGGCCGCGCGATTACGCGGCCCGGTAAAATATTGGCCTGCTTACACGCGGCGGCGTTTGGGCGGGCGGCAACCGTTGTGCGCCATAGGCGTTACGTCGCGGATAGAGGTGATGCTGAAACCAGCAGCCGCCAAAGCGCGCAGCGCTGATTCACGGCCCGAACCAGGGCCCTGCACTTCGACTTCAAGCGTTTTCACGCCGTGCTCCTGTGCCTTACGACCGGCATCTTCGGCAGCCATCTGTGCGGCATAGGGAGTCGACTTGCGGCTGCCCTTAAAACCCATTGTTCCCGAAGAAGACCATGCGATCGCATTGCCCTGAACATCGGAAATCAGAATTTTTGTGTTGTTAAAGCTGGAATTCACATGTGCAACGCCAGCGGCGATGTTTTTGCGTTCCTTACGCTTCAAGCGTGTCTTATCGCGTGCCATCTGTCCTGCCCCTTATTTCTTCTTGCCAGCGATGGCTTTGGCCGGACCTTTGCGCGTGCGCGCGTTGGTCGACGTACGCTGACCGCGAACGGGCAGGTTGCGGCGATGACGCAGACCACGATAGCAGCCCAAGTCCATCAAACGCTTTACGTTCATCGAAACTTCACGGCGCAGGTCGCCCTCAACGGTGAAGTTCGCATCAATATATTCGCGAACGGCCAAAACCTCGGCATCGCTCAGCTCATTGACACGACGCGTCGCATCGATACCGACAGCTTCGCAAATTTGGGCGGCGACATGTGCGCCGATACCATGAATATAGGTCAGGGCGATAGGAACGCGCTTTCCAGTGGGGATGTTGACGCCGGCAATACGTGCCACGTTGCTCTTCCTTTTGTTGCGGTTCCGTAATACCGGAACCTTTTTTCACAACAGACCACACACCGGGGTGCAATCCATACGATCTGACCGATGACAGGCTGGCCAAAGCCCCGAAACCCAGTCACGGACGAATCCCAATTCGGGACGCGTCCGTCTATGGGCAATTTCTCAGCGCGTCAAGCGCCTATCGCACCGCAGCAATTAGCGCCGTGCTGGTGGCCGCGCACCCGTGCCACGCTTTTTGCCACGCAGATTCGAACGCTCAATCAGGCCCTCATACTGGTGCGCCAGCAAATGCGACTGAACCTGATTAATGGTATCCATCGTGACAGACACAACGATCAGAACCGACGTGCCCCCAAAATAGAACGGAATCGACAGCTCATACCGCAGAAATTCTGGCAACAAACAAACGGCCGCCAAATAAGCCGAACCCAACACCAAAAGCCGGTTCACGATATAATCAAGGTATTCAACCGTGCGCTGTCCTGGGCGCACACCGGGCACGAACCCGTTCTGATTTTTCAGATTCTCAGCCACATCATCGGTTTTAAAGGCGACGTTGGCCGTGTAGAAATAGGTGAAAAACACGATCATCGCCGCAAAAAACAGCAAATGCAGCGGCTGGCCTGGCCCAAAATACGCCAGAATGGTCGACATCACGGGGCCAGTATTTGCGCCCGAAAACGTCGAGATGGTCGTGGGCAGCAACAACAGTGTTGAGGCAAAGATAGCCGGAATAACCCCAGCTGGGTTAACCTTGATCGGCAGATGTGAACTGCCGCCATCATATACCTTCATTCCGACCTGACGCCGCGGGTATTGAATGTGGATCTTGCGCAAAGCGCGCTCCATAAACACCACAAATGCGATGACCGCCGCCACCATGACGAACACACCAATAATCACCGCAGGCGATACAGCGCCCGATCGCCCTTGGCTAAGGAACTGTGCGAGCGCCGCAGGAATTTCGGCCACAATGCCCACAAAGATGATCAAGGAAATACCGTTACCGATACCCCGGGCCGTGATCTGCTCACCCAACCACATCAAGAACATTGTGCCGCCTACCAGCGTGATCACGCAGGCGGCTTGAAAGAACAGCCCAGGGTCCTGCACCAAATCGCCCGCCTCAAGACTGCGTGCCAACCCATACGATTGAAACAGCGCCAGCAAAACCGTGCCATAGCGCGTGTATTGACTGATCTTTTTGCGGCCCTGTTCGCCTTCTTTCTTCAGCTGCTCAAGCTGTGGCACCATCGTGGTCATCAGCTGCACGATGATCGAGGCAGAAATATAGGGCATGATGCCCAAAGCAAAGATACCCATCCGGCTGATCGCGCCACCAGTGAACATGTTCAACATGCCACCAATGCCGGCCGTCGCCTCATCCATAAAGGACCGCAGCGCTGACGCATCGATTCCGGGCACCGGAATATAGGTGCCAAGCCGATACACAATCAAAAGCCCAATGGTGAAAAATATCCGGCCACGCAGGTCGGTCGCCTTGCCAAGCGCGCCCCAGCTCATGTTCGCCGCCATTTGCTCTGCCGCAGATGCCATCTCAGCCTCTTTCATGACTGCGCCGCCAAACCGTCTTCCGGTCGGCGGCGCGGGAAAACTGTTTTTGGATTTAAGCGGCTTTCACGCCACCCACAACCCTATTCGGCGGCAGCAGCAGCCGATGCGGTAACGTTCAACGCTCCACCCGCGGCAGCAACCGCTTCGATCGCCGACGCAGACGCACCGGTAACACTGATCGTGACCTTGGCACTAAACGCGCCTTTGGCCAAAACCCGCACACCATCCAGCTTACGACGCACCAGACCCGACGCAACCAGAGCATCTTCGGTGATCTCAGCCGACATATCAATTTTACCGGCGTCGATGAATTTCTGAATCAAGCCCAGATTTACAACGGCGAATTGCAGGCGGTTCGGCTTGTTAAAGCCACGCTTTGGCAGACGCCGATACAGCGGCATCTGTCCGCCTTCGTAGCCGTTAATGGCCACACCCGAACGGGATTTCTGACCCTTGATACCACGGCCAGCAGTCTTGCCCTTGCCCGAGCCAGGGCCACGGGCGACGCGCTTGCGGCGCTTTGTGGCGCCTTCGTTGTCGTGAAGTTCATGCAGTTTCATGTCGCTTACTCCTCTTGCCGGAGAAACCTCGGGAAGCGACGCCCAAGGCCAACACGGCGTTTGAAAAGGGGCGGGCCATTGCGGCCCACCCGTTTGCCTTTATCCGCGCTCTTCGATGATCTGCACCAAATGCGGGATGGCATTTACCATACCACGCACCGAGGGCGTATCTTCCAGCTCACGCGTCCGATTCATCTTGTTCAGCCCAAGCCCAATCAGGGTGCGGCGCTGCACATCAGGCCGGCGCGATGGCGAGGCGATCTGCTTGACGACGATGGTTTTGGCCATGTCTTACCTTCCTTACGCTTCCGCGACTTCGGCGTCAGCCTTCTTCAGAACATCGGCCACCTTCTTGCCGCGACGCTGCGCAACTTGTCGGGGGCTCGATTCCTGGGTCAGACCGTCGATCGTTGCCCGGATCATGTTATAGGGGTTCTGGGTGCCAATGGACTTTGCCACCACATCCTGAAGCCCCAGCATTTCAAACACAGCACGCATTGGACCACCGGCAATAATGCCCGTACCCGCGGCGGCTGTGCGCATCACAACTTTACCTGCGCCATGACGGCCCTCGATATCGTGGTGAAGCGTGCGGCCCTCGCGCAGCGGAACGCGGATCATCTGCCGCTTTGCCTGCTCGGTTGCCTTACGAATGGCCTCGGGTACTTCCTTGGCTTTACCTTTGCCAAAGCCCACGCGGCCGCGCTGATCGCCAACCACAACAAGTGCAGCAAAGCCAAAACGCTTGCCGCCCTTCACGGTTTTTGACACGCGGTTGATCGCGACCAGACGATCGGCGAATTCCGGGGTTTCCTCGCGGCTATCGCGACGGTCCCGACGGTTGTCTTCTCTTGCCATCATCGTCTCCTTAGAACTTCAGCCCGCCTTCACGTGCAGCCTCGGCCAAAGCCTTGATCTTGCCGTGAAAGAGGAACCCACCGCGGTCAAAGTAGCACTCTTCGACCCCTGCTTTCTTGGCCCGCTCGGCAATTGCCGCGCCAACCTTGGATGCAGCTTCGACGTTGTTCTTGCCCACTACGCCCAGATCCTTTTCGAGAGAGGATGCTGATGCAAGTGTAACACCGTTCAAGTCGTCGATCAGCTGCACGCTGATGTTCTTGTTCGAACGGTGCACAGACAAGCGCGCACGCCCATTTGCCATCGCCCGCAGTTTGTTCCGAACGCGCAGGCGGCGTTTCAGGAACAGATCTCTTTTGCTGTTTGCCATCTGTCGCGCCCTTACTTCTTCTTGCCTTCCTTGCGGAAGATAAATTCACCTTTGTACTTGATGCCTTTGCCCTTATAGGGCTCAGGGGCGCGCCACTCGCGAATATTCGCGGCGACCTGCCCAACAAGCTGCTGGTCAATACCTTCCACAACGATTTCGGTCTGCTTTGGGGTGGTGACGGTCACGCCGTCTGGCACCTCAAAGTTCACTTCGTGACTGTAACCCAGAGACAGCTTCAAGATGTTGCCCTGGATCGCGGCGCGGTAACCCACACCGTTGATCTCAAGCTCTTTCTTAAAGCCACCACTGACGCCCTGAACCAGGTTCGCAACCATCGTGCGGCTCATGCCCCACTGCGAACGGGCCCGCTTTGACGTGCCGCGCGGTGTGACTTTGACAACATCGCCATCCAGCGCAAGCGTCACATCATCCGTCGCGGTGAAGCTGCGGGTGCCCTTAGGGCCCTTAACTTCGACGGTCTGGCCCGAAAGAGTCGCGCTGACGCCTTGGGGCAGTTCTACCGGTTTTTTACCAATACGAGACATTCCATCCCCCCTTAGAATACGGTGCAGAGCACTTCACCGCCAACATTGGCGCTGCGTGCTGATGCATCCGACATCACGCCCTTGGGCGTGGAGACGATGGAAACCCCAAGACCGTTGCGCACAGACGGGATGTCTTTTGACCCCATGTAGACGCGACGGCCCGGCTTTGATACGCGCTTAAGCTCGCGAATAACCGGAGTACCTTCGTAATATTTCAGGCTGATTTCGATTTCAGGCATGCCATTGGCCGCCGAAACACGCTCATACCCACGAATATAGCCCTCATCCATCAGCACATCGAGCACCCAGGCCCGCAGCTTGGAGGCCGGCGTGCGCACAGTGGATTTGCCACGCATCTGAGCGTTGCGAATCCGCGTGAGCATATCACCAAGAGGATCGTTCATCATCATGTGCGGACCTCCTTACCAGCTCGACTTGACCATGCCCGGGATTTGACCAAACGAGGCCAGATCACGCAGCATAATCCGCGAAAGTTTTAGCTTGCGATAATACGCATGCGGACGGCCCGTCAGCTCGCAACGGTTGTGCAAGCGTGTGGGTGACGAATTGCGGGGCAGTTCGGCCAACTTCATACGAGCGCTGAAGCGCTCTTCCATTGGCAGTTCCAGATTGCTTGCGATTTCGCGCAATGCGGTCCGCTTGGCGGCGAACTTGGCGACCATTCTCTGGCGCTTCAATTCGCGTTCGACCATCGACTTCTTTGCCATGTCTTTTCCTCCCGCGCTCAGCTGTTGAAGGGCATGCTGAATTGCTTCAACAGTGCCTTCGCTTCCGCGTCGGTGTTCGCGGTGGTGCAAATGATGATGTCCATGCCCAGAACGTCATCGACTTTATCGAAATCGATTTCTGGGAACACGATATGCTCTTTCAAACCCATCGCGTAGTTGCCACGACCATCGAACGAAGTCCCTTTAACGCCGCGAAAATCGCGGACGCGCGGCAAGGCCACAGTGACCAGACGGTCAAGGAATTCATACATGCGATCGCCACGCAGCGTCACCTTGCAACCCAGCGGCATCTCTTCACGAACCCGAAAGCCCGCAATTGATTTCTTGGCATAGGTTACGACAGCCTTCTGACCAGCAATCGTAGTCATGTCGCCTTCGGCTGACTTGACTTTCTTGGTGTCCTTGACGGCTTCGCCAACGCCCATGTTCAAGACGATCTTGTCCAAACGCGGGATCTGCATGTCGTTTTTATAGCCGAACTCTGCCTTAAGCGCTGCGCGCACTGTTTCGCGGTAAAGCGCCTTGAGCCGTGGGATGTATCCTACCTGATCAAGCATCACAGAACCTCCCCAGTGGTCTTAGCGAAACGCACCTTTTTGCCATCTTCCATGCGGAAGCCAACGCGGGTGGCTTTGCCATCCTTGTCAAGCAGTGCAAGGTTCGAAAGATCAATCGGCATCGCCTTGGGCAAACGGCCGCCCTGGCTTTGCGCTGTGGGTTTTGTGTGGCGGATGGCAATATTAATACCCTCAACCACGGCCTTGTTGTCCTTGGGCATAACAGTGGCGATCTCGCCCTGCTTGCCCTTGTCCTTACCGGTCAGAACAACGACCTTGTCACCCTTTTTAAGCTTTGCGGCCATCAGAGCACCTCCGGCGCCAGCGAGATGATTTTCATAAAGTTCTTCGCGCGCAATTCGCGGACAACCGGCCCAAAGATACGCGTGCCAACGGGCTCACCCTGATTGTTCAGGATAACCGCTGCGTTGCGATCAAAACGAATGGTTGTGCCGTCGTCACGACGAACTTCCTTGGCGGTGCGAACGACGACGGCTTTACGCACATCACCTTTTTTTACGCGACCCCGAGGGATGGCCTCTTTGACGGACACCACGATGATGTCGCCAACAGAAGCATAACGGCGGTGTGAACCGCCAAGAACCTTGATGCACTGCACCCGGCGAGCGCCGGAGTTGTCAGCGACATCCAGATTGGTCTGCATCTGGATCATTTGGTTTCTCCCGACCTTTGGGACTTTGTCCCAGGGTTTCGATCAAACCGAAAGGTAGCGATCAAGCCGAAGCTTCGATCACGACCTCCCAGCGTTTGGATTTCGAAATTGGTGCGCATTCCTGAATGCGAACAGAATCACCAATCTTGAACGTGTTATTCACATCATGTGCCCGATACTTTTTGGACATACGAATGGTCTTTTTCAGAACCGGGTGCGTGATGCGGCGTTCAACGATAACCGTAACGGTTTGCTCGTTCTTGTCGCTCGTCACGGTGCCTTGCAGAATACGTCTTGGCATGTGCGTGCTCCTTACTTCGCCGCCGCGTCAGCGGCCACTTGATTCAGAATTGTTTTCACCCGTGCGGCGTCACGACGAACGGACCGCATACGAGATGTGTTTTCCAACTGCCCTGTCGCCTTTTGAAAGCGCAGGTTAAACGATTCTTTCTTCAGGGAAAGAAGCGCCTCACGGAGCTGGTCGGGCGTCTTGCTTCTCAGTTCTTCGGCGTTCATGCGCCTATCCTCTCATCAGAAGTCGGCAGCCACGCCACCGCTTTTCCAACAAAACCGAGACCCCCACAGAAGCAAGGGCCCCGATCAAAAATCACCAGTCTTCGCGAACCACAACCCGTGTCTTAATGGGAAGCTTCATCGCAGCAAGACGAAGGCCCTCCCTTGCCACGGTTTCGGCCACGCCGTCAATCTCAAACATGATCCGGCCCGGCTTTACTTTCGCCGCCCAGAAATCAACAGAGCCCTTACCTTTACCCATACGGACTTCGGTAGGCTTTGAAGTGACTGGGGTATCCGGGAAAATGCGGATCCAAACCCGGCCTTGGCGTTTCATGTGGCGGGTCAGGGCGCGGCGGGCTGCCTCGATCTGACGTGCCGTGATCCGCTCGGGCTCAGTCGCCTTAAGACCAAAAGTACCGAAGTTAAGGTTAAAGCCACCCTTGGCCTCACCGTGAATACGGCCTTTGTGCATCTTGCGGAATTTTGTGCGCTTTGGTTGAAGCATCTTCTATCTCCTTCAGCGCGCGTCGCGGCGCTGTGGGCGCGATGCGCCGCCGCTATCATTGGCTTCGGTCGCACGGCGGTCATGGGCTTGGGGATCATGCTCCAGGATTTCACCTTTGAAGATCCACACCTTGACACCGATGATACCATAAGCGGTTTTTGCTTCATGAACGGCATAATCAATGTCAGCACGCAGTGTGTGCAGTGGCACGCGACCCTCACGGTACCATTCGGTCCGCGCAATCTCAGCACCGCCCAAGCGCCCTGCGACGTTGACACGGATGCCCAAGGCACCCATGCGCATTGCGTTCTGAACAGCGCGTTTCATCGCACGGCGAAATGACACCCGGCGCTCAAGCTGCTGCGTAATCGATTCGGCCACCAGCTGGGCATCCAACTCCGGCTTACGGACCTCAACGATGTTGAGGTGCAACTCAGACTTGGTGAAATTCGCCAGCTTTTTGCGCAGGGTCTCGATATCGGCGCCTTTTTTGCCAATAATCACGCCCGGACGCGCAGTGTGGATCGTCACGCGGCACTTGCGGTGCGGACGCTCGATAATCACGCGGCTTACGCCGGCCTGAACACACTCTTTGTGTACAAACGCGCGCATCTTCAGATCTTCCAGCAACAGGTTGCCGTAATCTTTGCTGTCCGCAAACCAGCGGCTGTCCCAGGTGCGGTTGACCTGCAGACGCATACCGATCGGATTGACCTTCTGACCCATTATGCTTGCTCCCCGACTTGCCGGACCTTGATGGTCAGTTCCGAAAACGGCTTCATGATCTTGCCAAACCGGCCACGCGCACGCGGACGACCACGCTTAAGCGTCATGTTTTTGCCGACATAGGCTTCGGCAATCACAAGGGCATCAACATCCAACGAGTGGTTGTTTTCGGCGTTTGCAATCGCAGACTGCAGACATTTCTTAACGTCCTGTGCGATACGCTTTTTCGAAAAGGTCAAATCGGCCAAAGCCTTTTCCACCTTTTTGCCGCGGATCATCCCCGCAACAAGATTAAGCTTTTGCGGGCTGGTGCGCAGCATGCGCAACTTTGCCATCGCTTCATTATCGGCCACGCGGCGCGGATTTTTCTCGGTACCCATGGCTTATTTCCGTTTCGCTTTTTTGTCGGCGGCGTGCCCATAATAGGTGCGCGTCGGAGAATACTCACCGAACTTCTGACCGATCATTTCTTCGCTCACCTGCACAGGAATGTGCTTGTGGCCGTTATAGACCGCAAAGGTCAGGCCAACGAACTGCGGCAAGATGGTTGAGCGGCGTGACCAAATCTTTATCACTTCGCTACGGGTCGATTCGCGTGCCTTTTCTGCTTTTTTCAGAATATAGGCATCAACAAAGGGGCCCTTCCAAAGAGAACGTGCCATGGCTTAGCGCCCCTTCTTCGCGTTACGCGACCGAACAATATACTTGTCCGTCGCTTTGTTCTTACGGGTCTTGTTACCCTTGGTCCCTTTACCCCACGGCGTCACCGGATGGCGACCGCCCGAGGTCCGACCTTCACCACCACCGTGCGGGTGGTCGATCGGGTTCATAGCAACACCACGTACCGTCGGGCGGATGCCCATGTGACGACGACGGCCGGCCTTACCAAGGTTCTGGTTAGAATTGTCGGGGTTTGACACGGCGCCGATTGTCGCCATGCATTCCTGACGAACCATGCGCAGCTCACCCGATGACAGGCGGATCTGAGCATAGCCACCATCGCGACCAACAAACTGCGCATAAGTTCCAGCAGCACGGGCAATCTGTCCGCCCTTACCAGCCTTCATTTCTACGTTGTGGACGATCGTGCCGATCGGCATGCCCGAAAACGGCATCGCGTTACCTGGCTTAACGTCCGTCTTAGCGCCCGAAACAACTTGGTCTCCAACAGCCAAACGCTGCGGTGCCAAAATGTAGGTCTGGGTGCCATCAACATATTTCACAAGTGCGATGAACGCGGTGCGGTTGGGATCGTATTCGATCCGCTCAACCGTTGCCGGCATATCATGCTTTGTACGCTTGAAATCCACGATGCGGTAAAGCCGCTTGGCCCCACCCCCACGGTGAAACATCGTGATCCGCCCGGTATTGTTCCGGCCACCCGACTTCGTCAAACCCTGAGTAAGAGATTTGACGGGGCGCCCTTTCCAAAGCTCCGAACGGTCGATCAGAACCAGCCCACGCTGGCCTGGCGTCGTCGGTTTATACGACTTAAGTGCCATGCTTTCTGTCTTCCGTCTGCCTTGGACCAAAGGTCCAGTTTTGGTTTACCCAGCGTTCTATCGGCGCTGGCCCGATTCGTTATGTCTTAATGCAATCAGCGGCCCCAATGGCTTAGGGCCGCCGAATCGCTGCCTTCTATCAAAGCCCGGTTGAGACGTCGATAGCATTCCCCTCTTCGAGGGTCACATAGGCCTTTTTCACATCTACCCGCCGGCCAGTGTGGCCGCGGAATTTCTTGACCTTACCCTTGGTGATCGAAGTATTGACCGCCTTGACCTTGACGCCAAAGAGGTTCTCAACCGCCTCTTTGATCATAGGCTTGCTGGCATCCATCGCCACCTGAAACACAACCGCATTCGCCTCAGAAGCCAATGTGGCTTTTTCAGTGATAATCGGCTTGCGGATCACGTCATAATGTTCGGGTTTAACGCTCATTTCAGACGCGCCTCCAGCGCTTCGACACCTGCGCGCGTGATCACAAGCGTGTCACGCAGCAAGATGTCATAAACATTGGCCCCCATTGTCGGCAACACATCGATGCCGGCAATGTTACGGGCGGCTTTGGCGAAATTGTCATTCACGGCAGCGCCGTCAATCACCAGCACGCGCTTCCAACCCAGCTCGCGGGCTGCCTTCGCCAGAACGGCAGTTTTGGCTTCCGCCATAACCGCGTCCTCCAAGACAATCAGCTTACCGCTTGCAGCCTTTGCCGACAGCGCATGCTTCAGACCCAAAGCACGAAACTTTTTGGGCAGATCGTGGGCGTGGCTGCGCGGGGTTGGGCCCTTGTAAGTACCACCGTGACGGAAGGTCGGCGACTTCTTCGAACCATGACGCGCACCACCGGTACCTTTTTGGCGATAGATCTTTTTGGTCGAATAGCTGACATCGGATTTGCCAAGAACCGAATGGGTCCCGGCTTGGGCCTTGGCACGCTGCCAGTTTACCATACGGTGCAGAATGTCGACGCGCGGCTCAAGGCCGAAAATCGCATCATCCAATTCGATCGAACCGGAAACCGCAGCATCAAGCTTGATTACATCGGCTTTCATTGCGCAGCTCCCTCTTCGGTCGGTGCTTCGGCCGCAGGTGCTGCCTTGGCAGATTTCAAGCCTGCTGGCAGCGGCACGTTGTCTGGCGCAGGCTTCTTAACTGCGTCCTTGATCGTGACCCAACCACCCTTGGTGCCAGGTACAGCACCTTTGATCATGATCAGACCACGATCGGCATCAGTGCGAACGACCTGCAGGTTTTGCGTGGTTACCCGCACAGCGCCCATGTGGCCAGCCATTTTCTTGCCCTTGAAAACCTTGCCCGGATCCTGGCACTGACCCGTCGAGCCATGCGAACGGTGCGACACCGACACACCGTGGCTGGCCCGCAGACCACCAAAGTTGTGCCGCTTCATGACACCGGCAAAGCCCTTACCGATCGACGTACCAGCCACGTCAACAAACTGGCCCTCGGCATAGTGATCAGCGGTGATTTCTTCGCCCACGCCAATCATATTGTCGGCGCTGACGCGGAACTCAGCGATCTTGCGCTTGGGCGCAACATTCGCAGCCGCAAAATGACCGCGCATTGGTGCGGTTACATTTTTAGCCTTGGCGGTTCCAGCACCTAGTTGAACGGCAGAATAGCCATCCCGCTCAGCGGTGCGCTGCGCCACGACCTGCAGGTTGTCCAGCTGAAGAACCGTCACCGGAACCTGCCGGCCGTCCTCCAAAAACAACCTGGTCATGCCCAGCTTCTTTGCAATAACTCCAGAGCGCATCATGGCAGCTCTCCTCAAACCTTGATTTCGACGTCGACGCCTGCGGCCAGGTCGAGCTTCATAAGCGCGTCCACGGTCTGGGGTGTCGGGTCGACGATGTCGAGCAACCGCTTGTGCGTACGAATTTCCCACTGATCGCGCGATTTCTTGTCGATGTGGGGGCCACGCAAAACGGTGAACTTCTCAATCTTGTTGGGCAGCGGAATGGGTCCGCGCACGGCGGCGCCCGTCCGTTTGGCCGTGCTTACGATTTCCGCAGTGCTGGCATCCAACACGCGGTAGTCGAAGGCTTTCAGCCGAATTCTGATAGTTTGACCTTGCATTTTCTTGCCCTCGGATGTGCGGGTGGGCGAAAGCCCACCCCCAGATCCCGCTAATTAAGCGATAATTTTTGAGACGACGCCTGCGCCGACGGTGCGGCCGCC
>CALAXT010000042.1 GCA_937895435.1 uncultured Paracoccaceae bacterium | reverse complement strand
AGTGGCAACATTTTGCACTGCCCTTTGGCTCACTTTTACTCTGCCGTTGACAAGCTCAACGTGACTGGACCGTGACTTATTGGCAAGAAAAACCATGCAAAAACAAGCATAGGGACCAGATCGGGACAAAGAAAAATGGCTCGCTATTTCTTGCAAGCCATTGTTTTTGTTGTATATTCTGTAAATACAGAATTAACGCTTCGAGAACTGGAAGCTCCGGCGCGCCTTGCGCTTACCGTATTTTTTCCGTTCCACAACCCGGCTGTCACGGGTCAGGAAGCCAGCAGCTTTCAATGCGCCACGCAGTGTGGGCTCATAAAGCTGCAGCGCCTTTGAAATGCCATGCTTTACAGCACCGGCTTGGCCCGAAAGCCCGCCGCCAGCAACGGTTGCCATGACGTCAAACTGGCCTTCAACCCCAGCAATCTGAAAGGGCTGACGCAAGATCATCTGCAACACGGGGCGTGCGAAATAAGCGGCCATTTCTTTGCCGTTTACAGTCACCTTGCCCGAGCCAGGCTTGATCCAAACGCGGGCGACCGCATCTTTACGCTTGCCAGTGGCATAAGCCCGGCCCAGCGCATCACGCTGCGGGGTGCGGGGTGCGGCGACGGCCTGCATGTCTTCGGTTGCATTCGCGGCTGCAGTGGCAACAGCACCTGCAACAGCAGATTTCAGACCTTCGAGCGATTTGAGTTCATCCATCATCATGCGCTCCGGGTGTTTTTCGGGTTCAGCGGCTTAAGATCCAGCACGGCGGGCTGCTGGGCCTCATGCGGGTGGGCGGCGCCGGCGTAGATACGCAGATTTGTCATCTGCTGACGGCTGAGTTTGCCACCGGGCAGCATACGCTGAACGGCCTTTTCAACAACACGCTCGGGATGCGCGCCTTCTAGAACCTGACGTGCGGTGCGGTGCTTAATGCCGCCCGGGTGGCCAGTGTGCCAGTAATAGCGTTTGTCGTCACGCTTCTTACCCGTCATCTGCACCTTTTCGGCGTTGATGATGATAACATTGTCGCCCATATCCATGTGCGGCGTGAATGAGGGTTTGTGCTTGCCACGCAAGCGCATGGCGACGATCGTCGCAAGACGACCCAAAACGATGCCTTCGGCGTCGATCAGGATCCACTTCTTGTCGATGTCCGCCGGAGTCGCGGTAAAGGTTTTCATCGGCTGTTCCATCTTGGTGCCAAGACCCACAGCCACAGGGCTGCGCGTCAGATTGCACGTTTCTAAGCATTTCGCGGCAACAGTCAAGGCCACAAAGCAATATAATATCGTTTAAAATCAATGAGATTTCAATAAGGGTATTATAATACCCCACAAATAACCACCCTTCTCTATCGCAAAATGGGCGGGCGGGCCGGATCACTGCCTGGGGCGGTCGGGCTGCGGCCAGCGGTGGCCGCGGGTTCAGGCAAGGGCAAGCTCAGGCCTGCGGCGCGCAAATCTGCCAACCGCGGATCATCGACACGCCACACTGCAACCGTCAGGTCAAACCCCGCACCATCGCGAGCATCCAACCCAGCAAACATCACGGCCTCACTGGCCATTTTTGCCAAAGCCGGGCCAGCCGCATCATCTGCGCCCACAAAGATCAGCAGATGGGCCTGCGGCGCAGGTGCAATCACCCAAGCTTCCTGCGCCAAAGTGCCAAACCGGGCCATGCGTGCCACCAGACCCTGCATCAATGCCTCGGGAAATCCAACCGGAGCAGAAAATGGAGCACGAAGAACCGCCGCCACTGGCGCCGCCGCACCCGCTTTTGCCAAGTGCTGGCTGAGCCATTCCAAAGCTTGCGCAGGCAACATGGATTCCGCGACAGTTCCCAAGTTTACCCCCAAACCAAGCCCAGCCTCTGCCAGCACGTGCGCCAACACACGGCCCGGCAAAGCAGCATAAGGTGCCGGACCACCCGCAAAAGCGGCCAAACGGTCTTCGGCATCAAATCCCAGTGCAAACTGTCCATCAGAAACGGCAAACACCTGCGGCGCAAACTGGGCGCCCTGCGCCTCTTGTTCCAACAGCACAAAAATCTCAGTATCTGCCAAAACTGAAAAATACTGTAACCGCGCCGCTTCAGCTGCCGGGCTGGCGGGTGTGGCCTCTTCCAAGGCCGTCAGTGTGATCTGGGCGAGATCAAGCGGGCTCTGATCAGGCATGGCAATTCCTTATTTTTTCAACAGAGATCAGGGATTTTTTCAAAAGAGATCAGGTCAGGCATCGCCGTTCACAATTCTGACGAACACCGAGAGAACCATTGTATTTGGGCCCGAAAATCGGCCATAATGGGGGGTGTCAGGTTTGGGAACATCTTTTTAACTCCTGACTGCTATGGATCGGCAATCACTGTCGACCGAGGGGTTGAATGCTCGAATTCGCGAATGTCAGCAAGTCCTTCTGGACCGGAAAAAAACGCAAGGTCATCTTGGATCAGGCGTCTTTTCGGGTGGAACTGGGCAATTCTCTGGGCATTCTTGCACCCAATGGCACCGGCAAGACCACGATCATCAACATGATGGCCGGTTTGGAAAAACCAGATGAGGGTCAGGTAACCCGTGGCTGTCGCATCTCATTTCCTCTGGGGTTCATGGGCGGTGTGATTTCAAAGCACAGCGCCAATGAAAACGCACGCTATATTGCCAGGCTCTATGGCCTTGACCCCGATTATGTTGAGGCGTTTTGCCGCTGGTTGTGCGCAATTGATGAATATTTTGATATGCCCATCGCCACCTACAGCGCAGGCATGCGATCGCGGTTTAGCTTTGCGCTTATGCTGGCGTTGGAATTCGATATCTATCTGATTGATGAGGGCATGCCTGCAACAACCGACGTTGAATTCAATCGCAAAGCGGGCGAGATCTTGCGCAAACGGCTGGAAACCGCCACCGTTGTGGTTGTGTCGCACCAGGCAAAGACGCTGGAAAAGTTCTGCCAATCGGCTGCCGTGTTGCGCAACGGCCAGCTGCATATGTTTGAAACCTTGGAAGAAGCAAAACAGCTTTATGACTATGACACCGCCCGATAAACCCAATCCAGCTGATAAAGACGCCAACGATCCGTCATCCACAAAAGACGCGGCTGTCACTGCCCCCTCTGTGCCCACGCCGTTGGAGACCGAAGAAAAAATGAAATTCCCCAAAGCCAACCAACGCGGTAGCAAACCCACGCCACAAACACCAAAAGTGGACGGTGATAACCCTGAGATGATTTTCTCGGAACCCGAAGACGGCTTTGGTGATATGGTATTTCCCACCTCTCAAAAAGCGCGCGATGCTGCGGCACAACCGACACAATCAGCCACATCGGGCCAAGGTCAGATCGACGATGCGCCCGTCATTCCCATTGCAGATTTAACAAGCCGCCAACTGCGCATCGCCCGTCGCATGGCCACACGCCAGGGGTTGGAACCCAGCTCGGACGCCCAAGCGGTTGAAATGCTGCGCGCACGTGGAATTGAACCCTTTAGCAAGGCCAAGTGGCTGTCTGTTGTATCAGGCTCAGGCGACACCACTGCCAAGTCCGACACCACAGACGGGCCCGCGGACACGGCAGAAGAAAAGGGCAACAGCCAGAAACTTGGCGCGATCACACTTTCCCCAGAAACCGCACCGGCGCAAAGTTCGACGCTTAATAACATCATGGCCATCCAGCGCGATATTGCCCGGCGCAGACGGCGCAAATTGGCCACGCTTTGGGCGCGGCTTTTTGCCTTTGTGCTGCTGCCGACACTGGCGGCGGGCTATTACTTCAATGTTGCCGCCACCCCACTTTATGCTGTGCACAGCGAATTTGCCGTGCAAACAGCCGAACCCAGTGGAGGAACCGGCATGACAAGCATGATGTCAGGCGGTTTGATGGGGGCGATGACCGACTCAGTCACGGTGCAAGGCTATCTGCAATCGCGTGAGGCGATGATGCGGCTCGATGAAAGCCTCGGGTTTAAAGCCTATTTCAGCCAAACAGCAATCGACCCTCTGCGCCGTCTGGCCAATGATGCGACGAATGAAGATGCCTATGATCTCTATGCCAAAACGGTTTTGATCGGCTATGATCCGACTGAGGGCGTGATCAAGATGGAGGTTAAGGCGATTGACCCACAGACCGCCGTCGATTTTTCGCGCGCTCTGATCAGCTATGCCGAAGAACAGGTTGATAATCTGACAAAGCGCGTGCGCGAAGATCAGATGCAAGGCGCGCGCGAAAGCTATCAAGAGGCCGAGGCCAACATGGTTGCGGCCCAGCGCAAGGTGATGAGCCTGCAAGAAAAATACAAAGTCATCAGCTCGCAGGCCGAAACCAGCATGGTTATTTCGCGGATTGGCGCATTAGAAGGGCAAGTGATTCAGGAACGCCTGCGCCTGTCAGAACTTATGGCCAACGCCAACCCGTCTCAGGCGCGCGTTGATCCAATCCGCAACCGAATTACCGGTCTGGAACAGGAAATCACCGAATTACGGGCCAAAATGACCGAAAGCGATGCCAGCGGTCGGTCACTTGCCAGCATTCAAAGCGAATTGATGATTGCGGAATCTGATGTAGCGACGCGCCAGATGATCATGGCGCAAGCGCTGCAATCGCTGGAATCTGCCCGGATTGAGGCGAACCGGCAGGTGCGCTATCTGTCGATTGGCGTGAACCCCGTTGCCCCGGATGAGGCGGCCTATCCGCGCGCCTTTGAAAATACGTTGGTGGCGTTTTTAATTTTTATGGGCATTTATCTGATGCTCTCGATGACCGCTTCCATCCTGCGTGAGCAGGTATCGACCTAAGCACAGAGGCTTTTATGCAAACAGTCACCACAGGGTCGCTTGCGATCAGCAATGATCGCCCGCTGACTATTATTTCTGGCCCCTGCCAGCTGGAAAGCTTGGATCACGCCCAGATGATTGCCGGCACGATGGCTGAGATCTGCGCCCAATTTGGCGCGGGCTTTGTGTTCAAAGCCAGCTATGACAAGGCCAACCGCAGCGCGTTGTCGGGCAAACGAGGCGTCGGCATGCAGGCGGGGCTGGCCATTTTGCAAGACATTCACCAGACCTTTGGTCTGCCGGTGCTGACAGATGTGCATGAAGCCGACCACTGCGCCGAAGTGGCCGCAGTGGTTGATGTGCTGCAAATCCCAGCCTTTTTGTGCCGCCAAACCGATTTGTTATTGGCCGCCAGCAAAACAGGTGCTGTCATAAATATCAAAAAGGGCCAGTTTCTTGCACCATGGGACATGGACAATGTTGCGGCCAAGGTTGCATCAACAGGCAATACCCGCATTTTATTGACCGAACGCGGAACGTCGTTTGGCTATAATACCCTTGTGGCCGACATGCGCGCCCTGCCCCGGATGATGAAAACCGGCTATCCGGTCATCATGGATGCCACCCATTCGGTGCAGCAACCGGGTGGCCAAGGCACATCATCGGGCGGCGAACGCATTTATGCCCCCGTGATGGCGCGCGCCGCCGTAAGCTTGGGGATTGCCGGCGTTTTCATCGAAACCCATCAAGCGCCCGATACAGCGCCCTCAGACGGGCCAAATATGATCCCACTTGATCAAATGGCAGGGCTCATCGAAAGCCTAATGGCGTTTGACGCATTGGCCAAGGCCGACCCTCTGCGGGTTTAGCCGCGCACAGCACCTTGGGCCGTGACCAGATATTTGAAACTGGTCAACTGTTCGGCCCCAACAGGGCCGCGGGCGTGGATTTTGCCGGTGGCAATGCCAATTTCGCCCCCCATGCCAAACTCACCACCATCCGCAAACTGGGTTGAGGCGTTGCGCATCAAAATGGCACTGTCCAACCGCGTAAAAAACCGTTCGGCGGTTGCATCATTTTCGGTGATAATTGACTCGGTGTGCTGGCTGCCATAGCGGCGAATATGTGCAATAGCCCCCTCCACCCCATCGACCAGACGCGCAGCGATAATCATATCCAGAAATTCATGGCCAAAATCATCGGCGCCAGCGGGAACAGTGCCATGCATTTGGGCCAGCGCACCCTCGGCGCGCACCTCAACGCCGGCATCCAGCAAATCTTGCACCATCGGCGCGCCATGCGCGTCAAAAAAACGCTGATCAATCAATAAACATTCCGCAGCACCACAAATGCCCGTGCGCCGGGTCTTGGCGTTCAGCACGATGGCCCGCGCCATGTCAGGGTCTGCATCACCATCGACATAGACATGGCAAATACCCTCAAGATGGGCAAACACAGGCACGCGCGCCTCAGACTGAACCAGCCCGACCAGCCCCTTGCCGCCCCGCGGCACAATCACATCAATCAACCCAGTCATCCCCAGCATCGCACTGACGGCGGCGCGATCTTGTGTGGGCACACGCTGAATGGCCGTTTCAGGCAGGCCTGCCACCCGCAGCCCCACCAAAAGTGCCTGGTGAATCGCCGCCGATGAGGCAGCACTTTCCGAACCACCACGTAAGATCACCGCATTTCCTGCCTTCAGACACAGCGCGCCCGCATCGGCGGTGACATTGGGGCGGCTTTCATAAATCACCCCCACCACCCCAAGCGGCGTGCGCACCCGGCGGATATGCAGCCCGTTGGGCTGGTCCCATTCGGCGATAACCTGCCCCACAGGGTCAGCTTGGGCCGCAATGGCACGCAGCCCGTCAGCCATAGCGGCGATACGGGGCGCATCCAGCGCCAAGCGGTCTAGCATCGCCCCTGACAGACCCTTGGCCTTGGCCGCTGCCATGTCTTGGGCATTGGCCACAATGATCTGATCGCGATTTTCCCAAAGCGCATCAGCCGCAGCCTGCAGCGCCCCCGATTTTTGCGCGGCCGTGGCAAAGGCCAGATCTTGGGCCGCAGCGCGTGCCGCCAGCCCCATATCGTGCATCATTACCGCAATATCGCCCTGTTCGGTCATCGCCACGTCCGCCCTGTCATTCACAAACAAATTTTTTGCACGGCCCCACCAAACGCGCAACCCTTGGTGCGTCAAAGCACCATATCATCGCGATGCACCAGAGCAGCCCGCGCGGGATAGCCCAAAACTTGGGTGATTTCTGCCGATTTCAAACGCAAGATCGCTTGGCTTTCCTCGCTGCTATAGCGCACCAGCCCACAGCCCAGCGCCGCACCATCTGGGCCCAAAATCGCCACAGGTTCACCCCGGCCAAAACGGCCCCGCACGCCTGTCACACCTGCTGGCAACAAGGATTTCCCCTGAGCCAATGCCTGCACTGCACCCGCATCGATACAAATCTCGCCTTTGGGCTTCATCGCGCCAATCCAACGTTTGCGCGCCAGATAGGGATCACCTTGGGCCAAAAACCATGTCGCCGCTGAGCCATTTGCCAAAGCATGCAAAGGTTGAACCACCGATCCTTCGGTGATCGCCATCGCACACCCGCCCGCCGTGGCTGTTTTTGCCGCCAAAAGCTTGGTTTTCATGCCCCCCTTTGACAGCCCCGATATCGGATCACCCGCCATCGCCTCAATCTCTGGGGTGATGGTCTCGACAACGCCAAACCGCACCGCACTTGGGTCTTGTTTTGGGTTGGCCGAATAGAATCCATCAACATCTGACAGCAAAACCAGTTGATCAGCCCCAATCGTCACCGCCACCTGCGCGGCCAGTCGATCATTGTCGCCAAAGCGAATTTCATCCGTCGCGACCGTGTCATTTTCATTCACAATCGGAACCACGCCCAAACCCAGCAAGGTCTCCAACGTGGCGCGCGTGTTCAGATAACGCCGCCGATCTTCAGTATCT
This sequence comes from uncultured Paracoccaceae bacterium, assembly GCA_937895435.1. GTDB lineage: Bacteria > Pseudomonadota > Alphaproteobacteria > Rhodobacterales > Rhodobacteraceae > CALAXT01. The sequence goes on along the minus strand of CALAXT010000042.1, from coordinate 102,982 downwards.
TCAAGCGTGACAAGCACCTGCGCGGTGGTCAACCCGTGGGGCGCCAGCATCGCCTCATAGGCTCGGGCCAGCCGGATTTGCCCAACGGCCGCAGCCGCCTGCGATTGTTCCAGTGCCAAAACACCTGCGGGCAGGCCCAAAACCCCCCGCCCCAACGCAATCGCCCCCGATGACACCAGCACAACATCCGTGCCACGCGCTTTGATCTGCGCAACATCTGCCGCCAAGCCCTGCAACCAATCTTCGCGCAAATGCCCTGATTGGCCCTCAACCAACAAGGCAGAGCCAATTTTAACCACTAAGCGTCGGGCGCCCAGCAAAGTTGGCGTCAAGGGTGCCAGGGCGTGATTTCCTCAACTGGGGCACGCTCAGTGGTGATCGTTGCCAGCAAAATACGCAATATTTCAGGCAAACCCGCACCAGAGACGCCCGAAATGGTGAACACCGGCCCCCCCACAGCCTTTTCCAATGCCTGACGGCGGCGGCGCAACGTCGGGCCATCCAACGCATCAATTTTATTGAGTGCTGTGATCCGTGGCTTTCGCGCCAGTTTGGGGGAATAGGCCTCAAGCTCACGTACAATGGTGCGATAATCACGCGTAACGGTTGCCGACGTGCCATCCACCAAATGCAGCAAAACAGCGCAGCGCTCGACATGGGCCAAAAACTGATCACCCAGCCCCCGCCCCTCAGACGCGCCCGCAATCAAGCCCGGCACATCGGCCATCACAAATTCGCGGCCATCAATACCCACAACGCCCAAGTTTGGGACCAATGTCGTAAAGGGATAATCCGCAATTTTGGGCCGCGCATTGGACACAGCCGCCAAAAAGGTTGATTTGCCCGCATTGGGCAAGCCGACAAGCCCGGCATCTGCAATCAGTTTCAACCGCAGCCAAATCGTGCGCTCTACACCTTCTTGGCCGGGGTTGGCACGACGGGGCGCCTGATTGGTGGCTGATTTGAAATAATGGTTGCCAAAGCCACCATTACCGCCCTTTGCCAGCAAGACACGTTGGCCCAAATGGGTCAAATCCGCCAAAACAGTTTCTTCGTCTTCGTCCAAAATTTCGGTGCCAACAGGCACCTCAAGCACGATATCATCGCCATTGGGGCCAGTGCGCAGCCGCCCCATGCCCGGCGTACCAGATTTCGCAAAGAAATGCTGTTGATAGCGAAAATCAATCAGCGTGTTCAGCCCATCGACCGCCTCGGCAAAGACCGATCCACCCTTGCCGCCGTCACCGCCATCAGGCCCGCCATATTCCACGTTTTTTTCACGCCGAAAGCTGATACAGCCCGCGCCGCCGCCGCCTGAACGGATATAGACCTTGGTCAGATCCAGAAATTTCATAGCGGCCTGCTTTCCTGCCAGAGACGATCAAACCTGCGCAATAGCGCAATCCATCCGCAAGAAAAAGCCCAAAGGATCAGCCCTGCTGGCGGATATAGGTCCAAGTTGGCACCAAAGCCTTACGCGCCACGCTGAAAATCTCGGCGTCACCCAAATATTGAAAGCCACAATTGGTCAACACGCGTGCCGATGCCGGATTATCCTGAAACACCCGGCCAAACAGCGACCGCGCATTGTGCGGGTTTGCCGCGATCAAAGTCTTGACCGCCTCTGACGCAAAACCGGCATTCCAAAAGGCCGGCGCCACCCAATACCCAATTTCAGATTGGCTGATGCCCGGTTTGGCCATTTCCATCCGAGTCAGACTGATCACACCCAACACTTCGGCCAAACCATGTTCAGCCCCATCCAGCGCCCATATATCTTCGTGGCGCGACGGCGCCATTGCCCGGGCCACAAAGGCCTCTGACGTGCCAGGCGGCAATGGGTGGGGGATGCGGCTTGTGCCCTCAGCCAGGCGCCTGTCAGAGGTATACATCGCCAAAAGCCCGGGATCAGACCTGCGCAGCGGGCGCAAAATAAAGCGGGTCGCGGCAATCACTGGCTGGTTTGGAATCACATCAAGCTTCATGGCCATGGTCCTTTCATCACGCCGCCACAGGCGCATGTGCCCAAACTAAGGGGCGGGTGTCTGCGGCTCTTCAATCACGCCTAGGTCGCAGCAATGTGACAGACCAAAGCAAAGATCAGACTAATAAATAAAAAAGGGGACCGGCCAGGCCGATCCCCTTTTATAAGCTTGGGTTGTTTCGGCTTATTCAGCAGCCTCGGCTGCAGGAACAACCGAAATAAAGGTCCGGCCTTTCAGGCCTTTTTTGAAGGTCACATGACCATCAATGACCGAAAAGATCGTGTGGTCACGGCCCATCTCAACGCCCACACCCGGAAACCATTTGGTTCCGCGCTGACGCACGATGATGTTGCCTGGCGCTGCGGCTTGCCCGCCATAGAGCTTAACGCCCAAACGACGGCCAGCCGAATCACGACCGTTGCGTGATGAACCGCCTGCTTTTTTATGTGCCATCTTGCGTTACTCCTGCGCTGGGGCGGCAGCCGCTTTGGCCGCACGCTTGGGTTTCGCTGGGGCTGCAGCCGCTTCGGCCACAGGTGCTGCATCATGGGCTGCACGGCGCGCCGAAGCGGTGCCGATTGCAACTTTGACGCCGCTGGTCTCAGCGCCGCTGGCCAGAATGTCAGTCACACGCACCAGCGTCAGCTTTTGGCGATGACCTTTGGTACGCTGCGATGAGTGCTTGCGGCGGCGTTTGACATAGTGAATGACCTTATCAGCTTTGATATTGTCGATCACTTCTGCCTGCACGGCGGCGCCAGCAACAAGCGGCGCGCCAAGCGTGGGGGCATCGCCACCAAGCATGAGAATTTCGTTAAACTGGATCTTATCGCCAGCTTCGGCTGCCACCAGTTCAACCCGCAAAACGTCGCCGCTTTGCACTTTGTACTGTTTGCCACCGGTTTTGAGAACCGCGAACATGGGTCTTTCCTTTTATTGACCGCGTCCTGTGGCCTCTGCTTTTGACAGGCTAGGGCCTGAAAGCAGTGTTGGTGCCGAAGCGCCTCGGACAGCGCAGCCCGTTTGGGCCGTGTTGCAAAATACCAAAAGACCGCCAAGGCGGAACTTTGATCCACGCGACCTAGAGGCTGAGGCAAAAAATGTCAAGCAGCCCACAGCAGCGCGGTACAGATTTGCCCAATATCTTTGGCAAAATCTGCCCATGAAAAACGCCCGCCCCTGTGAAAGGGCGGGCGCGTCAGACCACACAGCCTTTTGGCTGCAGGTCTTACATTTCTTCTAACGCCTCAACGGCTTTTTGCAGCGCGTCTTTGGTCACTTCTACATCTGTTACGGTCGCACCAGCACAGATGTGATCGACAACCTTGTCTTCAAAGATCGGCGCACGCAGCTGCTGCTGCACATTGGCGTTGTTCTTCACAAAATCAAAAAACGCACGCTCCTGGCCCGGATATTGACGGGCAGCCGCCATCACTGCTTGGGTCATTTCGGCATCGGTTACTTCGATTTCCGCTTTGCGGCCCATCTCGGCCATCACCAAGCCCAAGCGCACGCGGCGCGCAGCCAATGTGCGGTGCTCATCAGTGACCTCGACCGCTTCATGGTTGTGATCGTGCACCTCGGGGTGATCTTCGTGCCACAGCTGGTGCGCGATCTGGCTGGCCTCAGCTTCCAGCAGGCTTGGCGGCAGATCAAATGTCACAAGCTTATCCAGTTGATCCAGCAGACCGCGCTTAAGAACGGCGCGTGCCGCGCCCTGATATTCGGCCTCAAGCCGTTCAGCAATCTGGGCCTTCAACGCATCGAGGCTTTCTGCCCCAAAGTTTTTGGCCAGATCATCGTTGATCTCAGCAGGCTTGGGGGCTTTGACAGCCTTTACCGTGCAGTCAAACACGGCGGCCTTGCCGGCCAGATGCTGCGCGCCATACTCGGCCGGGAACGTCACGTTCACTGCAACTTCTTCGCCTGCCTTGGCGCCAACCAGCTGATCTTCAAAGCCCGGAATGAACGAATTTGAACCCAGCTCTAACGGATAGTCGGTGCCAGCGCCGCCTTCAAAGGCTTCACCGTCAACTTTGCCCAAAAAGTCGATCACAACCTGATCGCCTGATTTGGCTTTGGTGCCTTTTTTGCGATCTTCAAAATTCTTGGCCGAACCTGCCAGATTTTCCAATGCTTCATCTACAGCCGCAGATTCTGCCTTGGCCACCAGACGCTCAAGCTTGATGGCGCTCAGGTCAACCTCGGGGATTGCCGGCAGGCATTCATATGCCATCGACACCACAACATCGTCGCCCTCTTTCCAGTCGTCATTGGTCATCTTGACGTCTGGCTGCAACGCGGGACGGTCGCCGGTGGTTTCAAAATGCGATTTCATCGCACCATCGATCGCGTCTTGCATAGCGTCGCCCATCAGGCGCTCGCCATATTGCTTGCGCAGCAATGCCATCGGCACCTTGCCCTTGCGAAAGCCCTTCATTTCGATCTCGGGCTGCGCCTCGATCAGCTTTTCCTGGACCTTTACGTCCAGTTCCGCTGCTGTCACCGTGATGGTGTAGCCGCGCTTCAGACCTTCGTTCAGGGTCTCGGTGACCTGCATGCTTTCCATTCCTCTTTCTATCTGGTGCGGGTGGAGGGACTTGAACCCCCACGCCTTGCGGCGCCAGAACCTAAATCTGGTGCGTCTGCCAATTTCGCCACACCCGCATGAACCGTAGGGGCCATACAAACGGCACCGCCCCCAAAATCCGCGCCGTTCTAGCAAAGCCGCGCAGCGGATGCGAGTGGAAAATCATGCCCCCTCTTTGGGCGCTCAGGGCGCATCAAAGAGGGCCCGAAAAACCGCAGGCAATTGCTCAGGCAGATCATCCGCAATCAACCCCGGCCCAAAGTTGCGCGCAGCCGCCACATGCAACCAAGCAGCATTTTGCGCCGCCGCAAAGGGCGCAAGCCCCCGCGCCATTAACCCAGCAATCATGCCGGCCAAAACATCACCCGCACCCGCCGTGGCCAACCAAGGGGCAGCGCAGTGATAGCTGGCCGCACTCAGAACCACGCGCCCATCAGGTGCGGCAATCACCGTATCATGCCCTTTCAGCAGCACCACCGCCCCAGCCCGCGCGGCGGCCATGATGGTGGCATCACACTTGGAAAAGGCCGGACCCTCACCGGCCTCAGCGCTCAGGCGCGCTGCAATGTCGGGGAAAAGCCGGGCAAATTCTCCACCGTGGGGGGTCAGCACAACACCCGGATGCAGTTGCGCAAACAACGCCGACGGGTCATCCGCAAAGGCGCTCAGCGCATCCGCATCCAGCACGGTGGCCCGCTTGGCTTCAAGCGCTGTCGCAACCAAGCGACGTCCTCGCGCGCCCAATCCCATACCCGGCCCCAAGCACAGCGCCGCAATACGGCGGTCTTGGAGCAATCGCCCCAAACCCGCAGCCCCGGGCATTGGGCGCACCATCACAGCATCTGGCAGTTGCGTGTTTTGCACCATTGCCGCAGGCGGGCTTGCCAAAGAGACCAGCCCCGCCCCCACCCGCAGCGCAGCGCGCGCAGCCAATCGCGCCGCCCCCGCGTGCCCCAACGGGCCAGACACAATTAGGGTATGACCAAAATCATATTTGTGCCCACCCACCCCCGCACCCACTCCCGCAGCCAACCCCCCGCAAAGGTCGGCCTTATCCAGCAAAGCAGGCTCCGGGCGGGCCAGCAAAAGCGGCTTGGGCACACGCCCATGCAAACCAATATCGCAAATCTTCAACATGCCGCAGCTTTGCGGCCCATCCGCCAGATAATGCCCCAGTTTGCCACGATGAAAACTGACGGTCAGATCAGTCGGCAAGGGAACAAAACCGCCCCCCAGCACCCGCCCGCTGTCCAGGCAAAGCCCCGAGGGCGCATCAAGCGCCAGCCGTCGCGCTGTACCGCGCGGATGGGTTGCAGCCAAATCGGCCAGGGTGGTACGGATATCGTCCCCCAACGCACGGCGTAATCCAGTGCCAAACACGGCATCAACAATCAATTTCACAGGCGCGCTGGAATTGCCCAACGCAGCAGGCAGATCTTGCCACAAATCATGGTAGTGACGCGCCGCTGGTGACAGCCGATCGCGGGTGCCAAAAAACCGCAGATCAACCCACCACCCGGCCGCACGCAACATCCCCGCCACAACAAACCCATCGCCACCATTATTGCCCGGCCCGCACAGCACACAGGCCCGCCGATCGCGCGCCTCCACCAAGTCGGGCCAGTTTACGAAAGCCGCATCCAGCGCAGCCCGCCCCGCCCGCGCCATCAGTTCCCGCGCTGTCACCCCCCCACGGTTAATTTCATCCACCTCAACGGCGCGCATTTGGGCAGATGTCAGAACTTCACGCATTTTTTCAGACCCTGCGATTCAAAACTGCATATTATTTAATCAATTTGCCTAACTTTTAAGCATAATTTTCAAGCAAACCCGATCTGTTCTTGCGGATCAGCGCTCTGCGATTGTGGCCGACGCCAGAAAGTGGTCAGACGAACAGCGAAAAGTCCGCAGGGAGAGTCGGCCATGAAAAAAGTCGAGGCGATTATCAAGCCCTTCAAGCTTGACGAGGTCAAGGAAGCTTTGCAAGAAGCAGGGATTCAGGGCCTGTCGGTGATAGAAGTCAAGGGCTTTGGCCGGCAAAAGGGCCACACCGAACTTTATCGTGGTGCCGAATATGTGGTGGATTTTCTGCCAAAAGTAAAAATCGAAGTCGTGCTGGCCGATGATCAGGTCGATGCCGCGGTTCAGGCAATTATCGCCGCCGCCCGCACCGAAAAGATCGGCGACGGCAAGATTTTTGTGACAAATGTCGAACAGGCCATTCGGATCAGAACCGGTGAAACCGGCGATGATGCGGTCTGAAACATGCATGTGGGGCAGCCATTGCCCCGAATGTTAGCTCAAACGAAGGGATGAAGGTCAGATGAGCAAGAGTAATGTCCTCCAGATGATCAAGGACGAAGATATCGAATATGTCGATATCCGCTTCACCGACCCGCGCGGGAAGCTTCAGCATGTGACCGTGGTCGCCGATCTGGTTGATGAAGACTTCCTTGACGAAGGCTTTATGTTCGACGGCTCGTCGATCGCTGGCTGGAAATCAATCGACCAATCCGACATGAAGCTGATGGCTGATACGGAAAGCGCCTATCTTGACCCGTTTTATGCGGAAAAGACGCTTTGCATCCATTGCAACGTGGTGGAACCTGACACGGGCGAGGCCTACAGCCGCGATCCACGCAGCACCGCGCTGAAAGCAGAAGCCTATCTGAAATCATCAGGGATCGGCGACACGGCTTACATGGGCCCAGAAGCCGAATTTTTCCTGTTTGATGATGTCCGCTTTCAAGTTGGCATCAACAAGGTGTCTTATGAGGTCGACGCAGTCGACGCATCGTGGAATTCCGACACCAAATACGAAATGGGCAACATGGGCCATCGCCCGGGCGTCAAAGGTGGCTATTTCCCGGTGAACCCCACCGATGAAGCCCAAGATCTGCGGTCGGAAATGCTGTCAACCATGAAGCGCATGGGCATGAAGGTCGACAAGCACCACCACGAAGTGGCTTCGTGCCAGCATGAACTGGGTCTGATTTTCGGCACGCTGACCAAACAGGCGGATGAAATTCAGAAATACAAATATGTGATCCACAACGTGGCGCACGCTTACGGCAAGTCAGCCACCTTTATGCCCAAACCGATCAAGGGCGATAACGGCTCGGGCATGCATGTGAACATGTCGATCTGGAAAGACGGCAAGCCGCTCTTTGCCGGCGATAAATATGCCGATCTCAGCCAGGAAGCGCTGTGGTACATCGGCGGCATTCTCAAGCACGCCAAAGCACTGAATGCGATCACAAACCCGGGCACCAACAGCTATAAGCGCCTGATCCCGGGCTTTGAGGCCCCGGTTCTGCGTGCCTATTCAGCCCGCAACCGTTCGGGCTGTGTGCGTATTCCGTGGACCGAATCGCCCAAAGCAAAGCGTGTCGAAGCGCGCTTCCCCGATCCATCAGCCAACCCCTATCTGGCATTCGCAGCACTTATGATGGCTGGCCTTGATGGGATTAAAAACAAGATTGATCCCGGCGCAGCTTCTGACAAAGATCTTTATGATCTGCCGCCAGAAGAACTGGCCGCAATCCCGACGGTTTGTGGTTCGCTGCGCGAGGCGCTGGTGGAACTGGAAAAAGATCACGACTTCCTGCTGGCAGGCGACGTGTTCACCAAAGACCAGCTTGAAGGGTATATCGCCCTCAAGTGGGAAGAGGTTTATGCCTATGAGCACACACCTCACCCAGTAGAATTCCAGCTGTATTACAGCTGCTGACATTCTCTGCATGGGCCTACGCCCTGCAAGCCAATAACAAGGGGCGCCACACGGCGCCCCTTTTGCTATGCTCACGTTGCATGTCTGCCCTGCGCTGGCAGCATTGGACAAAGCCACAACGCAGGCATAGGCATCTTGGCATGACCCCATCATTGTCCCCCGTTCGGTTTCTGCACCGTAAATCGCCCCCCCATGCAGTCACGCTGGTGTTGCTGATCGCGCTGTCGGCCCTGACGATGAACCTGTTTTTGCCATCACTGCCGCATATGGCCACCTATTTCGGGGCAGACTACAGCGTGATGCAATTGGCGGTATCGCTCTACCTGTTGGCAAGCGCTATTGTGCAGCTCGTGATCGGCCCGATTTCTGACAGGTATGGCCGGCGGATGATTCTGTTGTGGGCTGTGGCACTTTATGTATTGGCAACGCTGGGGGCGATGCTGGCGCAAGAGGTCCATGTATTCTTGCTGTTTCGTATGCTGCAATCGGTGGTCGCAGCAACCATGGTGCTAAGCCGGGCCATTGTGCGCGACATGTATGACACGGATGAAGCGGCATCCGTCATGGGCTATGTAACGATGGGCATGGCGATTGTACCGATGCTGGGGCCGACCGTGGGTGGGTTCTTGGATCAGGCTTTTGGCTGGCAGGCCTCTTTTGGTTTTATGCTGGCCTGCGGCTTGGGCATTTTTACCCTGACATGGGCTGATTTGGGCGAAACAACATCCACGCGGCCGACCAGCCTGCGGGCACAGTTTGAGGAATATCCGCAACTGCTGACCTCGCGCAGGTTTTGGGGCTATTGCCTGACATCAGCCTTTGCCTCGGGGGTGTTTTTTGCCTATTTGGGCGGCGCGCCTTATATTGGATCCGTGTTTTTTCATCTGCCACCCTCGGTGCTGGGACTTTATTTTGGTGCACCCGCCTTGGGCTATGCGGTGGGCAATTTCATATCAGGGCGCTATTCCCGGCGGTTTGGGGTGAACCGTATGGTGATAATGGGCACAGCCTGCACCGTGCTGGGGCTGGGCACGCTGACCGCATTTTACCTGTTTGGTCTGGTGCATCCGGCAATATTTTTTGGATTTTTCACGACTGTGGGCCTGGGCAATGGCTTGGTGTTGCCCAACGCCAGCGCTGGCATGCTGTCGGTGCGACCAAAGCTGGCGGGCACTGCCTCGGGCTTGGGCGGCACGATCATGATTGGCGGTGGTGCTGCGCTGTCAGCATTGGCCGGGGCCGTGCTTACACCCGATTCTGGCCCCCTGCCCCTGTTGGTGGTTATGATCGCTTCATCCATAGCATCTGTTTTTTCAATTCTGTGGGTGATTGTCCGCGAACGGCAATTGACCGACTGAACTTACCCCCCTTGCACCACAGGGTTTGCAAAGTCTAAACTAGAGTTCTGCAAATAATGGGGCAACCATGGCCACGCAAAAGCTCTATGCTGGTGTAAAATTGCGCGAGGCCCGCCAAAAGCTGGGCCTGACGCAACGCGGATTTGCAGAAAAGCTGGGTGTATCGCTTCCCTATCTGAACCAGATGGAAAACAATCACCGCCCATTGTCGGCAGGCGTCGTCTTGGCTTTGGCGCAGGAATTTGGGTTTGATGTCACCGAACTGACCACAAATGAAAGCGAACGGATGGTATCTGACATGCGCGAGGCGCTGGCCGACCCCGTCTTTGCCGAAACCAGCCCACCCTTGGCGGATTTGCGGCTGGCCGCCTCAAACGCGCCTGCGCTTGCGCGCGCCTTTCTAGATCTGCACCGCGCGTATCGCCAAACCCATGAACGCCTTGCATCCCTCGATGAGGCTCTGGGCCGCGATGACAGCGCCCCTCCACCCTCTCCCTGGGAAGAAGTGCGTGATTTTTTCCACTATTGCGACAACTACATTGATGCGGTGGATCGCGCCGCTGAGCGCTTTGCCACCACCGGCAGCCCCCCCGGGGCCGAGGCTGCCGCCCGCACCCATTTGTCGCGCGCAAATATTAGCCTCCATCACGCAGACATGGCCGACATGCGCCAATTTGACCCGACTGCCAGACGGCTAACACTTTCAACCCGCGCAGCCCCCGCCACACAGCGCTTTCAGCTGCTGCATCAGATTGCACTTATCAGCCAATCTCAGCTGCTTGAGGCAACACTGGATCTGGCCCGGTTTCAATCTGACGCAGCGCGCAACATTGCCCGCGCCGGGCTGGCAAATTATTTTGCTGGTGCAGCCCTGATGCCCTATGGCGCTTTTTTGAAAGCGGCGGCCGATACCCGCCATGATCTAGAGCGGCTGGCCGATCTGTTTGGCGCGTCGATTGAACAGGTGGCCCACCGGCTGTCCACATTGCAACGCCCCGGCGCCAAGGGCATACCGTTCTTTTTCGTTCGGGTGGATCAGGCGGGCACCATCACCAAACGCCATTCAGCGACACGCCTGCAATTTGCCCGATTTGGTGGGGCCTGCCCACTTTGGAATGTGCATCAGGCGTTTGAAACCCCAGGCCGTTTTTTGCGCCAATTGGCAGAAACCCCAGACGGCGTTCGCTATTTCTGCCTGGCACGCGATATCACCCGACCGGGTGGGTCGTTTCATGCGCCAGTGCAACGCCACGCGATTGGTTTGGGGTGTGAAATCAAACATGCCTCTGCCTTGGTATATGCAGATGACATGGCGCTCAGCACGCCCAGCGCTTTTGCGCCTATTGGCATTTCTTGCCGCATTTGCGAACGCACCACCTGCCACCAGCGTTCCATCCCACCATTGGAACGCGCGCTTGCCGTCGATGGAAACCGACGCGGCCTGTTGCCCTATGATGTCGGCTGATCCCCAAAGGGTTGCATTTGACCCCCAGCTTGGGGCATGGTCAATCCGGTCAAAAAAGGAACCTATCGCGTGAAAGCAGAAGGCAAAAATATCATATCAGCCCCTCCCGCCAAAGTTTGGGCCGCTCTGCATGACCCGGCAGTTTTGCGCCAAACTTTGCCCAGTTGCTATGATGTTATATCCCGCCCAGATGGCAACTTTGAAGCACTGATCGCCCACAAGCTGGGGCCGATCCAAATACAAATGGGCGTGATGGTTGATCTGACCGATATCGTGACGAATGAGCAGATGCAGCTCAGCTGTCATGGTCGAATGCGCGGCATGGGCGGGCTAGAGATGGATCTGCTGGTGCATCTGGCCGAACACCCAACGGGTACCCAAGTAACCTATCAAGGCACGTTAAAGCCAAAGGGCATCATCGGCCGTGCAATCCGCAGCCAATCCAGCACTTTGGTCATGCGGGCTAGCAATCGGTTCATGCAAAATCTGGCCCAGCATCTGCGCAAGGCAGGGCCACAGACCCAGCCAGCCTAACGCCCCGGATCCGTTGCCAATTCAACCAGTCGCTGTTGCAAGCATATGGGCGATCTGGTCTTTCAAATGCAGACGCTGTTGACCCAAGGCACGTTCTTCTGCCGCGCTCATTCGCTGAACCGGGCTTTGAACCCGATGGACTGTGCGGTTGATCACACGATATTTTGACACCAAATTTACAAAATAGGCGTCATCTTGTTTCAAATGGTCAATCAGCGCGGCGCTCTCGGGGCATTCTTGATCAAGCGGGGTGTGTGACATGATATGCTCTTTTTCATATCAAAATATCACATCGGGATCGCTTAAACTTAATCAAGGTCAAGTTTTTGGAACCTAACGCCGGGCCAATCGCCACCCTGCCGCCCGCGCATCAGCTGCCGAACAAAACCACCGCTCGCCTTTGGCCTGTTCGATCTGGGTGCGGGCATAATCGGCTTGGCCCGGGCTGTGGGCAATGCGGCCATTTGCCGAAATATTGCCTTTGATCAAACACTCTTGCTGAGGGGGCGCCACGATGGGTTTAGATGCCGCTCGGCTCTGCGCACGAAAGATTGCCGGACGCAAAGCCGGGCCTTGCCAAACACCAACGCCAGCAAACATCGCTTGTTTTTCCAAATCAATATAAGCGGCTGAATATCGGGCATAGGCAAAGGCCAATCCATCCACCACCAACCCCGCCCCAACATCCTGTCCCGCCACAAAACAACGCGCAACCAAGCGGCCATAACGATCGCGTTCCACGCCTTCGCAGCGTGTGGTCTGCCCCGCCAACCGCGCAGCAAGCGCCGCATGCGATGCTGCACCACAGGGCCACGGCGTGCCATCGGCCTTGCTGCAGCTTTGCGCGGTTTCTGGTGCATCAATCCCGTAAAGCCTGATCCGTTCATCGCCCAAACGCAGGGTGTCACCATCCACCACCACGGCCACGCCAACGATGGTCTGCGCGGGCGATGCCACCGCAGCACACAACAAAAGACTGCAAAGAAAAATCAACCGGGCCATAGGTTGACATCCTGCGCCACGCCCACAAAATCAAGTATAAATTTATTTTATTTATACAAAATCTAGCGTTGACTGCTTTCCCAAGCCGGATTGATCCAGGGTTCAGCATTGCTGCTGGGCAAAGGCGTGCGCCCCAGAATATGGTCCGACGCCTTTTCTCCAACCATAATCGACGGACCGTTCAAATTTCCATTTGGAATGCGCGGAAAGACCGAGCTGTCGGCCACCCGCAGGCCCTCAACCCCAATCACGCGGCACGTTGGGTCGACCACCGCCATCGGGTCATCCGCACGCCCCATCCGCGCCGTGCCACACGGATGATAGGCGCTTTCAACATGATCGCAGATAAAGCCATCAAGATCGTCATCTGATTGCAGGTCTGCGCCGGGCTGAATTTCACGGCGCAGAAAAGGGGCAAATGCCTCTTGGCCAAAAATCTCACGCGTAAGGCGAATGCAGCGGCGGAAATCCTGCCAATCTTCTGGATGCGACATATAGTTAAACACGATGCGCGGCGGCGCAGCTGGATCTGAGGAACGGAGCGTGATCTGGCCGCGCGATTTTGACCGCATTGGCCCAACATGTGCCTGAAACCCATGACCCTCGGCGCTGGCTTGGCCATCATAGCGCACGGCAATTGGTAGAAAATGATATTGAATATCGGGGTAATCTACACCGGGTTTTGACCGGATAAACGCGCAACTTTCAAACTGGTTGGATGCCCCGACGCCCTTACGCGTCAACAGCCACTGCGCCCCCACAAAAGCCTTTCCCCAAATATTCCAGTATTTATAAAGGCTGATCGGCTGGCTGGCTGCATATTGCAGGTAAAGTTCCAGATGGTCCTGCAAATTGGCACCAACCCCCGGACGATCCACCAAAACACTGATGCCATGCTCGGCCAAATGCTGGGCTGGGCCAATGCCCGAAAGCATCAACAGCTTGGGCGTATTAATCGGCGCTGCGGCCAGAATAACTTCGCGGCGGGCCACGATTTGCGATACGTTTGCGCCACGCTGCAGTTCAACCCCAATCGCGCGCAGGCCATCAAAAACCACCCGTCGCGCCAACCCCCGCACCACTTTGACCCGGCCAGTTTTCATCGCAGGCTTCAAATAGGCATTGGCCGCAGACCACCGCTGGCCTTTCCAAATTGTGGCCTCCATCGGGCCAAAGCCTTCTTGCTGATGGCCGTTATAATCAGCCGTAACGGGGTAACCAGCCTGACGCCCCGCCTCAACAAAGGCATGAAAGAGCGGGTTGGTGCGGGTGCCCCGCGTGATATGCAGCGGGCCATCCGTGCCACGCCAGCCATCGCCCCCGCGCGGACCGCCATGCCAATTTTCCATCCGCCGAAAATAGGGCAGCACATCGGCATAGCCCCATCCCGAAGCCCCTGATTCAGCCCAATGATCAAAATCACGCGCATGACCACGCACATAGACCATGCCGTTGATACTGGATGACCCGCCAATTACCTTGCCCCGTGGTGTGGCAAGCCTGCGGCCTTGCAGATGCGGCTCAGGATCGGTTTGAAAGCCCCAATCATAGGTCGGCATATTCATCGGATAAGACAGCGCACCGGGCATCTGGATAAGAGGTCCGGCATCCGTGCCACCAAATTCGATCACAATCACCGAGGCCCCTGCTTCGGATAGGCGGTACGCCATGGCACATCCCGCCGAACCCGCGCCCACAATCACAAAATCTGCATCCATTCCCGCCCCCAGTCCTAATGCGTCCGGCCCAAACCGAGCGGCACACCACCCAGACAACCCGCCCGCAGGTTCATTTCTAAATAGTCGGCAACCATCTGCCCGGCCCTGACCCGATCGATCGGCCCCAGACCCATCGGCCCCCGTGCCAGCGCCAATCGGATATAAAGCCCGTCAACCATCGCCCCAATCCCGTCAGCCACAGTCTCTGCTGCACCCGTCTCTGCTGCACCCGGCATACCCACAAAGAGCGGACGCAAGCCATAAAGCAAATTGGCGCGCAGCCGCCTTTGATAAACACGAAGCAACCGCCGCGCTTCGGGCACAGTTTGCGCCAAGACATAAAAATGCAGCCAAGCCGATACGACTTCTTGGCGAAAATTGCTGTCAGCAAAACTGGCGCCAATAACCGCCAAAATTCGGGCTTTGGGGCAGGCGTTTCGACCTGAGGGCCCATTGATATTGGCAAGCGCCGCGCGCACTTCAGCCCCATAAAGCGCCAAGATATGGCGCATTGCAGCCAGAAATATCTGTTCTTTTCCGCCGAAATAATGATGCGCCAAGGCACTTGACATACCGGCCCGCCGCGCGATCTGGGCCACGGTTACGTCCAGACTGCCCACCGCGCCAATTTCTGCAATTGTGGCTTTGACCAGCGCCGCTTTGCGGATAGGCTCCATTCCAAGTTTTGGCATGCTGGCCTCTTAGATGCTTGCATGATTGAGCTAACGTGTTTTTTATTGACTCGTCAATCAACAAACTGGGAGCCTACCATGACCACTTTGCGATCCACACTTCTTGCCTGCACAGCTGCCGTAGCGTTTGGAACGCCAGCGCTGGCTGCAAGCTGCGACAAGGTCGTTTTTTCGGATGTCGGCTGGACCGATATCACCGCCACCACCGCCGTTGCCTCGGTCGTATTTGAAGCGCTGGGCTATCAGACAGAAACCAAGATTTTGTCGGTACCGGTGACTTATACCGCGCTGTCACAGGGTGACATTGATGTTTTCTTGGGAAACTGGATGCCAACGATGGAGGCCGATATTGCCCCCTATCGGGATGCAGGCAGTGTTGAGACCGTGCGCACCAATCTGGAAGGTGCGAAATACACGCTGGCCACCAATGCCGCTGGCGCAGCACTTGGCATTGCCAGCTTCGCCGATATCACAACCCACCGTGACGCACTTGAGGGCAAGATTTTTGGCATTGAGCCGGGCAATGATGGCAACCGCCTGATCTTGGATATGATTTCGGCCAACACCTTTGACTTGGCAGGCTTTGACGTTGTCGAAAGCTCAGAACAGGGGATGCTGGCAGCCGTCGCCCGTGCCGCCAATTCAAAAGAGCCCGTCATCTTTCTGGGGTGGGAGCCACACCCGATGAACGCCAATTTTGATATGACCTATCTGGCCGGTGGCGATGATGTCTTTGGCCCGAATTTCGGCGAAGCCACCGTGGCCACCAACACCCGCAAAGGTCTGGCAAGCGAATGCCCCAACACCGGTGCACTTTTGTCGAACATGGTATTTTCGTTAAAGATGGAAAACGAAATTATGGGCGCCATTTCTGATGCAGGTCAGGAACCGGCCAGCGCTGCCAAGGCGTGGCTGGCGGCAAACCCCGACACACTGGGGCCGTGGCTTGCAGGTGTCACCACCAAAGATGGTGGCGATGCAATGGCGGCCGTGAAATCGGCATTGGGCCTGTAATCAAATCCAGCGGGATGCCGGCGTAACACCGGGTAACGGCTGGCACAGGCAGACCGCCCATGCCAGCTTCATCGCACCTTATGCCCCCATCGCATCCCTGCGGTGGGGGCAATAAAAGGAACAATACCAATGAGTTGGCTGTCACTTGACTGGGTGTCATCTGTGCCAAAAATACCAGTGGGCCGGACAGCCAAGCTGGGGTTTGACTGGCTGAAAGCCCATGGGACATGGCTGTTTGACGGGCTGTCAAACGCGATGGAGACCCTGATTGATACCATTCTATGGGTGCTGCAAAGCCCGCATCCACTTGTGATTATCGCCGTTTTTGTGGCGGTGACATGGGTTTTGCAACGATCATGGAAAACCTGCGCCTTGGTGTTTCTCGGATTTTTGTTCATTTTGAACCAAGGCTACTGGAAAGCCACGACCGAAAGCCTAACCCTTGTGTTATCGGCCTGTGTGGTCTGTATGGGGGTTGGGGTTCCCATTGGCATTGCAGCCGCCCATCGGCCACGGCTGTACCGTGCTATGGCGCCCGTGTTGGATCTGATGCAAACCTTGCCTACCTTTGTCTATCTGATCCCCGCCATCGTTTTCTTCGGCATTGGCATGGTGCCAGGTCTGATTGCCACGGTCATTTTTGTCTTGCCCGCACCAATTCGGCTGACACAATTGGGCATCGCCTCAACCCCAACCGCACTGACCGAGGCCGCCACCGCCTTTGGCGCGACACCCAGCCAACGGCTGTGGAAGGTCGAGCTGCCGTATGCCCTGCCGCAAATCATGGCCGGGCTGAACCAAACCATCATGCTGTCACTGTCGATGGTGGTGATTGCAGCGCTTGTTGGCGCAAACGGGCTGGGGGTGCCAGTGGTGCGGGCGCTCAATTCCGTAAATGCCGCCCTTGGATTTGAGTCAGGCTTTGTGATTGTGGTTGTGGCGATCGTGCTAGACCGGATGCTGCGGGTGGAACGCAAATGACGACACGGAATGAAACCACCCCACCAGCTGAGATCGCCGTGGAATTTGACGCGGTGTCGGTTGTCTTTGGTGACGCACCGCACCAAGCGCTGCCACGAATGGATCAGGGGCAAGATCGCGCCACCATCCAACAAGCTACGGGTCAGGTATTGGGGGTGCATGACTGTTCGCTGGAAGTGGCGTCGGGCGAAATTTTGGTGCTGATGGGCCTGTCGGGCTCGGGAAAGTCAACGCTGCTGCGCGCCGTGAACGGTTTGAACACGGTGTGCCGGGGCGCGGTGCGCCTGCGATCGGGCGATCAGATGATTTCAGTCACACATGCGGATCCAGGCACATTGCGCCAGTTGCGCTTGTCGACGGTTGCGATGGTATTTCAGCAATTTGGTCTGCTGCCATGGCGCAGCGTGGCAGACAATGTGGGGCTTGGGTTAGAGCTGGCGGGTTTACCCCGCGCCGAGCGCGCGCGTAAAATCGCGGATCAACTTGAACTGGTGGGCCTGTCAGACTGGGCCAACCGCAAGGTGGGTGAGCTGTCTGGCGGCATGCAGCAGCGCGTTGGCCTGGCGCGCGCGTTTGCGACCGAGGCACCAATTTTACTGATGGATGAGCCGTTTTCGGCGCTCGACCCACTGATCCGCACCCGTCTGCAAGATGAGTTGCTGGCGCTGCAAGAAAAGCTGAAACGTACCATCATTTTTGTCAGCCATGATCTGGATGAAGCCTTCAAGCTGGGCAATCGCATTGCTTTGATGGAGGGCGGGCGTATTGTGCAATGCGGCAGCGCGCGGCAGATCTTTTCAAACCCTGCATCCGAATATGTGGCCGATTTTGTTACCCACATGAACCCGCTCAGCGTGCTGACGGCGCGTGATGCGGTGGAACCTGGGGCAGCCAGCCCTGTCATCGATGCCCACACCCCAATCCGGGCAGTGATGGCGGCGCTGCAGGGCCAGCCGGCCTTGGGTGTGCGCGATGCAACAACGGGTGCTATGCTGGGTCAGATCACCCGCGCGGGGGTTTTGGCGCGGCTGCTGGATCCGCGCGGGGGCTAAGCGGCGCGGGCGGGGGCAGAGCCTGCACCCTCGCCCATCACAACCCCACCACAAGGCGCATCAGGCGGCGGGGTTACGGCTGGCACATTGCGCACCGCCTCACGCCAAGTGATATAACTGATGGCACCGATGATGGTCGCGCCACCAATCAGCACAAACGGGTCCACCCGTTCGCCAAACATCAAACTGCCCATCAATGTGGCCCAAACCAGCTGCAAAAAGATCACCGGCTGTGTCACCGCCAGTGGGGCCAACCCCATGGCCTGCTGCATGCAATAATGCCCCAACGTGGCAAAGACAGCCACCAACGCCAACCAGCCCACCTGTACCAATGTGATCGGAACCCAAACCGCCCAAGCAAACGGGGCCAAACCCACGGTTACGGTAAAGCTGAGCAACGCCACCACACGCGCCGGGCCAATCAATTTGCTCAATCCCTTGGCAAAAAGATACGAGGATGCAAACATCATGGCCGCCGCCAGCTGCGCAAAATGCCCCAAAGACAGGTCACGTAAGCCCGGGCGCAGCACGATCAGCGCGCCCAGCAGCGCCACAAAAATCGCAGCAAACCGGCGCAGGGCAAACCGTTCGCCAAAAAACACAGCCCCCCCCAGCGTCACCATCACGGGGTTCAGATATCCAATCGCCGTCACCTCGGCCACAGGCAAGCGCGCCATGGCAAAAAACCACAAAATCACCGCCAGGGAATGCACGATGCCGCGCCCCGCCAGAATGCCAGCTGTGCGACCATCCATGCCCCCCCGCAGCAACCCCGGCACCATCGGCAACAAAAAAGCCGCCCCACACGCATAGCGCACAAAGGCCGATTGCGCCGCGGGAAGGTCTGTGCCGAGATAGCGCACAACCCCCGTCACAGCGACAAAGCACAAACCCGAGCCAAACATCCACAAAACCCCGGCAAGCGGGCGGGCGGCAGTCTGAGGTAGGGATTTCATCATGATGGGCTATCCAGAACCGATCTGCGGCCCCTTGGCAAGCCCGCAGCGTTATTGCGCCACAATCCAAGGCCACAAAAGTTTGCCCGCGATCATCCACATAACGCAGCCCACCGCCAGATCCAAAACGCGCCAAGCCTTGGGCCGAGCAAACACCGGTGCCAAAAATCGGGCGCCAAATCCCAACGCAAAGAAAAACACAAAAGATGCGGTGATCGCCCCCAACCCAAAGGCCAGACGATGGCCGGGGTATTGCGCAGCAACCGATCCGATCAGGACCACTGTGTCCAGATACACATGCGGGTTCAGCCAAGTCAGCGCCAATGTGGTGCCCAGAACACCCCCCAGCCGCTGCCCCTGCCCCGCAGGTGCTGCACACAAAACACCACCACCGCGCCAGGCAGCACAGAAACTGCGCCAACCATAGGCCAACAAAAAGACAGCACCACCCAAGCGCATCATCAGTTCAACCCAAGGCACACGGCCCGCCAAGGCGCCAAACCCCGCTACGCCTGCAGCAATCAAAACGGCATCTGACAGCGCGCAGGTCAGACAAACGGCCAAAACATGTGTGCGCAACACGCCTTGGCGCAGGACAAATGCGTTTTGTGCGCCAATGGCCGCAATTAACCCAAGGCTCAGACCAAAGCCCGGCCAGAACGCGCCCATCATGCAGCACCTTGGGACGAGCGGCCGATCACAGTTGGGCTGCGACCTCTTCTGGAATATCAAAATTTCCGGTGACGTTTTGCACGTCATCATCATCTTCCAAAATGTCGATCAGCCGCATCAGCTTTTGCGCGACCTCAAGATCAAGCGCCGTGCGGGTTTGCGGCCGCCAGATCAGCTTGGCAGTCACTGACTCGCCCAATGCAGCTTCCAATGCGGCGGAAACGCCATGCAAATCGGTATCGGCGCAGTAAATCCAATGCCCGTCTTCATCGCTTTCCACATCGTCCGCGCCAGCTTCCAAAGCAGCCATCATAACGGTATCGGCGCCACCCGCCTGCGGGCCGTAGCTGATTTCCCCCACCCGGTCGAACATGAACGACACCGATCCAGTTTCGCCCAAGTTGCCACCAAATTTGGTAAAATAGCTGCGCACATTTGATGCGGTGCGGTTGCGATTGTCGGTCATTGCCTCAACAATAATTGCAATTCCATTCGGGCCATAGCCCTCATAGCGGATCTCATCATAGCTGTCTGCGTCGCCGCCTTGGCTTTTCTTGATGGCGCGCTCAATCACATCTTTTGGGCAAGAAACTGCCTTGGCTTCCTTAACCGCCAGACGCAGCCGCGGGTTTTTCTCAGGGTCGGGATCGCCCATCTTGGCCGCAACAGTAATTTCCTTGGCCAATTTTGAAAACAGCTTTGAACGTGCAGCATCCTGCCGGCCTTTGCGGTGCTGGATATTTGCCCATTTTGAATGGCCTGCCATGACCCTCTCCCAAGGATAATTTTATGATCGCGCCTCTATATGTCAGCCCGAACCCAAGCCGCAAGACCGAAGGCACCACGGCAATGGTATCAAAACTCATAGACCAGCGGCACCATTAACGTGGTGACCAGCGCACAGATCAGATTGAGCGGCACGCCAAAGCGGACAAAATCCGTGAAACTATAGCCACCAGGCCCATAGACCAAGGTGTTGGTTTGATAGCCGATCGGGGTCGCAAAGCTGGCCGAAGCCGCCACCATCACGGTAATCACCAAAGGCCTGGGGTCGACCCCAAGCCGGGTGGCCAGTGCAATCACCACCGGTGTTACAATTACCGCCACCGCGTTGTTTGATACGATTTCGGTCAAGATTGATGTCATCAAAAACACAGCGAAAACCAGCGCTGCCGGGGGTAAGCCCTGCAGAATCGGGCCCATACCAGCCACCAGCAATTCAATCGCGCCCGAGTGTTGCAACCCGGCCCCCACCGCCAGCATTCCAAAAATCAGGGCAAGCAACCGACCATCAACCGCGGCAAATGCCTCATCTGCATCAATGCAGCGGGTCACAAGCACCACAGCCACGCCAATGAATGCCAGCACCATAATGGGTGCAACATCCAGCGCCGACAGCCCAACCACCCCCATCAAAACGGCCACCACCAAAGGCGCGCGTTCGCGACGATAGGCGCGTTCGGTAGGGTGGGCGACATCGACCATATCCATATCCGAGGCCAGGCGTTGAATATCTTCCATCGCGCCTTCCAGCAGCAATGTGTCACCCACCTGCACGTTCAGATCATCAAGCTGGCGCCCGATGTTTTGATTGCGCCGGTGCACCGCCAGCGGATAAACACCATAGCGCCGACGCAGCCGCATCGCACCCAATGTGCGGCCAATCATCCGACAACCGGGCGTAATCAGCACCTCAACCGTCGTGGTTTGAACCGAGCTGAGCTTGTCGACCAAACGCAGATCACGGTTGGCTTGCAGGCCCAAAACCTCTGACATCTTGGTGCGCAACACGATGCGGTCGCCACCCTTCAACACAACATTGTCCAGATCGCGCCGCAAAGACAAATCACCCCGCAACACATCCACCACCCGCACGTCACTGCGGCGAAACAGTTCCACCTCTTGCAACGCGCTGCCCACCAGGGGCGAATCTTCTGACACTGCCACTTCGGTGAAAAATTTCATCTGTGCCCGGTCTGAAAGCAAAGCCGACATCGAATCGCGCACTGGCAGCAGACGCTTTGCAAAAAGTGCCAGATAGATCAGGCCCGTCACAGTGACGGCCAAACCAATGGGTGTCACCTCGAACATCGCGAAATGTGCCAAACCAGCGGCTTGCGCCACACCATCGACCAACAGATTGGTCGAGGTGCCCACCATCGTCATCGTCCCCCCCAAAATGGTCATATAGCTGAGCGGGATCAAAAGCTTTGAGGGGGCGGTTTGCAGTTCTTTTGCCAAGCCAATGAAAACAGGCATCATCACCACAACCAGCGGCGTGTTGTTGACAAAGGCCGACAGTCCGGTGACCAAAACCCCCAACCCCAAAAGCGTAAGCGTCGGGTGGGCGGCAACATTGCGGGTGGCGATTTGACTGATCGCGTTCAGCGCGCCTGTGCGCACCAAAGCCCCAACGATCATGAACATCGCAGCAATGGTCCAGGGTGCTGCGTTTGACAAAACCCCCGACAGCGCCGGGATTGGCAGGATGCCCAACACCAGCATCACCCCCGCGGCCCCCATCGCTACCACCTCAACCGGATAGGTTTCGCGCAGGAACATGATGAACATAATGACCAAAATGGCCAAAGCTATCAGCGCCTGCATGTCGGCGCCAAGATCAAGCCCGAACATCATCCAACCCTTTGCGCATGCCTAAACCCCGGCGCTTTCCAATCGGCCACCGACCCGGATCATCCGCACGCTGCGCGCAAGCCCGGTGCGATCATCCGTTTCAACAAACACACCCGCAAGTGTGGCAGGCCCAACAGCAGGCTGAAAGCGATCTTTGGGCATACCGGTCAGAAACCGGCGCATGGGTTCCGTTTTTTCCATGCCAATGACGGAATTATAATCACCACACATCCCTGCATCGGTTTGATAGGCGGTGCCCGCCCCCAAAATCTGAACATCAGCGGTTGGCACATGGGTATGGGTTCCGACAACCAGACTGGCGCGGCCATCACACCAATGGCCCATCGCCATTTTCTCTGACGTTGCCTCGCAATGCATATCAACCACGATGGCCTGCGCCAAACCGCCCAACGGGTGGGTTTTCAACACGGCATCCACCGCCGAAAACGGGTCATCAAAGGGACGTTTCATGAATACCTGACCCAAGGCCTGCACCACCAGCACCTTGCGCCCTGCCGCCTCAAATAGCCGCGCGCCACGGCCCGGGGCCATGCGCGAATAATTCAGCGGTCGGATGATGCGTGGCTCTTTTTCAATAAAGGCCAACATATCTTTTTGATCAAAGGCATGATCGCCCAGCGTCAGACAATCTGCGCCTGCCGCCAACAACGCGCGCGCATGGTCGCCCGACAGCCCCATGCCGCCCGTGGCGTTTTCGCCATTGACCACCACAAAATCCAGCCGCAAATCGCGCCGCAACCCCGGCAGGTGTTCCACCACCGCCGCGCGCCCCGCACGCCCCATGACATCGCCCAGAAACAAAATTCTCATATCACAGCCTTATGCCGCGCCCGTTACAAGAACAAGACACATCACCCTAGGGAAAGCGCAAGACCTCAGTCTCAGTGACCAACAGATCCAAAGGCTGGTCGGTGGGCTCGGTCGGCACCGCATCCATTTCTTGGGCGGCAAAGGCAAACCCAAGGGCAACGGTACGCCCAAGTGCGCGCAACGCCTCAAGCGTGCGATCATAAAACCCACCACCATAGCCCAGCCGATAACCACGCCGGTCAAAGGCCAGCAGTGGCACGATCAGCACGTCAGGCGTCAACGGTTCTGACACCTGTGGGATTAGCGCCCCAAATTCGCCCGGCACCATCACCGATTGCGGCGTCCAACGGTGAAAGACCAAGGGTTGGCCCGCCCCGGTAATCACCGGCACACAAACCGGCCCGCTGTGCTGGGCCATCGCGGCCAACGGATCAATTTCTGTGCGCATTGGCATGTAACCCGCCAATACCGCCCCCTTAAATTGAGCAAGTTCGGCCGCCAGCGCCGCGCAGGCCTCTGGCGCACCGGCCGCAAAGGCCGCTTTACGCTGCACAAAGGCGCGTTTACGCATGGCGGCTTTCACCTCGGCCAGCATCACAGAAGCACCATCGTCGCCAACCCCAAAAACACGAAAAATCCAGTCACATCCGTCATCGTCGTGACAAAAGTCCCCGAAGCCAAAGCCGGGTCGACATTCATCCGATTCAGAATAAGGGGCACCAAAACCCCCGACAGCGCCGCTACGACCAAATTCAGCACCATAGCCAAGCCCAAAACAACCCCCAGCAGCGCCGAGCCATAGCCCCAAAACCCAACCGCCCCCATGATCAGCGCCATGCCAATCCCATTGACCAACCCCACCAATGCCTCGCGCCGAATCACGCGTGCGGCGTTTGAACTGGTCAGACCCTTGGATGCCAACGCCCGCACAGCAACCGTCAACGATTGCGTGCCTGCATTGCCCCCCATAGAGGCCACAATCGGCAACAACGCGGCCAACACAACCAACAGGCTAATCGTATCGGCAAACTGCGCAATCACCAGAGCTGCCAAGTTGGCCGTGATCAGGTTGACAAAAAGCCAAGGAAACCGCCGCCGCACTGTTTCCAGCACCCCGTCCGACAGGCTGCTTTCACCCACGCCGGCCAAAAGCAAAATATCTTCTTCGTGTTCTTCATCCAGCACGGTCATCGCATCATCGATCGTAATGACCCCCACCAAACGGTCGGCCTCATCCACCACGGGCGCAGAAATCAGGTGATATTGGTTGAACATATAGGCCACATCGGCCTCATCGCGCAGCGCGGGTATCGTGCGAAAACTTTCTTCGGCAATATCGTTCAGCAGCGCATCGCGCCGGGATGACAAAATTTTGCCCAACGTGACATAACCGACCGGGTGCATCTTTGGATCAACAAGGATCACGTGATAAAACTGTTCGGGCAGCGTTTCTTCACTGCGCAAATAGTCAATCGCCTCGCCCACCGACCAATGCTGGGGGGCGGCCACAATCTCGCGCTGCATCAACCGCCCAGCTGATCCTTCGGGGAACGACATTGCCTGTTCGACCGCAACACGGTCGGCATCTTCCAGCGCATCCAGGATAAAGCTTTGCTCGCTCTCTTCCAGATCTTCCAAAATATCGACAACGTCATCGGTATCCAGCTCACGCACCGCGTCAGCCAACACCGCGCGCGGCAGGGCGTTGATCACCTCTTCGCGGATACTATCATCAATTTCCGACAGAATTTCGCCGTCAATCTCACCCGACCACAGGCCAAGCAGCGCGCGGCGTTCGGCCGGGCGGATCTGTTCCAACACATCGGCGATATCGGCCGGATGCAGCGGTTCAAGCAATTCGCTAAGTCTGTCTGTGTCTTGGGCGTCGACCGCAGCAACGATCGACTCGATTAACCGATCGCTTAGCCCGGCATCGTGATCTTCTTCATCGTTGCCGTCGGATACCACATCAGACATATCCGCCCCCCGCCGTTAACGCCCACCACCCTAGCGGCATGTATCACAAAGAAATAGTGGCCCAAGGCGATTTTTACCGCCCAAGGCCAAAGCGGTGTCGGTCAGACCAAACGGCTGGTTTCCACCGCGGCACGGACAAAATCCGCAAAAAGTGGGTGTGGCGCAAAGGGTTTTGATTTCAGCTCGGGGTGGAACTGCACACCAATAAACCACGGATGATCGCGATTTTCGACGATTTCCGGCAAACGACCATCGGGCGACATGCCCGAAAACATCAACCCGCAGGCCTCTAACTGGTCACGATAGCGTACGTCGACCTCATAGCGGTGACGGTGGCGCTCTTCGATTTGGGTTGCGCCATAGATCTGGGCGACGCGGCTGCCCTCAGCGAGTGTGGCGGTGTAGGCCCCAAGACGCATCGTACCGCCCTTGTCGTCACCCAATTTGCGCTCAACCCGGTGATTGCCCTGCACCCATTCTTTCAAGTGATAGACAACCGGGGTAAAGCGTTTGCGCCCTGCCTCATGGTCAAACTCTTCTGAACCCGCATCGGGCATGTCGGCCATATTTCGCGCAGCCTCAATCACCGCCATCTGCATGCCCAGACAAATGCCCAAATAGGGCACGCCACGCAGGCGCGCAAATTCGGCGGCACGGATCTTACCCTCGGTGCCACGTTCGCCAAAACCACCCGGCACAAGAATCGCGTGAAAGCCTTGTAAATAGAGGGCAGGGTCTTCGCGTTCAAAAATTTCGGCATCAATCCATTCTGCCCGAACCCGCACCCGATTTGCCATGCCGCCATGGGTCAGCGCCTCGGCAATACTTTTATAGGCGTCTTCAAGCTGGGTATATTTACCAACGATCGCCACACGCACCTCGCCCTCGGCATTGGTCATGCGGTCCATCACATCTTCCCAACGCGACAGATCGGGGCGCGGCGCAGGACTGATAGCAAAGGCATCCAGCACCGCCTGGTCAAGCCCTTCACGGTGATAAGCCAACGGCGCTTCGTAAATGGTCTTTAGATCCGGCGCAGCAATAACCGCCTCTTTGCGGACATTACAAAACAGTGCGATCTTTTCACGTTCTTTTTCAGGAATTTCATGTTCAGATCGCAACAACAATACGTCAGGCGCGATCCCGATTGACCGCAGTTCTTTGACCGAATGCTGCGTCGGTTTTGTCTTAAGTTCACCCGAGGCTGTGACATAGGGCAACAACGTCAAATGCACAAAAATGCACTGGCCGCGCGGGCGCTCTTGGGCGAATTGGCGAATGGCTTCAAAAAATGGCAGCCCTTCGATATCCCCCACGGTCCCGCCGATTTCACACAGCATGAAATCAACCTCATCGCCGCCGACCGACAAGAAATCTTTGATCTCATTCGTCACATGGGGAATCACCTGAATGGTCTTGCCCAAATAATCGCCACGGCGTTCTTTTTCCAAAACCGTGGAATAGATACGCCCCGAAGAGACCGAGTCGGTCTTACGTGCCGATACGCCCGTGAACCGTTCATAATGGCCCAGATCCAAATCAGTTTCAGCACCATCATCGGTGACAAAAACTTCACCATGCTCAAAGGGCGACATCGTGCCAGGATCAACATTTAAATAGGGATCCAGCTTACGCAACCGCACCGAAAAACCGCGCGCCTGCAACAGCGCCCCCAGCGCAGCCGAGGCAAGCCCCTTGCCCAAAGACGAGACAACGCCCCCCGTGATAAAGATGTAGCGTGCCATAGGAGGAGCCCCCGTGAATTCGGCCCAAACGGCCTGTTTTGATCATGCGACAGGCGCGTCAGAATCGCTCTCTCACGGGAATTGGACCGTAATGTAGAAAGCTGTCGGGTGCAACCAAACCGCAACATGATGTTTGATGCCACAAAGTTTTAGCAAACTGTTGTAGGGCAACCCTCGTTTTAGCACCAATAAACGCAAGGGCGGATGCCCCACACCCCCTAGTTGGCGCGCGGAGGTGTGGCGGGCGCATCAACAGGCGCAGGGGCCAACAAATCGCCCCCAAGCGGCAAGCCAGGAATGGCTGGGGCCGCGGGTGCGTCAAGCGGCGCGGTATCCAGCACCGAGCTGCTCACCGAATTTTGCTGTGCAATCACCACCAAAGAAATTGACGTGATAAAAAAACCAATGGCAAAGGCCCACGTCACCTTGCCCAGCGCTGTTGCAGCCTGACGGCCTGTCATCGCACCGCCCCCACCACCGCTGCTGCCCATTCCCAAGCCGCCGCCCTCTGAGCGTTGCAACAAAACGATCCCAATCAGGCCAAGAGCCAGAATAAGATGAATGACCAGAATGATGTTTTCCATGGGACGCAGATCCACTTTGATTTCCTTGGGTATCTAGGCGCAAGCCCGCCCTGCCGCAAGCCAAAACCGCCCCAAACAGCATGCCATCGCCCCCAGCCGCCGCGCAAACCGATGCCATCATCTGCATTTGCCTGTTCCCCCGCGCGCGCAACACGGCTATACGCAGGCGGTAATTTTCGAAGGAAGGCATATCTGATGGCCAATGTTGTCGTAGTCGGCGGACAGTGGGGCGACGAGGGTAAGGGCAAGATCGTTGATTGGCTCTCGGAACGCGCGGATGTGATTGCGCGTTTCCAAGGTGGTCACAACGCGGGCCACACTCTGGTGATCGATGGCGTGACCTATAAGCTGTCGTTACTGCCATCGGGCATTGTGCGGGGCGGCAAGCTGTCGGTAATTGGGAACGGCGTCGTGCTCGATCCTTGGGCGCTTTTGGCCGAGATTGAGCGGCTGGCCGCGCAGGGCGTTACAGCCACCCCAGAAAACCTGCTGATTGCAGAAAACACCCCGCTGATCCTCCCCCTGCACGGTGAGTTGGATCGCGCCCGCGAATCTGTGAACTCAGTAGCCAAGATCGGCACCACTGGCCGCGGGATTGGCCCCGCTTATGAAGATAAGGTTGGTCGGCGCAGCGTGCGCGTGGCTGATTTGGGCGATCCTGCCACGCTGACCCAGCGCGTTGATCGGCTGCTAAGCCACCATGATGCGCTACGCCGCGGACTGGGGTTACCCCCCATTGACCGCGCCCAGCTTTTGGATGTGCTCAACGAAATCGCGCCCAAGATCCTGCCCTTTGCAGCCCCCGTGTGGAAAGTGCTGACCGAGGCGCGGCGCGCAGGTAAGCGCATATTGTTTGAAGGGGCGCAGGGCGCGCTGCTTGATGTTGATTTTGGCACCTATCCATTTGTTACGTCGTCAAACACGCTGGCGGGCATGGCTGCCACGGGCACAGGGCTTGGGCCAACGTCGATTGATTTCGTGCTTGGAATTGTAAAAGCTTATACCACTCGCGTCGGCGAGGGGCCGTTTCCAACCGAATTGCACGATGAAACCGGCCAACGTCTGGGCGAGCGGGGCCATGAATTTGGCACCGTGACCGGGCGCAAGCGGCGCTGTGGTTGGTTTGATGCGGTTTTGGTGCGCCAAACCTGCGCCACGTCGGGTGTATCGGGCATCGCCCTGACCAAGCTGGATGTTCTGGACGGGTTTGAAGAATTGCAGATCTGCACAGGGTATGAGCTGGATGGACAGCGGTTGGATTATCTGCCCACCGCCGCCGACGCGCAGGCCCGCGTGACGCCGATTTACGAAACCCTGCCCGGTTGGCATGAGACCACCGCCGGGGCACGCAGTTGGGCCGATTTACCAGCGGCAGCCATCAAATACGTGCGCCGCATTGAAGAACTGATCCAATGCCCCGTTGCGCTTTTGTCTACCTCGCCCGAGCGTGATGATACAATTCTCGTCACTGATCCGTTTGCGGGCTGAGCAGATGGGTCTTTCTTATAAAGCGCGGCGGCGCTGGTCATTGGTGATCTTGCTGATCGGGCTGCCGCTCTACATCGTGGTTGCGATCAGCTTGGTAAATTGGCTTGAGCGGCCACCGATCTTGGTTGAGCTGTTCATCTATATTGCTTTGGGTGTGATTTGGGCGCTGCCATTTCGGCGGGTGTTTCTGGGTGTGGGTCAAACTGCCCCCACTGAGGACAGCAACGCCAGCGCCACAAACACAACAGACCAATCGCCGCCAAAACCTTAGGGCGGCGACCACTTGGCCGGGGCTAGGGCTGCTCTGAGCGGCCAAGGGCCATCGGCACGTCAGGATCTGTTGCACTGGCAACCCGAACACGGCGCGGGCGCACTGTGGCCCCCAAGTCACTCATCAACTCGGTGCTGTCCAACGACACTGTGCCAGCGCTGCGCACAAGCGGCTCAGGCCGGCCACCAAGCTGTCCCGGCACGCTGGCGCGGCGCGGGCGCACCACGCCCTCTAGATCTTGGCGAAACCGGTCAACCGCTTGCGCTTTGGTTGACATTGGCACAGCGGCCAGATCTGCACTATGCGCCGGTTCACGATCCGCGCGGATTGAGGCAACCGCCCCTTTTAGATAAGACATGATCGACAGTCGTCGGCGGCTGTCACGCCCCTCTAGCTGCGAATCGGTTTGCGCAAATAACCGCACCAACGAAAAATCTTTTGGACCAGTGATCTTTTCCGCGCCGACACGGCTCTGGGTGTGGCGGTGGGCTTCTTCGGATCGTTGCACAAGATCGGTCACCTTACGCAGCAGCGCCTCTTCCACAACATCATCGACCGGATGCGCAGCTGGGGGGGCCGACCGCACGGGCTCTGCACCCACGTCCTGCATTGTATCGCCCCCATCAGAAAATACCCGATTTTCCAACCGCAATGGTGGTACCTGTGCCGCGCCGGTGGCCCTTTCATCGAGCGCCACCTCATCGCCCTGCGGCAGCGGTTGCGATTGGGTCCGCAGATTGCGCAGCGATGGGGTGGTCTGATCCACCGGCCGCGCTCCGGTAGCCTCGGCGTCGAGCCATGCGCGCAAAAAAGCATCCTCCCCCAGATCACTGGGCTGTTGACTGGGCACGGGCCGGGAAACAACAGATGGCTGATGCTGCGGTACCAGGTCAGGCGACGCTTGATCAGGCAGAGGGGGGATCAGCGGGAGGGCTATGACATCGTCTGAATTGAGGGCCCGGCCTGCTGCGTCAGTGCGTTCGCAATCCACCGCCAACCCACCCTGATAATCGGTCACACTTCTATGTGACTGCAGCAGACGCTCCGGCTCTGGCTCTGGCTCTGGCTCTGGCTCTGGCTCATCAAACCTCTCTGCGATCAGCGACATCGCCAGATCAAAGGGCACCGATGTTTGGGCAACATCCGCATCATCGGCTTGCACAATCTCCATGGCCACCTGATCGGTATCGGTATCCTGCAAAGGCACAGCGAAAGGCGCAGCGTCGCTGTTCACACTGGCCGGCTGACCAATTACGTCACCCATCCCCCGAGCCGTACCAAAATTCGGGTCAGCATCAAGCAGTTGCCGCAGCTGCGCCACCATCGCATCCAATGTGCCACGCATATCGTCCGGCTCCACCGCCTCGCAGCGAAAGGCACCATAGGCGATGCTGACCGTTCTTGTCTTTTCGCTCATGCTCATGCACCTTTGACTTCGCTGCAACACCCACCAGACTCTAACATGATGCATCATGTATTTGGTTAACAAATGGTATAAAAATGACCAAAATCAGGCAACTGGGGCCGTGTTTGTGCGCCC
Source organism: uncultured Paracoccaceae bacterium (assembly GCA_937895435.1). Classification (GTDB taxonomy): domain Bacteria; phylum Pseudomonadota; class Alphaproteobacteria; order Rhodobacterales; family Rhodobacteraceae; genus CALAXT01. The sequence goes on along the minus strand of CALAXT010000042.1, from coordinate 72,163 downwards.
GCATCCCGGACTTTGTGGCATGACGGCACCGCTTTTCACATCAACACGCGGTGCAACGCTTGTGGGGGCCGGGCATCTGACACGGCCGCTTTTGGCCCAAGCACTGGGGCTGGCCCCTGATATTGTGGCCGTTGATGGCGGCGCAAATCGCGTGCTGGCTTTGGGCTATCAGCCCGATTGTGTTCTGGGCGATATGGATTCGATCACCCCCGCCACCCGCGCGCAAATCCCACCCAACCAGCTGCATTCGATTGCCGAACAAGACACCACCGATTTTTCCAAAGCGCTGCGCTCTGTTGCCGTCGAATTTATACTGGCGGTCGGGTTTTCAGGCCCCGCGATGGATCATGCGCTGGCAGCCTTTCACGCGCTGACGGCACATCCGTGGCAACGCTGCATTTTATTGGGCCAAACGGATCTGTGTTTTCTGGCCCCCCCACATCTTACGCTGCGCTTGCCCATTGGCACGCGGTTTTCGCTGTTTCCCATGGGACGGGGGCGGGCATGTTCGGCGGGTTTGCGCTGGCCGTTAGACGGGCTTGATCTTGCGCCTGATGGCCAAATCGGCACGTCAAACGAAACCAACGCCCTGCAGGTCGATCTGAGCTGTGATGCCCCCAATCTGCTGGTGATTTTGCCAAAACGCGCGCTGCGCTCTGCACTGACAGCGCTTAATGGACCAATGGCGGCACGGTGGCCCGAACGGCGTTCAGCGTGACCCGTTCGCGATAAATGACATACAGCCCCGAGGCACAGATCACCACAATGCCGGCCCATGTCATGGCATCCGGAAAATCGCCAAAAACCAGATAACCCAGCGCAACCGCACTGACGATTTCCAGATAATGCAGCGGTGCCAAAGTCGATGAGGGCGCATATTGCAGCGCATAGGTGATGAACATATGCGACACTGCGGCCGCAACCCCAACGCCCACCAGCCACAGCCAAAAAATGCCCTGCGGCCAAACAGGGTCCAGCCAATCCACAGCACTGCCATCTGACAACCACAAAATTGGCAACAACAAAACCGTGGCAAAGGTTGCGGTGTGGGTTTGCATGGCAATCGGATGCGACAGGCGCGACAATTGTCGCGTGATCAGTATATAAAACGCAAAGCTGACCGCCGTGCCCAACGGAAAGAGCGCCGCCAGACCATAGGCGGCAAAGCTTGGTTGAATCACCATCAACGCCCCACCAAACCCAACCACCGCCGCCCCCAAACGGCGTGGCCCAACCTGTTCGGCCATAAAGAATTTACCCACCAGCAAAATGATAAACGGCTCTACAAAAGCGATGGCCAGCGCATCGGCAATTGGCATCACATGCACCGCTGAAATAAAGGTAAAGGTCGATGCAATAAGCACCAGCGCGCGCAGAAATGTCAGCCAAAGCGCATGCCGTGACAGCGCCCATGACAGCCGCAACGCCAGCATGATCGGCACCATCACTGCGCCCTGCACCGCAAAACGCGCCAGCGTCACCTGGGCTGCGGGAATCGCATCTGTTGCCAGTTTCGCGCAAACATCAATCAATGGCGCAATCGCGCAAAAGCCGATCATCATCGCGACACCGGGCAAAATCCGATCTGGTTGGGCCATCACAGCCACCGTGCCAACGCAGCGATCAAACAGGAATTGGGATCAGCAATTGGGGACATTTACCGCCAACCCTCCAAGCGAGGTTTCCTTGTAGCGCACGCTCATGTCAGCACCTGTCTGACGCATGGTTTCAATGCAGACATCCAGAGAAACCAGATGCTGGCCATCACCGCGCAGCGCCAGACTGGCTGCAGAAACCGCCTTAATCGCGCCCAAGCCGTTGCGTTCAATACACGGCACCTGAACCAATCCACGCACCGGGTCACAGGTCATGCCCAAGTGATGTTCCAATGCAATTTCAGCCGCATTTTCAATCTGTTCCGGGCTGCCGCCCATCACCGCCGCAAACCCAGCCGCAGCCATCGCGGCAGCTGATCCAACCTCGGCCTGGCAGCCGCATTCAGCCCCCGAGATTGAGGCGTTGTGTTTAACAAGTCCACCGATTGCGGCTGCAGTCAGCAAAAAATCCTCAACCCCGCCGATGTGCGCCCCCGGCACATGATCCAACCAATAGCGCAGCACCGCCGGCACAACCCCCGCCGCCCCGTTGGTGGGCGCAGTCACCACTTGCCCGCCTGCGGCGTTTTCTTCGTTGACCGCCATAGCATAGGCCGACATCCAATCATTAATTGTATGAGGGGCGGCCTGATTGGTGCCACGCTCGGCCATAAGCGCCGCATGGATCGCCTGCGCCCGCCGCCGCACCTTTAGCCCGCCGGGCAAAATCCCCTGCCCCTCTAGCCCCCGATCAATGCAATCTTTCATAACCTGCCAAATCCGCGCCAACCCGGCCGAAAGCGTGGCCCCATCGGTGCGGGCCAATTCATTGGCGCGTTTCATCTGGGCAATCGTCAGCCCTGAGTGACGCGCCATTTCCAACATCTGTGTGGCATTTTCAAACGGATAAGGCACGACCGCCCCACCTGACAGGGGGGTGGCCCCAGCGCTGTCCAATTCTGCCGCGCTAAGAACAAAGCCACCACCGATGGAATAATAGGTCTCTTGCAAAATCACATCACCCTGCGCATCGGTCGCGCAAAAAATCATGCCATTGGCATGGCCGGGCAGTGGGGGGCCATAGTCAAAAACCAAATCTGCATTGGGATCAAAGCCCAGATCACCCAAACCAGGGGCCGCAATCACGCGGTCGCGGCGAATGGTTGCCAGGGCGGCGTCGGCCAGTTCAGGGTCGTAGGTTTGCGGCAAAAACCCTGCCAGACCTAGAATCAAAGCACGGTCACTGGCATGCCCCACCCCGGTAAAGGCCAAGCTGCCATGCAACGACGCACGCAGGCCTTTGGTCTGAAACGGACTGGCGCGCAGCAAATCCAAAAAACGCCCTGCGGCCACCATCGGCCCCATCGTGTGGCTGGATGACGGACCAATCCCGACCTTAAACATATCAAAAACAGACAAAAACATCATAAATTCCTAAAGAACACTGCCCAATGTCGGGTTGCAAGGTGACGGGATCAGAAAGAGCGACGGGCCAATGCCCTCGGCCTGTGCTGCCGCACGCACCGCCGTGCGCCCATCACACGTCGCAGCCAGTCGGGCCAGCGCGGGAAACGTGTCTAACTGCAGCCAAACCGGGCCATCTGTGGGGTAAAGGCGCGCCCAGCGGGCCAGAACCAGCAGATAAATCGATAACGCCATGCCGGGACCAAACAGATCAGGCCGCGCGGCAACCACCGGATCAAGTACCGAAAAATGGCGTATAAGCCGCGCCGTGATCAGCCCGTGATGCGCAGTTTTTGCAGTTTGGGGCACATATTGATCGGGGTAAAATACCTGCCGCAGGTCGGCATGCACAGTGTTTGACAGAAAAAACAGCCATTTCAAAAAATCTGCCCGACTGGGCTGCCCAAGCTGTGGGCCGATTTGGCCAAACTGATCCACCAACCACAGAAGGATCGCACCAGTTTCAAACAGTGGCCCCTCTGGCGTTTCCAAAACCGGGATCAACCCGGCCGGATTCAAAGCCCGATAATCCGCGTGGTCTTGGGCGCGCACCGAACGATCGACCAGCACCGTTTGAAATGGCAGGCCTAACTCCAGCAACGCCATCCGCACGATCAGCGACGCGTTATCAGGGGCGAAATGAAGCGTAAGCATGGGACCTCATGGATGGGGCAACGCGGTGAAAGCCTTAAGACGACTGCGCCCCAGATTAACCCCTACACTGGCCCGCCCGCCCCCACACAGCTTGGCAAAAAGCGACACCGCACCGATCAGACACGCTGCCTTTTTCAAAAAGCACACAATATGCCGTACGAAACAGCCCAGCAGCCCCGCCGCTTGGTTGCACTGGGGCGGCAAATGACGCTATCAGACCTTGGTATGATGCATATCAACCTCTGCCACCCTTTATCTGTGCGCCCACTGGGCCAGGAGACCCCATGACTGACAATCTTTCGCCAGCCGATACGGCAAAACTGGCCGCGGCCGAGCGCGCAGTCTCCTTTGTCCAAGACGGGATGCGACTGGGTCTTGGCACCGGATCGACCGCCGCATGGATGGTGCGCTGCCTTGGGCGACGGGTCCGCGATGAGGGTTTGCAAATTGTGGGCGTGCCCACCTCTGAGCATACCGCTGTTTTGGCCCGCGCCGAAGGCATCGAAATCGTGACGCTGGAAGAGGCTGGTTGGCTGGATCTGACGATTGATGGCGCAGATGAATTTGATGGCGATCTGAACCTGATCAAGGGCGGCGGTGGTGCGTTGCTGCGCGAGAAAATCGTGGCGTCAGCCTCGGACCGGATGATCGTGATTGCTGATGCCGGCAAACATGTGGCGCAACTGGGCGACTTTCCCCTGCCCGTTGAGGTTATTCGCTTTGGTTGGCAATCAACCCGCGACCAAATCGCAGAACTTTTGGAAGAGTTCGATGTGGCACGGCGCGAAATCACCCTGCGCCTGCGCGATGACGTTCCGTTTGTGACGGATGAGGGCAACTATATTTTGGATCTTGAACTGGGCCAGATCGCTGATCCGCGGCATTTGGCGCTTTTGCTCAATCAGATCCCGGGCACGGTCGAAAATGGGTTGTTCATTGATCTGTGCGATTTGGCGATTGTCGGCCATGTTGATGGGAACGTGACACTGGTGGAACGCACCGAAGATGACGACGGGTTTGATAATGCCGTTTGATTACGACCTTTTTGTGATTGGCGGGGGTTCGGGCGGTGTGCGCGCAGCCCGAATTGCAGCCAGCGAAGGCCAAGCACGTGTGGCGCTGGCCGAAGAAAGCCGCATGGGTGGCACTTGCGTTATCCGTGGCTGCGTTCCCAAAAAGCTGATGGTTTTTGCTGCAGGCCATGGCCGCGGGTTGGCCGACGCCCAGGCCTATGGCTGGCAGGTCAGCGCGGGTGGGTTTGACTGGCCTGGGTTTCAAATAAAGCTGCGCGCGGAACTTGAACGGCTTGAAACCGCGTATCGTGGCACGTTGTCCCGCGCTGGCGTTACCGTTTTTGACAGCCGCGCCACATTGGCTGATCCCCATACGGTCGTGCTGGCCGATGGCCAAAAGATCACAGCCGCCCATATTTTGGTGGCCACTGGCGGTTGGCCGGATCTGCCAGATCACGTTCAGGGACAGGTTATGACCTCGAACGAAATTTTTGACATGGCGCAGTTACCGCGCACGATATTGATCGTGGGTGGGGGGTATATCGCCTGCGAATTTGCCTGTGTTTTGGCCGGGCTGGGTGTGCAGGTCACGCAATATTATCGTGGCACACAAATTCTGCGCGGGTTTGATGATGAAGCGCGCGGCCATGTCGCCCGTGCGATGGTCGAACAGGGCATTGACCTGCGCACGATGACCGATGTTGCCAGCCTGAGCCGGGGCGAAAATGGGACGGTGGTGCACAGCACAACGGGCGATCAGACCGTTTTTGATGCCGTGCTTTATGCCACAGGGCGGCGGCCCAACACCCAAGGTCTGGGGCTTGAGGCTTTGGGCATTGCGCTTGGGCCAAACGGCGCGGTGCCGGTTGATGACTATTCGCAAACCGTGATTCCGTCGATCTTTGCGGTGGGCGATGCCACCGATCGGGTGAACCTGACACCCGTTGCGATCCGCGAAGGCCATGCCTTTGCTGATACCGTGTTTCGCGGCATTCCAACCAAAGCCGATCACGATCTGATCGCCAGCGCCGTCTTTACCCGGCCCGAATTGGCCAGCATCGGGCTGACCGAAGAGGCCGCCACAGCCCTTGGCCCGATTGAAGTTTACACCGCGACCTTTCGCCCCATGCACAGCGCATTTGCAGGGCGCGCCGACCAGGTGATGATGAAATTGGTCGTGTGTCGGCAGACCCGCCGGGTGCTTGGGTGCCACATTGTTGGCGATCAGGCCGGTGAAATGATCCAATTGGTGGCGATTGCTGTAAAGATGGGCGCCACCAAGGAAGATTTTGACCGCACCGTTGCCGTGCATCCGACAATGGCCGAAGAATTGGTAACAATGCGCAATCCGACGCGGGTGACTTGAAATTTGACGACAAATGCCCAGTTAAACGGGTTGAGACACATGACCACAACAAGAATGGGAAGACGCAATGTCTGGCAGTAACGGCGGCCCCTGGGGCGGTGGCGGATCAGGGGGCAACGGTTCCGGAGGAGATGGAAACCGTGGGGGCGACAATCGCGGTGGCGATAATCGGGGAGGCCGCAGGCCAAATGACCCGGCACCCATTCCGGAAATCGAAGAAATCATGAAAAAAGGCCAGGAACAGCTGCGCCTTTTGATGGGGGGACGCAGCGGCGGGCCCCGCGGGCCAAACTCTGGTGGCGGCGGGGATGAACCGCCCCTGTTGAACCCACGCACTCTGGGGCTTGGTGCGCTGATAGCAGCCGGTCTTTGGACATTTGCATCGTTTTACACCGTCAAGCCTGAAGAGCGCTCAGTTGAGCTGTTGTTTGGCAGCTATTACCAAACCGGCAGTCCCGGTTTGAACTTTGCCCCTTGGCCTTTTGTCACCGCTGAAAAAGTGCAGGTGACGGGCGAACGAACCGCCGATATTGGTGGGCGGTCTGCAGGCCGAAAAGATTCGGGCCTTATGCTGACGCGTGATGAAGCAATCGTGGATATCGAATTCCAGGTTGTCTACAACATCTCAGACCCAGCGCAGTATTTGTTCAACCTGCAAGATCCAACCGAGTCGGTGCGGGCCGTGGCCGAATCGGCGATGCGCGACATCATCGCCCGTTCAGAACTGTCGCCAATTCTGAACCGTGATCGGGGTGCGATTGCGCAAGATTTGCAGGCAGCCATTCAAACCACGCTGAATACCTATCAGGCTGGTATCAGCGTCATCCGGATCAACTTTGATCGCGCTGATCCACCTGCCGAGGTTATCAACAGCTTCCGTGAAGTGCAGGCCGCACGTCAGGAGCGCGACCGTTTGGAACGGCAGGCGGATGCCTATGCCAACACGGTTCTGGCCGGTGCCCGCGGGGAAGCTGCAGCTTTGGGGGAACAGGCCGAGGCCTATCGTGCCGAGGTGGTGAACAACGCCAAAGGTGAGGCGAGCCGCTTCACGTCTGTGTACGAAGAATATATTAAAGCGCCAGATGTCACCCGCAAGCGGATGTATCTGGAAACGATGGAAGGCGTATTGGGCGAAATGAACAAGGTTATTCTTGATGGGGTAACTGGTGAAAATGGTCAGGGTGTTATGCCCTATCTGCCGCTGCCCGCGCTGCAATCCAAGACAGGAGCGAACTGATGGCCCGTTCAACTTTCATTCTTCCCGTTTTGGTGGCGCTGTCGGCGCTGGTTTTGTCATCTGTCTTCATTGTGGATGAACGCGAAAAGGTTCTGGTGCTGCAATTTGGCCAGGTCAAAAGCGTTAAGGAAGAGCCGGGGCTGGAATTTAAGGTTCCCTTTATCCAAGATCTGGTGCGCTATGATGCACGTATTTTGGGGGTGCAAACCCAACCGCTCGAGGTAACGCCACTCGATGACCGCCGCTTGGTGGTTGATGCCTTTGCCCGCTGGCGGGTGGAAAATGCGGTATCCTTCCGTGAGGCAGTCGGAACAGGTGGCGTCGCCGCGGCCCAGGGCCGGATTGCACTGATCGTGAATGCCGCGATCCGAGAGGTTCTTGGTTCGGTGCCATCGGGCGCAGTGCTGTCAGATGATCGTACACCGCTGATGAACCTGATCCGCGATCAGGCCCGCCGTCAGGCCAATGCGCTTGGCATTGAAGTGATCGATGTCCGTCTGACGCGCACCGATCTGCCCGAGCAAAACTTGGCTGCGACCTTTGCGCGGATGCGCGCCGAGCGCGAACGCGAAGCCGCAGATGAAGTGGCCCGCGGGAACGAGGCCGCTCAGCGCGTGCGTGCCAGTGCAGACCGTACTGTGATCGAATTGGTATCCGAATCCCGGCGCCAATCCGAAATCATCCGTGGTGAGGCCGATGCCGAACGTAACGCAATCTATGCCGAAGCCTTTGGCCGCGATCCTGAGTTCTTTGCCTTTACCCGCTCGATGACATCGTATCAGCGCGCACTTAAGGGCAATACGTCCAGCATCGTTCTCAGCCCTGATAGTGAATTTTTCGATTATCTGAATTCGGAAACCGGGCGGGCTGTGCCCAGCGCACAATAAGGCGGGCCAAGCAGATGATGGAACATCTGCTGTGGGCTGTTGGATCTGTGTTAGTCTTTGAGGGGCTGGTGCTTGCACTGGCCCCTTTGCGTCTGGCAGAGGCCTTGGCCCTGTTGGCCCGGCTAAGTGTTGAAACCCGCCGCCTGTTAGGCTTGAGCGCGCTGGCACTGGGCGTGGGGGTGTTGTGGCTGGTGCGGGCCTTTTTTGGCTGATCTGTGGCTTGAAACAATTGTCACATGAGCTTGACGCAGATCACCAGGGTTTGAATTGCACCGATGCCCGCCTATCTGCAAGTGTACAACCATGGTTTGTGGCACGCCCTAACCCGCGCCTAATAAAACCAAACAAATGAAAAACAAAGGAGTTATCAGGTGCAATCTCAAGCTATTTCGCTGACGATACAGCAAGGAAAGGCCCGCCAGTTTGTGATGGCCACCTTGATCGGGCTTGCGCTGCTGATCGGTCAAACACTCAGCCTGCGCGCAGATACGATGCCAATCAGCTTTTCAGATCTGGCCGAAAAGGTCAGCCCAGCTGTCGTCAATATCACCACCGCTACAACGGTCGCAGCCCCTACAGGGCCACGGCCAATGTTGCCGCCCGGCTCACCGTTTGAAGATTTCTTTCGTGATTTCATGAACCCCGATCAGGGCGCCCCCTCACGCCCACGCCGCAGCGAAGCGCTTGGTTCTGGTTTTGTAATTTCAGCCGAAGGTTTCATTGTGACCAACAACCATGTGATCGATGGTGCCGATGAGATTGAGGTGGAATTTTTCTCGGGCGAGCGGCTGCCAGCCAAGCTGGTGGGCACAGACCCAAAAACCGATATCGCCCTGCTCAAGGTAGAATCAGACAAGCCCCTGCCCTTCGTTCCCTTTGGCGACAGTGACAAAATGCGCGTGGGCGATTGGGTGATGGCGGTTGGGAATCCGCTGGGCCAAGGCTTTTCGGTTTCTGCCGGGATTGTGTCACAGCGCAATCGTGCCCTATCGGGCGCTTATGATGATTTCATCCAGACCGATGCTGCGATTAACCGCGGCAACTCGGGCGGGCCACTGTTTAATCTGAACGGTGATGTGATCGGTGTGAACACGGCCATTTTGTCGCCCAATGGTGGCTCAATCGGTATTGGGTTTTCCATGGCCTCCAACGTGGTGAGCCAAGTTGTGGATCAACTGTCCCAATATGGCGAAACCCGGCGCGGTTGGCTGGGCGTGCGCATTCAAGATGTCACCCAAGACGTGGCCGAGGCGATGGGGCTGCCTGAGCCCAAAGGGGCGCTGGTCACTGATGTCCCAGCAGGCCCTGCCGCTGATGCAGGCGTGCGGGCGGGCGATGTGATTGTGGGCTTTGATGGCGCAGATATCATAAACACTCGGCAATTGGTTCGCCGCGTGGGCAACACCGCATCGGGGAAGGCTGTCGAAATCGTAGTATTCCGCGATGGCAAATCACTCAGCTTGGAAATTACCTTGGGTCGGCGCGAATTGGCCGAGGGTGAGGGCGCGCCTGCCACAAAAAACCCTGATGCTGGCCCGATTGTCGGTGATATGCTGGGGCTTTCGCTTAGCCCTGTGACCGATGAGCTGGCTGACAAGCTTGGTCTGGACGATGGCCAGCAAGGTCTGGTTGTGATGCAGGTGGATGAATTGAGCGAGGCATTTGCAAAAGGCCTGCGCGATGGTGATCTGATTGTTGAGGCCAGCCAAAAGCCGGTCATCTCTTTGGCAGATCTCGAAACCAGCTTGAATGAGGCGCGCGCCGCTGGCCGTAAATCGGTTTTGTTGCTGATCCGCCGCGAGGGCGATCCCCGCTTTGTCGCCCTGTCAATCGACTGACAGCCGCCACCAAACACCACAAAGGCGCCCCACTGGGGCGCCTTTGTCATTCTGACAAACATCATGGCCGCGTGTGAGATTGCGCAGACAGGGTGGCGTGCCCGCATAGAACTGTTAAAAATTGTCTGCGCTTAAAGTTTTTTGTTAAAATCAGGGTGCAACAGCTGGTCAAGCATAGCCGAGATATCTTCGATCTGTTCCGCCACCAGATGCACAATCCCGGCCTCACGCTGCACCCGCCCCGTCACCCGCAGCAACCGCCCCGCAATCACTGCCCGCCGAAACCGCTGAAAAACGGCCGCCCAAATCACCACGTTGCAGCAGCCAGTTTCATCTTCAAGTGTTACGAAAATCACCCCCTTGGCCGTTCCCGGCCGTTGGCGCACCAAAACCAGCCCCGCCACGGCAACCCGCGCCCCAACAGGCGCTGTGGCCAAACCCACATGCGGCAGGCATGCAGGCGGTTTGGGCAAGGGTTGGGCTGAGGGCTGGCAAATATTCATAAGAACAAAAATAGAACATTTTGCGCGCCCGACAAGATATATTCTGATACGCCCCCCTCTGGCAAAAGTCGGCTTCTTGGCCTATGTCAAACAAACCACGCCGTATGCAAGGAACCCGAAAATGGCAAAAATCACCTATATCGAATGGAATGGCACCGCACATGAGGTTGAGGTTGCCAATGGCCTAACCGTCATGGAAGGCGCACGTGACAACGGCATTCCGGGGATTGAGGCCGATTGCGGCGGCGCTTGCGCGTGTTCAACTTGCCATGTCTATGTTGACCCGACTTGGGTAGAAAAGCTGCCCCCCAAAGAGGCGATGGAGGCAGATATGCTGGATTTTGCCTATGAGCCAGATGCCACACGCTCGCGTCTGACCTGCCAGTTAAAGGTCAGTGACGCGCTGGATGGTCTGATCGTACGGATGCCCGAGCGCCAGATCTAAGCCAAACGCCCAAGGATAGAGGCGGGGGCAATTTTGTCCCCGCCTTTGGTCAACATGTCAGCCCAAGCTGCGCAGATCTTTGGTCAGCTGTTCGATATTGCCGCCACGCTCATCCAGCAACGCACCAATTTCGGTGCGTTCAGCGGCGACCATATTAATGCCCTCAATAATCAGGTTGAAAAACAGATCACGCCCCGATTTGTTTGATACGTGCCAGCGCACCTCAAACGGAGCTTCGCCCCGAAGATAGGCGGTTGAGATCACTTCATAAAAGCTTTTGATCTGGCGCGCGTCTTCGACCTCAATGTTTCCACCGATGAATTCCCGGAAACGGCTGCCGTATTTGCGCGAAATATATCCCTGAAACGCCAGCGTAAACGCGTTCATCTGGGCATCACTTGCCCCCCGCGCAGCAATTCCAAGCGCTGAGCGCGCAATGATCGGCACATCGGCATAGCGAATGAAAACGCGTTCAAACTCTCTATACATTGCCGTTTCAGATGTGCCTGAATTGATGATGGTGTTGATCTCTGACACCAGATTGCCAATCAGCACCTTGGCCGATTTCACATCCAATGCCTGAACGGCCCGCGCGGGCAACAGGGCGCCAAAGCCCAGTGCGGCGCCGCCCATCAAAACCCAACGCCGTTCCACCGGCTGTATCACGGCCCTGCGGCCAAAACCAAAACGCGCGCGCATTGTGTCACCGCCCCGCTATATCTTCATAAGGGTCAAAATAGTCGGCCTCATTGCGTTGACCAAGCTCAAACCGGCGATTTTGTAAGTAAAGAAGCCGTGATTGGGCATAGCTGTCCGCACTGTCATAGAGAACCGAATCGATCGTATTTCCAAAGCGATTGCGATCACCCAGTTTTGTGGCAACCCATGCGCCCTGCCCCACCCGCACAGTCGCCTTGGGCAAAACGGCACCCAAAGGGTTCATTGCGGCATCAACAATCTTGCCCACAGCATCACGTTCTGTTGATGGGCCAAGCAACGGCAATTCAACATAATTGCCCTCTTTTGCCAGCCCCCAAACATCCAAGGTCTGACCGAAATCGGTATCTTTGCGGGAAATCCCCATGCTCGATGCCGGATCAAACAGACCCCCAATGCCAACGGTCGTGTTAACCGCAAAACGCAAGCCATTGCGCGCCAAGTTGGCAATATCAAACTGCAGCAGATTGTTGACCATCAACCCCGGCGTATCGAGATTGTTGCTAAAATTTGACACGCCACGCTGCACAGGCACCGGCACAACCCGGCCATAGGCAGCGGCCACAGGGCGTACAAATTCGCGGTCTAGCTGTTTGTTGGCTTCATGTACGGCACGGTTATCAGCCTCATAGGGATCAAGATATTCCGCCCCTGGCTCTGGGTTGGCGCAAGCGCTCAGCACACCAAGCCCCATCACGCAAAAAATTTGCGCCAAACGACAGGGCTTTGAAACTGACTTGATCGACACGGCCATTCCAATCAATCTGGGGTGGGCCCTAAAGGGCAAAGCGGCCCTTGTCTGCGCGCGCTTTTTCTGAGACCGTCTTTAAGCCTGTTGCTGGCTGGGAACAACCCGACAATCTTTCGAAACCCACCCAAAAATTAAAGAAATAGCAGCCCCAACAATCTATACGCACGCCCGCAGCCGTTGTATCACTACCCAAGCGGGAGAATTGATAATGACCAAGGGTGACACAAGATCAGGCCAATCCGAACTGCGTGCGGCGCGGCGGCAAAGCCGTGGGTTGTTTGCGTCCGTGTTTGCGTTCAGCGTTTTCGTCAACCTCCTTATGCTGACCGGCCCCATTTTCATGCTGCAAGTCTATGACCGGGTTTTGGGCAGCAGGTCTGAGGCAACACTGGTCGCGCTGTTTGGGCTGATGGCCTTTATGTTTTTGATGATGGGTGTGCTGGATTACGTGCGCGGCCGGGTCATGACCCGGATCGGCGCACGGTTTCAAGAGACCCTGGATCGTCGGGTTTTTACGGCCGCCATGCGCAAATTGGCCCTGATGCCAAATGACCCACTGGCAGCCGCGGCCCAACGCGATCTGGAATCGGTGCAACGCCTGCTGGCCTCACCCGTATTTTTGGCGCTGTTTGATATTCCTTGGACACCGTTGTTTTTGGCAGCAATTTTTGTGTTTCACCCTTGGTTGGGCTGGCTTGCGATTTTCAGCGGCGTGCTTTTGATCGTGGTGTCTTTGCTCAATCAATCTTCAACCCGCAAACCAATGAGTGAGTCCAGCCAAACCGCAACAATGGCCGAACGTTATGCCGATCAGATCAAAACTGAGGCCGAACTTATCCAAAGCCTTGGCATGCGCGGCGCAAGCTTTGACCGCTGGCAACAGGCCCGCGGGCGGGCCTTGCGCGGGGCGGTTGACGTATCGGATACCGGCGGGCTTTACACCACCTTGTCCAAAACCCTGCGGCAATTTCTGCAATCGGCCATGCTGGGGCTTGGGGCCTATTTGGTGTTGCAAGGTGCGCTGACACCAGGGGCGATGATCGCAGGCTCGATCTTGATGGGCCGTGCTTTGGCACCCATTGAAATGGCTGTGGGCCAATGGGCCTTGGTGCAGCGCGCGCAAGAAGGCTGGGGACGGCTGTCACAACTTTTGTCACAAGTGCCGCCGGAACCCACGCGCACCGCCCTGCCCAAACCCCGCGCCCTGCTTGAGGCACAGCAAATCACCGTGGTGCCCCCTGGTGAACAACAGGCAGCACTGCGCATGGTCAGCTTTCGATTAGAGCCGGGACAGGCCATGGGCGTGATCGGGCCATCGGGTGCAGGCAAATCAACATTGGCCCGCACGCTTACCGGCGTTTGGCGCCCGGCTGGTGGAAAAGTGCGGCTGGATGGCGCGACACTTGACCAATATGATAGCGACGTTTTGGGCAGCTACATCGGCTATCTGCCGCAACGCGTGACACTGTTTGATGGCACGATTGCGGATAATATTGCCCGCCTGCAACCCAACCCAAATGATGAAATGGTGATTGCCGCAGCACGCAAAGCCGCCGCCCATGACATGATCTTGCAACTGCCTGATGGCTATAACACCCGCGTCTCGGCGGTGGGCAGCCGTCTGTCTGGCGGGCAGATCCAGCGTATCGGTCTGGCGCGCGCGCTCTATGGTGATCCGATGATCTTGGTGTTGGATGAACCCAATTCCAACCTTGATAACGAAGGATCAAATGCGCTGAATGCGGCAATCCGGGCGATGAAGGCCGCTGGAAAATCCATTTTGATCATGGCGCACAGACCGGCTGCCATCCAAGAATGTGATGTGCTTTTGGTGTTGGAAGACGGTATACGCAAAGCTTTTGGCCCGCGCGATCAGGTTTTGCGTGAAATGGTCAAAAATCACACCGATATCATCAGCGCCAGCAGCCCCGGAGGCGTATCATGAGCGATTTAGCCAAGATTCGTCCCACCAAAATAGCAGCGCCACAAACCGACACATCCGCCCAACCCACGCAACCTTTGGCAGGGCACGCGCCATCAGGCGCTCCGCAGGGCGCAGCCCCCCAAAAAACCACAGCCGGTGCCGGCTGGACCGCACGCGGCCCGCTGATGTTGGGGTGGGTGTCGCTGGCAATTTTGGTGGGGGGCTTTGGGCTTTGGTCTGTCTTGACCGAACTTAGCGGTGCTGTGATCGCACCCGGCCAGGTTGAGGTGGAGCAAAACCGCCAAGTTGTGCAACATCCCGATGGTGGGGTTGTCGCGGAAGTGGTGATTGAAGAAGGCCAAGAGGTCGCGGCCGGTGATGTTTTGATCCGGCTGGATGGTGAGCTGCTGCGTTCAGAGCTTACAATTGTTGAGGGCCAGTTTTTTGAAATCTTGGCGCGCCGCGGTCGGTTGGAAGCAGAACAAGATGAGGCCACCACAATCACCTTCCCCCCCGAGCTGACAGCCAACGCTGCGGGCCGACCACAGATTGGCGCCCTGATCGAGGGGCAACGCCGCCTGTTTGACGCCCGCGCCGTGACAATGATGCAGCAGGTCGATCAGCTCCGCAAACGGCGCGACCAGATTTCCAGCCAGATTGATGGCTTCTCCGCCCAAGACCAATCGCTTCAACAACAGCTAAAGCTGATCAACCAAGAGCTGACCGGCCAGCGCGATCTGTTTCAAAAAGGTCTGGCCCAGGCCAGTCGCGTGCTGTCGCTGGAACGCGAGGCGGCGCGCTTGGCAGGCACAGTGGGGGAATTGGCCGCCAGCCGCGCCGGGGCCGAGCAGCGGATTACGGAAACCGATATCGAAATCCTGCGCCTAAGCAGTGCGCGCCGCGAAGAGGCGCTGACCCAACTGCGTGATTTGGGTTACCGCGAATTAGAACTGGCCGAACGCCGCCGCGCACTGATTGAGCAGATTGTGCGGCTTGATATACGCGCACCGGTTTCAGGCATCGTCTATGGCCTGCAGGTCACAACCCCGCGCGCGGTGATCCGCCCAGCAGAACCGGTGCTGTTTTTGGTGCCCCAAGATCGCCCACTGCAAATCGCGGCCCGGGTTGATCCTTTGCACATCGATCAGGTGCATGTCGGCCAAGAGGTGACACTGGTCTTCCCCGCCTTTAACCGGCGCACCACACCCGAATTGCATGGCACGATCACACAAGTGTCGGCGGATGCCTTTACCGATGCCAATGCAGGCATCAGTTTTTACCGCGCCGAAATTGTTTTGAACCCCGATGATCGGGAAAAAATCGCAGATCTGGTGCTCATCCCTGGCATGCCGGTTGAGGCGTTCATTCAAACCAGCCCGCGCACCCCGATGGCCTATTTGACAAAGCCGTTCACCGACTATTTCAATTATGCCTTTCGCGAAAGATAATGCCCAAAGCACCGGCAACGGGGCTTCCCGCAACGGGGCCAAGCGGCTAGGTTCGCCCTAAATCAGTCACAGGAGCCCCGCAATGACCGGAACAATTGACACCCGTTTGACCGAACTGTCGATTACCTTGCCCGATGCCCCGGCCCCAGCCGCCAACTATGTGCCCTTTGTGCAAAGCGGCAACTTGGTGTTTGTATCAGGGCAGATTTCACAGGGGCCGGATGGGCTGATCAAAGGGCGCTTGGGCGACGATATGGATGTCGCGGCTGGGGCGCAGGCGGCGCATGCCTGTGGGCTCAGCCTGATTGCACAGGCCCGCGCAGCCTGTGGTGGCGATCTGGACCGGGTGATGCGGGTGGTCAAATTGACTGGATTTGTCAATTCCACCCCAGATTTCATCGATCAGCCCAAGGTGATCAATGGCTGTTCCGATCTGATGGTTGCGGTGTTTGGCGCTGCGGGGCGGCACGCGCGCGCCGCTGTGTCTGCCAATTCCCTGCCCTTGGGGGTGGCTGTTGAGATCGAAGCGGTGTTTGAGTTGCGGTGATGTCAGGCAAAAGCCCCCCCCTGCCCCCCAACCTAATGCCTGCTCTGCCACGTGTGGCGCTTGATCGCGGATTTGTCAGTGCGCCCATCGCGCATCGCGCATTGCATGACCGCGCAGCTGGACGGTTGGAAAATTCGCCTGCGGCAATCTCGGCGGCGATAGACGCGGGCTTTGGCATTGAAATTGATGTCCAACTGTCATGCGATGGCCACGCCATGGTGTTTCATGACTATACGCTGGCCCGGCTGACAGATGCCAAAGGACCGTTGCGCGCGCAAACAGCCGATTATTTGCGCCAAATCCGGTTGTCAGGCATGCAAGAAACCATCCCAACATTGGCTGATGTGCTGACATTGGTGCGAGGAAGGGTGCCACTGCTGATTGAAATAAAGGATCAATCCGGCGATCTGGGCCCGGCACCATCAAACCTAGGGTCGGCCGTGGCCACTGATCTCGCAGGCTATAGCGGTGCAGTGGCTGTTATGTCGTTTAACCCCCATGTTGTTGCTGCATTTGGTGCGCTGTGCCCACAGATTGCACGCGGCATCGTCACCTGCCCTTATCCCACCGCGGAATGGCCACATATTTTGCCCGCACGCTGTGAAGAACTGCGCCAAATCGCAGATTATGACCGGCTGGGGGCCAGTTTCATTTCACACCAAGCCAATGATCTGGGCAACGCACGAGTGGGCGCCCTGAAAGCCCGCGGTGCCGTGATCAACTGCTGGACAATCAAGTCTGCCGCCAAAGAAACCCAAGCGCGTCAAATCGCCGACACCATCACCTTTGAGGGCTATTTGCCCACCCCCCCCGCGAACACGCCACGGGGCCGCGATGTCTGATATCAATGTCATGGCGTTGGCGTCGCTTGATGAGATCAGCGCTGACGATTGGGATGCCTGCGCCTGCCCTGAAGGCATGGCGGGCGCGGGCCGGCCCAATGACCCGTTCACCACACATCGTTTTTTGCACGCACTGGAACGATCCGGCTCGGTCGGGCCGGGCACGGGGTGGCACCCACATCATCTGGTCGCACGGGCGGGCCAAGAGATTATCGCTGTGGCCCCACTTTATGCCAAAGGCCACAGTCAGGGCGAATATATCTTTGATTTCAACTGGGCTGACGCTTGGCAGCGCGCCGGTGGGCGCTATTACCCCAAACTGCAATGCGCCGTGCCCTTTACGCCCGCCACGGGGCGGCGGTTACTGACCAAACCGGGCTACGAAAACCAAGGTCAGACCGCACTTTTGGCCGCGATGATTGAGATTTCGCAGCAAAACAATCTGTCTTCCAGCCATATCACCTTTTGCACCGAAGATGAGGCACAGGCCGGCACGCAGGCGGGTTTTCTGCACCGCATCACCCAACAATTTCATTGGCAAAATGCAAATTACGCAAATTTTGACGGTTTTTTGGGGGCATTATCCTCGCGCAAACGCAAAACTGTCCGCAAAGAGCGCGACACGGCCGCAAGCTTTGGCGGTGATATTGTTGCGCTGACGGGCGATGCCATCACGCCCGCGCATTGGGATGCATTTTGGCAGTTTTATCAAGATACGGGCGCGCGCAAATGGGGCACGCCCTATCTCACACGTGACTTTTTTGATGAGGCACAAGCCCATATGCGCCACGACATCTTGCTGGTGCTGGCCCTGCGCGATGGGCAGCCCATTGCAGGTGCGCTGAATTTTATCGGACGCGACACGCTGTTTGGCCGCTATTGGGGCGCAATCGAAGATCATCCCTGTCTGCATTTTGAACTGTGCTATTACCGCGCCATTGATTTTGCCATCGCCCAAGGTCTGGCGCGGGTCGAGGCGGGCGCCCAAGGTGAACATAAACTGGCACGCGGCTATTTGCCCCGACCAGTACATTCACTGCATTGGATCCGCGATGCAGGATTTCGCCAAGCGGTATCGCAGTTTCTGACGGCCGAGCGGGATGCTGTCGATCATGAGATTGAAGTGTTGACCGCCTATGGCCCCTTTCGCAAATCAGAACACCCCGACTAACGTCTGCCTTAGGTTTGCACCAAAACGTAAAAAGCTGCCCAAACCATAAGCAGTTGGTGCAAAACTGTGCTTTTTTGTGCCAACACTCGCATTTTTGGTAAAAGGCCCCTATATTAATCCCAAAGCCCATCAAAATAAAAAAGGGCAGAGGGTTGGGAACAAATGTCGATTGAGGGATTATCCAAGGCGCTCACGCTAAAGTCAGGGCGATCAAAACCAAATCAGGCCCCCGAGGGCCAACAGGTGGCAGCGCTCTGTTATCGGTTTGAAAAGAAAGCCGTGCGCGTTTTGCTGATCACCAGCCGTGATACCGGGCGGTGGGTTTTGCCCAAGGGCTGGATGATGGGTGGCATGACAGCGGCAGATGCTGCCGCACAAGAAGCATGGGAAGAAGCAGGCGCGGTCGGCCGCACCGTTGATCAGCCATTGGGGCATTTTTCCTATGACAAAATTTTGTCATCTGGCGATGCCCTGCCCTGTCAGGTCGCCGTCCACGCGATGCATCTGACAGATATCAAAGAAAAATTTCCAGAAATGGGACAACGCCGCAGACGTTGGGTATCGCCGAAAAAAGCCGCCAAGATGGTGCAAGAACCTGCATTGTCAAAGCTGTTGCTGGGCTTCACCCCGCCACTGCCCAAGACGTGATACCGGCACGATTGAATTCGCCGCAAAACCGCGTATGTCTGTTCTCAGACCCGAGGGCGATATGATCAAATACGCATTGAAATGTTCCAAAGACCACCGCTTTGAAAGCTGGTTCCAATCTTATGACAGCTATGATGCGCTGAAACGGGCAGGCCACTTGTCTTGCGCGATCTGTGGCGACAGCACCGTTGAAAAAGAGCTGATGGCCCCGCATGTGCGCCCGGCACGCAAGCTTGCCACACAGCCTGCCGCACCAGCCATGCCCAAAGACACTGATCAGCACAGTGCGTCAGCGGCCCCAACCGCCGCGGCACCAACCCGCCCTTTGGCCGTCCCATCAGACCAAATGCAAGAGGCTCTGGCCGCCTTTAAGCGCCAAGTGGAAGCAACCACCGATTACGTCGGTACCGATTTTGCGCGCGAAGCCCGCGCCATGCATGAAGGTGAGACCCCAAGCCGCGCCATCTGGGGTGAAACCCGCCCAGATGAAGCCCGCGCTTTGGTTGAAGATGGCGTGCCCGTGATGCCACTGCCGTTCATCCCAACGCGCAAAACAAACTGACAGTTCGGGCTGGCTTTGTGCTGCAATTCCTGTTGTCATACAGTCATAAGATCAAAACACCTGCGCGCCGCCCAGTGACGTTGCAAACGCCCTGCTTGGAGAATGACTATGGCCTTGGAACTAAACGATTCGATCCTGATTGATGCCCCACGTGACCAAGTTTACGCCGCGCTGAATGATCCAGAGATCTTGAAACAGGCGATCCCAGGCTGTGAAGAACTGACGCAGATTTCTGACACCGAACTGGAAGCTAAGGTTGTGCTGAAAATTGGGCCGGTCAAAGCGCGTTTCAACGGCAAGGTCACATTGGATAAATCCGATGCCCCCGGTGGCTTTTCGTTGCGGGGCGAAGGCTCGGGTGGGGTGGCAGGCTTTGCCAAGGGTGGCGCGCGCGTCACTTTGGAAGAACAAGATGGCCAGACCCAGCTTTCATATACCGCCACAGCCGATGTTGGTGGCAAGATTGCGCAATTGGGGAGCCGCTTGATCATGGGAACCGCACGCAAGTTATCTGAAAGCTTTTTCACAAAATTCGCAGCCGTCGTCACAGGCTCGGAACCGCAAGCTTAAACCCAAACCACCTGCCACTGACCAAAGCGCACCGCGCCGCGGTTGCGCACTAAGGAGTTTGCCATGACCAACCCGCTTTTGGCACAATGGACAGGCCCATTTGCCCTGCCGCCCTTTGACCAAATTACCGATGCCGATTTCGCGCCAGCCTTTGATGCGGCCCTGGCTGAGGCCCACGCAGCCATCGCAGGCATTGCCCAAAACCCTGATATGCCCAGCTTTGACAACACAATTGTCGCCATGGAACAGGCAGACCAATTGTTGGATCGGGTGGCGGGTGTGTTTTACAATCTGGCCGGGGCCGACAGCACCCCCGCCCGCGAAGCCTTGCAACGCGATCTGGCGCCACGACTGTCGGCACATGCCTCACAGATCACCAACAACCGCGCCTTGTTCGCCCGGATTGAAACGCTGTGGAACAGCCGCGACGCACTCGACTTGACGCCTGAAGAGCTGCGGGTTTTGATGCTGTATCGCCGCATGTTTTTGCGCGCCGGGGCCGCACTTGAGGGCGACGCCCGCGAACGCCTGACGGATGTCAAATCGCAACTGGCGGTACTGGGCACGACATTTTCACAAAACCTGCTGGCGGATGAACGCGCGTGGTCGATGCCGCTGGAAGAAGATGATCTGGACGGGTTGCCCACATTTCTGATCGCCACTGCCCGCGATGCGGCCGAGGCGCGCGGCCTGACTGGCCATGTCATCACATTAAACCGATCGCTGATCGTGCCATTTTTGCAGTTTTCGCCGCGCCGCGATTTGCGCGCACGGGCTTTTGCGGCATGGGTGGCGCGCGGGGCCAATAACAACGCGCATGACAACCGCACGATTGCGGCACAAACGCTGGCCCTGCGCAGCGAACGTGCGGCGCTCTTGGGCTATGCCTGCTTTGCCGATTACAAGCTGGAAACCGAAATGGCGGGCACGCCACAGGCCGTGCACGATCTGTTGATGCAGGTCTGGCATCCTGCCAAAGCACGGGCCGAAGCAGATTCGCGCGTTCTGGAAAAGATGCTGCATGCCGACGGAATTAATGGTGCGCTAGAGCCGTGGGATTGGCGGTATTACTCTGAAAAACGCCGTCGCGCGGAACATGATCTCGATGAGGCCGTGCTGAAACCCTATCTCTCGCTTGATGCGATGATTGCCGCGGCGTTTGATTGTGCCGAGCGCCTGTTTGGATTGCAATTTCATGCGCTGGACGTGCCGCTTTATCATCCTGATGCGCGCGCTTGGGAAGTCACGCGGCAGGGGCGGCATATGGCGGTGTTTATTGGCGATTATTTCGCCCGCACATCAAAGCGCTCTGGGGCTTGGTGTTCCGCGATGCGCAGTCAAAGCGCCATTGCAGGCCATCCAGTGCGCCCGATTGTGGTAAACGTGTGCAATTTCGCCAAGGGCAGCCCTGCCCTGCTCAGCTATGATGATGCGCGCACGCTCTTTCACGAATTTGGTCATGCCTTGCATCAAATGCTGTCAGATGTGACCTTTGGCTTTATCTCGGGCACATCGGTTGCGCGCGACTTTGTTGAACTGCCCAGCCAACTGTATGAACACTGGCTGGAAGTCCCCGAGGTGCTGCAAAAACATGCCCGACATATCGACACCAGCGCGGCTATGCCTGCGGATCTTTTGGAACGGCTCTTGGCAGCCAACACCTATGATCAGGGGTTTCAAACGGTCGAATATGTGGCGTCTGCGCTGGTTGATCTGGCATTTCACCAAGGCCCACCCCCAGCGGATCCGATGGCCGCACAAAGCCGTATTCTGCAAGATCTTGGCCTGCCGCATGCCATCACAATGCGCCACGCCACACCGCATTTTGCACATGTGTTTTCGGGCGATGGATATTCCAGCGGCTATTACAGTTATATGTGGTCAGAAGTGATGGATGCCGATGCCTTTGGCGCGTTTGAAGAAACCGCAAACCCGTTTGACCCCACCACCGCCGCTCTGTTAGAGCGCCACATTTTGTCGGCTGGCGGATCGGATGAACCCGAGGCTCTTTACACCGCGTTTCGCGGTCGGATGCCCGGAGTTGAGGCCCTGTTAAAGGGTCGTGGGCTTTTGGCGGCGGCGTCATAGACGCCGTCGTTCCAATTACGCCTGATTTTGGGCAACATCTTTGTGAATGACCACATCGGTTTGCGGATAGGCTTGTAAAATGGCCGCCCGCAGCGCCGCGCCCGTGGCGTGGGCCTCACGCAGGGTTTGCCCACCATCCAATTCGATGTGCAGCACCACAAACACCCGGCTGCCAGCCGTGCGCGTTTTCAGATCGTGATAGCCGCGAACACCGGGCCAATCTGCGGCCAAAGCGGCAATAGCTGTGATAATCGCTGGATCTGCCTGCCGATCCATCAGCGCGTCCCACGCACCCTTACCGATCCGCAGCGCGCCCAACACCAACACAAAAGCCGCCACCAGCGCCACGACCGAATCAATTTGCCCCACGCCAAACCGCGCCGACGCCCAAAGCGATAAAATCGCCCCCAAATTGGGCAAAAGATCGCCAATATAATGCAGCGAATCTGCCCGCACGACTTTGTTGCCCGTGCGCGCCGCCACTCGGCGCTGCCAAATGACCAGCCCCAACGTCAGCACAATGGAAATCACCATTACAACAATGCCACGCGGCTCTTGGGCCAATGCGCCAATTTGGGGGTGCAACAGCCGCTCAATCGCCAAAACAGCAATCACACCACCTGACAGTAAAATAAACAGCGCTTGGGCAAGCGATGTCAGATCTTCGATCGAGGTATGGCCAAAATGGTGATCGTCATCAGGCGGGCGGGCGGCATAAACAATGGCCATAAGCCCCGCTAATGAGACCATCGCATCCATCCCCGAGTCGGCCAAAGACGCCGCAACCGACAGGGCACCTGTCTGCCCCAACGCCCACAGTTTCAACGCAACCAACACCGCTGCCACCAAAACCGATGCCGCCCCCGCCGACAGGTTCAGACGCAACGTCTCTCCCACATTTGGGAGGCCCTGACCATTTTTCTGTGCCACGCGCAGCGCGCCCCCTAATCCAAAATTTCCGCAGGCCCAACGCCCCAAAGCGCAGTTTTTTTCACCCAGCCTTTGTATCCGCCCGATGAAATGCGACACCAATCTGGTGTGCATTCCTGAACCTGGGCAATCACCCCCGCTTCAAAGCGGGCAATAATTTGGGCCGCATCGCTTGGGGTGACATGCAAATCGGCCATATCAGCTTGTACCAAAACACTGCGCGCGCCTGACAAAAGCGTGTAATGCACCCAGCCACCCTCGCCATCTTTATCAACCACCCGGCGCCAATTTTCAAATTCGGCCACAATCTGCAACGGCATGCCTCGGCGGGTAAAAACCCAATCAATTCGGTGCGACAGCCCCGGCCCGCGGCGAGCGTTGCCATCACTGCCTTTTAACGACACAAACCGCGGCAACGGCAGGTTGGTTACAACCCCCCGCGTCGGCGCGGCCAAAACGGCCGCCGCATCTGCATGTACAAGTGCGGCAGGCATCCCCCCGACCAGCACCCCCAGCATACATGCGGCGCAAATTGCCCGATATCCCATCTGATGCCCATTCCATCATCTGCTGCTTTTCGTAATCTTAGCACCCAGCGCTTGTGCCCGCACCCTCAATCCGGCAATTTGTGCTCAGGGGTGATGCCTTTTGAACCCAAGGGAGAAAACGGATGCCATCGCAAAAACTGACAGTTGTCGTTACACGGCGGTTGCCCGATGTTGTGGAAACCCGCATGAAAGAACTGTTCAACGTCGATCTGCGCGATCCTGACACCGCAATGAGCCGGGATGAACTGGCGGCTGCAATGCGCCGGGCCGATGTGCTGGTGCCAACCATCACCGATCAAATCGATTCTGCGTTGTTGGCGCAAGCGGGTGACAAGCTAAAGCTGATCGCCAATTATGGCGCAGGGGTTGATCATATTGATGTCGCATCGGCGCGCAGCCGTGGTGTGCTGGTCTCAAACACCCCCGGTGTTGTGACCGATGACACAGCAGATATGGTGCTGGCGCTTATTTTGGCCGTCACGCGCCGCATCCCCGAGGGCCTTGCAATGATGCAAGATGGCCAGTGGGCCGGATGGTCCCCCATGGCGCTTTTGGGGGGGCGTCTGTCTGGCCGACGTCTGGGTATTTTGGGAATGGGTCGAATTGGCCAGGCGGTGGCCCGCCGGGCGCGCGCATTCGGCATGCAGATCCACTATCACAACCGCCGCCGGCTGCGCCCCGAGGTTGAGGGCGAGCTGGAAGCGACGTGGTGGGAAAGCCTCGATCAGATGGTGGCAAGGATGGATATTTTATCGGTGAACTGCCCACACACGCCCTCGACCTTTCACCTGATGAATGCGCGCAGGCTTAAACTGATGAAACCCAGCGCCGTCATTGTGAACACATCGCGCGGCGAAGTGATTGATGAAAATGCGCTGACACGCATGCTGCGCGCGGGCGAAATCGCAGGCGCAGGTCTTGATGTTTTTGAACGCGGCCCTGAGGTAAACCCCCGCCTGCGCGAGCTGCCGAATGTGGCGCTGTTGCCGCATATGGGGTCGGCGACGCTTGAGGGGCGCGTTGAAATGGGTGAGAAGGTGATCATCAATATCAAAACGTTCGCCGATGGCCACCGCCCACCGGATCAGGTTTTACCCGGCATGCTGTAAGGGCCGCATTTTGCGCCAACCCGCCCCAAGCATCAGCCCAAGAAGATGCCCAGAATAACCATCATCAGCCCAATGCAGGATACAAACAGGGCCAGCAAATTCAAAGTGACGGCCTTTTGCATCCGCGCGCGCATCTCTTGATCTTCAAGCCCTGCGCGGCGGGCCGCCAACACGCGCAGCACACACCAAACCAACAGACCAATGCCCGCAAGCGTCAGCGCAGCCCCACCCCAAATAAGCCATGTCGCCACCATCTCGCACTCTCCTTGCTGCACGAATGAATGAAAGATCAGCCCCTGCCCTAAAACAGACCCAAGCCCGAGGCAACCCGCCCCTTGATCCATACCGCCCAGAACGATACCACCGCACAAGCTTCACAAAATGAGAGATCCCATGACCGATGTCGTTTCAGATGCCGCCTATAACGTCACCGCAGAAGAACTGCGCCAGTTCATCGAACGCTACGAACAGCTCGAGGCCGAAAAGCGCGATATCGTCGATCAACAAAAAGAGGTGATGGCCGAGGCCAAAGGCCGTGGTTATGACGCCAAGATCCTGCGTAAGCTGATTGCCCTGCGCAAACGCGATGCGGATGATCTGGCCGAAGAAGAAACCATCCTTGAACTTTACAAAGCCGCCCTTGGCATGAACTAAGCCACTGAAAGCGCACGCGCCCATGCCAAACAACCCACAAGCTGCAACCGGCCCCAGCAAAACGCGCCTCTCGGTGCGGGTGGATCTGTGGTCGATGGGTGCGCTGGGGATTGCGGTGCTGGTGTTCGCACCGATCTTGTCGGTGCTGTTTATGGCGTTTTGGCCCACAGAAAACATCTGGCCGCATTTGATGGCAACTTCGCTGCCACGCTACATGGCCAATACCTTGATTTTGATGACGGGTGTTGGCGTGTTGTCAGCCAGCGTTGGCGCTGGGGCTGCGTGGTTGACCACGCTCTATCGGTTTCCGGGCGCAGGATTGGCGCATGTGCTGCTGCTGGCGCCTCTGGCGATGCCTGCCTATGTCGGGGCCTATGCGCTGGTTGATTTTTTGCAATATTCCGGCCCTGTGCAAACCGCCCTGCGCGACACATTTGGCTGGAGCAGTGCGCGCGACTATTGGTTTCCGACTGTGCGCGCACGCGGATTTGCGATTTTGGTGCTGAGCGCGGCGCTTTATCCCTATGCCTATCTTCTGACCCGCAGCGCGCTGCGCGAGCAACCCGCCTCGGCCTATGAGGTGGCGCGGGCTTTGGGCAGTGGGCCGTGGGGGCTGTTTTGGCGGGTGGGCCTGCCGCTGGCGCGCCCGGCTATTGCCGCCGGAGCGGCGCTGGCAATGATGGAAACGGTCAATGACTACGGCGTTGTCACCTATTTTGGCATTCAAACCCTGACCAGCGGTATTTTCAGCGTTTGGCTGTCAGCGGGCAATGCGGGTGGGGCGGCGCAGTTGGCAGTGGTGCTTTTGGCGGTGATCTTGGTTTTGGTGATGGTGGAACGTGCCAGCCGCAAGCGTCAGCGCTATTACCAACCAGCCCGCAACAGCCGCCCAGTTTTGCCGACCCAGCTGCACGGAGGCCGAGCCCTTTTGGTGCTGTTCATCTGTCTGGTGCCACCCTTGATTGGGTTTGTGTTGCCGGTCATGGTGATGCTGGGCCACGCGCTGGCCGCGCCCACCTCTTGGTTGGATGCCGGTTTGATGCGGGCCCTTTTGCATACAGCCACCACTGCTGGCGCCGCGGCAATTTTGACCGTAGCGGCCGCGCTTGTGATGGTCTACGGCGTGCGGCTGACAGCGGGGCGGTTGCCTCAAATGCTTTTGCCACTGACAACGCTTGGCTATGCCGCCCCGGGTGCAGTGCTGGCCGTGGGGCTTTTGATCCCGTTGGCGCATTTTGACAATTGGTTAGCAGACGGGGTGCTGGGGCTGACAGGCTGGGATCCTGGCTTGATGCTGACGGGCACCGCAGCCACAATCGTTCTCGCCTATATGGTGCGGTTTTTTGGCATTGCACAAGGCGCGGTTGACAGCGCGTTTGGCCGCATTTCTCCAAGCCTGCCAATGGCTGCGCGCTCGTTGGGGCGCGACCGGGCAGCGACCTTATCGCAGATATATTTGCCGTTGATGCGCGGATCAGTTGGCACAGCGCTGCTGTTGGTCTTTGTTGATGCAACCAAAGAGCTGCCCGCAACCCTGCTGCTGCGTCCGTTTAACTATGACACGCTGGCCACCCGCGTGCATGAAAAAGCCAGTTTGGAAAACCTGACACAGGCCGCACCTGCGGCGCTGTTGGTGATGCTGGTTGGCATGTGTGCGGTGGTGCTGCTGGCGCGCGCCCATCCCATGGCCGCCCCCCGCGGGCAATAAGCGTTATTCCGCTGTCCAGCCGCCATCCACCATCAGTGCGCTGCCCGTCACCAGCCCAGCTGCATCTGATGCCAAAAACACCACAGCCCCCATGATGTCTTCGACCTGACCAACCCGGCCCAGTTTGATCCGCTCTTTCACCCACGCCATCCGTTCGGGATTGCCAAAGGTGGGTTCCGTCAGCGGGGTGCGGATAAAGGTGGGGCAGATCGTATTCACCCGAATTTGCGCCGGGCCAAATTCCAACGCCATCGCTTTGCTAAACCCCTCGACCGCGTGTTTTGTCGCACAATAAACCGCCCGATCCAGCCCCCCCACATGCGCCATTTGGCTGGAGATATTGATCAAACTGCCAGGCAGGCCCGCCGCCAGCAGCCCTTTGGCCACGGCGCGGGTCAGAAAATAGGCCCCTTTAACGTTCAAATCAGCGACCGCATCGAAATCCTCAGGTGTCGTTTCTGTGGCCGGACTGTGGCGGGCCAACCCTGCAGAATTGACCAAAATATCAAACGGCCCATTGGCCGCCACAGCGGTCTCGGTCGTCACCGTGTCGGCCACATCCAACCGAAGCGCCTGCGCCTGCCAGCCATTGGCGTGGAATTCAGCCACCATATCCTCTAGCCGATCAAGATTGCGCGCAGCCAAGGTCACATCAGCACCCGCCTCGGCCAAGGCCACCGCCGCCGCCGCACCAATACCCGATGAGGCACCCGCAACAAGCGCGCGCCGACCCTCTAAACGAAACGAAGGTGTGCGAGGAAGGGTCATGGCCGGGGCTCCTGTGAAAAAGAATGAGAGTTAAGGGCGGGGCTCACTTGGCCGCTTCACCATAGGGCACATTGCCGCCACCATAGCGACGCACCCGCACATTGCACTGCTCCGCATGGCCCACAAAACCCTCAAGCATGCACAAACGCGACCCATAGGCCCCTATCTGTGCGGCGGCCTCATCTGTGGTGATCCGCTGATAGCTGTGGGTTTTCAGAAACTTACCAACCCAAAGCCCGCCCGTGTAACGCCCCGCGCGACGCGTGGGCAAGGTGTGATTGGTGCCGATCACCTTATCACCATTGGCAACATTGGTGCGGGGGCCCAAAAAAAGCGCGCCATAGCTGTGCATCTGCTCTAAAAACCAATCATCTCGATCGGTCATGACCTGCACATGTTCATAAGCCATGTCATTGGCAACGGCCAACATTTCATCATAACTGTCGCACAAAATCACATCACCATAGTCACGCCAACTGATCGCAGCCGTTTCAGCGGTGGGCAGAATTTTCAGCAGACGATCAATTTCGGCCAATGTCTCTTCGGCCAAACGCCGGGAATTGGTGATCAAACAGGCGGGGCTGTTGTAGCCATGTTCGGCCTGGCCCAACAAATCCGTGGCGCAGATTTCGGCATCAACGGTATCATCTGCAATCAGCATTGTTTCGGTTGGCCCCGCGAAAAGATCGATGCCTACCCGGCCAAACAACTGCCGCTTGGCCTCGGCCACAAAAGCATTGCCCGGCCCAACCAGCATATGCACTGGCGCAATTGAGGCGGTGCCCAAAGCCATGGCCCCAACCGCCTGGATGCCTCCCAAAACATAAATCTCATGCGCACCGCCCATCTGCATTGCGGCCACAATGGCCGGATGCGGCGCACCGTTTACCGGCGGGGCCGAGGCCGCAATGCGCGGCACGCCTGCCACTGATGCGGTCAGCACCGACATATGGGCACTGGCCACCATCGGAAACTTGCCACCCGGCACATAACAGCCCACCGATTGCACCGGAATGTTGCGATGGCCCAAGATCACACCGGGCAGGGTCTCAACCTCGACATCCGTCATGCTGGCACGCTGGGCTTCGGCAAACCGACGAATTTGGGTTTGGGCAAAGCGGATATCTTCCATATCGCGGGTGCTGACCTTTTGCATCGCAGCGGCAATTTCAGATTCGCTTAAGCGAAATGATTCTGGCGCATAGCCGTCAAACTTTTGCGCCAATTCGCGCACGGCCACATCACCGCGGGCCTCAATATCGGCCAAAATCCCCTCGACCGAAGCGCGCACACGGGCGTCATCTTCGGCGCGATCTGCGTCTGGCTTGCCCGATTTCAAATGCGTGATCGCCATAATCTGCCCTTACCCTTAAGATTGATGTCGCTTTTTGCGCGATATTGCCCGCCCATTCAAGAGAGGGTTCACACCCTTGCGAATACCGCCACAGACATGTCACAGACATAGTCCAACGCCGCAGAAAGTCCCAAGATGACCCCAGAGTCCAGCGCCCACGCCCCCACAGGCACGACTGGCACAGCCCCTGCACCTGAAACCGCAAGCCTTGATGCACTGGAATCAATGGTTCAGCGGGCGCTGGCGTTGTGGGATTTGCCTGCAGGGGCCAAGGTGCGACTGATCAATGTTTCAGAAAACACGACCTATTTGGTTGAAGCACCCGATGGCTTTCGCGCAATTTTGCGGGTGCACAGGCCAAATTATCACAGCCGCCGCGCGATTGAATGCGAACTGCTTTGGGCCGAAGATCTTAGCCTGAACGGAGGCGTGGGCGCGCCACGCGCCTATCTTGGCCGCGATGGTACGCGCATCCAAACGGCCGTGCTGCCCGGCCAATCAACCAAACGCCATTTGGTGCTGTTTCACTTTATCCAAGGTGATGAGCCCACCCCCGATCACGATCTGCGTCCGGCCTTTCAGGCCTTGGGCGCAATGGCCGCTCGCACGCATCTGCATGCGATCGGCTGGCCCAGGCCACGTCAATTTGAGCGCCTGAGATGGGACTTGGATGCAGTTTTTGGCAGCACCCCAACATGGGGCCATTGGCGCGATGCCCCCGGCGTCACCCCCGCAATCGCTGCGCGGCTGTCCCAAACCCAAGATCTGATCTGCGCGCGTCTGGATGCATTTGGCACCGCCCCCGAGCGGTTTGGCTTGATCCATGCCGATATGCGGCTGGCCAATTTGCTGATAGGGCCCGAGGGTCCGCAACTGATTGATTTTGATGATTGTGGATTGGGATGGTTTCTATACGACTTTGCCGCTGCGATCAGCTTTATGGAAGATCACCCACAGGTGGGCGCGCTGAAAGCGGCTTGGGTTACAGGCTATCGCAACATTCGTGC
The DNA here is from genome assembly GCA_937895435.1 of uncultured Paracoccaceae bacterium. GTDB lineage: Bacteria > Pseudomonadota > Alphaproteobacteria > Rhodobacterales > Rhodobacteraceae > CALAXT01. The sequence continues at coordinate 41,815 of CALAXT010000042.1, read as the reverse complement.
GCTCAGCGATTGCGATGTGGCTGAGCTTGACACCTTTGTGATGTTACGCCGCTTGGCCCTGTTGGCCTGGATTGGCAGCCACATTACCGCCCCCGAACCACAACGCTTTGCACCCAGCTTTGCACGCGTGACCGACGATCTGGCCGAAGCCTATTTGGCCCAAATGCGCACGCACCCGTAAAGCGGAAATCTTTTGGTAGTGGTGGGCGACCCTGGAATCGAACCAGGCGTGAGTCTCCTCGGCGGAGTTACAGTCCGCTGCCGCACCTTGCAGCACGTCGCCCTCTGATGGGCGGGATACCCAAGCCCACCGCCAGCGTCAAGGCGGTTTTTCTACCCCCTGCGCGCGCCCTGCCCCTTGCACCCCTGCCACGCAAACGCCATTGTCGCCGAAATTAAGGAAGTCAAAGATGAAAAAGCCGGATTGGGTGATTGACAAAGAACGCCAGCGCCGCGCCTCGGCTGCGGAAACAGTCTGGCTGTTTGGCCTGCATGCGGTGCGCGATGCACTTTTGAACCCAGCGCGCCAGCGGCTGCGGCTGGTGGTCACACGCAACGCCTATGACAAATTGTCAGATGCCATCACCACGGCAGGGATTGACCCTGAAATTGTTGACCCACGCAAATTCGATGTGCCGATTGACCCATCATCTGTCCACCAAGGGGCAGCGCTTGAGGTCAAGCCCTTGGTTTGGGGCACGCTGGAGGAATGCTGCGTGTCTGGGCGGGGGGCGCCGCTGGTGGTGCTGCTTGATCAGGTAACCGATCCGCATAATGTCGGTGCGATTCTGCGGTCTGCCGAGGTGTTTGGCGCCCGCGCCGTGGTTGGCACACTGCGCCACAGCGCCCCCGAAACCGGAGCCTTGGCCAAAAGCGCCAGTGGCGCATTAGAACGCCAACCCTATCTGCGCCTGCGCAATCTGGCCGATGCCATGGAAACGCTGCGCGGCATTGGCTTTACGCTATTGGGTTTGGATGGCGAGGCCCCAGCGACACTTGAGGCGCAGCTTGGCGCGCTGTCGGGCCGCCCAATCGGGCTGGTGATGGGGGCCGAGGGGCCGGGTTTGCGGCAAAAAACGCGTGATACTTGTGACCATTTGGTGTCGATCACACCTGCGCGTGGGTTTGGATCTTTGAATGTGTCAAACGCCGCAGCGGTGGCGCTTTATGCGGCGGGGCGGCACTTTGACCTGGGGGGGCAAACCTGAAACCCGCCGCAGTCTTCTGCAAATGCAGTCTTTTGCAAATGCAGTCTTTTGCAAACGTCAAGAATTTCTTCACGCCTGCGTGCGAGGGTCTTTTGTGGGCGCTAATGGTGCCTATCTATAAGAAGTGCCCAGGGCCGGAACCCCTGTGCCGATCTTCTGTCCCTCGTTCCGCTCCTGGCGCCCGGACGTTGTTCGGGCGCTTTTTTTAAAAAACCACTTAAATCATGCCCAACCGGTTGATAAAATCGACACACGACAGTCATGTTCCCACCGCTTACCCTAGGCATCAGACGCAGTAGAAAGGCACCACAATGCAGGCGGTTTTCTTTGAGGTTCAGCCCTACCCCGGACACATGGGCCATTATTTTGAACATGTCGATCGTCTGCGCCCTGTTTTAACCCAGCATGATGGCATGGTCTGGATCGACCGTTTTCGCCCAATTGGGCGGGACGATGCGCTGCTGTCGCACCAACTGTGGCGCGATGAAACCGCGATTGCCGGCTGGAGGTTGGACCCCAACCACAAGGTTTCGCAATCAGCCGGACGCCATCGGCACTTCGCACAGTATCGCATTCGCGTGGCAGCATTGGTGGGACACAGCGAACATGGCGCGCCACCACAGATGGAAACCTATGCCGATATTGCTACCGACAACTTTTTGTTGGTGTCGCATTTGAACCAGGCCCCTGCCAGCGACGGGTTCGAAAGTGTGAACCGCACGGGGGCCTTTTTAACGATGCAAGACCTGGTGGGGGCAGACGCTGCGCGGGCTGCCCTGAACGCACAGCGTCACGCTCCGGGCGTGGTTTCATGCAATCTCTTTCATGTTCATCGCGACTATGGGCTGCATGACCGCGCACAGGCCCCCACCCGCTAGGGCCCCCGGCTGCGGCGCCTGCGACACCAAGTCCTAACCCGGCTGCATAAAATACAGGTAGCGCAAGCAGGCTTGCTTTTATACAAGGAGTGGTTAGGTAACGACACGTCGGCGGCAAGACAGCCCCGAAATTCTTATAAGCGGACGACATTGGGAGGACTATCATGATGATCAAGTCAATTTTGGGCACGGCGCTTGCCGTTGCTGCCTCGGTCACGATTGCAGGCGCGCAAGATCGCGCCGGCTGGCCAGAAAGCTTCACCGTTGGTACAGCCTCGCAGGGCGGAACTTTCTTTGTATACGGCTCGGGCTGGGCTAACCTGGTTGCAGAACAGCTGGGCGTATCAGGTGGTGGCGAAGTCACCGGCGGCCCAATGCAGAACATGGCGCTGGTCCACACTGGCGAGGCCGCATTTGGCATGACCACCATGGGCCCTGCCGCCGAATCGCTTGGGGGCACCAACCCAATCGCACCGGGTCTGAAAATGGACAAGGCTTGTGCCATGTTCCCAATGTATCAAACCCCGTTTGCAATCACCGCGCTGACAGGTTCGGGCATCAAATCGATCTCTGATATCCCAGAGGGTGCGCGGATTGGGTTTGGCCCAGCAGGTTCGACATCCGACACGTATTTTCCGGCAATGCTGGAAACTTTGGGTGTGAAATTTGACCGTCGCAACGGCGGCTGGTCGGATCTTGGCAGCCAGCTGCAAGACGGCCTGTTGGACGTTGTGGCCTTTGCCGTTGGCGTGCCGACCCCAGCTGTGAGCCAGCTGGAAGTGCAAACCCAAGTGAACTTTATTGAGTTCAGCGCCGAAGAACAGGCTAAAGTCATGGCCACTTTCCCGGTTGCCAATTTCACCATCCCCGCTTCGACCTATTCGACGCTGGAAAAAGATATGACCTCGGTTTCAATGTGGAACTTTGCCATCGCAAATTGCGATTTGGCAGAAACCTTTGTGTATGAAGCCACCAATGTCGTCATGTCTGACAACGCCCGTATGGTTGGCATTCACAAGGCTGCTAAAGCCACCGTGTTTGAAAACTGGGACAAAAATGGCGTGATGATGTGGCACCCGGGTGCGGCACGTTGGTTCAATGAGAATGGCGCAACCATCCCCGCCAGCCAAATCTACGGCGGCTAAGGCAGGCGTCTTTGTTACACGGGGCCGTCCCTGATTGGGGCGGCCTTTTTTATGCCTCTGACCGTTCTATGGGGTTGGGGGCGGTTTTTCTTGCCTCAGCTTTCGCTAAGCCTCACACTGGCTTTACCATCCGCGACAGCTGCCCATCTTGCGCCCAATCGCGCCACCAAAGGAACGCCCCATGACCGATCTGCATGCCCAAGAGACCGGCCCCATTCTTGCCGAAGGTGTCGATGAAGACCCGGTAGAGCCCAATCGTCGCCTATTCACTGGTGCGGCACTGGCCCTGATCAGCGCACTGGCTACGTTTTACGCAGCGTTTCATATGGCCGCGCTCAATGGTGTGTCGATTTCTGACTACACTGGGATCAGCCTGCCACTTTTGCCCAGCTTTCCGATGGAAACCTGGAATTTCCGGATTTTGCATGTGGCTGGCGCCCTTGGATTGGGTTTTTTGATTTTTTCGGGGCGTCGATTTACGGATGATGGTCGCGAAACACCCCTGTTGGCATATGCCGCTTATGTTTTGATGGTTCCCGCAATCTACGCCTGTTTTATGGCGCTGTCGTTTTACGCAGATATCCAATCAGGCACGATGTGGAACGGTATTGACGCCAGCATAAAGGCCAAGGAAATATGGCGGTTTGGTGTGCCACTGTTGGTCGCAACACTTGGGGGGATCGGTCTTAGCTGGTGGCATCGCCGTGCCCGTGCAGGCATTGCAGCACCCGATGTTTTGTTGGGCATTTGCGCGCTGGCCGTGGCCACTTATTTGATCACGATCTACGGCACGCTGATGCGCAATGCGACAGGCACGCCCTTTGCCCCAATTGGCATTTCGTTGGCCGCCGTCGCAGGTGTGGCCTTGATATTAGAGCTGACACGCCGCGTGGCAGGTTTGGCACTGGTGGTGATTGCCGCGATTTTTCTGACCTATGTCTTCACAGGGCAATATCTGCCAGGCTTTTTGAATTCACCCGCCATCACATGGCAGCGGTTTTTCAGCCAAGTTTACACCGATGCAGGTATTTTGGGGCCAACCACGGCGGTCAGCTCGACTTATATCATTTTGTTCATCATCTTTGCCGCGTTTCTTCAGGCCTCAAAGGTGGGGGACTATTTTGTAAACTTTGCTTTTGCAGCGGCGGGGCGGATGCGCGGCGGACCGGCCAAGGTGGCAATCTTTGCCTCTGGTTTGATGGGCATGATCAATGGCACATCGGCGGGCAATGTGGTGGCGACAGGCTCGCTGACCATCCCGCTCATGAAAAAAGTGGGTTACGACAAACGCGTCGCTGGCGCGGTTGAGGCTGCAGCCTCAACCGGTGGGCAAATCATGCCTCCGATCATGGGTGCAGGTGCCTTTATTATGGCCGAGGTGACCGGAATTTCCTATTCCGACATTGCGATTGCAGCCATTATTCCAGCCATTCTCTACTTCGTGTCGATCTATTTCATGGTTGATTTTGAGGCAGGCAAACTGGGAATGCGCGGCATGAAAGAAGATGAGCTGCCGCGCTTTCGTACGATGGCCCGGCAGGCGTTTCTATTTTTGCCGATCATCATTTTGATTGCGGCGCTGTTCATGGGCTATTCTGTGATCCGCGCAGGCACTTTGGCCACGATGGCGGCCGCCGTTGTCAGCTGGCTGACCCCGTATCGCATGGGGCTGCGATCGGTTCTAAAAGCGTTTGAACTGGCAGGCGTGATGTCTATTCAAATTATCACAGTCTGTGCTTGCGCCGGTATCATTGTGGGCGTGATTTCGCTGACGGGCGTCGGTGCACGCTTTTCTAACCTGCTGTTAGGCTTGGCCGGTGTAAGCCAACTGTTGGCACTGGTCTTTGCGATGCTGATTGCGATTTTGCTGGGGATGGGAATGCCCACCACTGCAGCCTATGCGGTTGCGGCCTCGGTCGTGGCGCCCGGGTTGGTAAATCTGGGCATCCCACTGCTGACCGCGCATTTCTTTGTGTTTTACTTTGCGGTTGTCTCGGCCATTACGCCACCTGTGGCCCTGGCCAGCTATGCTGCCGCAGGGATTTCCGGGGCAAACCCAATGGAAACGTCGGTGGCCAGCTTTAAGATCGGGATTGCTGCTTTTATCGTGCCGTTCATGTTCTTTTATAACAGCGCCTTGCTGATGGAAGGCAATTGGGGCGATGTGATCCGTGCTGGTGTGACGGCAACCTTTGGCGTTTATGTGCTTAGCTCGGCTGTGCAGGGCTGGTTTGTTGAAATGCGCGCAGCATGGTTTGTACGGCTGGGTTTGCTGGCATCTGCACTCTTTATGATTGAGGGTGGTTGGCTGACCGATCTGATCGGGCTGAGTGGGGTTGGTGCGCTGTATTTGGTGCAAAAAGTGCTCCGCCCAGACCCCAACGCCAGTATCCCAGTCCGCGGCGCCGACTAAGCACGCGCACCTGCGTCATCCCCAGCCGGGGCAGGCCTGCCCTGCCCCGGCTTTTTTCACCCAACGCTGGCAAAACACGCACATCACACTGCAGGCACCATTGTTTTTCTTTCAAATCTGCGCTTAGGGTGCACGCCAGCCTGAACATGCGCCGCACAAGGAACCCACTATGTCGATCAGCATGATGTCTACCTTTGTCAAACCAATGCACCGTGAGGGGTATAAGTTTGTATCGGCCTTTGCGCTTGCTACCTTGGTTCTGTTTTGGCTGTGGGATCCCTTGGGTTGGGTGGGTGTTGGCCTGACGGTCTGGTGCTATTACTTCTTTCGTGACCCCGAGCGCGTCACCCCAATGCGCGAAGGGCTGATGATCAGCCCAGCCGACGGTGTGATTTCGCTGTTGGAACCGGCGGTGCCCCCACAAGAACTGGGGCTTGGCCCCCAACCGATGACCCGCATTTCGGTTTTTATGAACGTGTTCAACTGTCATGTGAACCGGGCCCCAATCGGTGGACAGATCAGCCGCATCGCTTATCGTCCAGGCAAGTTTTTTAATGCGTCTTTGGATAAGGCCAGCGTTGATAATGAACGCAATGCCCTGGTGATCACGATGGCAGATGGCCGCCAGATTGCTGTGGTGCAAATTGCGGGTCTCGTGGCACGTCGGATCTTGTGCGAGGTCCGCGAGGGTCAGGCTATCCGAACGGGCGAACGCTTTGGTATGATCCGGTTTGGATCACGACTGGATATTTATTTGCCCGAGGGTGTGGCGCCACTGGTCTGTTTGGGGCAATCAACCATCGCAGGCGAAACCGTTTTGGCCGATCTGACTGGCGCCGAGCCCGCTCGGTTGGGCGAGGTGCGCTGAGCCATGTCAGAACGCAAGCAGGAAAGCCTGTCGATCTTTCAACTGCTGCCCAATGTGGTTACCATTTTGGGGCTGTGTGCGGGGCTGACCGCCATTCGGTTTTTAATGGTGGGGCGCTATGATTATGCCGTGATGCTGATCGTTGTCGCCGCGGCTTTGGATGGGCTGGACGGGCTGTTGGCGCGGCGCTTGGATGCGGCCAGCCCGTTTGGCGCTGAATTGGACAGCCTGTCTGATTTCCTGAACTTTGGCGTTGTGCCAGCGCTGCTGGTTTATCAATTTGCACTGTCAGACAGCTATGCGACCGGTTGGGTGTTTGTGCTGGTTTATTCGATCTGCGGGTGTCTGCGGCTGGCCCGGTTTAATGTGAACCGCGATGCTCCAAAACCCGAAGGCCGGGCAACGTTTACTGGCGTGCCAGCCCCCGGTGGGGCGTTACTGGCGCTCTTTCCGCTGTTTTTGTCATTCATGGGGCTGTTGGATGCGGCCGCCTATCCTTTGGCCTATGGCATCTACATGATGGTGATTGGTCTGTTGATGACCAGCCGCGTACCAACGCTTTCCTCAAAATCTGTGCGGGTGCCACGCGATAAGTCATCGCTTGTACTGATTGGTGCAGCGATCTTCGTTGGACTGTTGCTGACACGGTTTTGGCTGCTGATGACCTTGGTATCAGGGGCTTATATGGGTGTGATCATCCTGAACATCTTTAGCTTTATCGCCAAAAAACGCCGCACCCGCCCACAAGCTTAACGTGCATCGATATAGGGCAGCTCGATCCGCGCCAAACGCGACAACAGCGATACCGCCTGGTCAAAACTCGATGCGGCCGCATCTGCACCCAATTGACCAACAATATCGACATCAAGTGCCGCCACCTGGCCGCTGACCATAATCAACGCCTCGGGGTTGCTTACCCGCAGCGCCACAATCAGCTTCATCAATGGCAAAATTGAGCGCTGCCCCCCAGCTGACAGCCCAATCAACTGTGATTTACTCTTGCCAAGCGCGGCGACAAGACCATCGTGATCAAGGCCCAACAACAGGTCCACCTCCCAGCCGCGCTCTCGGAAAAGATCAGTGGCCATTGAAATGCCCAAAGTGTGCGTTTCGCCCGGCACAAGCGCAAAGACTACTGATTTTTCAACCGAAGCATCGCCTGGAACCATCAGCGGGCGTAATCCGCGCATGATCGCATAAATGCGGCCAGCCCCTGCTGTCACTTGGGAAAAGCTCGCCTGATCGGTGTCCCACCACTCACCCAAGCGGCGGGCGGCCATGGCCAGATAAGAAAGATAGATCGTTTCAACACTGACCCCACGCTGCTGCAGCGCAACAATCACATCGGCACCCGCATCAGGATCATCGCTGATCAAAGCGCGGCTGAGCGATTCAACTTCATCTTCTTTGGGATCAGCATCAACCAGCGGAATTTTTTTGGACTTTTCCGCCAAACGCAAAACAACCTCACGCGCCAAAGCGGTGACGGCAGCTTGCGGCAAACTTTCTTGCAAGCTGCCCATACGAAGATTGGCCTGCTGATAGCGTGCTTTATCAAAAAGTCCCCGGTCCAGATTCACCAAGGCAGATCCTCCTATGCAGCTTCCCCGATCTGCGTTGCACATCGCCGTCTTTTGCAGCCTTAGCACAACGGGCGCCTGCGCACCCATTTGTGAAGCTAGGGTGACACCCCAGCAAAAGCAAGCAAGATGTCAGCATACTTGCCACTTTAAAAGGCAACGCAAAGACGTGCCGATGCGACCACTAAGGCAGGGGGCCATCCACCCCGAAATGCTTGGGAAAAAACGATGCCGCCAGCGTATAAACCGTGGCCAAAGCCTCGGCCCGGTCATAGGCGGCGTTGGCCATCATCAAATCCAGCCAGACACCATCGATCGTCAGACGCAACGCCCGCGCCACGCGTTCAATGTGCAGACAATACCCACCTTCGGCCACTAAAACTGCACAAATCTTTTGTAATTGCAGCCGATAGGCCAGATCATTTCCATCACATTCTTGTTGATAAAGCGGCCGGCTCTGCGCCTCGCCCCAAAAAGAACACCATGCCGCCAGACGTTCAGGCGTGCAAATCGCCAGGTTGAAATCGGCCAGAATCAGTGCGTTCAATTGCGCTTGTGCAGTCGGACCTGCCCCCGCCAAAGCGGCTTGCCAATTTTCGCAATATTCATTCGACAAATAACGCAGCGTTTCTGCCAGCAAGTTTTCTTTGGTATGAAAGTGAAAATTTACCAAGCCATGCGACAAGCCCGCACATTTCGCGACATCGCCCATCGTCATGCGCGCAAAGCCACGCGCAGCCAGCGTTTCTATCGTTGCTTCAATAAGTTGCACCTGACGCGCTTCGCGTGACAATTTGCGCGGCAGGGTAATGGCCTTGGGGGCATCTGTCAGCATCACGGGTGTCTCCTTGCCAAGTCGCGCCTGTTTCTGGGGCAAAAGCCACAACACAACAAGCACTTAGTTTGATCATAGATTCTGATTGACACATCAGTCAAAATAAAACGAACATAGATGAATGTTGATGACCCAAGACAACACGACCGCCCACTGGAACCAGCGCGGCCTCAGATCAAACGGGGGCACGCAGTGGCCAAAGACAGTCAGTGCACGCCGCTTTGATTGCCGCGTGTTGGCCCAACGACGCCAAGGAGACCTGCTCCAATGACCCTGCTGATGAATGCCGCACCGCCTATTCCGAACAATTGGAACCGCAGTGGCTTGCCCGGTTGGACATATCATTCGCCAAGCCTGTTTGCACTGGAACGCAGCATGGTGTTTCTAACCCATTGGCAAATCGTGGGGCACGAATGTGACATCCCCAACCCCGGTGACTGGTTGGGGTTTGATCTTTTGGGCGAGCGCGCGGTGGTGATGCGTGGGGCGGATGGTGTGGTGCGGGCTTTTAACAACCTGTGCCGACACCGGGGCGCACGGGTGGTGGATGGGGCCAGCGGGTCGTGCAAAGGGGCGATTGTCTGCCCCTTTCACGGCTGGGTCTATAATCTTGATGGAACGCTGCGCGGAGTGGCGCGCCCCGAAAGCTTTGACCCAATCAACCGGGCAGATTTTGGGTTAAAGCCATTGGAACTTGAAATTTTTCACGGCTTTCTCTTTTTACGCTTTCAACACGGGCCTCAGCCACCCGTGGCTGAATGGCTGGCCCCCTGTAATGATGATCTCACTGCTTATCACTGCATGGATATCGCGCCCGTCACCCCACCCGAATGGGACACGGTTCTGCCAATCAACTGGAAATCGGTCCGTGATGTAGACAATGAGGGCTATCACGTCGCCATGGCGCACCCTGCGTTGCAAGATCTTTATGGCCGCAGCTATCGCGATTTGAATTACCCCAACGGCCTGTCGCATTCGATCGGCGAGTTCGGGGATCAGCCCGGTCGCCGTTGGTCGGTGCGCAATTATGTAAAACATTCCCCCGAACAGCCATGGTTGCCGCCACATCTGCGGAAATCCTGGACATATTACAGCCTGTTTCCAAATGCTGTTCTGGCCTTCACACCCGAGGGCGCACAATTTTATCAGGAAATTCCGCTGACCCATACTTCGACCCGGGTCACCGGGCGCATTTACAGCCGCCAAAATGAAACCCGTGCCGAGCGGCTGTCACGCTATCTGGCCTATCGGATTGACCGCGAAACCTCGCAAGAAGATCAGCAACTATCAATCTGGTCAAACGAATCGATGAAATCTGCAGCGTTTGATGGGTTTCATCTGTCGGATCTTGAATATGGCGTCCGCTGTCATCACGATCAAATGCGTGGGCTTTTGCCAGTGATGACCTGCGAAACCGCCCCACCCGAGGCTGAATTGGCCCAAATCAACACAAAAATGCGTGAACAAGCGCACAGCAACAACCTAACCTGACACCAACGACCAAAAACAGGATAACAAAACCAACAGTGGAGAGCCCGTGATGAAACTGACCCGACGCCAAAGCCTGACCGCCCTTGGGGGCGCACTTGCCCTGCCTTACGTGCGCCCCTCGTGGGCAGCCGCCCAGACTGTGAATGTCTTTAACTGGGCCGATTATATCGGTGAGACGACATTGGCCGATTTTGAAGCCGAGACCGGTATCGGGGTGATCTATGATCTTTACGCCTCATCTGAGGAAATGCAGGCTAAAATGTTGGCAGGGTCGACCGGCTATGACGTTGTGGTGATGGCGGGGCTTTTGATGCCGCAATTTGTCCAAGCGGGCGTCTATGCACCGATTGACAGAACGCGGCTGACCAATTGGGGCAATCTTGACCCCAATATTTTGCGCATTGTTGAAGGGTTTGACCCAGGCAACAGCCACGGCGTGCCTTATACTTGGGGCTCGGTGGGCTTTACCTATAATGTCGACATGGTGCGCGAGCGTTTGCCAGATGTTGATCTGGAAACCTTGGATGTGATCTTTCAACCCGAAAATATGGCCAAACTGGCCGATTGCGGCATTTCGCTTTTGGACAGCCCCACCGACATGGTGCCGATGACGCTGCGGTATCTGGGCTTGGATGGCGACACCACAAATGTGGCTGATTACGATAAAGTGGTAGAGGCCTTCGCCCCCATTCGCCAATATATTCAAACGTTTGACAATGTGAACTATCTCAATGCCATTCCAAATGGTGAGCTGTGCGTGATCAACAGCTGGTCAGGCGATTATGGCGTGGCCAAGGCGCGTGCCGCAGAAGTGGGCATTGATATGAACCTGTCCTATCATGTGCCCAAAACTGGCGCACCGGCCTGGTTTGATCTGCTCGCTATGCCATCAGATGCGCCACACACCGACGCGGCTTATGCGTTTTTGAACTTTATGTTAAAGCCAGAGGTGATCGCGGGCTGCACGAATTACACAGGCTACGCCAATGCCAACAAAGCGGCGAACGCCTTTGTGGATGACTATATCTTGTCAGACCCGGCGATTTATCCCGACGAAGAAACCCTGTCGCGCCTTTGGACGCCAAAACCCCTGAACCCCGATCAGGAACGTGCCATGACGCGCGCCTATTCGCGTATCAAGACAGGCTAAACCGTGCGTGACGAGGCCAAAATTCATGGGGGGGACACCCCGCCCCCTCCATCCGCCCCCACACCCGAACCCTTTATTCGGATTGAGGGTGTTTCAAAGAAGTTTGGCACGTTTCAGGCCGTAAAAGATGTCAGCCTGACCGTGACAAAAGGCGAGGTCTTTTCACTGCTTGGCGGGTCAGGCTGCGGAAAAACCACGCTATTGCGGATGCTGGCAGGCTTTGAAGACCCGTCCGAGGGGCGTATTTTCATCGATGGCGAGGATATGACAGGCGTTCCGCCATGGGAACGCCCCGTCCATATGATGTTTCAAAACTACGCGTTGTTTCCGCACATGACGGTTGAAAAAAACATCCGTTATGGGCTGAAACATGACCCGCTGACCGACGCCCAACGCGACGCGAGGGTTCGCGAAATGTTGGAACTGGTGCAACTGACCCCCTTTGCCGGGCGCAAGCCACATCAGATATCCGGCGGACAACGCCAACGCGTTGCGCTGGCCCGCGCGCTGGCCCGCCAGCCAAAATTGCTACTGCTTGATGAACCTCTGGCAGCGCTTGATAAAAAGCTGCGCGAACAAACCCAGTTTGAATTGATGAACATTCAGGCCCGCACTGGGGTTACCTTTATCGTCGTCACCCATGATCAGGATGAGGCCATGACCTTGTCAGACCGTATCGCGGTGATGGATAAGGGCGTGGTGCGCCAAATCGGCAGCCCAACCGAAATTTATGAATATCCTGACAACCGCTTTGTCGCAGGTTTCATTGGCGCGATCACACTGTTTGATGGAACCCTTGAGCAGCTGACAGGTGATATGGCCCAGATTGCCCTGCCCGATTGGGGCGGCAGCGTCACAGCCCATACCTTGCCAAACCTTCGGGCTCGATTTCAAGACGGGCTGGCAGCTGGCCAAGCCCTGACGCTCGCCTTGCGGCCAGAAAAAATTACCATCTCTCGCAGCAAACCTGATGTGGCCAATTGCGTGGCGGGTGTTGTGCGTGATCTGGGGTATTTTGGCAAAGACTCGCTTTATCGTGTGGTTTTGCCATCCGGGGCATTGGTGTTAGTGCATGCGGTTAATGCCCGGCGCACTGGCGAGTCGGGACGCGTGGCGGATTGGGAAGATGACGTGTGGCTGTCATTTGACCCTGATGCCGCCATTTTGCTGGATGGCTTACACCCATGACAGCACCGGCGCAAAAGCGTGGCTTGGCCCATTGGTTTCACCGCCGCGGCTGGTCTGATGTTATGATTGCCACGCCCTATGTGTGGCTGCTGGTGTTCTTTTTGGCGCCATTTCTCATCGTTTTGGCCATGAGCTTTGCGACACGCACCCCAACCGCACCACCATTTTCTTTTGGGGGTGAGCATCCACTGCTCAACCTGACAGGCTATGCCCGGCTCTTTCACGACACGCTTTATATTCGCGCCTTTGTGACATCGCTTCTCAATGCGGGTCTTGCAACGATACTGTGCCTGTTGTTGGGCTATCCGATGGCACTGGCGCTGATCCGGGTGTCGGCGGGCTGGCGCAATGTGCTGTTGATGCTGGTCATTTTGCCGTTCTGGACATCGTTTTTGTTGCGTGTCTATGCGTGGATGGGCCTGATGGGGTCAAACAGTTGGTTTAACAAACTGCTCACCGGGGCCTATAATGCGGTGGTGCCAACAGATTGGGCCCTGCGCGCCATTCCGATGATGCATTCAAATTTCGCGGTGGTACTGGTCACCGTCTATACCTATCTGCCGTTTATGATTTTGCCGCTGTACGCCAATCTTGAACGGCTTGATCTGACACTGGATGAGGCCGCGATGGATCTGGGCTCGCGCCCGTTGCGGGTGTTTTGGGATGTCACACTGCCGCAATCTATTCCCGGCATCATCGCAGGCGCACTTTTGGTGTTTATTCCTGCTGCGGGTGAGCTGGTGATCCCATCATTGGTGGGAGATGCGGCGCGGCCAATGATTGGGCGCGTTATTTCTGATGAGTTTAGCGCGGCGCGCGATTGGCCAATGGCCTCAAGCATCGCGGTTGCGCTTTTGGTTTTGATGGTCTTTCCCATGATGGCCTACAGCCATTATCAGGCCAAGGCCCAGCACGACCCTACGGCCAAGGGCACATCATGAACCGTCGCCCCATTTTCCTGATCAGTGTGCTCTGCTTTGGCTTTGCATTTTTTTATATCCCGATTCTGTCGATGATCGTTTATTCTTTCAACGGCTCAAAACTGGTGACGATCTGGGGTGGGTTTTCAACAAAATGGTATGTGTCGCTGTTTCATAACCAACAGATTGTAAAAGCGGCAGTCTTATCGTTGAAAATCGCACTGCTCTCGGCCACGCTGGCCACCATTCTGGGCACAATGGCTGGCATCGCGCTGGCACGGTTTCGGGTCTTTCGCGGCAGGATGCTGTTTTCTGGTCTGGTCACAGCCCCACTTGTGATGCCCGAAGTCATCACCGGCATATCATCGCTGATCTTTTTTATTTTGCTGGCCGATTGGGTTGGCTGGCCCTCAGTTCGGGGTTTTACCACCGTCACGCTCGCCCATATCACCTTTTCGATGGTGTTTGTCTCAACCGTGGTTCAATCGCGCATGATCGAGGCCGACCGCGCCATCGAAGAAGCCGCAATGGATCTTGGCTCGCGCCCTTGGGAGGTGATGCGCGACATCACACTGCCGGTGATATCGCCGGCCATTCTGTCAGGCTGGCTGCTTGCCTTTACCATTTCGCTCGATGATGTCGTCATCACATCTTTCACCACCGGGCCGGGCAACACCACCCTGCCCCTGTTGATTTGGTCCAAGGTCAAATTAGGCGTTACCCCCGACATAAATGCCCTTGCGACACTGACTGTCGTGATCGTGGGTGTTGGCGTGGCACTTGCTGGCTGGCTGATGAACCGGGCCGAAGCACGCCGCCAAAAAGACGCCCGCCTGGCCTACCAAAACAATGCCTGAAAACTCCACCGACCTTTGCCGCGACGCGGCCCCCATCAACACGCCTTTGGGCGCGCCCGGCTCGGGTCGCCAACGCTATGCGGCGGCTATGGCGCTGTATCAATCAGGCAAAATTTGTCCGCAGGCATTAGAGATTTATCGTATTTGCTCGCCGCTTGACCACCAAGATCCAAGTGCACTGCTGAGCGCGGCAGGCCTGCCCCAAATTCCAAAGGTCTAATTGCAATGAGGGACGCGGCCAATATGCCCCTCCCGCGCAGCTTGGCACCGAAATGGCCGCAAGGCATCGCACGGGCCGGTTTCACACCGAATAGCTGGCCGCACTGATATCACCGCTCCAGCCCCACAGCGTCAGCAAGGCCGTTCTTTCCGTTCGAATTGCGTGGGGTTGGTTTGGCGCGTGGTAAATAAAATCCCCCACCCCCTTTGTGACATAGGGCCCATGATCCACCGCCCATTTGGCAGACCCATCCAAGACCACATAAAGTTCTTCGGCAGCGTGGCAGTGGGTTGGATAATCGACGCCCTTTTGTTGGGCCAAAAAACCAAACCGGATATCCGCATGGGGCAGCATTCCATTTGGCCCAACAATTTCAACCACCGCCATCTGGCTGGAAATCGTGGCCGCAAGCTTGCCATAGCCCGGGGGCCGCCAGCACAGATCGGCCAAGGCCGGGCGCAACGCGGCAATCAGCGGGTCATTGGGGTTGGCACAAAGCCTGGGCAAGGCCGCGCAAGCGGGCACGCTGGTCGGCGCAGGCAGTGTGGCAGGCGTTGCAATGCTATCCAAAGTTCCAATTGCGCGGCTCAGGTTATGGGCGATCGGGCTGTTGTGCTGAGAAAAGCGCAGCCCAGCCGCCTCGATCAGGTCATGCAGCCGCTCAAAACGGCATCTGGGCTGAGAGAGAACAGGCATCAAACGCCCCCTGTATGATCTTGCGGGCGACCCTGATCAAAGACGGACAGATGCGTTTGCAACGCGTCACGGATACGGGCAATCAACATTTCAGTAGCAGCACTTTTGGGCTGATCTTTGGCTGTAATCAGCGCCAATTCCGCCGTAATGCGCGGGGCAAACCGCCGCCAAATCACACCATCCTTTAGGTTTGCCATACCATTGATCGGGTCAATGATCGCCAGCCCTGCACCCGCCGCCACCAAATTTCGCGCTATGGCGAAGTAATAGCTTGATGTTGTGCGCACCACCTCGGTATCGGCCTCATACAGCAGTTGATCCAGCTGGCGATCCACCAAATGATCACCCAAAATGGCCACCATCGGCCGATCTTTAAGCATTTTAGGGAAAATCACCTGATGCTGAGCCAGGGGGTCATCCTCCTGCATGATGCAGACACATTCCATCCGAAACAACTCGGCATTCATGCCTGCAACAGGCACCGGCGTGTCGATCAACCCAATATCGATTTGATGCCCACTGACCCACGTTGCAATCTGGCGTGACGAGTGCACCCGCAACTCGACCCGCGTGTTTGGAATTTCGGTGTGAAAATTCGCAATCAGATGCGGCAGAAAATTCATGGCCAGAACACCGTTTGTGGCAATAGACGTGCCGCCTGCCGACCCGGTTCGGATGTCATGGGCGCGCTGCGTGATACGCGACAGTGCCAGCAAGCTTTGCGCCACCTCAGCATGCAGCAATGATGCCTCGCGCGTGGGGGCAAAAAATCCCCGGTCCCGATGAAACAGGCGAAACCCAAGATCCGATTCAAGATTACCCAAGGCAATGCTGACAGCGGGCTGGGTCAGGTTTAACCGTTGCGCCGCACGCGAGACCGATCCCGCCTCAATCAACGCATGGAACACCTCAAGATGCCGCAGTTTGATCTGCATGTCTGCACCACCAATTTCATAAATAAATCGAATAAATCAATAATCGATTTTAAATTGATTTAATCAAAACTCAGTTCTAGCGTCAATGGTGAGGATCAGGTCAGACGCCTGCATTGACCGACCTGACACGGATTACTTGGGGGGGGGGGCATCTTGCACAACAATCATGCGACACTGGCTGCGAAAGCGCCGCTGATAGACGGCTTTTCAGATAAGTCTTATTGGTTGGATGGCCTGCCCCCGTCGCCTGTTTTGCCAGATCTACCTGTAGCGTCTGCAGACGTTATAATTGTCGGGTCCGGGTTTACCGGGCTGAACGCTGCGCTTGAAACCGCACGCGGTGGCCGCACCACGCTGGTGCTTGACGCAGGCGACCCAGGCTGGGGGTGCAGCACACGCAATGGTGGGCAGATCAGCACAAGCGTAAAGCCATCGTTGTCAAAGCTCACCGCGCGGTTTGGCCCAGATCGCGCCCGCGCCATTCGCAGCGAAGGCCAAGCAGCCCTTGATTGGATCGGGCAACGGATCACAGACGAACAGATCACGTGTGACTTTCACCAATCAGGCCGGTTTCATGCCGCACATACCACGGGCCACTATGAAACACTGGCCCGTGATGCAGAGCGGATGCAAAAAGAAGAAGGAATTGACTCATTCATCGTGCCACGCGCCGAGCAACACCGTGAACTTGGCACAGATGCCTATTTTGGTGGGGCCGTTTTTACCCGCCATGCCTCGGTCAACCCAGCAAAGTATCACCGCGGTCTGCTTGAACGTGCGCTGGCAGCCGGCGTGCATGTCACCGGCCATTGCGCTGTTTTAACAATTGAACGGGTGGCGGGCGGCTTTTTGTTGCACACGCAAAAGGGACAGCTGCGCGCACGCGATGTTATTGTTGCCACCAATGGCTATACAACCAAGTTGACACCGTGGTTGCGCCGCAGGGTGATTCCGATTGGCAGCTATATTATTGCCACAGAACCTCTGCCCCGCTCATTGGTTGATCGCCTTTTCCCCACAAACCGAATTGCCAGCGACACATGCAAGGTCGTCTATTACTACCGCGCCTCGCCTGACCGGCAGCGCATTTTGTTTGGTGGCCGCGTATCCGCGTCAGAATCAGACCCAGCTGCCAGTGGGCCACGGCTGCATGCAGAAATGTGCAGGATCTTTCCAGATCTTGCCGGATATCAGGCCACCCATTCATGGACTGGCACCGTTGCATACACCTTTGATGAACTGGCCCATACTGGCGTGCATGATGGTGTGCATTACGCAATGGGATACTGCGGTTCGGGCGTCTCTATGGCGTCTTATTTGGGAATGCGGCTGGGCCAAAAAGTGCTGGGAAAACCAGAAGGCAAGACCGCCTTTGACAACCTGCCCTTTCCAACCCGCCCACTTTATACCGGCGCACCCTGGTTCTTACCCGCCACGGTCGCTTGGTATCGTTGGCACGATCAACACCAGCACAGGCGCGCGCTTGCGGCGGCTGGCTGATACGCTTTCGGCTGCATGTTCGCCACTGCAACCGAACCAAAAAAACAGGCGAGCCCCACGGCGCATGGCGCGATCCGCGGGGAACAACAACAGAGGAGAGAAGATATGAAGATTTCAACCAGCCTTACCGTGGCCGCCACGCTTTTGGCCACCACAGCCTTTGCCCAAGACAAAAGCGTGACGATCGCGTCTTGGGGCGGGTCTTACCAAGAGGCCCAAAGCAAAGCACTGTTTGTGCCTGCATCGGCGGCGACCGGTATTGCGGTCAAAGAAGAGACCTATGGCGGCATGTCAGATGTGCGGCTGCAAGTATCCACAGGCGCAGTGACGCTGGATATCGTGGCCAGCGGATCAGGTTCTGCGGCACGCGCCGGCGCTGAAGGCCTGTTAGAGCCGCTGGATTATAACGTGATCGACGTCTCGACATTTTATCCCACGCTGAAATCCGAATTTTGCGTTGGTGGTGATGTATTTTCGACAGTTTATGCGTGGAACACAGCCACCTATGGCGATGCTGGGCCACAAAGCTGGGCAGATTTCTGGAATGTTGAAAAATTCCCCGGCAAACGCGCCTATCGCTCAAAAGTTGCAGGTGCGCTTGAACCCGCATTGATGGCCGATGGTGTCGCCCCTGAAGATGTCTATACCGTTCTAGATTCTGAGGCCGGGATTGAGCGCGCGCTTAACAAAATCCGGGAACTTAAGCCCAATATTGATGTCTTCTGGGGCTCGGGTGCGCAACATGCGCAGTTGATGAAAGATGGCGAGGTTGACATGACCACCGGTTGGAACGGCCGGTTTGATGTCGCCAAGAAGGATGGCGCCAAAGTGGCATACAGCTTTAATCAAGCCCTGCTCGATTATGATTGCTTTGCCATTCCCAAAGGGGCGCCCAACAAAGACACCGCGATGGCGTTTCTTGCCGAAATCTCAAAGGCTGAGTACCAGGATGATTTGCCCAAATACATCACCTATGGCCCCACGAACAAAGCCGCGTTTGACACAGGCGTAATTGATGCCGCCACCGCAGCCATGTTGCCCTCGTCGCCGGCCAATGCGGCACTGCAGTTGCCCGTATCGCTGGAATGGTATGCCAAATGGGAAACAATCGCCGATGAAATGTATCAGTCGATGCTGACTGAGTAACTTTTTATTCCTTTTAAGGGCGGCAGACCATGAATGGCCTGCCGCCACGTTGACCAAAGGCTGATTGCGTGACCCAGACCAAAAATGATGCGCTGCCCATATCGGTGCGCAATGTGACCAAAACCTATGGCAAGGTCTTTGCCCTTAATGATGTCTCGCTTGAGATCAAAAGTGGTGAATTTCTGACGCTGCTCGGGCCATCTGGGTCTGGCAAAACGACGCTTTTGATGGTGTTGGCAGGCTTCACCCGACCCGATTGCGGCAGTCTGAAATTTGGCGCGCATGAAATGATCCGCACAGCGCCCCATCTGCGCGATGTCGGCATGGTCTTTCAAAACTATGCGCTGTTTCCACATATGAGCGTTGCCGGAAATGTGGGCTATCCGTTGCGCTTGCGCAATGTGCCCAAGGCCGAAAGGGCCGAACGGATCGAGCGCGCCTTGGAAACGGTGCAACTGGGCGGCTATGGCGCGCGCAGCATTGATCAGCTGTCAGGCGGGCAAAGACAACGGGTGGCGCTGGCCCGTTCAATCGTGTTTGAGCCGCGTATTTTGCTGATGGATGAGCCCCTTTCGGCATTGGATAAAAAACTGCGGGATCGGATGCAGATTGAACTGCGCCATCTGCACGACAAATTGGGCATGACAACGGTTTACGTCACCCATGACCAGCGCGAGGCGCTGACCATGTCAGATCGAATTGCAGTTGTGAACCACGGCCGCATCATGCAGTTGGCCACACCGCAGGCGCTTTATGAAAGCCCAGCAAACCGCTTTGTAGCTGATTTTATTGGCGATTCATCGTTTTTGCCCGTGGAACGCCACGCAGGCACCGTTGCCCATGCAGGCCAAACCTTGATGCTGGCGCACCCAATCCCCGAAACCGCCGAGTTGCTGTTGATGATCCGCCCCGAACGCATCCGTCTGCTGCGCGATACGCCCCCCCCCCACATTAACTGCTTTAAGGTCTGCGTCACCGAACTGGTCTATCAGGGTGATAGTTTTCTGCTTTATGGCAAAACCGGGCAGGGCGCGGAAATCGCCATGCGCGGTGCGGTGCGCGATGGCACTGTCAGCGCGCTGCCAAAGCTGGGTGATTGGGTCACATTGGGGTTGGATCCTGCCGATACCGTTTTAATCGACGGCACGGGGGTCTGAGCGCGTGATGGTTGAGACAAACGCCGACGGTTTGCGCCGCGACGAAAAGCTAGAAAGGCTGGCGCTGTTTGGCCTGGCATCGCCCGCGCTGCTTTTGGTTCTGGTGATCATGGTCATCCCGGTGGGATGGCTTTTTTATGTGTCTTTCATTGGCGCTGATGGTCATTTCTCATTTGAAAATTATGAGCGGATGATCACCCAGAAATCCTATGCCCGAATTTTTGCCAAGACGTTTCAGGTCAGCCTGCTGACCACAGGGCTTTGCATCTTGATTGGCTATCCCTTGGCCTATTTCATGGCTGGCCTGCCAAGGCACATTGCAAATCTTTGCCTCATTACGGTGCTGCTGCCGTTTTGGACATCGCTTTTGGTGCGCACCTATGCGTGGCTGGTGCTGCTGCAAAAAAAGGGGTTGGTAAATAGTTGGGCGATATCGCTGGGGCTCTGGGATGAACCAATCAAGATCGTTCACAACATGACGGGCACGTTGATTGGCATGGTGCATATCATGCTGCCCTTCCTGATTTTACCAGTTTACAGCGCGATGCGTGCGATTGACCGTGATTATCTGAAAGCCGCATCCAACCTTGGCGCCCCCCCTGCGCGGGCGTTTTGGACCGTATTTTTTCCACTATCGACGCCTGGCCTATTTGCTGGGGCGCTGATGGTTTTTGTGCTTTGTTTGGGCTTTTTCGTAACCCCTGCGGTCTTGGGCGGGGGTCGTGTGATCCTTGTATCCATGAAAATCGTTTCTAACATTGAGCTGTTCGTAAATTGGGGGGCGGCCAGCGCCTTGGGGGTGATGTTGCTTGCGCTGACAGTGGGGATTTTGTGGCTGGCATCACGCTTTTTACGGTTGGAACAGATGACGGGGGGGGGGCACTGATGTTTGGCTGGCTGCAAAAACCCGCATCAGAAACACAGATCACGCATTTACAGCGGCTATGGCTTTATGTGTTTGCAGGGGTGACGATGGCGTTGCTGGTGCTGCCAACGCTGATCGTCATTCCCATGTCCTTTTCCGATTCCCAATATTTAGAATTTCCGCCCCGCACATGGTCAACCCGCTGGTATCAACACTATTTCGGGTCTGAGGAATGGATGGAGGCCACGTGGACCTCGCTTAAGGCAGGTTTTCTGACGATGATCGTGGCAACCCCCATCGGGGTGGTGGCGGCGTATGGTATGCACGCCTCAAGCCTGCGCAGCGTGCGTTTTGCCTTTGTGCTGCTGATCACCCCGATGATGGTGCCAGTGGTCTTGATCGCGATCGGGGCGTTTTATGCCTATGTCAAACTGGGGCTGTTGTATTCGATAACGGGTCTGGTGATGGCGCATACGATCTTAGCGTTGCCGTTGGTGTTGATCGTCACCGGATCTGCGTTGAAAAGCTATGATATGAACCAAGAACTGGCCGCGCGCAGCTTGGGGGCCGCGCGCTGGCGTGCGTTTTTAACCGTGACATTGCCGCAGATCCGCTTTGCGGTGGTAACATCTGCACTGCTGTCATTTCTGACCTCGTTTGATGAGGTGGTGATTGCGATGTTTGTCTCGGGTGGGGACAATCCGACGCTGACACGCAATATGTTCAACGCTCTGCGCGATCAGATTGACCCTACGATTGCGGCCATTTCCACCATCATGATTGTTGTGACATCATTGATGATGGTTTTGGCGCAGGTGTTTGGCCGTGGCGCTGGCGGAAAATAACACGCCCAAAATTCTGTCGACATCTCAGAAGGGCGCCAGAACACCAATCTCTTTTGCCTGCGCCCGCAGTGTCGCTTTTGTATCTTGGGGCAAGGAAATTCCGGTCTTATTTTGTTCAATATCCGCGCGGGCTTCCAATTCACCGGGATAAAAAATTTCATCGACACCGGGCTTGCGGGGCGTCGCCTTTAGATCGGCGATCAACGTCTCCATATCCGCATTAAACGCATCCAAGGGTCGACAGGCCTTAATATCAACCGCCATCACCAGATGGCCAACGCCGCTTGACCCCTCGGGCACATATGGCCCGGTGATCGTGCTGCCAAATCGGCTGCCTGACAAAATACCCGACAAAACGTCCATCATCGTTGAAATCGCATATCCTTTGTGCCCCGCAATTGGCAAAAGCGTGCCGGCAATACCGGTGGCAGGGTCGGTGGTTGCATTGCCATCTTGATCAATCGCCCAAGTGTCGGGAACAGTCTGACCACGTTGCTTGGCCAGATAAAGCTTGCCACGTGCAACGGCAGTATTCGCAATATCCAACATCATGGGGGCATAGCGCCCCGCCGGCGCCGCCCATGACCACGGATTGTTTCCCACCCGCTTTTTGATCCCGCCCCAAGGCGCCATCGCAGGACTGGCATTGGTGGATATAAAGCCCAGACACCCAGCCTGTGCCGCCATGCGCGTAAAATACATCGCCGTGCCGAAATGGCCAGAATTGCGCACGGCCACCGCCCCCAAGCCATGTTCCTTTGCGCTGGCGATTGCTTGGGTCATGGCAGCGTGGGCAATCACTTGGCCCATACCCGCATGCCCGTTCATCGTGGCGATCGCGCCAAAGCCACCATCGATTTCTGGTTGGGCATTTGCGTTCATCGCGCCACTCTTTATGCGCGCAGCATACCAAAAGAGCCGCATGACACCATGCGACTGGTGCCCCCACAGGTCTGCCTGAACCAAAGTATCCGCGACACGCGCGGCTGCAAGTGCGTCAACACCCATTGCTTGATAGCAATCAGAAACAAAAAGGCGCAGCTTATCTGGGGCGATGAAATCAGTCATGAACGGTCCGCTTTCTGGTTATGCTCCGACAAACGATAGACACGTCATCACAGGCTTCGGCAAGGGCGCAGGATCTGTGCAGCACAGAATTTGACAACCGGCACGCGATGATCAGCGCTTAGAAAGCGGCCCTGTTCAAACCACGACCAAGTTTCAAAGCGCACTGCGGTCTATGTGGCAGCGAATGGCGTGGCCAGTGGCACGATCCACGCGCCAAGGCGGCGTGTCAGTATCACAGACGCCCCCAAGTTTGCGCGGGCAGCGGCGCTGAAAAGCGCAGCCCTGCGCCGGCGGGGCAAGTTCAATCACATCGTCCGCGCTTAGGGTTGGGGCTGTATCAGGGTCAGGTTCCAGCACAGCGCCCAGCAAAACCTCCGTATAAGGATGCGACGGCGCACCGTAGACCGCAGCCGCAGGCCCAACCTCGCACAGGCGGCCCTGATAGAGCACCGCAACCCGGTCTGACAGCGCACGCACCACAGCCAAATCATGGCTGACAAAGATATAGGTTGTGCCCTGATCACGGCGCAACGCATCCAGCAAATCCAGCACCGCTGCCTGCACAGAGACATCTAGCGCCGATGTGACCTCATCACAAAGCACCAGATCTGGCTGGGCGGCAAAGGCGCGCGCAATCGCCACCCGCTGCTTTTCGCCGCCAGAAAGCTGATTGGGCAAACGGTCAAGATAATGCGCGCCCAGCCTGACACGTTCCAACAGCTCAGCGCTGCGTTCCAGCAGTGCCTGCCCCTTTAGCCCGAAATACAGCCCCAAAGGTTGCGCCAAAATTTCAGCCACAGTTTGGCGTGGGTTCAGGCTTTCATCCGGGTTTTGAAAAATCAGCTGAATTTTGCGCAGCTGATCGGGCGTGCGGCCATCGACCAACCCCGGCAAGGCAGCACCGTCACCAAACTGGATTGCCCCACCCACAGGTGCCAATAACCCCGCAATTGATTTCAAAATGGTTGATTTGCCCGATCCGCTTTCGCCCACCAACCCCAGCGTCTCGCCCTGTCGCAGCGTAAGGGTGATGTCGTCGACCGTGGCGGGCAGAGCGCCACCGGCCCGCTTTCGCAACAGACCGTCAAACAGCCCCGGCCGCGCATAGGAAATGGCCATACGGTCCAACACCAGCGCATCCGCATCACCAATCTCACCCCGAGGGGCGGCATCACTTTCGGCGCGTATGGGCAGCGTGCGCGCCAGACTTGGGCGATGACAGCGCACCAGATCACCATTGGGGGTTTCTTCCAGCATAGGCCGGTTGGTCTGGCAGATCTCTTGGGCAATCACACAGCGCGGCACAAAGGCGCATCCCTCACCTGCCCCACCGGGCGCAGGTGGTCTGCCATCTAAGGCCACAGGCAATCGCGCATCGGCCAATTTTGGAATCGAGGCCAGCAACCCACGGGCATAGGGATGGCCGGGGTCACGCAAAACCTGGCGCGTGCTGCCAACCATTGCAATTTCACCCGCATACATCACCACAACACGGTCACAGACCCGCGCAATCGCCCCAAGATCATGGCTGACATAAACCATCGCCATGCCCGTTTCACGCGCCAGATCGCGCAACAATTCTAAAATATGGGCTTGGGTGGTAACATCCAGACCGGTTGTCGGCTCATCAAGCAGCAAGGCCTCAGGCTCGCCGGCCAAAGCCATCGCAATGGCCACGCGCTGTTGCTGGCCGCCTGACAGCTCATGCGGGTAGCGCAGCACAATGGTTTGCGGGTCAGGCAGGCGCACGTGGGTCAGCAGGGCCTGAATACGGGCCGGGTGGGCCGCAGCGGGAAGATTGGAATGCAGGCGCAGCGCCTCGGCCAGTTGTGCGCCAATCCGCAGACTGGGGGTTAGCGATTGCCCAGAATTCTGGGGGATAAGTGCCAGACGTCCGCCTCGGATCTTTTCCAATTTTTGGCGTGGCAGGCCAAACAATTCGGTGCCATCAAATTGCACGTGCCCGCCCAACACCCGCAACCCACGTTTGAGATACCCCATCGCGGCCAATGCCAGCGTGCTTTTGCCTGACCCACTTTCCCCCACAAGCCCCAGGCTTTCGCCAGCACGAACCTGCAAATTAATATTGCGTAGCACCGGCAACGTCTGACCATTGCGCCCCGTAAAGCCAATCGACAAATCCCGAATATCAATCAACGCAGCACTTAAACTTGCAGAGGACATAAGCGGTTTTTCCATGAATTCGTCCCCGTCAGACAGGGGCTTTTTGTGCCCGGTCAATTCCAAGCGCCTTGGCCAGCGCATCTGCCGTCAGGTTGATGCCGATGATCAGCGATGACAGGGCAATCACGGGTGCCAAAACGCCCCAAGGGGCAAATGACATAAAGCCACGCGCATCCGCGATCATCAGCCCCCAGTCGGGTGTCGGTGGTGAAACCCCAAACCCCAGAAACGACAACGACGAAAACGCCAGCAACATCCAAGACCACCGCATCGCACCCTCAACCAACAGCGCGTCACGCACATTGGGCAACAATTCCCTGACAATGATCGTCATGCGGCCATGCCCCCGCGCCCGGGCCGCCTGCACAAAATCCCGTGCAACGACATCATGGGTGGCCGCGCGCGCGATCCGGATCACCGGGATGCCGTAGAAAAACGCCAATGTCGGGATCAACACACCCAGCCCGGTGCCAAAAGTTACAATCAGCACCAGCATTTTTAAGATCCACGGCAGCGACAAAAAGGCATCGACCAACCGCATCAAAACCTCATCAAGACGCCCCCCGACCAGCCCAAAGAAAATGCCAACAAACCCACCCCAAAGCACCGCCAGGGGCGTGGCGATGCCGGTAACCAACAGCGCCTCACGTCCCCCCAAAAGCGTCCGCGACAGCGTGTCCCGCCCCAAATGGTCGGTGCCCAACCAATGCTCGGGGCCAGGGCCGTTCAGCATGGAAAAGGAATTGATCGCCCGATAATCAAAGGGCGCAATCATTGGTGAGATCAGTGCCAAAACGACATGCGTTGTCACCAGCGCCACGCCAACCGCCCCAGACGGGCGCCGGATGATGTCGCGCAAAACACCCAAAAAGCCAGCGAACGGATTTTTACGCAGCACCACAGCGCGCGCGACGGGGGATGTAGGAGCGGCATCACGCATCAGCGTTTTCTCGTATGAAGGGTGCGCAGGCGAGGGTTTGCCAGCATCGTTGCCATATCAGCAGTCAGGTTCACGCCGACGTAAACAGTCGCGATGATCAGCGCGATGGCTTGGGTGACGGGCAGATCACGATCTGAGATGGAATCAATCATCATCCGGCCAAGGCCAGGATAGTTAAACACAGTTTCAATCACCACCACCCCACCCAACAGCCAGGCGATCGTCAGGGCCACCACGTTGATCGTGGGCAACAGCGCATTGGGCAAAACATGGCCAAAGACCACCCGCCAATAGGGAACGCCCTTTAACGTTGCCATCTGCGCATAATCAGAGGCCATGACCTCAATCACAGAAGACCGCACCGTGCGCAGGATATGCGCCGTCATCACCATGGCCAACACCATGATCGGCAGGAAGATCGCTGGGAAAAATTCAGACACCGGTGCGCTGGCAGAGGTTAACACAATGCCCGGCACCCAGCCCAGCCAAACGGAAAAGATCAAGATCAGCAGGGTGGCGGAAACGAATTCCGGAATTGTCATCGCCATGATCGCCAAGGTTGAGACAACCAGATCAGGCGAACGATCCCGCCACAGCCCAGCCACAATGCCCAAGAAAAGCGCAAGCGGCACCCCGGTCAGCATGGCGCAAGACGCCAGCAACAGCGTGTTGCGCAGCCGATAGCCCACCATTTCAGAAATCGTTTTGTGACCATTGGCCGACAGGCCAAAATCACCCGTCAGCGCCCCGGACGCCCAATCCAAATAGCGTAAAAAGGCGGGCTGGTTCAGCCCCAGATCAATCCGGCAGTTTTCCAACAACTGTCCCTGCGCTTCACGTTCCAAAAACGCGGTGCAGGCATCACCGGGCAGCATCTCAACACCCGCAAAGATGATCAAAGAGACCAACACCACCGTGATCAGCCCCAGCAAAACTCGGCGCAACAACATGGCAAGCATCAGCGGGCCTTTTCCGTCAGGATATCAGGGAAAAGGCGCACGCCAGATCAAGCGCGCGCCCGTTCTTTGTCAGAGTGCAGATCAATCGACCGTGACAAGATGCCAGCGGATCGACATATTTTCAACCGCATCCAAATTGCGCACCCGCGCAGTGGTCCCCACCAGTTTGGTGACGTGATAAGGGATCAAGGTGCCGGCAGTTTCCTGCAAATGCTCTTGTGCTTTGACATACAGCCCCTTGCGCTTTGCAAAATCCAGTTCGCGGCGGGCAGAGGCCAGCATGGCATCAAAATCTGCATCGCTATAGAAACTTTCGTTCCACTTAGCACCACCCAGATAGATTTCATGCATCGCCTGATCAGCTGGGCGTTCGTTCCAGCGTGTCAGCGTGACATCTTTCTTCATCCAGACCTCGCTCCAGAACCCATCGCTTGGGACCTGAACGATATTGACCCGTATGCCCGCAGGGGCGGCCTGTTGCTGAAACACTTCAGCCATCATCGGCCATGTTTGCTCAAGCGTTGCGACATAGATATCCATATCGATGCCATTGGGAAATCCAGCTTCGGCCAAAAGTGCCTTGGCACCTTCGATATCTTGCGGGCAGCTCAAATCTGCGCGGTATTGATCACGCGGGCCGACAGGGATGTCACAGGCCAGCGTGCCGCTGCCACCCTCGACCAGGTTCAACATTTGCTGGCGATCTGCCACCATCCGCACAGCTTTGCGTACACGCGGATCAGTAAACGGGGCGACATCGTTGCGCATGACAATACCGCGCCAATTCCCGGTGGGAATTTCTTGCAGCACATATTTATCTGATGCGGCAAACATCGCCTTTTGTTGGGCGGTAATCCCGCTCTCCATGTCAATCTGACCACCCAGCAATGCCTGAAGGCGGGCCTGACCGTCAGCAATGCCGATAATTTCCATTTTGGCAACGCCCGGGGCGCCATCAAAATAATCCATATTGGCCACCAAAACCGAGGTGCCTTCGGCATCAAACTTTTCCAGTTTGAACGGGCCAGTGCCAATGCCGGTTTGCGCGATCGTGTCACCCGATCCTTCTGGGATCATCCGCAGACGATAATCCATCAGCTGCATCGGCAAATCAGCAAAGGGGATGTTCAACGTCAGCTTGACCGTATTGGCGTCGACGGCCTCAACCCCGGTGATCATCTTTACCGCAGACCGCGCCGGGCTGTCGCTGTTGGGATCAAGCAGGCGGTTCAATGAGTAAACAACATCTTCGGAACCAAAGCTGCTGCCATCGTGAAACTTTACGCCCTGACGCAGGTTTAATGTCCATTCTGTCGCATCAGCATTCGCAGTCCAGCTGAGGGCCAGATCAGGGGCTGGCACCCCATCCATGTCCGGGCGCACCAGACGGCTCATCAGTTTTTCAGTGATTTGAAAAACGCGACCTTTGGAAATTGGGTCCAGGCTCGACAATGCACCAAACCCCAGTTCATGTGCCTGACGGAACACCCCGGTAGGTTCGGCAAAGGCCATGCCCGCGGTAACCGCGGCGATGGCACAGCTGCTGATCAAAAAACGCTTCATCCATTCCTCCCATGAATAACGGTATCCGCTTTTCACGGATTTTCCTTGACCAATCGTCGCCGCGCGCACCGCTGCCTGACAAGCGATAATTTTCGGCATCATGGATTAAATTTTTTAGGGTCACCGACAAAGTTGTCATCGATATGCACGTCGAATTTTCCAAAACAAAGCTATTTTCAGCTGCAACTTTGGGCTTACAGGTCGACTTTACTATCGTAGATGAATTTTTTTGCACAATCGCAGCAGGCTCAGCTAAGCAAAGATGGGCATAATGTACCATTGACGAGGGCATATTTGATGACAAATGGCGTTTGCGTGATCGCGATGGGCGGCGGCGGGTTCACCCATGGCGAAGACCCCGCTTTGGAAAGTTATTGCTTGCGCCAGCTGCCCGATCAGCCCCAGATTGGCTTTATCGGGGCCGCATCGCAGGACAACCCAGATCGAATTGCCCGGTTTTATGAACGGTTTCGTGACAGCGCCACCGGGCTGCGCCATTTGCCGATGACCGCAGATGCCCAGCAAGCCACAGACTGGGTGCAAGGGTTGGATATGGTATATGTCGGAGGTGGCAACACGGCGCAGATGCTGGCCGGCTGGCGGGCCACAGGCATTGATGCGGTGTTGCTGGCGGCTGCCCGCGCAGGCGTTGTGATGGCCGGGGTAAGCGCGGGCGCAGTCTGTTGGTTTGAATATGCAATGTGGGATGGCAATGGCACCGGGTTTCGCCCCCTTGAGGGGCTTGGGCTGATTGCGGGCAGTTGTTGCCCCCATTATTCCAGCGAGCCCGCACGCCGCCCAGCCTTTCGCGACCATGTGGCGGGCAGATTGATCCCAGCTGGCCTTGCCATTGATGACGGGGCCGCCGTGCGCTTGGGGGCAAACGGCGTGCAAGAGGTTTTTTCAGCACGGCCTGGGGCGGGGGCCTATGCCCTGCGCCAATCAGCAAAAGCCCCTGATGGTTGGCAAGAAACCCCGATCAACTCAGCGCAGTAACGCCGCTTCGTGTTCGATCCAGCGACAGACCGCGTTAATTTCCGACGTGGCCCGCGCACCTGGGCGGGTCAGCAGGTGATAGGCCCGATCTGGATGCAAATCGATTTCAAACGGGCGTATTAGCCGCCCCATATCGACCTCGGGCTGCAAAAACGGAAAAATCCCCAAGGCCACGCCCTGACCATCAATAGCGGCTTGGGTGACCATGTTGGAATCCGTTGCAATCACTTCGTCACGAAAACTCAGGCCCGGCACACCCGCGTGTTTCAACCATGCCTGCCATTCACCACGGTTTTGCTGATGAATGATTGGAAAGCGCACCAGATCTTCGGGCGTGCGCAACCCACCATGGGCGGCAATCAGCGCAGGGCTGGCAACCGGCGCATAAACAATGCGAAACAGCATACGCGTTTCCAACCCATTCCACGGGCCAACCCCCCAATCGACCGCCACAGATGTTGGCATGGTTTCCAGTCCGGTGATCCGGGGAGCATGTTCAATGATCAGATCAATTTTGGGATGGGCTGCGCGAAACTGGGCCAAACGTGGTGCAAGCCAGCGCGCGCCAAAAATTGGGCCCACCGCCAGCGTCACACTTTTTGACCGACTGGCCACATGGGCCTCAATCTCAGCGCGGATGTCGGAAAAGGCACGGGCCAAAACAAGCGCCATCGAGCGGCCCGCATCTGTCAGCACAACCGATCTGGTCTTGCGCACGAACAACTGACAGCCCCAGTCTTTTTCCAACTGACGGATCTGATTGGAAACAGTTGTTGCACTGACGCACAGCTCATCTGCTGCATCTTTAAAACTCAGCCTGCGGGCCGCAGCTTCAAAGGTGCGCAATGCGGTCAGCGGCAAACGTTGTTTGACAAGTGCCATGTGTGGGCCCGTGATGATGCAATTTCTCTTCATGCGTAGAGCATGCAGAAGTCACTTGTCGATCCCTTTTTGCCGCGAAAA
This sequence comes from uncultured Paracoccaceae bacterium, assembly GCA_937895435.1. Lineage (GTDB taxonomy): Bacteria > Pseudomonadota > Alphaproteobacteria > Rhodobacterales > Rhodobacteraceae > CALAXT01. The sequence continues at coordinate 11,245 of CALAXT010000042.1, read as the reverse complement.
ACTGACACCCATGTTCGGGGGGGTGGTTTGAACAATGGGCGATGATGTTGAAAAACCGGCAGAGGCTGCAGCGCAGACGGCGAACCGGCGCGGGCGGCGCACTGGGCGCGAGAACGGATCACCCCGTTCAGCCCCTGCCCGTCTGAGAGCATCGACAAAAGTAAGTGGCGGCCAACTTGCCCCGCTGTCTGTTGCCGATTTGGCGCGCATCCATGCAGCCTCGGTCGAAATTTTAGCGACCATTGGCATGGCTGAAGCCCCAGAAGATATTCAGGCGCTTGTCTGTGCGGCAGGGGGCAGCATTGACAGCCACAACAGACTGCTTTTTCCAGCAGATCTTGTGGCACGCGCACTGGCGGGCCTGCGCCGGGATGTCACGCTTTGTGGCCAAGATCCAGCGCATGATATGGTTTTGGGCGACAAGCGTGTATACGCTGGATCAGGCGGCGCTGCACCGATGGTGGTTGATCTGGATACAGACACCTATCGCCCCGCGACATTGGCGGATCTGTATCAGGCCGCGCGGCTGGTTGATGCACTGGAAAATGTGCATTTTTTCAGCCGATCCGTGGTCGCACGCGATATGCTCGACACCCGGTCTCTTGATATCAACACAGCCTTTGCCGCACTGGCGGGCACATCCAAACATGTGATGGTTGCCGCGTCCGAACCCGAACATGTGGTTGAAATCGCGCAGATGTGCCATGAAATCGCCGGATCTGCCGCAGCTTTTCGTGCCCGACCATTTTTGTCACTGAACATCAACCACGCCGTGCCACCACTGCGATTTTCATCCGAGGCCTGCGCCGTTTTGGCCGAGGCGGTGCGCCAAGGCCTGCCAGTTCATGTCAATACCTTTGGCCAGTTGGGGGCCTCAAGCCCGGTCACGATCGCGGGCTGCGTGGCGCAAACCATGGCCGAAACCCTGGCGGGTTTGGTGGTGGCCTGGTTGATCGACCCGGCCGTCACCGCGATTTGCGGCCCCCGCCCTATGATCACCGACCTGCGCACCGGCGGGATGGCCGGGGGGGCAGGCGAACAGGCGATGCTGACAGCAATAGCGGTTCAAATGACGGGCTTTTTAGATCTGCCCAATTCCACCATCGCGGGCGCCAGCGACAGCAAAATCAGTGATGCCCAAAGCGGGTATGAAAAATGCCTGACGGTCAGCATGGCGGCGCAATCGGGGGCCAATCTGATCACGCAGGCCTGCGGCATGCAGGCTGGCCTGATGGGCTGTTCGTTTGAAAGCTATGTGATTGATAACGAAATGCTGGGCGCCGTGCTGCGGGCCTTAGCACCGGTTGAAGTATCAGAGGCCACACTGTCACCTTTGATGATCGCCGAGGTGGTCCGGGGCGAGGGTCATTATTTGGGCCATCCTGATACGTTGGCCCGGATGCAAAGCGATTTTCTTTACCCCGAGATTGCTGACCGACGCGGGTTTGAACCTTGGCAGGCGGCGGGCAGCCCACATATTCGTACCGCAGCCCGGGCGCGCGCGCACGAAATTTTAGACCAGCATTTCCCCAGCCACCTATCACCGGACATGCTGGAACGGCTGCGCGCGCAGTTCGAAATTCATCTGCCCGCCTGCGCCATGCACCCCCAAACCGAGGGCCTGTGATGGCAGATCTTTTGCCCAACCGGGGGGATGGTTTGCGACCCGTTGATTTGGCACAAAAATTCGACCTTTCTGTGGGGCAGGTCTATCTGACAGGCACACAAGCCTTGGTGCGGATGTGCCTGATGCAGGCCGCACGTGACCGCATGCAAGGTCTGCAGACCGCGGGCTATGTGACAGGCTATCGCGGTTCGCCCTTGGGTGCGCTTGATCAGCAATTTCAGGCGGCGGCCGGGGTCTTGCAGGCAGCCGACGTTCGTTTTCATCCCGCCCTGAACGAAGACCTTGCCGCCACCGCAATCTGGGGCACGCAACAGGTTGCGATGCGTGGCGAGGGCACACATGCGGGTGTGTTTGGTCTTTGGTATGGCAAGGGGCCAGGGGTTGATCGCAGCGGCGATGTGTTACGCCATGGCAATCTGGCGGGCAGCGCCGCACAGGGGGGGGTTTTGGCGCTGCTGGGCGATGATCACACCTGTGAAAGCTCAACCACCTGCCACCAAAGCGAATACGCGTTGGTGGATGCGATGATGCCAGTGCTTAACCCCGCCAATTTGGCTGAATTGGTCACATTTGGCCTGCATGGTTGGGCACTGTCGCGATATTCGGGACTTTGGGTGGGGTTGAAATGTGTCAAAGACACGGTCGAATCCAGCGGATCGGTTGATCTGCCGCTGGCACTGGCCCAACACTTGCCCGTTTTGCCAGATCTGTTGGATATGCCCGCCGGTGGGTTGAACATCCGCCCCAAAGATGACCGCCACGATCAAGAACGCCGTCTGCACCGCTTTAAACTGGATGCCGCCCGCGCCTATGCCCGCGCCAATGGGTTGGACCGGGTGATTTGGCCACAAGGTCGGGGGGGACCAGCGCGTATTGGCATCGTAAGCACCGGAAAATCCCATATGGATGTGCTGCAAGCTTTGCACGATTTGGGCATGGATCAGGCAGCGGCCAAACGCTTTGGTCTATCGCTTTACAAGGTGGGCATGGTCTGGCCGTTGGAGCCAGATGGCCTGCGCGACTTTGCCGATGGGTTGGACCTGTTGATCGTGGTCGAGGAAAAACGGGGCCTGATAGAGGGGCAGCTGCGCGAAATTCTTTACGGCACCAAGGGCGCCCCCACTGTTATTGGTAAACGCGATGAAACCGGTGCACGGCTTTTTGTCGAAGAGGGCGCACTGGATCAGAACCTGATTGCACAGACGATTGGCCATGCGGTCTTGCAGCGCAGCGGCATTCGGGACGCAGGGTTAGAGCAGGCACTCGCACGCCTGTCGGCATTGCGCACGCGTGTCGCAACGCCGCTGGGCGTGGCGCGCGCACCCTATTTCTGCGCAGGGTGCCCACATAACAGCTCAACAGTGTTGCCACAGGGCGCACGTGGCTATGCCGGCATTGGCTGTCATTGGATGTCGCAATTCATGGGCCGCGCAACAGAAGGCCACACCCATATGGGGGGTGAGGGCGCAAATTGGATCGGCGAGGCCCCATTTTCAACCCGCCGCCATGTATTTCAAAATCTGGGCGACGGCACCTATAACCACTCAGGTCTGATGGCGATCCGCGCCGCTGTGGCGGCCGGGGTGAATATCACATATAAAATCCTTTATAATGATGCGGTTGCGATGACGGGCGGTCAAGCGCATGAGGGCGCGCTGCACCCAACCCAAATCGCAGCCGAGGTTCTGGCCGCCGGTGTGGTGCGGCTGACGGTGGTGTCTGACAATCCCAAGGCGCTGCGGGGGGTGGGCTTTCCAAACGGTGTCACCGTGTCTGATCGTGCTGATCTGCAATCGGTTCAAACAAAATTGGCCGAAATTCCCGGCGTTACGGTGCTGATTTATGAACAGACCTGCGCCACCGAAAAGCGCCGCCGACGCAAACGTGCAAAACTGCCAGATCCACCTGCACGCGCCTTTATAAATGCCGCTGTTTGTGAGGGTTGCGGTGATTGTGGTGTGCAGTCGAACTGTGTCGCAATTGTGCCGCTGGACACTGAACTGGGCCGCAAGCGTCAGATTGATCAATCAGCCTGCAACACAGATCTGTCTTGTCTCAAAGGGTTTTGCCCCAGCTTTGTCACGGTTGAGGGGGGGCGCCTGCACAGACCCAGCCCCGTGGCTGGCGGCCCGGGCGCCCTGCCAGAGCCGCAGGCAAAAATCACATTGGACCGACCCGTGGGAATTTTGCTGACAGGGGTGGGCGGAACTGGCGTTGTGACGATTGGGGCGCTGTTGGGTATGGCCGCACATCTTGAGGGCAAAGGATGTGGGCTGATAGACATGGCGGGGCTGGCGCAAAAGGGGGGGGCGGTCACAACCCATATCCGGCTGGCCGCCCACCCCAATGATATTTCAGCCCTGCGGATTGCCCCGGGTGGGGCTGATCTTTTGCTGGGGTGCGATGGCGTGGTCAGCGCCGGTGCCACAATGTTATCGTTGTTGTCAGAGACCGCGCATGTTGTCGCCAACACCCATGAAGTGATGACAGGTGCCTTTGTCCGCGATGCAGATTTTCAGCTGCCCTCTAACAGTATTGCCCAGCGCCTGCGCACGGCTGTGCCGCCAAATCAGGCACATTTGGTTGATGCAACACGGGTGGCACTGGCACTTTTTGGCGATACGATCGCGGCCAATCCTTTTCTTTTGGGGCTGGCCTATCAGCTTGGGCTTATCCCATTGTCTGCGGCGGCGATCCGGCAGGCGATTGTGCTAAACAATGTGGCTGTCACACAAAATCTGGGGGCTTTTGATTGGGGCCGCGCCTATGGCCACGACCCTGTGCGCGTGCGCAACCACGCCTTTGGCACCAATGCTGAGAAAGTGGCCACTGTGGCAAGCCTTGATGGGGTATTGGCCGATCGGGCAGAACGGTTGACACAGTATCAAAACGCAGGTCTTGCCGCGCAGTATCGCCAGCAAGTCACCCAGATTGCCGCATGCGATCACCGCGCAGGGCAACCGCTGGCGTTGGCGTTCGCGCGAAATCTTTACAAATTGATGGCCTACAAGGATGAATATGAGGTGGCACGGCTCTACAGCGCCCCCGCGTTTCGCGCAGCCCTTGCCACACAGTTTGAGGGCCGGTTGACCCTGCGGGCACATCTGGCCCCCCCGGGCCTCTCGCCCATCGATCCTGCGACCGGTCGGCCAAAAAAGCGCAGCTTTGGCCCGTGGATTTGGCCCGCCTTACGGCTGCTGGCCAAGTGCCGTGGCCTGCGTGGCAGTTGGGCCGACCCGTTTGGGTATAGCGCTGAGCGGCGGCTTGAACGTGCTTTGCCGGGTGCCTATAGCACGCTGATGGGGCAGCTTTGCCAAGATTTGGGCCATGTGCGCTATGATCTGGTATTGGAACTTGCCCAACTGCCCGAACAAATCCGCGGCTTTGGTCCGGTGAAAGAGGCTGCAATTGCGACCGCTACCAAACGCCAACGCGCCATTTTGGCACAGCTGAACGAACGCAGACCCATTGATCCACAAACGCTACAACCACAGGAGAGCATCGCATGAAAATTGCCATCGTGGGCGCCGGGGCCATGGGGTCGGTTTATGCGGCGCATTTTGCCCAAGCCGGGCACGAGATCTGGGCGATCGACACATGGCGCGCGCATATCGATGCAATCAATGCCGATGGTTTGCGTCTTGAAGGGCCAAATGGTGCCGATCGTCGGGTGCACAACCTAAAAGCCGTATCCGATGTGGCACAGGCGGGGGCATGTGATCTTTATGTCATCGCCACCAAAGGCGCAGGCGTCGGGGCTGCAGCCGCACAGATTGCGGCGGTGATGAAGCCCACCTCTTTGGTTTTGACCATTCAAAATGGGCTGGGAGCCGGTGAGCGCATTGCCCAACACATGCCCACGCAGAACGTCCTGCTGGGCGTGGCCGATGGTTTTGGCGCATCTATGCGCGGGCCCGGACACGCGCATCATTCCGCGATGAAGCTGATCCGGCTGGGCGAAATGGTCGGTGGCTTGTCGCAACGTTTGCAAAAACTGGAAGCGCTGTGGCAAAGTGCTGGTTTCAACGCCCGTGCGTTTGCCGATATTCATCAGCTGATCTGGGAAAAATTTCTGTGCAACGTCGCACTCAGCGGACCTTGCACTTTGTTTGACTGCGCTGTCGGCGAATTGATGGCAACAGATGACCGCCGCACCATCGCGCTGGGATGCTTGCATGAGGCCTATGCGGCAGGCCGGGCCGAGGGCATTGCCTTTTCCTTTGATGACCCTGTGGCCTATCTCGACGCCTTTGTGGGGATGATGCCGCTGGCCAGCCCATCGATGCGCCAAGATCATCAGGCCCGCAGACCCTCGGAAATTGATGCAATCAATGGCATGGTGCCCGTGGTTGCCGCGCGCCATGGCTTGGCCGCACCCTATAACGAAACAATCTCGGCTCTTGTGCGCGCACAAGAGGCACGATTTACCCAAGGATAAGCTGCCATGCGTCTGGTTTCTTTTGTGCAAAACGGCTCAGCCAGCTATGGCACCCTATCCGACGCGGGGGTGCATCGGGTTTCGGGCGATTATGCAGCACGCTATCCAAATTTGCGGTCGGTGATTGCGGCCCAAGATCTGAGCGCGATGGCGGCCTCTTGTCATGGGAATGCGCTGGCGTTGGACAGTGTTGATCTGCTGCCGCCTCTGCCCGATGCGGGCAAGATTTTATGTGCAGGTCTGAATTACCACAAACCCTATCCCGTGGCGGGCGTAGCCCCCCCCCTGCCCGGCAATGTCGTGCTGTTTGCCCGCCATGCCGAAACGCTGCTGGGCCACGGCGCCCCGCTGGAAATCCCACACGGCGAAGCGGCCGAGACATTTGATTACGAAGGCGAGATTGTCGTCGTCATCGGCAAAGGGGGGCGCCATATTGCCCAAACCGATGCCATGGACCATGTTATGGGCTATTCAGTGATGAATGAAGGCTCGGTGCGTGGCTGGCAAAAACATTCCATCCACGCGGGCAAGAATTTCGCAGGCTCAGGCAGTTGGGGCCCTTGGATTACCACCGCTGATGACATTGCCAACCCTGCCACGATGATCTTGCAAACGCGCCTGAATGGCGTGCTGATGCAAGACACCACCGCAGATCAGATGATCTTTTCGGTGGCCGAAATCATCTCTTACATATCGCATCTGATGCCACTTTCGCCTGGTGATATCATCGCGACCGGCTCACCTGATGGTACCGGAGGGTCGCGCACCCCGCCGCGGTTCTTGCGCCAAGGTGATGTGGTTGAGGTTTTTGTCAGCGGTATCGGCACCCTGCGCAATCCGGTCGGTGACTAATGGGTCCGTGGCCAATGGGTCAGCGTTTAATGGGTCAGAAATGAAAGCGTTGCAAATCTGCAGCGTGCGCCACGCCAAACAGATCTGAACCTGACATCACCGTCGGGTTTTAAGCATTTTTGTCCAGATACCTGCCCCCGTGATGGCACGCCCAATGTGCAGCAACCCCCGCCACAATCCAGCTCACATCCATCCGATTACGACATTTTGTCCCCCAGAATGTCGTGCGCATGTCTGTCTTTGATCGCTTGGGCCCCCTAACATTTCGCAAGACAGGAGGCCCAGCATGACACCCAAGCTTCACCCACGTCTGATGCAACCGCTGCGCCTGCGCGATCAAACGCTGCGCAATCGCATCGTTTTTGGCGCCCATACCGCCAATATGTCAGATGACGGTTTGCCCGGCGCGCAGTTTGGGGCCTATCTGCTTGAACGCGCGTTGGGTGGTGCGGCGATGATTGTGGCTGAACCCGTGCCCGTTCACCGCACGGGTGTTTTGACACGCGGTAATTTCCGCGCCAATGATGACAGCGTGATCCCGGCCTTTCGCAAAATCACCGAACCCATAAAAGAGGCGGGTGCGGTGATTTTACAGCAGCTTTATCACATTGGCGCGCATGGTGACTCTGATCTGTCTTTTGCGCCACACTGGTCGCCTTCGGGGCATCCAAGTTATCATGACAGCGATGGCAGCCACGCCATGCGTGTCTCAGAAATTGAAGAAATCATAGAGGCGCATGTAGCAGCCGCGTTGCGCTGCCAAGCTGCCGGATTCCAAGGGGTTGAGGTCTGGGCCGCCTATCATTCGTTGCTTGACCAATTCTGGACACCTTGGTCAAATACCCGTGATGATGCCTGGGGTGGCAGCCTTGAAAACCGCACCAGACTGTCGCGCACCATCATTGAACGCATCCGCCGCGCCTGCGGTGAGGGCTTCATCATCGGGCTGGCAGTCAGCACATCTGACAGTCAGGACATCCTGCTGTCAGTGGAAAGCTTGGCCGAAATCGTAGCACTGCATGATGCCACAGGGCATGTCGATTATGTCACCTGCGGGCATGGTGGCTATCTGGATTTTGAGCGGCTGATGCCCACTTTTCTCTTTCCTGAAAAGCTTACAGCGCCAGTGGCCGAGATTTTGAAGGGGGTCGTAAAACACGCCGTTATCACCTCAGAGGCACATATCCGCACCCCTGAAAATGCCGAGACCGTGATTGCGTCGGGTCAGGCCGATCTGGTGTCGATCGTGCGCGGCCAAATTGCCGACCCCCATTTGGCCAACAAAGCCCACACCGGGCGCGCCGATCAAATACGCGGTTGTATTTCATGCAACCAAATGTGCTGGGGGCGGCGGTCGCGCGATTACTGGATTTCTTGTTTGGTGAACCCATCGGTCGGGCGCGAGTTTGAGTGGGGCGGCGATCGCTTTACACAGACGCCCACACCCCGCACCGTGTTGGTGGTCGGTGCGGGCCCGGCCGGGTTAGAGGCCGCGCGCGTTGCGGCTGAACGGGGCCACAGCGTCACCCTTTACGAGGCAAGCGGCGATATCGGTGGGCAATTCCGGCTGGCCGGCTTGCAACCGCGCCGCGGCCAGATCCTTGATCTGATGGGCTGGTATGAACGAGAATTTTCAAGACTGGGCGTAGAGGTGCATCTGCACAGTTTTCTGGAAGAAACAGATATCACATCCCTCTCAGCCGAGGTTGTCGTGCTGGCGACAGGGTCATTGCCCGACCCCTCAAGACGCCAGCGTTGGCTGCCCTCAGAACCCAGCTTGCCGGGGATGGAATTGGGTGGTGTTTGGTCCCCCGAAGAGGTGATGCGCCGCGAAGCCCGGATGGGCGATGTGATTGTTGTCTATGATGAGGGCGGCAATTGGCGCGGCGCGGGCACCGCATGGCATCTGGCCGAACAGGGAAAATCGGTGATAGTGGTCACACCAGACGCCTATGTTGGTAAAGAAATCACCCGCACCTCGGCCGATATGCCATTGCGCCAACGTCTGGCCCGCGCAGGCACGCGCATGATCACCGAACATTGCATCACACGCTGGCATGGCAATGGCGTGACTGTGCGCAGTTTTCTGACCGGGGCCGAAGAAACCCTGCCAGCCTCAGCACTGGTCATGGCAACCACGAACATGGCCTTTGATCCGTTTTCGCAAACCATTTCAGGTAAAGAAACCCACAGGATCGGCGACTGCATCGCCCCACGGCTTGCAGCCTATGCCTTTCACGAAGGCCGCAAACTGGCGCTTACGCTGTAGCGCCGCACCATCAATTCAAAAGGGTCAGGGGGCCAAACAGGCCAACAGCTGCGCAGCCAAAGCCTGCATCATCATCTCATAAAGACCCGCACCCGGTGTAAGTGTTGATCCGCTGGGATCAAGCATGCCACCCACCCGCACCGTGGTGCCCTCAATCACGCTGACCGCCAATTGTGGATCATGTTGGGCCTCAGGAAACAGGCATACCACCCCATCTGACTGCATATCGGCACGCAACGCCGTCAGCCGTTCAGCACTGGGGGCTTGTGCATCACTCAGCGCCAACGCCCCCATCAACCGCAAATCAAACGCCCGCGCGAAATAGCCATAGGCATCATGGTAAACCAAAAACGGCAGCACCTTTACAGGGGCCAAACGGGCCTGCAACCTGTCTGACAGCGTTGCAATCCGGGCCATCGCAAGATCGGCGTTTTTGTGAAACTGGGCCGCATGGGCGCTGTCGCGCTCAGACAGAACACGGGCGATTTCTTTCAGCCATTGCTGGGCAATCTGTGGGTCAAGCCAGGCATGCGGGTCGTGGCTTTCCGCCGCATCGGGCTGGACATCACTTGGGGTATCATCGTGCGCAGCACCATGAGCGTGATCGTGATCGTGATCGTGATCGTGCCCATGATCATGATCATGATCCTCATCAGCGGCGATCAGTGCCAGCCCCGGCACCTCTAGCAGCGGCACTGACAGCGCCTGCGGCGCAAGCGTTTCCCGGACCCGCACCAGCCATGGCGTCAGTTCAGGACCGACCCAAAAAACCACATCAGCCGCCGCCAAAGCCTGCGCCTGAGATGGGCGCATCTGATAGGAATGGACGTCACCGCCACGGTCCAACAACAAATCCACCGGCCCCAAATCACCCATCACCTGCGTCACCAAAGCGTGCACCACCGGCATATCGGTCACAACCCGTGGCACTTTGGCGGCTGCCGCCGCACAACAGGCACCCAAAACGGCGGCTGCCAAAACACCCACCTTGAAAAGCCGCATGGTGTTACCTTTCACATTGCTAAGACCCCCCTGGTATCGTATGTTATATCATAACAAGTCAAGAGCCGGAAATGACCAACGCCTTTCAACCACACAATCACAGCCAATGCAGTGCCCACGCCCTGACACAGGCGGCCAGCCTGTGCGCCAAACAGGGTGTCCGCCTAACCCCAGTGCGCCAACGCACGCTGGAGATTTTGCTTGAGGATCACCGTGCCATGGGCGCCTATGAGGTGCTGGACCGTCTGATCGCAGATGGTTTTGGCAAGCAACCCCCGGTCGCCTATCGCGCCTTGGAATTTCTGGTTGATCTGGGGCTGGTGCATCGCATCAACCGCTTGAACGCCTTTGCCGCCTGCGCCCATGCAGGCGAGGCCCATGCCCCAACATTTCTCATTTGCCAGACCTGTCATTCAATTGCTGAAATTCCGGCACCCCGCCTGCAGGATGCGATCAACGCGACCGCCACCGAATGCGGGTTTCGTGTCGAGTTTGCCAGCGTTGAGGCGATTGGTCTTTGCCCAAAATGCCAGCATACAGCCGGCTCAGGTATCACAGCATGACCCTGCTTTCGGCGAAAGATCTCAGCTTTTCCAGCAATGGCCAATCCATCCTGTCGCATATCGATCTGACGATTGAACGGGGCGAAATTGTCACCATCATCGGGCCAAACGGCTCAGGCAAATCCACCCTGTTGCGCGCCTTGCTGGGCATCGCACGCCCTAGCAGCGGCCGGGTCACGCAGGTGGCGGGGCTGCGGATTGGCTATGTGCCACAGCGGCTGCATATTGACCCCGGGCTGCCCCTGACGGTGGCACGATTTATGTCGCTGCCCGAACGCCATACCACCAATGTCATCACTGCGGCCCTGACCCGCGTCGGCGTATCAGGAACTGAGGGACAGCAGATGGCAGCGTTGTCGGGGGGGCAATTTCAGCGCGTGTTGCTGGCACGCGCCTTTTTATCACGGCCCGATGTGCTGATGCTTGATGAACCCACCCAAGGGCTCGATCAGCCCGGCGAGGCCGCACTTTATACATTGATCGCCAAGATGCGG